>DAOTUD010000141.1:0-112822 GCA_034437275.1 Anaerolineae bacterium
TCGCTTTCTGCCAGCCGCGAACGCGTGAGCGTGCCGTCGCTCACCTCGACCACCCCGGTCAAATTGAACGACTCCGGGGCCGGATCGCTGGGGATGGGCACATCGTTAATCTCACACTGGGCGAATGCATCTGCTGCCAACACCCCACCGGGTAAAGGACCACCGAAAGGTGGCGTCCCCCAGTTATCCAGGTCGCTACAGGCGGTTCGGAAATAAAACACCGACGGCGCATCGGGTTCATAGCCGTCCGGAGTCAGGACCGAAATCCCTGTTATATCATTATCGCCCGTATTCTGAATGACAATCGTGAAATCAACCTGCTGCCCGGGAACAGCCTCGGTAGGATCAGGTGTAAACGAGATAATATCGAAGTTCGGACCGCCGATGTTCACATAATCATCGTCCACATCGACCACATCATATCCGGCTTCAAACGGTTCTAGTTCTGCTTCAGCCACACCGCGCGTGCGGATATGGAGCCGTTCACCGCTAAAATCATCAGGAATCGTCCATTCAAACACCGCCCAGGCGATCTCACCGTATGCGCCATAATCCAGGTCGGGCGACACAGCCGGCGGCTCAAAGGTCAGGTCAGCAGATGTTAGTGATACAGCTTCCAGTTCAGCACCACCGTCGACGCTGAACACAACCTCAGCTTCGACCCCCATCAACGCTTGCGCCTCGCCCCATACATCTCCGGTTGAATTTTGAAGCACGGTAAACCAGGACAGCGTCGTCCCACGTGTCTTCGTCACATACGGCTCGCTCATCGTCTCTTCGACGACGGACGAGGCCCCGTAGGCCTGACCATGCCCCAATGTGGCATCAGGCGCACCCGAAGGCAGTGGACCGCTGATCAGCCAGGTATTCACGTATATTTTGTCGCCATTGACAGGCTCATCCGGCAGTGCCAGAGCCGCCGCAGCACCTGGTGGTGCCTCGGATGCTGTTGCCGCAGGCGGTTCGCTGGCTGCCTCAGACGCCAATGCTACCTGCACCTGGCCCAACAATAAAGCTGTGATCACTAGTAACGCACGGAACCAGGCAAGAGTCGCTTTTGTTCGCATAATAGAAGACTCCTCAGTAAATAAGACCCTGTATTTAGTCTCTTCCGAAACTGTCCCCACTCTAGCGTACCATGAATGTTCCCGAAAATTTCATGAATTTCACGCTAATAGAATGCATTATATACAATTTTTGACAACTGCAATATTCGCGTACGCCTGCCACAGTCGATCGGCAGCCGCCTGCCAGTTGTAGTCGCGCCGTCCTGCAGCACGCGCACGGGCCGCCAGCGCCGCCCGCCGCACCGGGTCGGCCAACGCCTGCAGCGCCAGCCGTGCCGCCGCCGGAGTCGCTGACGGCAGCACCACGCCACAGCCCTCACGCCGCACCACCGCCGCGATCTCGCCGACTGGTGTCGTCAGCACGGGCCGCCCGGCAGCCAGGGCATAATATCCCAGGTTGGGCATAAAGTACACGCTGTTGAGATTACGCGCGTCGAGGCCGTAATATACCACATCTCCGGCGGCAACGACCGTCATCACCTCATGCAGCGGCACCCACCCCAACGTCTGGATGCGCGGGCACGCGGCAGCCGCCGCCTCGACCTGGGGGCGCTGCGGCCCTTCGCCGCCGATGACCAGCCACACATCCGGCAGGCCCTGCACCGCGTCCAACAGCGGCGCGAGCACCCGGTCCGGCGATAGCCAGCCGACATACACCACCAGCAGCCCATCCGCAGGCACGCCGATCCGCCGCCGGTACGCCCGGCCCGCCCCTGCCAGCGCGGCCGCGTCGGGGAGCGGCTGGGCATTGGGCACCACCCACACCCGCCCACCCATCGCCCGCAGCCGGTCGGCCAGCCGTTCGCCCACCGTCAGCACCGCATCGACACGCGGCGTCAACCAGCCATCGAGCCACTCCAGCGCCCGGCTGAAGCGTGGCCCAACGGTCGCCCGCACCATGCCAGGGTAGTATTCCCGCGCATCGTAGACCACCGGAACGCCCGTGTGCCGCGCGTACAGGTACGCCAGCAGCAGCGTGTCCAGGTCGTGCGCGTGAACCACGTCCGGGCGTATGCGCCGCAGTTCGTGCCAGGCCCGCCACCAAAAACGCGGCAAAGTGCACAGCAACCACCGCCCGGTCCGGTACCCGGCAGGCAGCGGGATGTGCGTGATCCCTACCGGCGCGGGCTGCGCGACGCTGCGCACCGGCCAGTTTGCCAGGGCAGCGTCCAACGGCGGGGGGATATGCTCCAGGGCATGGCGCGGGTAAGTTCCATCCCGGTCCCAGGCGATGATATGCACCCGGTGCCCCATCAAGGCGAGTGTGTGCGCCTCTTTTTGCGCCCGAATATCGGGCAGGTAGGGACGCGAGATCAGCATCGCTACGCGCAAACAGCCCTACTCCATCGCTAAAATTCCACGATAAAACGACCGCAGCTTGTCCGCCTCGTGCTGCCAGTTAAACACCTGCTGCGCTGCGCGCACCTGTTCCCGGTAGGTGTCGGCCCGGTCGAGCACCGCCAGCAGCGCCATCGCAATCGCTGCCGGGTCACGGTGATCGCACACCACACCTAAACCATAGCCACGCACGACGCGCCGCAGCACAAACGTATCGGACGCCACCAGTGGCAGCCCGGCGGCAATCGCTTCGTACAGCTTGTTGGGCGGCCCGGCGCGTGTATTCCACGCCTGCTGCCGCGTCAAGACCGCCGCCACGTCTGCGGTGCGAACCGTCGCCGCAACCTGATCGGGCGGCACCGGCGGCACGACAAACACCCGCCTGGCCATGTCCAGGCGCTCCGCCTGTGCCAGCACAGCCTCCGCGTCTTCGCCCTGCCCCAGCAGCACCAGCGCCACATCGTCCGGCAGCCGCGCCATCGCCGCCACCAGTTCCGTGAGCGCCCGCCCCCGATTGGTGATATCGCCGGTGTGGACCACGCAGCGCCGGTTCGTTCCCACCAACGCGCGCAGGTCCACCGGCGCGATCTCGTCGCCCGTGACGGGATCGGCAGCATTCTGGATCACCACCGGACGCGGCACACGATACCAGCGCGCCAGCAGCCGGGCACGAACCTCATCCGGCACCAGCATCCCATCCGCACGCCGCGCCAGCCAGCCCTCCAGCCGCATGAACAGCGGGCGCGTCAGGCGGTGCCACGCCTGCACCCCGCGCGAAGTGTACATCGGCAGGAACAGGTACAGTTCGTGTGCATCATAGACCAGCCGGACCGGTCCCCGGCACAGCCCTCGCAGCAGGGAGAGCACGATCAGTGCTGGAAAATCGTGCGCGTGGTAGGCGCGCGCATCGATGCGCAGCAGCGCCCGTACAATCTGCAGCGCCTGGAGACCGTGCCGCATCCAGCGCCAGGGCCGCCACTTCGCAGCCCCAAAACGCGCATAGCGCACCCGGCGCAGTTCGAACCCGGCCACGTGCTCATGATCCGGCAGGCGGCCCTCCCCGCGCTGCGTGCCGACTACCAGCACCCGCCAGCCCGCCGCCGCCAGCGCCGCCGCCTCTTTGCGGACACGGCTGTCATAGGCTACGTCGTTTAATACCAACATCACGACATCATACACGACACATCCCTCGCTCCGTTGCGCACTTCATGATAGCAGCATATACTCCTCACCGCGACTCACGATTCGGATAGAAACCATGCCCGACGCCACCGCCCAGCCCGGCTTCCGTCCCACCCGCGCCCAGACCTTCACCGGCGTGTTCTGGGCAGCGTTGGGCGCGCTGCTGCGCTATACACTGGCCGGGATCTTCACGCTGATCCTGACCCACCTGCTGCATCCCAACGCTTTCGGACTGGTGGCGATTGCCTACGCTGCCTGGGAACTGATCGCGCACATAGCCCCCGTTGGCTTCCACGACGCGCTCATCCAACGCGAGGACCTGCACCCCGCCGACCTCAACACCGCGCTGTGGAGCATCCTGGGCAGCGCCGGGAGCCTCGCCATCGTGACACTGGCTCTCAGTCCGGCCATTGCCGGCTGGTTCGACCAGCCCGCGCTGGCCCCCATCCTGGCTGGCATGACCGGCGCGGCGCTGCTGCGCGCTGGCGGCATGGTCCCGCGCGCGCGGCTGGCCCGCCGCCTGGACTTCCGCACCCTGGCGCTGGTGCGTGTGGCCGGCCTGCTCATCGGCGGGACAGTCGCGGTAGCGTTGGCCGCTGGCGGGGCTGGCGCGTGGAGTCTGGTGGCGCAGATCGCCATCCTGAACGCGGTCGGGCTGGGGCTGGTCTGGCGTGCCGCCGGGTGGCGGCCTGGATGGGCGCTCGACCGATCCGCGCTGCGACACCTGTGGACATTCGCGCCGAGCGTGTCGTTGTTCACGGTGCTGGCCTACGTGATCGAGCACGCCGACGACCAGTTGGTCGGCTTTCACCTCGGGCCGACGCAGCTCGGCTACTACGCGCTGGCCTATGGCTTCATGGCGTGGCCCGTGCGGGATGTGTTGGGTGGCGTGGCGGTCGTGCTCTATCCGGTCTTCGCCCGCTTCCAGGATGATCCGGACCGCCTGCACGCCGCGTATCTGGAGGGCGTGCAGCTTACGACGTTGTTCGCCTTCCCGGTCCTGGCGCTGCTGGCCATCGCCGCCCCCCAGCTTGTGCCCTGGCTGCTTGGGGACAAATGGCAGCCGATTGTGCTCACCACGCAGATTTTTGCGCTGGGCGGCATCCGCGAGGCGACGATGATGCTCAACGGTCTGATCTACCGCGCGCTGGGCAAGCCGCACCTGCACACCCTGCTCCAGCTAGCCAGCGCTGCCTGTTACGTCACGGCGTTTGTCGTCGGGCTGGATTTCGGCATCGAAGGGGTGGCGCTGTTCTACGTGCTGACCGGCGCAGCGCTGCATCCGGCAGCGTGGTGGACGCTGTCGCGTGCCAGTGGGCTGCGGCTCAATGACTGGCTGGGCGCGCTGGCCCCGGCGGGGGTCGCCACCGGTGTGATGGCGTTGGTTGCGGGGCCGGTGTTTGTGTTCGCTGCAGGTAAGTGTAACATAACACTGCTGTTGGTGCTGGCGAGCGTCCTGGCAGGGAGCGTGTACGCCGGGGTGCTGTGGGGGATGCGGCCTGCAGCGGTGGTGCGGTTGTGGGACCAAGGATTGGGGTTCGTGCGTTCGTTAGTATCGTCTACGTGACCTCTTCCTGGCTGAGAGAATTCGAGGATCAGCCAGCACCAGCCGCTCAGCGCTTGAGGCAAAAGCCGAAATTGCCCACCACCCCACTGGCGAGGATCTCATCCCGATGCGCGCGGCGGAAATCGTCAAAGGCGCTGGTAGCCAGCACATCATGCGACGCCAGGCAGCTGCCGGATGCAAGGGACTGCCATGCCAGTTCGTATTCCCAACGCATATGGCGGAAGGTGTGACGGCTATCATGCAGAAAGAAGTCAAGTGTGCCCAGCCTGCACAGCACTTCCGGCAGCACCGGGCGCTCATGCCGCGTCAGCCAGTTTCGCAGCGGCCAGGGCAGCTCATCGACCAGCACCGGCCAGCGACCGCTCGCCGGTTGGAGATACAGCGACCAGCGGGCGCGCAGGTGCTGCGGGATCAGTTCGCCATACCCGGCCACGTAGGGACCCTCCTGGTCGATACTAATCAACTGCCCCACCCCGCGCCGCTCCAACGCCGCCAGAATAACAGCCGCCGACGCCCCAGCTGCCGTCCCTGTTTCGACGCACACCACCGGCTGCAAACTGTTGACCAGCACGTGCAGCGTCAGGCGATCACGATGGCTCATCGGGCGACCGCCGCGCTGGTCCCACACATCGACGAAATCGGTATCCTCCCGGCCAGGCGGTGCGAACTCTTCCACCAGCGCCCGGACCGTATCGGCTGGTTGGCCGGTGGCGGTGCAAATGACGCTAATACGCGCTTCGTCGATCTCAGCGGTACAGGCAGTGCTGGCGCTCCGCATCTGTGCCCGGGTTTTGTTGTGCGGCAGACCGAACGCCTGCCGCATAATGGCCAGCCCATCCTTAACCGACCCCTTGAGCGCACTGCGCATGGTGTTCGTCTCCCTGCGTGCTGCGTGTAGATTTTTCCATTATAGGCGGCATTGCGCGTGTGACAAGATAGTCAAAAAGGCCGTTGAGTGCCGCATGATCGTGCCGGTTTCGTGGGCTGTGATTATCCACTTGGTTTGGTCTGTCGGGTGTGGTTAATGACTACACGAAGAAGCGTGAACCAAACCGGAGCGCCTGACCAGCATCCACTACCCGATTGCTTCCCGCCCTGAAAGCCTGTACACTTCTGGGTACACTTGGGGTCACGCCCTGGGCTTCAGCATACAAGCGGAGATCATCATCATGACATGGGCCAAAACTTATCGCACACAGCTTGTCGTCCTGGCGATCCTACTGGCCGCGCTGGCTGCACCGGCGCTGCCCTCCCACGCGCAAGGCGGCGGCACGCACACCGTCCAAAGCGGCGAAAACCTGTTCCGCATCGCGCTGCGGTACAACACCACCGTCAAAGCCCTGGCCGCAGCCAACGGCATCGCCGATCCAACACGCATTTATGCCGGGCAAGTGCTGGTCATCCCCAGTGCAAACACGCCACCCACCACAACGGGGGCCGCCGCACCGCCTGCTGCTGACCCGGTCCCCGCCGCCCCTGATCCCGCGCCGGTCTACCATGCCGTCCAACGCGGCGAGACGCTGGCCAGCATCGGGCGCGCCTACGGCATCGGCTGGACCGACATCGCAGCGGCAAATGGCCTGGCCAACCCCAACCAGATTTATGGCGGGCAGCAGTTGTTGATCCCTGGCACCACCGCCCCCGGCAGCGCCGCCCTCGCTCCGCCCGTCAACGTGCAGCCCGTCCCCGCCCCGGCTGAACCGGCGAATCTTGCCCCGCCGGCGGCCAACCCGGCCCCGGCCACCAACACATCCGCCGGCCAGCAGCGCACCCATGTGGTGCAGCGCGGCGAGCATCTGGCCCAGATCGCGCGCGCCTACGAGATCAGTTGGCCGACCATCGCCAGCGCCAACAACATCACCGATCCCAACACAATCCACGCCGGGCAAACGCTGATCATCCCGGACAGCGACAGCGCCCAGGGGGCGTACCTCCAGCCCGCAAGCTGGAATCCCCCCGCCGCCGCGCCAACCATCACCAGCGGCAAGCAGGTCGTCGTTGACCTTAGCGACCAGCGTGTCTACGCTTACGAAAACGGGCAGTTGCTCAAAACGGTGGTGGTGTCGACTGGGCTGTCGCAGTTCCCGACGGTCCAGGGCGACTTCCGCGTCTATCTGAAGTACGAATCCCAGACCATGTCCGGCGAGGGGTATTACCTGCCGGGCGTGCCCTACGTGATATACTTTTACCAGGGCTATTCGCTGCACGGCACCTACTGGCACAGCAACTTCGGCCAGCCGATGTCACACGGCTGCGTGAACATGCCGACCCCGGACGCCCAGTGGTTCTACACCTGGACCGAGATCGGCACGCCGGTGCATGTGCAGTTTTGATCCGCCACCAGGGGGGATCGTCATTCCAGCGCGCGCGGCGAGATGCGTTCCTGATACGCATGATGCACTGCTGCCGCGAGTCAGGCGGCGGCACGTGTCAGGCGCGAGGTGCACAACAAACTCACCACCAGCCTCAAAAATCCGCGCAAGAAAAAAACAGGGTAGGACCAGCGCCCTACCCTGCCGCATTGACGTAAACCGGATGGCGCTAGGTCTGTGCGGGCGTGGCCAACTCCCGCCCGCGATGCAGCGCCTCGACGTTGGTCGCGACCACCTGCTCACCTTTGCGCCCGAAGACCTTGCCAATCGCGGCTTCCAGGTCCGCCAGCGCCAGCGGCAGATAACTTGAGGCCGCCCCCAGCAGCACCATGTTCGAAGATCGCGCCGCGCGCATCGCCTTCGCCGTGCCCTCCGCATCGACGCGCAGCACCTGCGGGAACGCATCCAGCGCGGCATACACCGTGTCCAGGTCGGGATAGTCGGCGATGTTCACCACCGGGTTCTGCTCGGTGACGATCACCCCGTTCGGCGACAGAAACGCCACATAGCGCAACCCTTCCATCGGTTCCATCGACAGGATCATATCCGCGCCGCCAGTGGGGATCAGGTCGGAGTGAATCAGTTCGTCGGCAATGCGCAGATGGCTTTCGACCGCGCCGCCGCGCTGCGACATGCCGTGTACTTCGGCCTGCTTCAGGTGCATGTCGTTATCGACCGCCGCCAGCCCGATGATCGCCGCCAGCGAGAGCACGCCCTGCCCACCGACCCCGGCCAAGATGATATCGTACTTCATTTTTTCGCCACCTTTCGCCTGCGCTTCGCCGTCTCGATGCACTCACGGCGCGCAATGATCACGGACACGCCGTCGTATTCCAACTCCGCCTGGATGACCTGTACATTCTGCTCATGCTGGCGCGGCAGCGGCGTGATCACGCGCACATGGTCTTCCGGCACACCCATCCCCACCACGATCCGCTCCAGGTGCCCCTGCGCAGGCGATGTCTGCCCGCCGGTCATGGCGGTCGTTTCGTTGTCCACGATGATCACCTTGACCGGGGCGTTCTCGTTCACCACGTCGAGCAGCCCCGTCATGCCGGAGTGGCTGAACGTCGAATCGCCGATCACGGCGACTGACGGCGTCAGCCCGGCATCGGCGGCCCCTTTGGCCATCGTGATCGACGCGCCCATGTCCACGCACGAATTAATCGCGTTATAGGGCGGCAGCGCGCCCAGCGTATAGCACCCGATGTCCGAGAACACACGCCCCTTGCTGTAGCGATCGATGGCCTCATTCAGCGCGCGGTAAGTGTCGCCATGCGGGCAGCCCTGGCACAACTGCGGCGGACGCCCGGCGATCACCTGTTCCGGCACGCTGTAGGCCGTCTGCGCCGCCTCGTCGCCCAACGCTGCGGCCACCAGCGACGGGTTGAGTTCGCCGGTGCGCGGCAGCGCGCCATCCAGCCGCCCATGTACGCGGCCCGCGTCGTGCGGATAGCCCCGCAGTCGTTCCTCCACCAGCGGATAGCCGTCTTCCAGCACCAGCACCGCGTCGCAGCGATCCACCAGCCGCGCGACAAGCTGCGCCGGCAGTGGGTACTGGCCGATCTTCAGGACCGGATGCGGGCAGCCGTCCGGGTAATTCTCCAGCAGGTAGTTGTAGGCAATCCCGCACGCAATGATCCCCAGGCTGGTGTCCGGCCCGTCGTCGTAGCGGTTGAAGGGCGAGCTGGCCGCCTCGGCTTCGAAGTCCTGCTGCTTATCGAGCAGCTGCGCATAGTTGCGGCGCGAGATGGCTGGCAGCAGCACGAACTGCTTCAGATTCGACGGCAGCGCCAGCGCCTTTTCGGCGATTGCGGCGCGCGTGGTGATATCGGCACGCGAATGCGAGAGCCGGGTCGTCATGCGCACCAGCACCGGAATCGCGTATTTCTCCGACAGTTCGAAAGCGTAGAACGGCATATCGTAGGCTTCTTGCTGGCTGGACGGCTCCAGGATCGGCACGAACGCGAAGCGCCCATAGTAGCGCGAGTCCTGCTCGTTCTGCGAGGAGTGCATCGACGGATCGTCGGCCACGACGATCATCAACCCGCCGTGCGCCCCGGTAATGGCGGAATTCATGAACGGGTCCGCCGCCACATTCAGCCCGACGTGCTTCATGCACACCATCGCACGCTTGCCCGCGTAAGACATGCCCAGCGCCGTCTCCAATGCCGTTTTCTCATTGGCCGACCATTCGCGGTGTACCCCCCGCGCCGCCGCCTGCCGGGAGCGTTGGATGTACTCGGTGATCTCGGTCGAGGGCGTGCCTGGGTAAGCATACACGCCGGACAAACCCGCATCCAGCGCGCCTTGTGCAATGGCCTCATTGCCGAGTGGAACAAATTTTTCCATGCAGAATCCCTCTCAAATATTCTTCAAGTTTCCGGGAAACATTCCCGATCTCAGTATATGTGCCCTCGCCCCTGACCAACAGGCCATTCCGACACATCCTGGCCTGCCAAACGATACATCCGCGCATCCTGATGACAATTTGCGCAATCACGCAAACAACACTAGACGCGCGCGCCTCTTTACAGGTATAATGGCCAACTCGCATATTATCATCGAGAAGGTTGATCGCTCCGACGGTCACGCCGCTTCATCCTCCGGGGCTACACGCCCGGTCCAACCCGTTGCCTCTATTTCCGTGCCTTAACAAACCAGGAGAGGCATATGAAAATCCTGCTTCGTATCCTCCGCTACATGCGGCCCTATTGGAAGATCGCCACCCTCATCTACCTGTGCCTGATCGGCGCGACGCTGCTTACCCTGGTCGGCCCCTGGCTGATCGGCGAAGCCGTCGACACCGCGCTCGGCGAGCAGGAAGACTCCTCGCTGTTCCCTTCCGACTGGGACAAAGAGCGCATGCTCACGGTCAGCGCCATTCTGATCGTAGTGCTGGCTATCGTGCGCGGCATCGTGAATTTCGTCCAGCGGTACGGCACGCAGTGGCTGGGGCGCAAAGTGTCTTACGACTTACGCATCGACTTCTTCACGCACCTCCAACGGCTGCCCTTTGCGTTCTACGACCAGACCCGCATCGGCCAGTTGATGAGCCGCGCCATCGGCGACGTCGACGAAATTCGCTTCTTCGCCGGAATCGTCATGGGGGATGTGCTCAACCTGATCGTGCTGCTGACGGGCATCTACACCATCATGTTCAGCATCAGCGTGCGGCTGGCCCTGATCTTCTTCCTGCCGATGCCGCTGTTATTCGTCGTGGCCTATCTCTTCGGCGTCCGCATCGAGCCGTTCTTCGGCAAAATCCGCGCGGCACGTGGCGAGATGTACGCGCGAATTCAGGAAAACCTGTCGCAGGTCGTCGTCGTCAAAGCCTTCGCGCGCGAGGAGTTTGCCCGCGACAAATTCGAAGAAGACAACGAGCGCGTGCTGGCGGCGTGGCTGCGGCTGGCCAACCTGTTTACACTGGCGCTGCCGGTGGTGTGGTTCTCGCTGGGCCTGATGACCTTCCTGCTGCTGTATTTCGGCGGCACCTGGGTCATCGACGGCGATATCACACTGGGCACCCTCGTCGCGTTCAACGCCTATGTGGCGCTGCTGTCGTTACCGGCTCACCGCCTGGCCTTCATGATCGACGTGACGGCACGCGCCATCGCCAACGGCAAACGCATCTTCGCCATCATGGATACCACGCCGGAGATCCAGACCCGCCTGGGGGCCGGCAACCCCGGCAGGCTCAAGGGCCACATCAAGCTGGACAACGTGTCGTTCGTTTACGGTGCGCGCGAGGACGAACCCGAAGTCGAGGTGCTCTACGACGTCACCTTCGAGGCCAAACCCGGCAGCGTGACCGCCGTCGTCGGCACCACCGGCAGCGGCAAAACCACGCTGATCGACCTGATCCCGCGCTTTTACGACGTGTCGCAGGGCAGCATCACCATCGACGATATTGATGTGCGCGACATGCCGCTTAAGCTGCTGCGCGCCCAGGTCGGCTACGTGATGCAAAACACGTTCTTGTTCAACGCCACGATCCAGGAAAACATTGCGCTCGGACGCCCCGACGCGAGCATGGACGAAATCCGCGAGGCCGCCCGCGCCGCCCGTGCCCACGACTTCATCCTGGAATTTCCCGACGGCTACGAAACGCTGGTCGGTGAGCGCGGCGTCACGCTGTCCGGCGGCCAGCGCCAGCGCATCGCCATCGCCCGCGCGCTGCTGGTCGACCCGCGCATCCTGATCCTCGACGACGCCACCGCCAGCGTCGACAGCCGCACTGAATACCAGATTCGCGCCGCGCTCCAGGCGCTCATGGAAGGGCGCACGACGTTGATCGTCGCCCAACGCCTGAGCACCGTCATGCACGCCGACCAGATTTTGATGCTCGAAAACGGCCACATCGTCGAGCGTGGCACCCACGAAGAACTGGTCCAGCGCAACGGGCGCTACGCCCACCTGTGGCGGCTGCAAACCGATCAGGACCCCCCCGAGGAGGACATTCGAGGTATCGGACGCGATGACGACAACGTAATCCCGCCCGAAGCCCCGCCGCCCACCGTCGAAGACCGCCAATCAGAGAAGCGCATCACGGCTGAATTCATCGTCATCCAGACCGATCGTAACACCGGCGAGGAGAGCCAATCGCGATGAGCATCGACACAGAAAAACCGAAACTCGAACGCCCCATCTTTGAGACGCTCGTCCGGCTGCTGAGCTTTGTCCGGCCCTATCGCCGGCGCATGATCGGCGTCGTGATCCTGATGCTCATCACGTCGCTGGCGGTGCTGGTCGCCCCGGCCCTGGTCCGGCAGGCAATCAACGAGGGCATGGCCAAGCGAAACACCGACGCCCTGATCCTGTTCAGCCTGCTGTACCTGGGCGTGCGCATCGTCGAAGCGGTCGGGCTGCGCTTGCAGCTTTTCAACATGATCTGGATCGGCCAGCACGCCATCATGACCGTGCGCCAGAAGCTTTTCTACAAATACATGGACCTCAACCTGTCCTACTACGATCACAACCGGGTGGGGGACATGATGGCCCGCATCACCGAGGACAGCCGTTCGCTGCAAAACTTCATCACCTGGGCGGTGATCAACACCATCAGCAACACCTTCACGCTGATCGGGATCATCGCCATGATGCTGCTGTTCGACTGGACGCTGGCTTGGCTCACCTTCACCATCCTGCCGCCGATGGTGGCACTCACCTTTTGGTGGCGCAAAAAGTCGGCCAAACGCTACCGCGCCGTCCGCGAGGCGGTCGGCGTAGTGTCGGCCACGCTCCAGGAAAACCTGGCCGGGATGCGCATCGTGCAGGCCTTCGTGCGCGAGTACAAAGAGCAGGCCCGCTTCCGCGAGGTCGCCACCACCGAACTCGACGCCAGCCTGCGCGCCGACAAACTGGCCTCGATCTTCCTGCCGGGCATCGACCTGATCTCGCAAATCGGGATCGCGATTGTGGTCGGAGTCGGCGGTGCGCGCGTGCTCAGCGGCGATATCAGCGCCGGGACGCTGGTCGCCTTCCTGCTTTATCTCAACCTGTTTTTTGACCCGATCCGCGACCTGGCGATGCGCCTGGACCAGTTCCAGGAAGCCGCCGCCGCGGGCGAGCGCATCCTCAACGTACTGGACACCGACCCCGATATCGTCGACGCGCCCGACGCCAGCGAACTGTCGGCCATCCAGGGCGCTGTCGAGATGCACGACGTCAGCTTCTACTACACCAAGCCCAACGACGACAAGCCGGTTGTGCTGGGGGCCAACGGCAGCGGAGCCGGGGACGGCAAAGAACCCGATGACATCGACACCGAGGAAGCGAACATCCTGCACGACATCGAGCTGGTGGTCAAGCCCGGCGAGACGGTCGCGCTGGTCGGGCACACCGGGGCCGGCAAAAGCACCCTGGTCCGGCTGCTGGGCCGCTTCTACGAGCCGCAGTCCGGCGAAATTCTGTTCGACGACGTCAATATCGCCGGGGTGACGCTGCACTCGCTGCGCGACCAGATGGCCTGGGTGCCACAGGATACCGGCCTGTTCGCCACCACGATCAAGGAGAACCTGCGTTATGGTCGGCTGGATGCTAACGAGGAGGACATCATCGCCGCCGCCCAGGAAACCGGCGCGCACGAGTTCATCATGCAGCTTCCCAAAGCCTACGAAACCGACGTCGAAGAAGGCGGGTCACGGCTGAGCACCGGCCAGCGCCAGTTGATCTCGTTCACGCGCGCCTTGCTGGCCGACCCCGCGATCATCATCCTGGACGAAGCCACCAGCAGCGTCGACACCGTCACCGAAATCCAGATGCAGGCTGCGCTGGGCAAGCTGCTGCAAGGGCGCACATCGTTTGTGATCGCGCACCGCCTCAGCACCATCATCCGCGCCGATCAGGTGATTGTGCTGGACCATGGCCGCATCATCGAGCGCGGCACGCACGAGGAACTGCTGGCGCAGAAGGGCCACTATCATCACCTGTATACCACCCAACTGCAGGGTGGCGAGGCGGAAAGTTAGCCGCCCACACGTCCCTGCCCTTGTCACCTTGAACACCCCGGTTTTCCCCGGGGCAAACTCATGTCAGGCAGCAGTAGGTAAATCATTGTAGACAAATCAGCATTTTTCGTTCAAAATAGCGGACTGATCAACATACGGGGAAAACAGACCAACATCCGAAAGGACACATTATCGTGATAAAACGCAGCACCCTATTTTACAGTGTAATCGCAGCCCTGATCGTGCTCGTCGGGCTAACACCCTTCGCCGCCAACGCCGGCTCCACACCTGCCGGCCAGCTCGAATCGGCGCAGCAAGAACCGACCACCACGCCAGAGGACCCGACCTGGCTGGCGTTTGTCGCCGCCCGCGCCGCGCTCGAGGAAAAGATTAACGCAGACCTGACTTATGTCAAGCGCTGGTACTATGAAGAATCCGAGTTCGAAGAAGGCATCGACTCGTGTGCCACGCTGCCGGAAGGTGAATCGCCACGCAACGTGTATTTTGGCTGGCGCTTCCTGATCACCACCCTGGGCGGGGCCACCTACGAAGTCCGCACCAGCTTCAACTACCAGATCATCGCCGTGTGTGACGAAGTGACCGTCGATGCGGGCGATGCAGGCGGCGGTGTTGAGGCCGACCCCGATCCCAGCCTGCCAGACCCGGTCGCCGGCGCGGCCAACACTGGCGCGTTTGAGTTGGGCGGCCAGGTCACCGGCCTGGACCCCGATACGGTCGCCGCCATGAACACGGCCAAGATGAAGTGGGTCAAGTACCAGTTGGGCGTCGGCCAGGAAGGCACCAACCTGATCAGCGATGCACACGGTAAAGGGTTCAAAATCCTGTTCTCGGTGATCGGTGATAAAGACCGGATCATGGACCCCACCTACCAGGACACCTACGCCAGTTTCGTCGCCGGGCTGGCCTCTGCCGGGGTCGACGCTATCGAAGTCTGGAACGAGCAGAACATCGACCGCGAATGGCCCGCCGGGCAGATCAACGGCGCGAACTACGTGCCGCTGCTGGCCAAGTCGTTCAACGCGATCAAGGCCGCCAACCCCGACACGCTGGTGATCACCGGCGCGCTGGCTCCGACCGGCTTCTTCGGGACGGCAGGCTGCACCGACCAGGGCTGCAACGACGACGTCTACACCCAGCAGATGGCCGCCGCTGGCGCAGGCCAGTACGCGGACTGCATCGGCGTCCACTACAACGAGGGCACCGTCGCACCCAGCAGCAGCACCGGTTCCGCCCAGGGCGACAACTACCCCACGCGCTACTTTGGTACCATGCTCAGCCGGGCGATTGGCCCCTTCGGCGGTAAGCAGGCGTGCTTCACCGAATTGGGCTACCTGACGCCGGAAGGCTACGGTACGCTGCCCGGCGGGTTTGCCTGGGCCGCTGACACCAGCATTGCCGAACAAGCCGCCTGGCTGGCCGAAGCTGCCACCATTGCGGCCAGCAGCGGCAACGTCCGCCTGATGATCGTCTTTAATGTGAACTTCACCTACTGGAGCAACGATCCACAGGCCGGGTACGCTATCATCCGCGCCGACGACTCATGCCCCGCCTGCCAGACGCTGGCGACGGTCATGCAGTAAAAGTCGTTCGCCGCCAACTGGATGCGCTACAATCGGGACGTCTCAGGCAGTCTGGGGCGTCCCGCTGCTTACCTTTTTTAACTACCAGGCAGGAATTTACGAAAAATTTATTCGATGTTTACAAATACGGTGTATACTTTTTCTAAACAAACACCTAACATTCTGCTCCGACCTGTTGACCAGACGGGCAAAAGGAACCATGCAGCTCAAACCCGGTGAGAGCATCGATGAATATCGCATCCTCGAGGTCATCGGCAGCGGCGGCTTCAGCGTCGTATACCGGGCTGAAGACACAAACCTGATGCGCCCCGTGGCTATCAAACAACTTAGCCCGGAAATTTTCTCCGAAGAAGCGACCCGCGAATGGTTCGTGCGCGAGGCCCGGCTGTCGGCCAGCCTGAATCATCCCAACATCGTCGCCATCTATGCCCTGCGCGAACAGGGCGACGCGCTGTTCCTGGTGATGGAATACCTGCCCGGCGGCGACCTGCACGAACTGATCGAAGAACAAGGCCCGCTCAGCCGCAGCATCTTCCTGAAGGTCGCCGCGAATATGTGCCACGCGCTGGAAACGCTCCACGTGCGCAACGTGATCCACCGCGACATCAAACCGGAAAACATCCTGATCGGCCCCGAAGACCAGTTCAAGCTGGCCGACTTCGGGCTGGCCCACATTCGACAGGCCCATCAAGACGCGCTCAGCGATGCGTCCGGCCCGCAGCCCGGCACGCTGCTGTATATGTCCCCGGAGCAGGCGCTCGGCCAGGAGATCACCGTCCGCTCGGATATCTATTCACTGGCAGTCGTGCTCTACGAGGCCATGTCGGGCCACTACTACCTGGATTTCGATGAAGACTCCGACGATGACGACGAACTGACCCAGGCTATCGTCGAGGCCGATCCGCGGCCCATCGCCCGCCATCACGAATCCCTGCCCCGCGAAGTCATCGAACCGCTGCTGCGTGCGCTGAGCAAAAAACCCGGCGACCGTCCGGCCACCGCCCGCGCCTTCCTGGGCGAGATCAAAAGCGCCATCTCGCGCAGCAAACGCTCCACGCTCTCCCAAAAGCGGCACGAACTCGACGTCCAGCCGCCGGAGACCCCGCTAGAGCTGCTGCGCCAGCTTTACGCCGTCCGCACGCTGCGCGACGCACAAAACAAGCCCGATCAGGCCCAGGAGCAGCTACAACTGATCTGGGAAATGTCGCCCGGCGTGCCGGAAGTCGCAGCAGAATGGGGCGAGACGCTGGTCGCCCTGGGCGACATCCACGATGGCCGGCAGTGGCTTGAGCGTGCGATCCGCATCAAGCCCGATCTACCGTTCGCCCAGCTTGCCCTGGCCGATATTTATCGCGATGTGGACGAAAGCAACGACGAAGCCGACGATGCCGTGATCGAAGCGATCCACGCCGATCCCGATCTGGTCTATGCCGTGTTGTATGAGGATATTGACGCCGCCCTGGACGGAGACGAGGGGGACTTCGACGCCTATGTCGCGCTGTTCGAGCGCGCCGCCGAGGAGCAGCCCCGCGCCGATATCTTCCACAACCTGGGCCAGGTGCTGGCACTCGCCGAAAGGCGCGAAGATGACAGCATCGCCGCCTTCGAAAAAGCTATCGCCCTGGACCCCGATTACGCCCCAGCCTATGTCGGGCTGGGCAGCCTGCTAAGCGAACTCGAGCAGTATCAGGACGCCATCGAGCTGCTCGAACAGGCCACCCACCACACCTTCCCTGATGTCCCGGCGGAAGACTGGCACAAAGCCAACACGATCTACCTGCTGCCCCATGCTTATTTGGCGCTGGCCGTCGCCTATGCCGAATCCGGCCAGTTCGAGAACAGCGCCATCGCGGCCTGCATGGTGCTGGAGATGGCCCCGTCAGAACTCGAAACCGAGGGGCCGGTCCTGTTGGAAACTTACCTGGAAGCCGCTGAAACCTGGATCAAAGCCGGGCAGCATTTGCGCGCTTACAAGTTCCTGAACCAGATCATTCCCCTGGCCGCACATTGGGGCCAGTACAAAGTGTTCATGCTGCTGGGCATCACCCAAAGCAAGATCGGCGCGGAATATCGCCGCAAGCGCCAATGGGAAGACGCGGTCGGCTGGCTGAAGGCGGGCCTGTCCAACCTGAACCGCACCGGCAACAACGACGGCAAAGCGAAACGCCTTGCCGCCGAAGCCCATCACGAATTAGAAAAAGCCGAACGCCGCCAGGAACACTGACCCCGCCGCAACCCTAGTATTCGGTGCGGAAAGTATACATCAGCGTCAACTGCTCGCCCGCCGGCACACTCACTTCCCAGCGCAGCAGGTTATCCTGCCCGCGCTCCGGCTGGTAATCGCCTTCGTACGCGAACTGCCACGCACCATCTTCCCACCTGTCCAACACTGTGAGCGTCAGGTCGTCTTCGCTGTGGTTGGTGATCTCCAACACGACGACGTTCTCGTAATAGTCATTCCACGCCGGGACATACGTCTGGCTGGCCGTGCGGCGCACCCGCACATCTGGCAGGCTGCCGACCGTCACACTGCCTTCGCTGCCGACCGGCGTCGTCTCGATGAAGTCGCTACCCCGGAACAGTCCGTCCTGGTAATTGCGCACCACGCCTTCCGCCAGGGGCACATCGGTGTCATTCAGCACCTTGTAGATCACGTCGACTTCCGGGGCACCGCTGGCATTCCACACCAGCACGCGCCGCGCACCCAGCGATGCATCCGCCAGGTTCGCGAAAACGATATCCCCCGGCTGCGCCGTCACCGGCCCCAACGAGTAGACGTGCTGCAAGTCCACCTGCCCCACGCCAATCGCCGGCAGCGCGACCGCTTCGTCATAGCCGACGGCGTACTGGTTCATCGTCACCTGCGACACCTGGTCCACCTGCTCCGTCAGGTCCACGCGCCCGGCCACCAGGTACACCGTCGCCGCGTCGAGTACCAGCGCGGCATTGCGAATCTCGGCGAAAAACGCCAGCTTCACCGACTGCTCGTCAATGATCTGCATGTCATAGGTCGGCGTCCAGCGTGCGCCGGGCAGCAGATACTCCAGCGTAACTTCGCGCATGTCCGCATCCGGATCGAGCGCCTCCCACGACAGGACAAACACCGCCCCTCCGCCCGAAGACCAGGGACTTGCGGCATCCATCTGCTGCGGCGTGACGCGGTAATTGCGCACGCGCGCCCCGTTTTCGGTCAGCATCAGCGTGTTGATGAACGTGCCCGGCGGCAGCAGCACGCGCGTCTCCTGCCCAACCGGCAGTGTGACCGTGTCCCGCGCAAACGCGATGTCGCTCAGGTACAGCGCCACCTCATCCGGACGGCTCTCGTAATAAATGCCGCCCCCGGACGCGCTGCCGCTGGCCGTTCCTGGCGCAGCAAACAGCACACTCCCCACGAGCGCCACCAATACACCTGCAAACACAACCCAGCGTTTCATCACAATCTCCTTTTACTTTGTCTGCAACATACAGCATCTATCGTACGCCAATTGTGTGACAGGCATGTGACAAACACACGGCAGCCGGCGCACAATTCCGCGCGCACATGGCACATCACGCACACGGCAGCGTAAAGCTGGCGATGGTGCCGGCCCCTTCCTGGCTTTCGAGCCACAACCGCCCGCCGTGCGCCTTCACCAGCGACTCGGCAATCGCCAGCCCCAGCCCACTGCCGCCCTGCCCCCATGCGCGCGCTTTGTCCGCCCGGTAGAAGCGCTGGCCGATGCGCGCCAGTTCATCCGACGCGATGCCGAACCCGTTGTCCTGCACCTGTAACAACACCATGTGGTCCGCCTGCTCCGCAACCCGGACGGTGATCGGGCTGCCGGTGGGCGAATATTTATCCGCGTTGTCCAGCAAG
Source organism: Anaerolineae bacterium (assembly GCA_034437275.1). GTDB lineage: Bacteria > Chloroflexota > Anaerolineae > Aggregatilineales > Aggregatilineaceae > TC-15. Next base: position 19,433 of record DAOTUD010000141.1, read on the forward strand.
TTCACCAGCACCTGCGTCACCCGGTCGCTATCGGCCCAGGCGGGCGGCACACCGTCCACCGCCTCGATCTGAACGAGATGCGCGCCGGTCCTGAACGCCAGCCGGGACAGCGCCGCCTCGACCAGCACGCGCACATCGACCGCCGCACGGCGCAGCGTCAGGGCTTCTGCATCCACGCGCGACAGCAGCAGCAAATCCTGCACCAGCCGGATCAAGCGGTCGGTTTCCCTCTCGATGGTAGCCAGGAACGAATCGCGCACGCCGGGATCGCCCGCCGCCCCGTCGCGCAGCGTCTCGACCGTGCCCTTGATCGCCGTCAGCGGGGTGCGCAGTTCGTGCGACACGTTCGCTACAAAATCCGTCTGCATCCGGTCTGCCGCGCGCAGCCGGGCCGCCATGTCGTTGAACGCCCGCGCCAGCCGGCCCATCTCGTCGCGGGAACGCACCGGGACAGCCTGCTCGAAGTCGCCCTGGGCGATCCCGCCGACGGCAGCCGTCAGGCGGCGCAGCGGACGCGCCATCGCCCCCGCCAGTCCCAGCCCGACCAGCCCGGACAGCACCAGCCCGACCCCCGTCGCCAGCAGCCACTGCTCGCGCAGATCGCCCAGCACCGCCGTGATGTCATCCAACGGCTGGCTCAGGTAAACAATGCCGATCAACTGCTCGTCAACCTGCACGGGCAGTGCCAGGTGCATCCGGTCATCGGCTTCATCGGTACGGCTGGCGTGCTGGCCACTCACCGCCTGCTCGACCAACCGGGACCCGGCCAGATTGCGCCCGACGTCGGCCTGCCACGAATCGACCAGCACCGCCCCTTGCGGATTCAGCACCCGGATGCGCGTGTTGAGTTGGGTCCCCAATTGGAAGGACGCATCGGCCAGCCCCGGCACATCGTCAGCCTGGATGTACAGGTTGCTCAACTGCTGCTGCTGCACCGCGTTATAGGCCGGCGCCTGGCTCTCGACGGTCGGCAGCGGGGCGGCGGTCGTCTCCGCGACAAGCGCCTGCGCCGTGATGCGCGCCTGGGCCAGCAGGCTGTCTTCTGCCGCCTGCAAAAAGTAGTCTTCGACCAGCGACAGCAGCACAAACCCCGACAGCCCCATCGCCAGGATGATCACGGCCAGATGGCTGAACATTAAGCGGACACGCATCGTCCTCTCCTTTCCTTTTCACCCTTCGCCGGCGAGTCCCCCCTGCCAGCTCAGCTTGCGTCCTCCACGAGCTTATACCCCACCCCGCGCACGGTCTGAATCGGGGCCATTTCGGGTGCCGCCTCGCGCAGCTTAGCGCGCACACGCTTGATCACCGCATCGACCGCGCGCAGATCACCATGATAATCGTAGCCCCACACGTCTTCCAGAAGCTGCTCGCGGCTGATCACCAGCCCATGATGGCGCACCAGGTAATGCAGCACGTCGAATTCCAGCGACGTCAGCTCCACCGCCACCTCGTCGATATGCACCTCACGCCGTGCCGGCGCGACAACCAGTTGCCCCGTCCGCAGCACGCCCTCCGCCCCCGCCTGTGAGGAGTCCGCGGCCCGGCGCAGCACATTTCGCACCCGCGCCATCAGTTCGCGCACGCTGAACGGCTTCACCACGTAGTCATCCGCGCCCATCTCCAACCCGACCACACGGTCGATCTCGGCGTCGCGCGCGGTGAGCATGATCACCGGCGTACTGCACTCGCGGCGCAGCACGCGGAACACCTCCAGCCCATCGATAACGGGCAGCAGCAGGTCGAGAATGATCAGGTCCGGGGATTCGCGGCGGGCCAACGCCAGCGCCTGCTCGCCGTCCCGCGCAATGAGCACCTCATAATGCGCCTGCCGCAGGTTGTAGGCCAACACATCGATGATCGGCGGCTCGTCATCCACGATCAAAATCCTGGTCACCACGCCAACTACTCCCCGGCAGATTTGCCATCACCCGGCACAGCTTTTCGGCTGGCGTCGCGCAGTACCGGCGAAGATCCCAGCCATTCGCCGTCACACGTCGTCAGGTGATGGGCCAGGCCGTGGGCATGCAACCGCCAGGGCTCCCGGTTCGAATCCGGACGATATTCCCAGTGGACAATCCCGGTGTTGTGTGTCCAGATTTCCGTCTGGCGGTGCGGCCCCACGTTGAACACATAATCGAAGGTCGCATCGATCACCCCGCCATGACACACCACCACCACGACCGCCTCTTCAGCGTTATCACCGTGTCGCACCAGCACATCATCCAGAAAGCCGCTGACCCGCACCCGGAACAACATCCAGCTCTCGCCCGTCGCGCTGATCTGGGAAAAGGGGCGCTCCGTGCCCCAGAATTCGGCGTATTCGATCGGCATCGCGTCGGACGGCACAGGCTGCCCGTCCGCATAGCAGTTGCCGAACTCGCGCAACCGGTCATCCGTCTGCGCCTCAAGCCCGGTCGCCTCAGTGATGAAAGCCGCCGTCTCCAGCGTGCGGGCCATTGTACTGGTGTACAAAACGTCGATCTGGAGATTGTCTGCCATCCAGGCCGCGAGGCTTTCCGCCTGGCGCACCCCTAACGACGTCAGCCCGGTATCGATAAACCCTTCGGTCCAATCGTCCAGATTGACATAACTCTGCCCATGACGAACCAATAGCAAATGCAACACACCCTCCTCGCTCAACTGTGCAGCACCTTCAGCCACACTTGCCGCCGCCGGGGACCGTCGAACTCAGCGAAGTACACGCCCTGCCAGCGTCCCAACTGCAAGCGCCCGCCTTCGACAAATACGGTCGCGCTCGACCCAAACAATGATGTCTTGACGTGTGCCGGGGAATTACCCTCGCCGTGCTTGTGGCGCGAATCCGGGGGCGCGACATCTTCCATAGTCAACAGCACATCCTGTTTGACGTCCGGGTCCCAGTTCTCGTTCAGCGTCAGCCCGGCGGTCGTATGCGGGCAAAACACATACACCACCCCGTCGTCCAGTTCCATCTTGCTCACTGCCGACTGAACCTCGGACGTGATATCGACCAGTTCTGCTTTTCGATTGGTTGATACGGTGAGTTTTTGCATAGTACCTCCTTCTATACCTGAGACTACACATTATACATCAGCTATGCCGCATAATTTCGATTTATAGAATAATTATCACTATTTTAGTTTATAGAATTCCTATTAATGTTCCCTGGACCTTGACTGAAGACCATTTTAGGATTATTGACAGGCAAACAAAAATCGTCAATAATGAAGGTGCAGTATTTAAAGACGGTTAGATTTTGGGCATCTAATCGTTTATGCACAGTAGTGCATCAAGCGGGAATTGCTTTACGGGGCGGAAAACGTATCATTTTCCAGGCCAAACACGCACACATGAGTGCCCGTATATACCCAAGACCTGTTATTCGTGCCGTTGAATAGCTATGCTCTTATTATTTACATTTAATATAATATGTAATAAACTCTAAACTAATTGAGAAATGAGGGGGCATCATGTTCAGCACACACTCCGTCGCCGCAACTCAGCAAACTGCAGCACAGACGGCACGCGAGCGTCTGCTTAATGATACCACCATGCGCCGCCATTGCACCACTGCACCGCAGCCCCCTGCCCCATCCCACACCGCGACGGTTCCTTCTGCGAGCCGTGCGCTGACCCCCACCGAGCAGGAACAACAGGCCATTACTATCGCCAAGAGCTTCAAACAACATTATCTTGCGAGCATTACCTACTGCAACGACCAGCAGCTTGCCACCGCGCTGATCAAACCCATCAACGCCCACGAGCTGCCCCACGAAATCCAGGTCGACGCCGACGGCAATGCCGATATCGTCCCCCACGGCGCGCTGCCAGTCCAGCGTAAGTTCATCGGGCGCACGCTGCTGGTCTTGAGCATCCTGGCACTTTTTGCGTTTCTTATCCTGGTCTGACGCCCCCCAAAGGAGCACGCCATGCCACACAACAATCCCGACCCCTTCAGCCATAAACCACACAACCGGTTGGTTTACGAGGCCGATCCGATCCCGGATGATGACAATGTGCACAACGCGGTAGCTGTGCATCACGACCAACCGCGCGACCGTCGCCAGCAGACTTTCGAGTACCTCGGGAGCATCTTTGAGTACCTGGAACAATCCCCCCCCCAGGGCGGCCAAAACAGCACGGCATCGTCCACCACCGTCACCCCGGGTGGACGCAGCACAACCGGCGGCATGGGTAGTTCATCGGGGAGCGACCCTTACTACTCCGGGCATGGCCCCTCCTACTATGGAGACTATAATGATCCGGTCGAAAGAATCCGCCAGATGCTGTGGAAGCTGTTAAGAGACCTGGACCACTTCATCTTCATCGCGAAAGCGCCATCTGGGGGGTTGATCGGGGCCTTCCACCTGCCCAAAAGAATGATCGCGATGATCGTGCTGGCCATGTTCATGATCTTCGCGACACTATACAACTTCCCGGGAATCTGGGAGATAATCTTTGGTATCTTCGGATTGGCCTGATTTTTGCCAAAGGAGTACAATGGCTTTAACAGTACTTAATCAACACAATTCATTAAGCGGGAACAGTAAGCATGGGGACAAGATCGGTCTATCCGTTTATCAATTACGCAAATGACCAAGAACCATTTGCCCAACGGCTGTACGATGACCTCAACAGTCACGGGTATCAAGCCTGGATTGATCGACGGGACATTAAGCGCAGTGAGAATTGGGGACAGGCGATCAGTCGTGCCTTGAGCACCTGCACGCACATGCTGCTGGTCTGGTCCCAAGCCGCCGAAGCATCGCACGAAGTCGAAAGCGAGTGGGTCCACTTCATCACCCACGAAAAGCCAGTCCTCATCTTGCTGCGCGATCACACCCCGATTCACTACACGCTGCAACAGCACAAAGACATCACCACCATCGACTTCAGCAGCGACTACGATGGCGCGCTGCAGCGCCTGCTCTCCCATCTGAGCAACAACCGCAGCGATCCCGACGCCGCAAAGATCGCGCTAGAACAAGGTAACGCCGCCTTCCACAACAAAGACTTCACCAACGCCATCAAAGCCTACAGCCGGGCGATCAGCCTCGACCGTTCGCTGGCGATTGCCTACCACAGCCGGGGAAAGGCTTACTTCAACCTGGGGCACTTCGACCGCGCGCTGGAAGATCACACGCAAGCCATCCGCTTTAACCCACGCCTGGCCGATGCACACTACTATCAAGGCCGCATCCTGCGCAACCAGGGCGAACATGCCCGCGCACTGCAATGCCTCAGCGAAGCAGTTGAGCTAGATAATCACCACGACGAAGCCTACTATTATCGCGGCCTGACCTTCGATCTGCTGGGCTACACCGACCAGGCGCTGGAAGACTACAGCCGCGCGATTGAAATTGCCCCGGATACCTCCGCCGCCTACGGTATGCGCGGCGCGATCTGCTATACCCAGGGCCACTACGAAGACGCGCTGCACGATCTGAACCAGGCCTGCCTGCTCAACGCCGCCGACCCGACGCTCCATCTCCAGCGCGGGAAGACCTACGAAGCGCTTGGCAACGAACAAAACGCCCTGAAGGAGTACAACCGCGCGCTCAAAATCGACGATGGACTGGCTGAAGCCTACCGGGGACGCGGGATCATTTACGGCCTGCTGGGCAATTATGACGATGCGCTCAAAGACCTGCGGCAAGCGATCCGGCTCAACGCCTCCGATGGGCTGGCCTATCTGGCATGTGGCGATGCCAACTACTCGCTTGGCGATTACGAAAAGGCGCTCAACGACTACAACGAAGCCATCCGGCTCATGCCCGACAACGCCAGCGTGTACCACAATCGCGGGGTGGCGCTCTATGCCCTGAATCGCCTGCCCGAAGCGGTCGAAGACTATAATAAAGCCCTCCAGATCGATCCGCACTTCAGTTCCGCGTACTACAACCGCGCTAACGCCTATTACGAAATGGGTAAGCTGCACACTGCCCTGGCCGACTACGAACAAGCCATCGAATTCGACCAGGAAGACACAGGCGCGTACCACAACCGGGGCGTCACCTACAACAAGCTTGGCATGTACGACGAAGCGTTAGACGATTTCTCCTATGTGCTGCACCTGGACCCACACTACGCCGAAGCCTACTACAACCGGCACCTGACGTATATCCAGCGCAACGCCCCGGGGGACGAGCGGTTGGCCAAGCGTGATATGGAGCAGTATCGCCGCCTCACCCAGTCTACTACCCTCCACTAGCTGCACTTGGCATTTCGCCGGCACGCTGTACAATTGACGCTGTGACGCCTGCAAAGGAGATATGCGCGCATGAGCCAAGAAAACCCGGTGGCCCCCATGCTGCAAGCTTTCGTACAGCCCTGGCACGATGCAGTCGCGGCCCCTGGCCCCGCCCAGGAAGCCCTGCTGCCTAAGCTGCTCGCCATCTATGCCCAGACCGACTATGGCCGCCAGCACCACGCCGAGAATGTCGGCTCCATTGCGGACTACCGCCGGGCGTTCCCCATCCAAACCTACGAAGACTACAAGCCGATCCTGCGCCGCGTGATGGGCGGAGACACACATGCCCTGCTGGAAACCGAGCCGCTCGGCTGGGCGATGACGCGCGGTACCACCGGCGACAGCAAATACATCCCGATGACCCCGCGCGACGTGGAACAGCGCCACAACGCCGCCCGCGCCCCGATTCAGTATGTGCTGCACAGCCAGCGCTTCGAGATTTTGCTCGGCGCAAACCTGAACCTGAGCTTCCCCAGCGTGGTTGGCAACATGCAGGTCAACGGGCGGACAATCGAGTATGGCTACGCCACCGGCATCTATGTGAAACACGTCGCCGCACGGACACCGATCCCCTCGCTCCCTTCGCAGGAAGCCATTGACGCACTCGGTGGCGATACCGAACGCCAGGCCTGGGAAGCCCGCTTCCAACTGGCCTACGACCAGGCCAAAGACGAAAACATCACGATCCTCGGCGGGGCGGTGCAGGTCATGCTGAAGTTCGCCCGCTGGCTGCACCGCACACACGGGATGTATCCTAAAGACCTGTGGAATTTCGGGGTGCTCTCATTAGGCAGCGCCGCCGGAATCAACAGCACCTATCGCCCGCGTTTGCAGGCCTACTACGGTAAACAGGCTGGGCTAGTCGAAATCTATGGCGCGACCGAAGGCATGATCGGCCAGCAGCGCGATGATCGCCGCTACTGGGTGCCCAACTATGATCTCTACTTGCTGGAGGTTGAAACCCGACGCGGGATCAAAATGCTGCACGAGATGACACCCGGCGAATCCGGCAGCCTGATCATCAGCACGCCGGTGCTGCCGCGCTACAAGATTCAGGACATTGTGCGCGCCTTTGAACCGCCTTATTTCCTGTGTATCGGGCGCGACCGTCCCTGGACGCAGCCCCTCTACTGGTTCCGGCGCTTCGTCGAGCTAGACTTCGGTCGGCGCTAGACTGTGCACCGTCAACACGCCGTCCTGCGGGCTATTCAACGAAACGATTCAACAACAGCCCAATGCCAATCGCGATCAGGATCAGCGGCCATAACGACCCAAAACCAACCCCAAGCCCCAGGCCCACCATCAAAAACACCAGCCCCATGATGAACCGCCCACCGGGCCGGGCACGGTAATCCGGCAGCGCCATGCGTGCACCCACTTCGGCCAGCATCAGCGCCCCGGCCCCAGCGAACACCCAGGCCCACACATTGCCGAAGGCCCCCGCCGATTCGAGCAAAAACGCGATGCCGGCCCACAAGATAACGCCGCCCCAGGTAAACTGGCTCAGCCGGTCCGACCCGGCGACATCCCCCCAGAATTCGCTCTTTTCGGCTTCTTTCTCGGCCCCTTTTTCGTCTTCTTTCTCGCGTGTTTTCTCGTCGTAATCGTGTTCCTTCTCGTCCTCTTTCTCGTGCTTTTCGGCTTCTTTCTCGCCGAAATCGCCGAATGAAGCCGGGGACGATTCCTCGCGCTTGGGCTTGTCGGGCTCGCCCTGCGGGACCGCCTGCGACAGCCCACCGACGCCGGTCGGCACGCGCTCGGCTTCCGGCCCCTCGGCGGCGACCGCCTGGGCGACGCTCGCCGCATCCAGCGACATCGACGGCGTACCGATCGCGTCGTTCAGCGCGTCATACAGCGCACTGACGGAGCTGTAGCGCTGCGCCGGGTCTTTGGCCAGGCAACGTAGAATAACATCCTCGACCGCCTTACTGATGCGCGGGTTAAGCTGGCTGGGCGGGATGGGGTCGACATGCAAATGCTCGTAGACGATCCGCACCGCCGCCGTCGTGCCGGTTGTCCCCTGGCTGTCCCCCGTAAACGGCAGTCGCCCGGTGTACATCTGGTACAGCATCACGCCCAGGGCATAGATGTCCGTTGCGGCGGTGATCTCCGCCGTCAGAATTTGCTCCGGGGACATATAGTGGGGCGTGCCTACGGTGGTATCGACCGTCAGCGTGCTGGTGTCGGACAGAATGCGCGCGATGCCGAAATCCGTCACGTACAGGTTTTCGTTTTCGTCGAGCAGAATATTGGCCGGTTTCAGATCGCGGTGGACGATCCCTTCACGATGCGCAAAATGCAGCGCCGCCGCCAGCGGCGTCAGGTAATTCAGCGACTCCAACAGCGAGAGCGGCTGGCGACGCTGGCGCAGCACGCTTTGCAGCGTCTGCCCCGGGATGTAATCCGTCAGGATGAACACCTGGCTGTCCAACTCGACGATGTCGTAATAGCGTACAATGTTAGGGTGCTGTAATGTCTCCAGGACCTTCGCCTCGCGCCGAAAACGCTCCAGGAACGCTGGCTCCTGGGCGACATCGCTGCGCAACACCTTTGCCGCCAGGTCCACCCGGCGGTGCAGATCGTGTACCCGGAAGACGCGCGCGAACGTCCCTTCGCCCAGCAACGCATCAAACCGGTAGCGCCCCCCCAACGTTTGCCCGATCAACATGCCGGGTGCAGCAGGCTGTGGGGAGGGAGAACTGGCGCTTTGATTGTCATCAAGTGCATCCGGATCGTATTCCGGCTCCATATCCGGCTGCGGTTTGTGGCCCATGCTTGGTTGCCCCCTCGCTCAAAAGTAAGCTGCTAGCCCATTCATTATGACTGGAAATCGACGCTGCGCCAAATGAGTTTTTCACGTTCGCACCTATCATCCACGCCACGCAAACAAACAGGACCGGGGCGGTCCCCGATCCTGCTGCTGCGTGCCTGCATCGACGGTGCGTTAAGTGTTAAGGATTGACCACAATTGTGATGTAGCGATTGTCCACGATCCCATCCTGCCGCACGACCCGCAGATGATACGTCTTGTTGGAAGTCGGGCACACCTCGCGCGAGCCGACGCCGACCACGCCCTGGCCCTGGAAGTACACCTCGCGGATGTTGAGCACGCGCCAGGAGATCGTCGCACATTCGCCCGACGTGATCTCGGTGCGGTCCGCCCAGAACTCGATGACGACCTGCGGCGTCGGCGAAATCGTCGGTTCGGGGGTTGGCGTCGGCGGCGGGGCAATGAATGGAGCGTCCACCACCGGAATGCTCCCCAGGTTGATGTTGATGTCCAGCAACCAGGCAGCCACCCAGCCCTGCTGCCCATCGGTGAGGCGGACCTGCACCCAGGTTTCATCGGCACGCTTCCCGATGATGTCCACCGGGTCGCCCTGCGAGATCGTCGTCACAATACGCGCGCCCTCGCCGGGGTTCGCGCGGACGTTCAGCCGGTACGAGTCCACCGTTGCATCGACAATCGACGGCGTCGCCGTCGGTGCCGGCTGCGGTCCTGCATCAGGTGCCGCCGCGCCGGGGCCACGCTCATCGAACGGATCGTTGGTCAACTGGCGCACCAGCAGCCCGTCCAGCGTCAGCGCATACAGGTCCCACTGGGCGCTCACATCCGACACATAGATCAGGTAGTCACCATCCGGCTGCCAGCGTGGGCAGCGATCCTCGGCGTTGTTCCGGGTCAACTGCTGCAGCTCGGTGCCGTCCACGCGCATCTGAAACAACTCAAAATCGCCGTCCCGGTCGGAAGCAAAGGCGATATACTGCCCGTCCGGCGACAGCACCGGGTCGACATCCATCGCCGGATCGGTGGTCAACTGGTTCATCAGCCCGGTATCCGGGTTCAACAGGTAAATATCGTAATTGCCGGCCCGGTCCGAAGCGAACACGACCAGCCCGATTTCACCCCCCTGTGCCTGGCTGGCGGGCACGCCGCCGCCAAACACTGCCGCCAGCGCCAAAATACCCAGTAAAACAATCCATCGCTTCATGATTGATCTCCTTTTTTACTTCTATTGTATTAAAATTTCTGGACCATCAAAAAGCGTGATATGCCGACGATTACCCTGCTAATTCGCTACGCTCGTACGACTGCACCACGAGCATACTCGTCCCCCCTGCCCTGACCGGCGCTACGCAAACACGAAAACCGCCATCAGGTCGTTGACGTTGGTGTTCGTCGGGCCGGTCACCAGCAGATCGCCGGTACGCTCCAGGTAGGGATAGGCGTCGTTATTCGCCAGCGCCGCCTGTGCGGACAGGCCCAACGCCGCCCCGCGCGTGATGGTCGAGCCGTCCACCAGCCCCCCGGCGGCATCGGTCGGCCCGTCGGTGCCATCCGTCGCCAGGCTGGCGATCAGCACCTCCGGCATCTCATGGATCACGCGCGCTGCTGCCAGCGCCAGCTCTTGATTGCGCCCACCGCGCCCGCTGCCACACACGGTGACCGTCGTCTCGCCGCCCAGCAGCAAACAGGCCGGACGCAGCACCGGCTGCCCGCTGGCCACGATCTCTTTGGCCAGCGCCCCGAGCACCTGCGCGACCTCGCGCGCCTCGCCCTCGACATACGTCGACAGCAGCAGCGTGTGAAAGCCGAGCGCCTCGGCTCGCGTGCGTGCCGCTTGGGCCGCCCGCGCGTTATCGGCCACGATCACGTTCTGCACGTCCACCAGCGCCGGGTCGCCCGGTTTGGGCGTGTCCTCCACCGCGCCGGACAGCCCCCGCGCCAGATGCCGCCAGATCGATTCCGGCACCTCGTCCACCACGTCGTAACGCTCCAACACAGCCTGCGCGTGCCCAAACGTCGTCGGGTCGGGCACGGTTGGCCCCGACGCGATCACGTCCAGCGGGCTGCCGACCACATCCGACAGAATCAGCGCGACGGTCGTCGCCGGGTGCGCCAGCCGCGCCAACTGCCCACCCTTGACCTGCGATAGATGCTTGCGCACCGCGTTGATCGCCTGGATCGGCGCGCCGGAGCGCAGCAGCGCCTCCGTCAGCGTCTGGATGTCCTCCAGCGTCACCTCGGGCACCGGCAGCGTCATCAGCGCCGACCCGCCCCCAGAGATCAGGCACAGCACCAGGTCGCCGGCTGTGGCGTCACGCAGCAGGTCGACAATCGCCTGCGTCCCCGCCACACCTTCCGCATCCGGCACCGGGTGCCCGGCTTCGCGCACCGTGATGCGCGCGGTCGGGGCCGTGTAGCCGTATTTGACGTTGACCATCCCCGCGCCGATATAATCGCCCAGCAATTCCTCGACCGCCCGCGCCATCGACGCCCCGGCCTTCCCCGCGCCCACCACCAGCAGCCGCCGGTAACGCTGCAGATCGTAAGCCTGCCCGTCGAGCCACAGCGTATGCTCGCCAAGCATCACTACACGCCGGATCGCCTCCGCCGGATCAACGGCATCCAGCGCCGCTGCCAGCACGTCTAACACTTGCGCCCGCCGTTCGTCGCCCGCCGGGTCTGGCTTCACAAAGCGCGCCATGTTTCTCTCCTTGCCCAATCGTGTCACAGGCGCGAACGCGGCCAGAACACAAACCGCGCTCTGCGCACACCCGCCCGATGAAAAAGTTTCAAATCACACCAGATGATTGTATAGTAATAGTGCAATTGGTTGTTAAATTGATTCTAATCCTCGATCACAGTCTCTCGTCAACCAAATGAAAGGAAGCCTGCTATGCGTGTACGTTACACTCTCATGGTGCTCGTGCTGCTGCTGCTCCTGGCGCTCCCGGTTACAGCGCAAGACACGCTCCCACCGGCCCAGACCGGGCGCGTGGCGTTCGTCTCCGTGCGGGACGGTGCGCCGGCGCTGTACGTCATGGCCGCCGACGGCTCGAACGTGACGCGGCTCACGGCTCTCGGCAGCGCCGACGGTTACTTCGACTGGTCGCCGGACGGCACCCGGATCGTGTTCGTCGGGCCGGACGCCAACACCCTGTCAGTCGTCGACATCACCGCCGGCACGGTCCAGCCGATTCTGCCACTGGGCACCGCGCTGCACCATCCTGTCTGGTCGCCGGATGGCGGACGGATCGCGTTCCACACCAACCTGCTCGGCAGCAACGATGTCTTCACCGTCACGCCGGACGGCGCAACCCTGACCAACCTCACACAAAATCCCGCCGACGACAGCCGCCCCACCTGGTCGCCGGACGGCACGCGCCTCGCGTTCCAATCCGACCGGGCGGGCGACATGGACATCTACGTCACCACCGCCGACGGGGCCAGCGTCAAGCGCCTGACGACCACCGCCGGCGTGGACCACGACCCGGTCTGGTCCCCGGACGGGATGCGCATCGCCTTCATGACCGAGCGCAGCGGAAACCCCGATGTGTTCGTGATCGACAACAACGGCACCAATCTCGTGCAGCTTTCCGACACCCCCCACGCCGAGCGCGACCCCGCCTGGTCGCCGGACGGGGTGTGGGTGGCTTACGCGGGCGGCATTCAACCGGATGTGACCGAAATCGTCACCATCAACGCGAACGGCATCGACCGCACGCAGCGCACCACACGCGGGGCACAAGTGGGACAGCCGGCCTGGTCACCGGACGGGGAGTGGATCATCTTCACCGGCAGCCAGAACGGGATATTTGACCTGTACGCCCTGCGCGTCAGTGACGGCACCGTAACCCCGCTGCCAGCCTCGTCACCGGCCAACGAAGCGCATCCGCGCTGGACTGCCGCCGGGACCGGGCAGGCCGTGGTGGCCCCATCGCCGGCTGCCCAACCACCGACCGCTACACCGACGGACAGCGGCCCCAGCGATCTGCCGCCGCCCCCCACTGCAACCAGCGGCCCGGCCATCCCGCCGCCCCCCACCGCGACGCCCCAGGCCCCACCCTCCGCGACGTTTGCCCCACCGACAGCGACGCAGATGCCACCGACGGCGTTCCCGACCTTCACCCCACCGCCGACCTACACCGCGCAGCCGACCTATACCCCGGTCCCGGCCCAGCCCGATCTGCTGCTGGTGTATAACAGCGCGGTGCCGTCGTTCGACCTGATCAACGTGTCCGGGCGCGAACTGGACATCGCCTCGCTGCAATTTGCAGGCAACGGGCGGCAGGTCGGGGCAGACGTGTGGCTGAAGTCCGGCGACATAACCAGCAGCCTGACGCGCTTCGCGCGCAATGACTGCCTGGGCCTGTGGGGATTGGGCGCGGGCTACCAACCTGTGCCCCCGGAGTGCACCACTCGGCACAGTTGGTGGGAAAGCAACAACATCGTCTTCTGGACCAGCGGCACCTTCACTGTCAGCTACAATGGCCGCGTGGTGGCCGTGTGCGAAGCCAGCGCAGGCCGCTGCCCGGTGACGCTCAGCACCACAGTCAGCAACGTCCCGACACAGGCCCCGCCCCCGGCGGCTCCACCATCCGGTGTCGGCGGCACCGACTTGCTGCTGACCTACAACGCAGCCATCCCATCCTTCTACCTGGTGAACACCTCGGGACGCCGGGTGAACATCACGCCGCTGGGTTTTGAAGGCGCGGGGAAAAGCGTCACGGCCAACATCTGGGTCCAGGCGGGGATGTCCGGCAGCCTGACACACTTCCCCGAGGAGGGCTGCCTTGGCTTGTGGGGCTACAACGTGCCCCAACAGCCCAAACCGGTTGAATGCGGCTTCCAGCATGGCTGGTGGGAAAGTGACAGCGCCGTCTTCTGGACCGGGAACAGCTTCACCGTCACGTACAACAATTCCCCGCTGGCCACCTGCGACACCAACGCCGGGCGCTGCACGCTCAATCTGCCGTGAGCGCGGCGTGATCGTCGCGCACGCCCAGCACATCGACTTTTCGCCAGGGCATGGACACCGTGATCCGTGCCCTGGTACAATTGAAGTAAGGCATAGTGAAAGGGGACAATATGAAGCTTGTCGTAGCCGTCATCCAGGACCAGGACGCCGAACCGACCCTCAAAGCGCTGAACAACGCCGAATACCGGGTGACACGAGTCGCCAGCACCGGCGGATTCTTCCGCGTCGGTAACACCACCCTGCTCACCGGCGTGGCCGAGGAACGGGTGGGCGGTGTGATCGACATTCTCAAAGAAACCTGCGAACGCCGCACGCGACTGATCCCCGCCGGGCCAAACGTCGTCGATTCGGTCGCCATGATGGGCGCCTTCGTTGAAGTCGAAGTTGGCGGCGCGACGGTTTTCGTGTTGGATGTCGACCACTTCGAGCAGGTGTGATCATGAAGCTGATCGTGGCTGTAATCCAGGACGACTGCCGGGACCTGATCACTCAACTCACCGACGACGGCTTCCAGGTGACGGAGTTCAGCAGCATTGGCGCGTTTTTCCGCCGCCAAAGCACCACCCTGATGATCAGCAGCGAGGCCGAGCGCATCGACGAGGCCCTAGCGACCGTTCGCCGCATGGCAGCCAGCGCGCCCGACGACGATGCACACCGCGCGACAATCTTCGTTCTGCGTACCGGGCAGTTTATCGCGCTGTGACACAAACCCGGCGGGACGCGCCGCCGGGCTATCTAACCACACCAGCCGTGATCCACCGTACTATTCACGCGGTGCCCACAGCAGCACGCTGGTATCTTCTTCCTCCACCAGCCAGCGGTCGAACCAGTCCCGCGCGCCACAGCAGTGAAACGACTCCGCTTCTTCATATTCGACAAACCGGGTGCGGTCCGGGCAGCTAAATGCCTCATACGAGGGCCGCATCTTGTTGAAGAAGGCCCGTGCCAGATGCTTCGCCGGCTGCTCCTGGGCGTAGGCGTACAGCGCCGGACGCGGCGCGATCAGCCGTGCCACGTCGCTCATCTCCGCGTAACGCCGCAAACCGGGCACAAAATCGCAGCTATGCTCCAGCACGGCCAGCGGGTTGATCCCGCCGCCGAGATAGCCCTCCACCACAACCACGCGCACCCGTTCGTCCAGCGCCGCCGTAAACAGCGCCAGCCCGCCGCCCAACCCCAGGCCGGTGACGCCCAGGTGTTCCGGCTTGACATCAGGCCGTGACTGCACGTAATCCAGCGCACGCAGCCCGTCTTCGATCGTCATACCCAGCCACGTCCGCCCGATCAGGCGCGCCAGGGTATCCAGCGTAACGTGATCGACCTGCCCCAGTTCGCCAAAACCGCGCTCCTCTAACGTGATCGTGACATAACCCGCCTGCGCCAGCGCCAGCGCGTTGGCATGGTGCGAACTCGGCTCCAACCCGCCCGTCTGGCGGATCGTGCCGTGCCCCGGATAGACCAGCAGTGCCGGCAGCGGCTCGGGCACATCCGCCGGGCGCATCAGGTAGCCAGGGATCGCCAATCCATCTGCGGCGATCAGCACAAATTTCTGCTGCCGAACCCCGCTCAGCAGGTTCTCCTCGACGATCTCCACCGCGACCGGCGCGCGCTGATCATGCATCAGGCCGAGCAGTTCGCGCACCTTGCCGCGCAGTTCCCCGCGCCACCAGCGCCAATCGTCGCCGCGCTGGCCCCGGTAGGCGAGCTGTGGCTTCCACCCTTCGACCTGCGCCAGCAGCTTGCCCAGCGGCTCGTCATCAGACGGACGATCGGGCAGTTTGGGCGCAGACGGTTCTGGCGTCAGGCTGTGGACCAACCCCGACACCGACCGGCCCAACGACTGCATCACCCGGCTCATCGTGCGGGGGCGGTGCTGCGTCTCGGCGATCTGCGCCACCACGTCGCGCAGGGACAGCTTCTCCCCGTAGCGTTCCATCAACTCCTGGCGATGGCGCGAAACCCACACGTACAGGTCGGCCTCGGTACGCCCGGGGAACAGGTCCAGCACGCCGGACTCGTGGATCACGTCGACCGCCAGCGTGTACATCATGTCGTACCACGCCGTGACCGCCTCCTGATAGCTGCGCGTCTCGCCGTCGATGCGCTGCAAGTTCTGGCGATATAGTTCGATCTCCAGTTCGAGCGCGGGGTACATACCCGGCTCGGTCACCACGATGTTCTGATCCGGGCGCAGCCGGTCGAGGCTGGTGTGGTCCAGAAAGGCGCGATATTCGGCCTTGACGATCAACTGGTCGATTTCGGCGTCCGGCGACAGGCCGCCCACCGGCGTCTCGTATTCCCACACATACGCCTCAATCGTCCGCATGTTGAACTGCCGCGCCACCGACACCCGGTGGTTGCCATCCTTGACGAAATACGCATCGCCCACCTTGTAGAGTTCGATCGGCGGCAGGCCGGTCTCGGTCTGCAGCTCAGCGACACGCCGCCAACGCCAGCTATCGTTCTCCATTAGCGGCAGGAAGGTGCGCGTAAAATCGTTATAGCGCCCCACACTGCCCACGATCTGGTCGAGGGGGACCTGCTGCAACCCGCGATACGCGTTTTGGTTCAGCCGCAGTTTTTCCTGCACTTCCTCAAACGACAGCAGATGTACCGGTTGGCGGCTCAGCCCCAGCGTGCTATACAGTTGTGTCAGAAAAGCCCTGCGCCGGGCCTGATTCCATTGGTCGCGTGAGGTTATTCTGGTCACGGAACTGGGTTCTTCAGGCATGTACTATGTCCTCATCTCCTGGGATACCAGCAAATGTAGCTTACAATATTTAGTGAAAATTACAACGGTCGAGATTTTGTGCTAATTCGCTAAGATGCTGCCCGGTGTGTATAATCCGGCTGTTTTGCCAGCCCGAAGTTTGTACAGGAATAGTCTATGAGCAACGTCACCAACATTCAACTCCCCGTCCGGCTCGACGACCGCCCAAACACCCTGCTGGACTGCGCGCGCACCCTGACCGCAACCGCCGCCGACCGCACTGCCCTGACGCTGGTCACGCCCGACAGCGAAACGTCGATCACCTACGGCCCCTTCTTCGACCAGGCGGCACGCTACGCCCGTGCGCTGGAAAAAGCCGGCGTCCAGCCGCACGATCTCGTCGTGCTGGTGCTCCAGCATGGCGAGGACGTGCTGTACGGCTTCTGGGGCGCGATGCTGCTGGGGGCCATCCCGTCGATCTTCCCCTTCCTGACGCCCAAGCTCGACCCCGACCGCTACTACGAGAGCGTGCGCAAGCTGGTCGAACTGTCCGCGGTGAAGGCCGTGATCACCTACCCGGAGATGCAGCCCGCGCTCGAAGAGACGCTGGACGGCATCCCCACCCTGCGCGCCATCCTGAATGTCAACGACCTGGAGCCAGCGGGGCAGCTCAGCGACTACCTGGACCGTGCCCCATCTCGCCCGGACGATACCGCTTTTTTGCAGCACTCGTCGGGCAGCACCGGCCTGCAAAAGGGCGTCATGCTCGCGCACGGCGCCGTCCTCAACCAGGTCGCCGCCTACAGCACCGCGATCCAGCTTGCGCCGGACGACGTGGTCGTCAGTTGGCTGCCGCTGTATCACGACATGGGGCTGATCGCTGGCTTCATCATGCCCATCATCCAGGGCGTGCACCTCGTGCTGATGTCGCCCTTCCACTGGGTGCGCGATCCCAAGGTTCTGCTGCACGCCATCGCCCAACACCAGGCCACGCTGTGCTGGCTGCCGAATTTCGCGTACAATTTCCTGGCCACACGCATCCGCAAATCGGCGCTGGAGGGCCTGGATCTGTCCAGCCTGCGCGCCGCGATCAACTGCTCCGAGCCGGTGCGCCACGACAGCCACCTCACGTTTGCCGAACGCTTTACACCGTTCGGGTTGCAGCAGGACGCGCTGCAAACGTGCTACGCGATGGCGGAGAACACCTTCGCCGTCACGCAAAGCGAACTCGGCCAACCGCCGCATGTGGATATCGTCGACCGCAAGCGGATCATGGAGCAGCGCATCGCCCAGGCATCCGACAACAGCAACGGCCCGACGGTCCCGATGGTGTCGTGCGGCAGGCCCATCCCCAACACCGCACTGCGCATCGTCGACGAGCAGCGCAACGACCTGCCCGAGCGCCACGTCGGCGAGATCGCGTTGCGCAGCAACTGCATGTTGAGCGGGTACTATCGCCGGCCCGAGGTCACCGCCGAGACCATGCAGGACGGCTGGTACTTCACGGGCGACTTCGGCTACATCGCCGGCGGCGAACTGTACATCACCGGGCGCAAAAAAGACCTGATCATCGTCGGCGGCAAGAACATCTACCCGCAGGACATCGAGAACGTGCTGAACGACATCCCCGGCATCCGTCCGGGCCGGACCGTCGCCTTCGGTGTGCTGAACGACCAGCTTGGCACCGAAGATATCGCGGTCGTGGCCGAGGTCGACAACGACGATCCCGACGACCACAAACGCATCACCAAAGCGATCCGCGCCCGCATCGCCCAGACAACCGACACCATGGCCCACTTCGTGCATCTGGTCGGCCCCAAGTGGCTGATCAAGACGTCGAGTGGCAAGGTCGCCCGCGCCGCCAACCGTGAAAAGTTCCTGGCCGAAGTGCTCAAGCGGCACTAGGGACGAAGGAGCGCATCATGGAGCACACGAAGGCTATCCTCAAGCGCATTTTCAGCCGCGAAAACGTGTTCGCGCTGCTGCTGTGCCTTATTATTCTGTTGGTCATCATCGTCACTGCCGACGCCTCGCCACAGTGGATCTACCAGGGATTCTAAGCACGGCAGGTTAAGGGGACATGATCGGCAAGTAAAATCACGAGTCGGCGCGGCACAGGTGTTATTGAGAATCGTTAGCATAATCGGTGACTTTCATCACCCGTCCAGGCGTGGTTTCACGCACCGGATGTGTTATGATTAAGCTTAATAACCATCAAGGAAATTGAGCGCAGCTATGCACGAACTTGGCATTACCCAGAGCATCCTGAGCATCGCGCTGCACCACGCCAAAGAAGCGGGCGCGGCACGCATCACCACCATCAATCTCGTCATCGGCGAACTGTCGAGCATTGTCGACGAGTCGGTCCAGTTCTACTGGGAGATGATCGCCAAGGGCACCATCGCCGAAAATGCAGTGCTAAACTTTAAGCGCGTCCCCGCCAATTTGCGCTGCGACGAATGCGGGCACCAGTTTCCGCTGGGCAGCCGGGAGGCGTTCACCTGCCCGGCCTGCGGCAGTGACCGGGTCCGCGTCGCCAGCGGGGAAGATTTCTACCTGGAAAGTATTGACGTTGATTTTGAAGCGGAGTTGGAGAACGAATAACGACCATGCCAGATAACATTCCGATTGTCGAAAACATCATGAACGCCAACGATCAGATCGCGGCCCGCAATGCCGAGACGTTCAAACAGGCCGGGCTGCTGGCCCTGAACATGATGGCGTCCCCCGGCGGTGGCAAGACCAGCGTGATCCTCAAGACCATCGAAGGCCTGAAGGACGAGGTCCAGATCGGTGTCATGGATGGCGACGTGGTCCCGCTCGACCTGGAGAAAATCGCCGACATGGGCATCCCCGTCTCGCTGATCAACACCGGCGGCAACTGCCACCTGGACGCCAACATGGTACACGGCGCGCTGCCGTCAATGGACCTGGACGCGCTCGACCTGCTGATCATCGAAAACGTGGGCAATCTGATCTGCCCGGCGGCCTTCAAGCTGGGCGTCGATCTCAACGTCGTGATCGCCAGCGTGCCCGAGGGCGACGACAAGCCCTACAAATACCCGGCCATGTTCAAGGGCGCGGACGTGCTGCTGCTGAACAAGATGGATCTGCAGGAGTACATGGCCTTCGATGTCGAGTACTTCCAGCACGGGGTCGAGGTGCTCAATCCGGGGCTGTCGTTCTTCCCAGTTTCGTGCCGGACGGGCGAAGGCTTCGATGCCTGGCTGGACTGGCTGCGCGACAAGATTAACCAACGGAGCGACGAGTAACGGCGACAATGTCATCTGCCCGGCATATCCACATTACCGGTGTCGTCCAGGGGGTCGGCTTCCGGCCCTTTATCTATGGACTCGCCCAACGGCACAACCTGACCGGCTGGGTGCGCAATACGTCCGCCGGCGTCGATATCGAAGTCAGCGGCAGCCCGAAAGCGCTGGACGCCTTCACGCACGCCATCACCGCCGAAGCGCCGCCGCTGTCGCGCATCGCCAGCCTGGACGTGCAGCCGGTCCAGGCCAACGGCGACTATGACCGCTTCGAGATCCGGCACAGCGCCGCCCAAGAGGGCGCGTACCAGCCCATCTCGCCGGACGTGGCGACGTGCGGCGACTGCCTGAATGAAGTCTTCGACCCGGACGACCGCCGCTATCGCTACCCGTTCACCAACTGCACCAACTGCGGGCCGCGCTTCACCATCATCCAGGACATTCCCTACGACCGGCCCAAAACCACGATGGAGCCGTTCGCGATGTGCCCGGACTGCCAGGCAGAGTATGACGACCCGCTCGACCGGCGCTTCCATGCCCAGCCGAACGCCTGCCCGGTGTGCGGCCCGCACCTGGAGCTAATCCCCAGCCCAGACCAGCCGGTGCCCGCCGGGTGGGACGACCTGCCCGCCGACGCCATCGACGCCGTGCGCGACCTGCTGCAGGCCGGGTACATCGTGGCGATCAAGGGGCTGGGCGGCTTTCATCTGGCCTGCGACGCGACCAATCCCGACGCGGTGCAAACCCTGCGCACGCGCAAAGGCCGCGCGCACAAGCCCTTCGCGGTGATGATGTCCGATCTCGACACGGCGGTGAAAATCTGCGAGGTCAGCTACGCGGCAGCGCAGGCCCTCAACGGGTTTGAGCGCCCCATCGCGCTGCTGCCCCTCAAGCCGGAGACGCCCATCAGCGACAAAGTCGCGCCGGGGCTGAAGGAACTCGGCGTGATGCTGCCTTATACGCCGCTGCATCACCTGCTGCTGGAGCCGGGCGACGGCTTCCCGCCCGCGCTGGTCATGACCAGCGGCAATTACAGCGAGGAACCCATCGCCACCGACAACCAGGAGGCCATCGAACGCCTCGGCCCGCTGGTCGATGCGCTGCTGTTACATAATCGGGAGATTCACATCCGCTGTGACGATTCGGTCGTGCGCCCGGTGGAAACGCGCATCCTGCCGCTGCGCCGGTCGCGGGGCTACGCGCCTTACCCGATCCCCCTGCCCTTCGAGGCCCCGCCGATGCTGGCGACCGGGGCGGAACTCAAAAACACATTTTGCCTCACGCATGACCGCAGCGCCTTCATGAGCCAGCACATCGGCGATCTGGCAAACTACGACGCGCTGCGCTCGTACCAGCACAGCATCGAGCACCTGGAACGGCTGTTCCGCGTCTCGCCGGAACTGATCGCGCACGACATGCACCCGGACTATATCGCCACGCGCTACGCGCAGGGCCGCCCGGAGCCGAAGGTCGCCATCCAGCACCACCACGCCCACCTGGCGAGCGGCATGGCCGAGCACGGTCTGCCCCCGGGTGAGCCGGTGATCGGCGTGATCTTCGACGGCACCGGCCTGGGCACCGATAACGCAATCTGGGGTGGTGAGATTCTCCTCGGTGACTATGCGAACTACACCCGCTTCGCACACCTGCGCTACATTCCGCTGCCCGGTGGGGACGCCGCCACGCTGCGCCCGTACCGCACCGCGCTCGCGCACCTGTGGCGCGCCGGCCTCGACTGGCGCGACGATCTGCCGCCCGTCCAGGCCGCCAGCCATGAGGAACGCACCATCGTGCGCCAGCAGCTCGAAAAGGACCTGAACGCCCCGCTGACCTCCAGCATGGGCCGCCTGTTCGATGCGGTAGCCGCGCTGGTGGGGATTTTGCAGGAAGTCACCTACGAAGCCCAGGCCGCGATCTGGCTCGAAGCGCAGGTCGATCCCGACGAACGCGAGCTGTACGCCTTCGACATCCAGACTCAGACCGACACCGCGCCCCTGCAATTCGACGCCGCGCCGGTCATGCAGATGATCCTGGACGATCTGGCCGCTGGCGTGCCTACGCCCATAATCGCGGCGCGCTTCCATAACAGTGTCGCCGCCCTGATCCGCGACCTGTGCACCATCGCGCGGCAGGCGGTCGGCACCGATAAAGTCGTGCTCAGCGGCGGCGTGTTCCAGAACCAGACCCTACATCACAAGACGCTCCCCCTGCTCCAGCAGGCGGACTTCACAGTCTACACACACGAACTCGTCCCGCCCAACGACGGCGGTCTCGCACTCGGACAGGCGGCCATCGCCGCTTATCAATATCAGGTGGAGGATTAACGTTATGTGTCTCGGAATTCCCGGCAAAATCATCGAACTCTTCGAAAAAGACGGGCTGAAGATGGGCAAAATCGACTTCGGCGGCGTGGTGCGCGAAACCTGTCTGGCCTACGTGCCCGAAGCGCAGATCGGCGATTACGTGATCGTGCACGTCGGTTTTGCGCTGAACATCATCGACGAGGACGAAGCGCAGAAAACGCTCGAACTGCTCGACGAGATCGGCATGTTGGAAGAGGAACTGGGCGAAAGCAGCGAAACATGAAATACATCACCGAATATCGCGACGCGGCCCGCGTGCGCGAAACGCTCGACGAGATCAACCGGATCACCACCCGCCCCTGGCGGCTGATGGAGGTCTGCGGCGGCCAGACGCACTCGATCATCCGGCACGGCATCGACCAACTGCTGCCCGACGACGTCGAGATGATTCACGGCCCCGGCTGCCCGGTGTGCGTCACCCCGCAGGAGTTGATCGACCAGGCGATTGCCATCGCCGCGCTGCCGGACACGATCATGGTGTCGTTCGGCGATATGCTGCGCGTCCCCGGCTCGCAGAAAGACCTGTTCCAGGTCAAGGCCGAGGGCGGCGATGTGCGCGTGGTCTACTCGCCGCTGGAATGCATCAAGCTGGCGCAGGAAAACCCGGACAAGGAAATCGTCTTCTTCGGCGTCGGGTTCGAAACCACTGCCCCCGCCAACGCGATGGCGATCCACCAGGCCAAGCAGCTTGGCGTCCCCAACTTCTCGATGCTGGTGTCGCATGTGCGCGTGCCGCCGGTGCTGGATGCGCTGCTCAGTTCGGAGGACGTCGAGGTGCAGGGCTTCCTGCTGGCGGGGCATGTCTGTGCGGTGATGGGCTATTGGGAATATCACCCCCTGGTCGAGAAATACCACACGCCGATGGTCGTCACCGGCTTCGAGCCGCTGGACATCACACAGGGCATCCTGGGGACCATCCGCCAGCTAGAAGCGGGCCGCGCCGCCGTCGAGAACGCCTATGGGCGCGTCGTCTTCGAAGCGGGAAACAAGCCCGCGATGGCGATCATCGACGAAGTGTTCGAGGCGTGCGACCGCAACTGGCGCGGCATCGGCAGCATCCCCGGCAGCGGCTGGCAGCTTTGCCCGGCCTACCATCCCTACGACGCTGCGCGCCGCTTCGCCGTCAGTCACATCCAGACCCAGGAGTCGCCGCTGTGCCACGCCGGGGAGGTACTCAAAGGCGTGATGAAACCCAACAAGTGCCCGGCCTTCGGCAAAGAGTGCACCCCGCGTACCCCGTTGGGCGCGCCGATGGTCTCGTCCGAGGGCGCGTGCGCCGCCTATTATAACTTCGGGCGCTTTGCATCGTCCCGCGAAACGGCCTAGCCCGTCCGCACGTATAGGGTTACAACAGGAGGCCCCGTGTTCCGCAAGAAAAACTGCGCCGGTGCCGCCACCGCCCGGCTGATCGAACGGCTGGAAGGGCAGATCGCCGCCTGGCAGAAGCTTGCCCAATCGGCGGGCGAACGCGACGAGGGGCCGCAGGCGTCCCTACCCGGAAGGCTACTGGACCGGCGTCAGCTACGGGCTGGACGTCGCGGGCAAAGAATTACAGGACGTGGTCGACCAGTTCAAGGAGGACTAAGTGAGGAATTTTACCATCCGCCTGGGGATCAACGCTGTCGCGCTGGCGCTGACCGCGGCCCTACTGCCCGGCATCCACATCGGCGACGACGGCGTGCTGACGCTGCTGCTCGTCGCGCTGATCTTCGGCGTGCTGAATGCCATCGTCAAGCCCGTGCTGCTCGTGCTGAGCTGCCCGCTGATCATCCTGACGCTGGGCTTCTTCTTCCTGGTGGTCAACGGCCTGATGCTCATGCTCACCGACGCGCTGGCCGGGAATCGCTTCACGGTGGACGGCTTCTGGTGGGCGGTCTTG
The DNA here is from genome assembly GCA_034437275.1 of Anaerolineae bacterium. GTDB lineage: Bacteria > Chloroflexota > Anaerolineae > Aggregatilineales > Aggregatilineaceae > TC-15. The sequence continues at coordinate 43,646 of DAOTUD010000141.1, forward strand.
GGTGGCCTGATCATCGGCGTGCTCAACGCCATTCTAGAGAGCGCCGTCGGCCTGGACGAGGACCAAAAAGAGGCAATCGTCATCATTCGCAGCTAGCCCGCTGCGCGATCCATGCCGCAAGCTGCCCGGCCAGCGCCGCCCGGTTGGCCGCGCTGACCGTGACCAGCGGCGAGTCGGGGGCCAGGTCCATCTGCTCGCGCGCCGCCGCCACCAGTTCGGGCCGCACCACCACCAACGCCACGCCGAACGCCCGCGCCGCCACCATGTCGATCACTGCCGCCCAGCCTTCGCCGCGCTCCAGTTCCAGCGGGCCAAGCTCATCCACAAAGAACATGTCCGCCGCCTGCCCCGCCGCCGCATAGCGCAGCCCCACGTCCAACGCCGCCGGGTTAAAGACGTAATGCCGGGTGCGCGGGCTGTCATCGGCCCCGGACGTATCGTCGTGGTAGTCGGCCAGCGGGACGACATCGCCCGTCGCCGCATCCAGCAGATCGATCCCGGTCTTGGCTCCATCCTCGACGCGCGCCACCGACAAAAAACCCCCCACGCGCAGCCCGGCCTCATGCGCCGCCGCGCGCAGCGTGAGCAGCAGCGTCGTCTTGCCCACTTTGCGCCATCCACTGACCAGCAGAATTGTGCCGCACTCTTGCGGTGAAGGCAGTTGCATCGTCTCGATCCTCATTCGCTACAGTTTCATCGTCACCAGCCCGCTATTATAATCCTGACAGGGACCACTCGCACGCTAAGGAACTGTCAACTCAAGAAGGAGCATGACGTATGTCCCCGACACCCATCTTGGATCACCTGGCGCGTATTCCGCTGGCCCATCTGCCGACGCCGATTGAGCCGCTGCCCAACCTGAGCCGCCATCTAGGCGGACCGGCGCTGTTTGTCAAACGCGACGACCAGACCGGCCTGGCCACCGGCGGCAACAAAACGCGCAAGCTGGAGTTTCTGCTGGCCGAGGCGCAGCAGGCAGACGCCGACACCGTGATCACCGCCGGCTCGACACAATCCAACCACGCCCGCCAGACCGCCGCCGGGGCCGCGCGCTGTGGTCTGGCGTGCCATCTGGTGCTGTATGCGCCGGACGGCAAGCCGCCGCGCGACCGCACCGGGAATCTGCTGCTCGACGACCTGCTGGGCGCGACAATCCACTGGACGGCTGAACGCGCCCCGTATGCGCAGATCATCGCCCGGGTCGCGGCGGAACTCGAAGCCGACGGTCGCCAGCCGTACATCGTACCCTACGGCGGCTCGAACGCGACCGGGATCATGGGCTATGTTGCGGCCATGCGCGAGTTCGTGGTCCAGGCCGATGCCCCCTTCGACGCTCACGTCTTCGCCACCAGTTCCGGCGGCACCCAGGCCGGGATGCTGCTCGGCGCACACCTGACGAATATCTCGCCCGATTCGATCCTCGGCATCAGCGTCGACAAGCCGCGCGCGGTGCTGGCCCCCGACGTGGCGGCGCTGGCCAACGCCGGAGCCGAACGCCTCGACCTGCCCTGGCGCACCGATCCCGCCGCGCCGCACATCAACGACGACTACCTCGGCGGCGGCTACGCCGTCGTCGGCGACCCGGAACGCGACGCGATCCGCCTGCTGGCCCGGCACGAGGGCATCCTGGCCGACCCGGTATACACTGGGCGCGCCCTGGCCGGGCTGATCGACCTGATCCGGCAGGGGCGCTTTGGCCGCGGCCAGCGCGTGTTGTTCTGGCACACCGGCGGATCGGCAGCGCTGTTCGCCTTCGCCGGCGATCTCCAGTAACACGGCAATCGCACAGAAGTTTGCCCGGCTTTTCGTTTTTCTGTAGAATTCGAGATGGTTAAGGGGGAGCAAATACCGGGTGTGTAAAGAGGACTGGTAGGATTTATGCTCGTTCGTACATTTCGCCTCACCGACCGGCTGGGCAACTCGTTACTCCGCATGAGCGCGTGGGCGGTCATGTCCCTGGCCGAACAGGCCGACTACGCCACCGGCAGCCTCTATCGCGCGGCACACGCCGTGCGGCGGGTGCTGGCCGTGATTCTGGGCGCGGTGTGGATGGTGCTGTATACCATCGGCTCGATCCTGGTGCGTGGCGCCATGACGCTCGCCCAGGGCACCGCAGCGATCAGCCGGCGGCTGGCGCGGCGCACCGGGCACACCGTCCAGTCCACCTACGAAACCGCCTCGTCGCGCCACCAGGATATCATGGTCCAGCGTGCCACCGAGGCGGAAATGAAGCCCGCTATCGCCAAAGACCCGCTGCTGGCCCAAAACCGCGCGCTGAGTGCATTCGCCGTGCTGCTGCTGCTGTTGCTGCTGGCGGTGGTCGTCATTCAGACGACCAGCGACGACAACGGCGACGAGCTGGACACCATCGGCGCGGGCGCTCCCTGGACTGGGGCCGAAAACGCGACCCCGACGCCGGCCCCCTTCCCCACCAACACCCCGACCATCACGCCCGTGCCGGGACCACTGCGCGGCGGCGGGTCGCTGGTGTATGCGCTCCGCGAGCGCGGCCAGCTAGACCTGTGGGCGATTGGCGTCGGCGAAGAAGAACCGATCCGCCTGACGTCTGGCCCGGCGGACGACCGCGATCCCGCCTGGTCACCGGACGGCACGCGCATCGCGTTCGCCAGCAACCGCGACGATAGCTGGGACCTGTACGTGCTGGACATCCGCACCGGCAACGTGAGCCGCCTGACGTCCACGCCCGGCTTCGAGGGCGCGCCCTCGTGGAGTCCGGACGGTTTATGGCTGGCGTACGAAGGCTACACCGAAGCAGGCCACCTGGATATTTTCATCATCAGTTCGGACCCTGCCCAGGCCCAGGCCGAGGGCGCGCGGCAGGTCACCTATTTCCCCGGCCCGGACATCGAACCCGCCTGGGCACCCGGCGCGGGGCGGCAGCTCGCTTATGCAAGCTGGCGTGACGGCAATTACGACATCGTCGTAATCGATCTTGGCTCGACGCCCAACCGCGAAGAAAGCGCCCTGAACCTGACCAACACCCCGGACATCAACGAGAGCTACCCCGCCTGGAGTCCGGATGGCAGCCAGATCGCCTACAGCACGCGCGTGAACGGCGTCGAAGGTGTGTACGCCAAAGCGCTCGACGCTGCGCAGGACGCGCCGGTCCTGGTCGGGCTGGGCCAGATGCCGGCCTGGGCACCCAACGGCACCAACGTCGTCTACGTCCAGGCATACCAGCAGCAAAGCCAGCTCGTCGCCGACAGCATCAGCGGCTTTGGCCGGGCGACCGATGCCCTCGCGTTGCCGAATATCGCGTCCGATCCCGACTGGACCGCGACCGGCCTGCCGGCGGCGCTGGTGCAGGACGGGGGCTTCCTGGCCAGGCAAGAACCACCGCCCCTCTACGAGGAAAACGCCGACCGCAAGTCCGACGGGCTGTACGGCCTCGCCCCGCTGAGCGTCGAAGCACCGCAGGCGTACCTCTCCGACACGGTCAACGATTCGTTCGAGGCGCTGCGACTGCGCGTGGCGGCTGAGGCTGGCTATGATTTCCTCGGCGTGCTGGAAGATGCGCTGTGGCTCCAGAATCGCGCCCCAGAACCCGGCCAGCCGCGCGAGAACTGGCACTACACGGGCCGGGCGTTCGCCATTGACCGCAAACTGGCCTATATCGAGAGCTTCCCCCGGCCCATCGAGATCGTCCGCGAAGATATCGACGTGTACACGTACTGGCGAGTTTACCTGCGCGTGGCCGATGGCGCACAAAACGGGGTGCTGGGCGAGCCGCTGCGCGATGCCCCCTGGGATTTCGTGGCCCGCAGCAGCGGCGACGAAGCCGACTACAACCAGGGAGGCCGCGTGATGGACGCCCCGCCGCCGGGCTATTACGTCGACCTGACGCAGTTGGCCGAAGACTACGGGTGGGAACGCCTGCCGGCGGGCAGCACATGGCGTTACAATTCGGCGGCGATCCAGTATTGGGAATTCGCCAAGACGGACGGGCTGAGCTGGGAGCAGGCCATGCTGGAACTGTACACGCCTCAGCAGCTTGAAGAGTTCTTCGCCGAAGCGACCCGCGTGCCGCCCCCACCACCAGCGCCCACCGCGTCACCGACTCCGGCAGTGCGTCGCACCAGCACCCCGCTGCCGCCCGACCAGCAGTAGAGTGAGAAGACAGGATGCACATGGAACTCAACACCACGACCCTGTTTATCGGCATGGGCATCAGCGCCCTGGTGGGGGCGATCATCACGCCCTCGGTTTACCGGCGCAAAGGACGCAGCGCCTTCACCGGCGTCTGGATGGGGACGCTGGCGGGCGTGGTGGGCAGCCTGCTGGGCTTGATCCTGCTGTGGATCATCGTCCCCAGCCGAGATCAGCGCCCCGACGATGACATCGAGCCGAGCCAACACCTGCAGGGCGCGTTCATCCTGGCCGTGCTGATCACGCTGGGCGGCCTGTATTTGTGGCAGAACAGCCGCCCCGCCATGACGGTGTCGGTCCCCAACCCGCCGACCGCCACTGCCGGCACCCCCACCCCGGACTGGTACTTCACCATTCAGGAAGAACTGACGCCCGTTGCAGCCAATCCCACAGACGAGGCCGCCCCCTTTGCACCGCCCACAATCCCCACCGTCGCGCACACCACCCCGACCCTGATCGCCCCGGCGCAGATCGAGGTCACGCCCTGGCCAACGCCCACGCCGCCGCCTGCTGACAGCCCTGCCGGCGGTGGCCCTACGCCCTACCCCAGCCCGACCGGCTTCACCAGCGCGCGGATGGCGCAAACCCTGGACTATGAACCCCCGCCCGTTGACGTGCCGCTGAGCCTGCACGTCAACGATCATTACTGGTTCAAACGCCCGGTGGATGTCAGCGCCAACAGTGCCAGCATTTTCTATTATGCCTTCGGCTCCAACGGGATGCGCGACGACATGCGCGTCCATCATGGCGTCGATATGCCCAACGAGATCGGCGTCCCGATCCATGCCGGCTATGCCGGGGAAGTGATCTATGCCGGCTTGGCCTCCGACGCCATCGGCAACGATATCGATATTTACCCCTCCTACGGCAACCTGGTCATCGTCAAGCATAACGACAGCTATCGCGGCCAGGAGATCTGGACGCTGTACGCGCACATGTCGGCCATCACTGTCGCCGAAGGGCAGCACGTCGCAGCCGGCGATGTACTCGGCCTGATCGGGGGCACCGGCGATGTCAGCGGTCCGCATGTCCACATGGAAGTACGCATGGGCAAAAACAGCTACTGGCACACCTATAACCCCCTGCTGTGGATCGTCCCCCAGACCGGCACCGGGGTCGTCGCGGGGCAGGTTCGCTTTCCTAACGGCGAATACGTTAACGACGTGGTCGTCACCCTGATCAACGAAAACGGCGGCATCGCCGAAACCACGACCACCTATGTCGACCCCTTCACCCCCGGCAGCAAATCATGGCACGTGCGCCCCGACCCCGCCTGGCAGGAGAATTTCGCCATGGCCGACATCCCGGCGGGCGAGTACACCATTACGACCACCTTCAACGGGCAGCGTTACGAAAAAACGATTACCGTACGGGCCGGGACCACCAACTTCGTGGTGCTCGGCGCAGACATCGCCGCCACACCACAACCGGTCGCCGCAGATGACACGCCCTAGACGCACCCTATCTGGCGAACACCCTACGGCTGATCAACAATCCTTTGCCTTTGCCGCACCAATTAGCTACACTGGGTGCGGCAGCAGTTTACTGTCATTGTAACCATGGAGAACTGTTGGTATGCAAAGCACAAATAACACTCTTAGCTCACTCTGGCGCACGCTGGGACTGGCCCTGCTGGTTATCGCACTGGGCGCGGGGCTGTTCAGCCCGGCTTATGTCGCGGCACAAGGCGGCACCCGACGCCAGCTTGCGGTCGGCGATCTGGTCACCGGGACCCTCAACGCCAATACCGTCTCGCAGACCTACTCGCTCGCCGCCAGCGCCGGAGACAGCATCACGATCGAGGTCACGACCGACAACGACGCCCTGAACCCGGTCGTGGTCGTCACTGATCAACGGGGGAATCCGATCGCGCAAGACCTTGACGTCGACACCCCCACCACGGCAACCCTGGCTGACATCGAAATTCCGGCCAATGGCACCTACTACATCACCGTGCTGCGCGGCAGTGGGGCCGAAGGCGACGCCAGCGGCCAGTTTTCACTGCGCCTGACCGGCTTCCAGCAGGTTGGCGGCCAGACGATCACGCTCGACCAGGGCGGCATCACATTCGAGTTGAACTGGTCGGCCCCGGTTGACCTCAACCTGGAAGTGCGCGATCCGGTCGGCGGCACGGTCCACACCTTTAGCCCCGGCGCGCCCAGCGGCGGGACATTAGAAAGCGACGCCAACACCAACTGCCAGAACCTGGTCGCCGACACTCCGACCGAGGTTGTGTCGTGGCCCGCGGGTGAAGTGCCAGCCGGCAGCTATGAAATCATCATCTACTACGTCGACGGCTGCGAAGTCAACGGCCCGCAGGTCTTCGACCTGACAGCGAATGTCAACGGCGGCACCACCCAGACCATCACCGGTACGCTCAACCCCAGCCAGCGCTATCTCTCGCGCCTGGAGCTGCAGCCAAGCGGCGAATGGTCGCTGAGCAACGGCGGCGTCAACGCGGGCCTGCTCAATGTGAGCCTGTTCCGCAACCAGATCGCCAACGCCGACCCGATCGCGGTGGGCAGCACGGTCTCCGGCTTGATCACGAATGAGTCGCCGGCCCGCGCCTATACGTTCGACGCCACCGCCGGCACCAGTGTCAACGTCAGCCTGGAGGCCGAATCGGGCAGCCTGGACACGTTCGTCGCGCTGCTCGGCCCGGACGACTCGGTGCTGGTCAGCAACGACGATTTCGGCGATAGCACCAACTCTAGCCTGGAGCGCACCCTGGCCGTTGACGGCACCTATACCGTGATTGCAACCCGCTACGGCCTGAACATCGGCGGCACCGAGGGCGAGTACACGCTCGCGCTCACCTCGACCGCCCAGGCGCTCGACACCGGCAATGGCGGCGACACGGGCGATACCGGCACGGGCGGCACCGACGCCGCCGTCGAACTGCCGGAAGGGGCCATCGAAGTGCAGTTGACCTGGAACACCAACGCCGACTTGCAGCTTCAGGTCCGCGATCCGCGCGGCGAAACCGTCTATGATGATGTCCCCATCATCCAGAGCGGCGGCATCCTCGAAGAGGATGGCAATGTGGGCTGCACCAACACCACCACCGAGCCGGTCTCGTACATCTACTGGCCGCCGAACCGCCTGACGCCGGGCACGTATGAGGTCGAGGTCTGGTACCAGAACACCTGCAACGACAACCTGCCCGTCACGTTTGCGCTGTCGGTCAACGTGCAGGACCAGACCATCATCAACACCACCCAGGCCGCCAGCCCCAACTCGCGCTATATGATCACGTTCAACATCGCGCAGGACGGCACGGCGACGGCAGGCCCGGGCGGCTTCTTCGATATGACGACCGCCAGCACCCTGAACTACCAGGACCTGTTCAACAGCGACGCCACGATCCCGATCACCTACGGGCAGACCGTATCCGGCAGCATCACCGGCGAGCAGCGCTTCGTGATGTACGAGTTTGAGGGGCAAGAGGGCGATATCATCTCGATCCTGATGGAAGCGACCGGTGGTACGCTCGACCCGGCGCTCTACCTGATCAACAGCGAGGGCATCCAGCTGAACTACAATGACGACATTGCCCCGCAAGGTGAGAATCGCAACTCGGCCATTCAACAAGAACCGCTGGCCTTTACCGGCACATACTACATCATCGCCACCCACTACGGGTTAAACGTCGGCGGCACCCAGGGCACCTACGAGCTGTCACTGCTCCAGGAATAGCCCGTACACGACGCACCACGCGCCCGCAGTTCCGCCCAGGTGGCTCGCTGTGGGCGTTTTGCTATCGGGTTAGCGGGATATTGACCCGCCCGAACGTTTGTGCTAAAATCACCAGCATAACTCTTCATTAACTGCGAGTGGGGTAAAGAACTATGGCCTCTAAGGATGATCGTCAAAAAGCATTAGATAACACCCTGGCCGACCTGACCAAGCGGTTCGGCGATGGCGCGATCGTGCGCCTGGGTGATGCCACCCACCTGAACGTGGAAGTGATCCCGACCGGGTCACTGGCGATTGATCTGGCGTTGGGCGTGGGCGGCATCCCGCGCGGGCGCGTCACCGAAATCTACGGGCCGGAAAGCTCCGGCAAAACGTCGTTCTGCCTGCATGTCGTAGCCGAAGCGCAGGCGATGGGCGGCGTGTGCGCCTTCGTGGACATGGAGCACGCGCTCGACCCGATCTACGCCGAACGGCTGGGCGTCGACATCGAGAACCTGTACATCTCCCAGCCGGACACCGGCGAGCAAGCGCTGGAGATCACCGAAGCCCTGGTGCGCAGCGGCGCGGTGGATGCCGTCGTGCTGGACAGCGTCGCCGCGATTGTGCCGCGCGCCGAGATCGAAGGCGAAATGGGCGACAGTCACGTCGGCTTGCAGGCGCGCCTGATGAGCCAGGCCCTCCGCAAGCTCTCCGGCGCGATCAAGCAGTCCAACACCGCCGTCATCTTCACCAACCAGCTCCGCGAGAAAATCGGCGTGATGTTCGGCAACCCGGAGACGACCTCCGGCGGGCGGGCGCTGCGCTTCTATGCCAGCGTGCGGGTCGACATTCGCCGCATCCAGGCCATCAAGCGCAAAGACGAGATCATCGGCAACCGCACGCGGGTGAAGATCACCAAGAACAAAGTCGCGCCGCCCTTCCGCCAGGCCGAAGTCGACCTGATGTACGATCACGGCTTCAGCATGGAAAGCGACATCCTCGACCTGGGCGTCGAGGCCGACATCATCGAAAAGCGCGGCGCGTACTATCGCTACAACGACGGGCTGATCGGGCAGGGCCGCGAAAACGCCAAAGAATACCTGATGGAAAATCCCGACCTGGCCTACGAACTGGAAATGTCGATCCGCGACGCCTACGCCATCATGCCGATCGGGCACTACGCAGACGACGAAGTGTTGGCCGAAGACGAAGACTAACCCGCTTCCGACAGCACAGCAGGACACCGGTCGCCGGTCCCGTGATCCGCGATCCGTGTCCTGTGCATTCCCACGAGCCGCACACCATGCACATCATCTCTGCCAGCCGTCGCACCGATATTCCGGCATTCTACATGCCCTGGATGATCAAGCGGCTGCGCGCCGGCGAGGCCACCTACCCCAACCCGTTTAACAAGCAGCAGCACACCGTCTCGCTGCGGCCTGACGACGTACACAGTATCGTCTTCTGGTCCAAGTATTACCAACCGTTCCTGCCGCACATCGACGAGCTAGAAGAGCGCAGCTACCGCTTTTACTGCCACTACACCATCACCGCCACGCCCCGCCAGCTCGAACCCCACGTCCCGCGCTGGCCGGACGCGGTGCGCGTCTTCCACCAACTCGCCGCGCGAACCAGCCCGCGCCACGTACAGTGGCGTTTCGACCCAATCCTGCTGACCCATGACCTGGACGCCGCATTTTACATTGAGCGCTTCCGCCAGCTTGCCGACGCGCTCGACGGGGCGACCACCCGCTGCTACTTCAGCTTTGCGACGTTTTACGGCAAGGTCGAGCGCCGCCTGCAGGCGCAGCGCATCGCCTATACTGATCCGCTGCTGGCCGAAAAACGGGCCATCGTCGCTGCTCTGGTCGATATCGCCGCCGGACACAACATCACGCTGCACGCCTGCTGCCAGGCTGCACTGCTGGGCGAAGGCGTCCACCAGGCCCACTGCGTTGATGGCGACCTGCTGGCCGCGCTGTTCCCAGTCCGCCCGCCCATCACACGCCACACCCCCACGCGCGACGGGTGCGGCTGCGTCGCCAGCCGGGATATCGGCATGTACGACACCTGTCCCTACGGCTGCGTGTACTGCTACGCCAACCAAAACCAGGCGCGTGCCCTGGCCCGGCGGCAAGCCCACGATCCGGCCCACACGATGCTGGTTCCGCCCTCGCACACGTCATAGGCTGACGGCCTGGCATTAGCAGGACGCGAACGCCTACGGCTTCCGGGGCACGCCGGGCTTTGTGATCAACAGGGGTCGCCTTTTCTTTCGGCGCACAGTCGTTCGAGGTTTTCGACGAGATTATCCAACGCGAATTAGCCGGCAGCTAGCCCGGCTTACCGGCTCAACAACCCGCGAGGATCAACAAAATTAGCGCCAAAGGTCACATCTGGCCAAATACACTGTTGACCGCCCATTAAGGACCGGGTATAATCCGCCCGATCAGAAAATACTGGTAAGGACAAGGAGCACGGCAAATGACTGAAAACACTGCGCCCACGACTATTGAAGAACTTGCGCCCAAGATGAAAGTGCAGGGGATTGTTAAGAAAATCGAGTTGTACGGTGCGCTGGTGGACATTGGCATTGGCCGGCTAGGCTTGCTCCATATCTCCCAAATTTCCGATGAACACGTAAAGAACGTCTCGGACATCCTCACCGAAGGGGACGAAATTACGGCATGGATCAGGGAACTGGACCGCAAGCAGGGCCGCGTCAACCTGACGATGCTCGAACCCCCGGCGGTAACTTGGTCCGAGATTTCCGAAAACGATATCCATACCGGAAAAGTCGTGCGGATCGAGAAATTTGGGGCTTTCGTAGACATCGGTGCCGAACGTCCAGGGCTGGTACATGTATCTGAGTTGGCGAAGGGCTATGTCGGCGACCCATCGGATGTTGTCGAAGTAGGCGACGAAATTGAGGTCAAAGTGATCGGCGTCAACCGCCGCAAGCGTCAAATCGACCTCAGTGTGCGCGCGCTCGACGCATCGGACGTCGTGGTCACCACCGAAGAGGCCGACACCGAGAAATTACCGACAGCTATGGAGTTGGCCCTACGCCAGGCCATGGAAGATTCGGGGATGGAAGTTCCTGAGTCAGACAAAAAGCGCAAGCGGAAGAAAAACAAGCGCCGCGAAGCACAAGAAGATATCTTCGCGCGCACGCTCCAAGAGCACTCGTCTAGCGAGTAATCGGCTGCCAGCAAACAACGGGCGGGACCAAAACGGGCCCCGCCCGTTTGCTTTTCTCAGGCGCGCAGCGGTTCCATAAAACGATAAACCCGGTAGCTACCGATGATAAGCAGCAGCGTGATGATCACAAAGGACGCAATACACCACTGGCACCACGCATCCAATACGGTCGCTTCGAGTACGGACAGATAAGCCTGGAGCAGCACGCCAAACAATGTCATCCCGATCACCAGCGTTCGGCCATAGGTCGCCAGGACCTCGACCTGGTCTTCCAGCACCAGCACGCCCAGAATGGCGACATATCCCAGCACGCCCAGCAGCGCAAGCGGGATGCCCAGGGTGGTTGCGTAGGCGCTTTCCTGCACCGCTGTACAGTCGATCTTCCCGGCATCAGTACACTGCGTCTCGTTCCCGGTCAGTTCCGCCCAGGCCATATACCCGGCTACGAAAATGCCGACCACGCACAACCCAATGGACACCAGTCGCAGCCAGTCAGTATACATCTGTTGACTTTTTTCCCTATACACGTTGCGCCTTATCCTCCATTTTTCGGATTTTTTGGTACAATGATCAAAAGGCGATTTTACCCCAATTCGGCACTATTCCCAATAATTTTACGGAAACACCACGTTACAGCGTTGCGACAACCCATTACGGCAGCTATACTCACCATAATACGTTGGCTGGTAGGATACGCACGGTGAAAACAGACGCGATCGACATTGACAACATCTTCAAGGCGCTTCCCTCGCTGACCCGCGACGAGCGCGCCATGCTCGTCCGCGCCTACGAATACGCACGCCGCGCCCACCAGGAACAGTATCGCAAGTCTGGTGAACCGTACATCACACACTGCATCGCCGTCGCTCAAATCCTGGGCGATATGAGTCTCGATGCCGCCACCGTTGCCGCCGGCCTGCTGCACGATGTGGTCGAAGACACCCCCACCACCATCGAGACCATCGAGGGCGAATTCGGCGCGCATATCGCCGAACTGGTCGACGGCGTGACCAAACTCGCCCAACTGCCGACCGGCATCGAGGGCATGCACGGCGGCAAACCCGGCGACCGCGAAGCCGAGTACCTCCGCAAGATGTTCCTGGCGATGGGCACCAACTTCCGCGTGATTCTGATCAAGCTGGCCGACCGCCTGCACAACATGCGCACGCTCGGCTACATGCCATCCCACAAACAGATCCAAAAAGCCACCGAAACCCTGGAAATCTTCGCCCCGCTGGCCAGCCGCCTGGGCATCTGGCAGATCAAGTGGGAACTGGAAGACCTGGCGTTTCGCTACCTGGACCCCGAACGTTACCGCGAGATCGCCGCCCAGATCGACGAGCGCCGCTCCGACCGCGAAGCCTACATGCAGCGCATCACCCAGTACATTCACGACCAGTTCGCGCGCGAAGGGCTTAAGGCGACCATCAAAGGCCGCCCCAAACACATTTACAGCATCTTCCGCAAGATGGAACGGAAGAATCTGCCCTTCAGCCAGATTTACGACATCCGCGCGATCCGCATCATCGTGGACAACATCCCCAAGTGCTACCAGGCGCTGGGCATCATCCACAACATTTTCCACGCCATCCCGGGCGAATTCGACGATTACATCTCCTCGCCAAAAGAAAACTCCTACCGCAGCCTGCACACCGCCGTGCTGGACAAAGACGGCAAAACGCTGGAGGTCCAGATCCGCACCGACGACATGAACGAGGAAGCCGAATACGGCATCGCCGCCCACTGGCGCTACAAGGAAAACCGGACCCCGCACAACCAGGACGGCGCGCTGGAGCGCCGGCTGGAATTCTTCCGCCGCATGATGGAAGACGTCCGCCAGGACACCGCCGACGAGGACGCCAACGGGTTTGTCAAGAGCATGATGGAGCAGATCAGCCACGCGCGCATCTATGCCTTCACGCCCAAAGGCGACATCATCGATCTGCCCGAAGGTGCGACCCCCGTCGACTTCGCCTACCACATCCACACCGAAGTCGGCCACCGCTGTCGGGGCGCAAAGGTCAACGGCCAGCTTGTCGGGCTGGACTATCGCATCAAAAACGGCGACCGGGTGGAGATTCTGACCGCCAATCGCGGCGGCCCCAGCCTGGACTGGCTGAACGGTGACCTCGGTTTTGTCACCACGTCCCGCGCGCGTGGCAAGGTGAAACAATGGTTCCGCCGGCGCGAGCGCGAAAAAAGCATCGACGACGGCAAAGAAGTCCTGGACCGCGAGCTGCGCAAGCTGGGCATGAGCACCCTGTCGCGGGACGAGATCGCGCGCCAGCTCGGCTACCAGGATGCCGAAGATTTGATGGTCGCGATTGGCTACGGGCACATCACCGGCGCCCAGATCAGCTTTCGCCTGCTGGAAGCCGAGCACGACGCTGCGGAGGATGAAGACGCCGACGCGCTGGAAGCTAACGTCCGGCGCACCAACGAACCCGTCAAGCCCGAAGGTATGCGCATCGACGAAACCGATGGCCTGCTGGTCACGCTGGCGCGCTGCTGCAACCCGACCTATGGCGATGCCATCATCGGGTTTGTCACCCGCGGCAAAGGCATCACCGTGCATCGTGCCGACTGCAAAAACATCCTGAACACCACCGAGCCGGAGCGCGTGATCAACGTGACCTGGCCCCCCACCAACGAGCAGGCCTTCCCGGTGCCGGTGCTGATCGTCGCCTACGACCGCGAAGGGTTGATGCGCGATATCGGCGCGCTCATCGCCGATGAAAACATCAATATGTCGAATGTCAACATCAGCACGCGCCAAAACATCGCCACCTTCGAGCTGACGATGGAGATCAAAGACCTCAAACAGCTCTCCCGCATTCTGGGCAAAATTGAACGCCTGCCGAACATCATTGAAGCCTTCCGGCGAACCGCCGTATAAGGGAGGCCTCATGTCGCGCAATCACACGCTTCTCCCGTTGATCGTGCTGGTCCTGGCCACGCTGGCCTGTGGCACATTCCGCTCGCCAGGCGACCCGGCCCCCACACCGCCGCCCAGCTACACCCCGCCGACGCGGATTGCGCCCACGCCATCACCGGGAACCGTCACTGTTACCGCCCCACCCGAATCCCCGACCGCCACCCCATCCCCCTCACCTACCCCCAGCCCGCCCAGCCCTTCACCGGGCACCGTTACCCTTACTGTCACTGACTCCGCCACCCCATCGCCCTCGCCTACTCCTCGTCAGTCTTCTCTATCAGAATGATTTTATTTTCCTCTACACATAATTAATATATACATTCATCCGAAGGATTTTATAATATAGCGCAAACAATTTTGCGGGTTGTGATGTTTTCCTCATACGTGTATAATGCTATCAATAAAGGTTATGAGTCTAATCCTATAACAAGATAACCAGCGCCAGCTGATCGAATTTCGATTATCTGTTGTTCAGGATGGAGCAGTTAACAAATGAACGCTTTTGAACACGCCACTACGCAATTGCACGACCTCGGCCCGGGAATCACACTCGCAATACTCCATCCCGACTTTCATGGACAGCACCGCCTCTTTGCTCCCTTGTTGCACGAGGCCAGCAGCACCACGATTTTCACCGCCGTCCCGCAGCCAGATTGCAGCCTCGGCGACTTGTTGTCGTACATGAAAACCGCACTTGAGGAACAGATGGATGCCGCAGATCCCCCCGCCCTGCCCGACAAAGCCGAAAGCGCCGCGAGTCAGCTTGCTGCTTACCTCAATCAGCATAGCCGCATCAACCTGATTCTCGACAATTTCGACCTGACACACCAGGAGCAGACCGTTCCTTTCATCGCTGCATTGGCCCGCCAATTGCACGGCGGCAACCGCCTGATTCTCGGTGCACGGGAACTCCCGATGGCCTTGCTGCACCACGACGACCTGCAGGATCGCATCGCATTAGTGCCAGTTGAACCCGACAAAATGCTGCTCGACTATGTCGCCACCGCCGGGAAAAACGTCCTTGAGGTCCGGGCCTTGGGGCCGGGGCGCGTCCTGATTAACGGCCAGCTTATCAACCATTGGGATGGCGTGCTGCCCCGTACGCTGTTCTTCTACTTCGTGGATCGTGGCATGACCACCCGCGATGAGATCTTCCAGACCTTCTGGCCCAACCTCAGCACGCGCGAGGCGACCAACGTCTTTCACGTCACCAAACGCAAGATCAGCGAGATTCTCGGAACCGACCTCACCGTGTACTGGTCGGGCTTCTATCGCATCTCGCCCGATCTGGAACTGCACTATGATGTGGTGAAGTTCGCCGAAGCGGTGCAGAATGCGGCGGTCGCCAACGAGCAAGAGGGGGTCCAACTGCTCCAAAACGCGATCTCGCTCTATCATGGCCCCTTCCTGAGCACCATGAACCAGAAATGGGTGGAAAGCCGCCGCGAAGAACTGGCGATGAGCTATGCCGAAGCGCTCGCCGGGCTGGCCCGCATCTACCAACGCCGGGACGCTAAGTTCAGCGCGCTGGGCTATTTCCTGCGCGCCGCCGCTACCAACCCGCAGCGCGAAGACCTGGCCCGGTCCATCATGGAGCTTTACTACGAACTGGGGCGGACGGAAGAAGCCCTGAACACCTATGCGCGGCTGGAAGAAGAACTGCAAGCGACGCTGAACGTTATGCCAGGCCCGCAAACCGTCGATCTGGCCAACGAGATTCGCGCCACGCGCTAACAGCCACCGCCATCACCATAAAAAACCCCGTGCTCAGACGGGGTTTTTTGCTGCATTAGCTTTTCTTCTTCTTTTTCTTCTTGCCGTCTTTTTTCTCCTCGTCAAACGACAGATCAAGTTCGCGCTCCAGCGCATCGACCACCGTGCGCAGTACAAACACCCGCGCGAAAAGCTTGTCGTTGGCCGGCACCACCGACCAGGGAGCGACCGTCGTGCTGGTCTTCAGCAGCATGTCGTTGACCGCCTCGACATAATCACCCCATTGTTCGCGATTGCGCCAATCCTCATCGGTCAGCTTCCAGGCTTTGTAGGGCGTGTCGCGCCGGTCCTCGAAGCGCTGGAGCTGCTCTTCCTCGCTGATATGCAGCCAGAATTTGACCAGGATCGTCCCATAGTCAACTAACTGTCGTTCGAACTGGTTGATCTCACGATACGCGCGCTGCCATTCCTCCTCGGTACAAAAACCCTCGATGCGCTCGACCAGCACACGCCCATACCACGTCCGGTCGAAGATCGCGACCTGCCCGGCCTCCGGCAGCCGCCGCCAGAAGCGCCACAGATAGTGGTGCTCGGCGTCGTCGCCTTTGGGCGCGCTGATAGCGTGCACCACGTACCCGCGCGGGTCGAGCCGTTCGGTCAAGCGCTTGATCGCGCCGCCCTTGCCGCCCGCGTCCCAGCCCTCGAAGGCCAGGATCACCGGGCGCTGCTGTTTATAGACCTGGAACCCCAATTCGCCCAACCGCACCTGCAGCTTGGTGCGCTGGACCTTGTATTCCTTGGAACTCAATTCCTGACTCAGGTCGACAGTTTCAAGCATTGGCCTCTTCCCCCTGCGCTTCCCATTCGCTGATCAGCGGCGGCACTGCGTCGATCTCGGCCAGCCGGTGCTCCATCGCCTCGATCAGTGTGCTGTAGACCTTGTCCAGCATAAACCACTTGCTCGTCGCCTCGACGATGGTCCAGGGGCCGAAGCTGGTATCGGTGCGCTCTAACATCTCCTCGTACACTTGCAGCCATGTCTCGTAATTGCGGTGCCGTTCCAGGTCCTCGTCTTCGAGCCGCCAGCTTTCCAGCGGATCTTTTTTAATTTTCTTAAAGCGCCGCGCCTGCTCTTTTTTGGAAATATGCAGGAAAAACTTGACGATGGCATACCCATCCACCGCGATCAAGCGCTCGAAGTCGACAATGTCGTTGTACGCCCGCTGCACATCGCGGGGCGACAACCCATACTCGACCCGTTCCACCGTAACCCGTCCGTACCAGCTACGGTCAAAGATCGCCATGTGGCCATAGTTCGGCAGTTTGTTCCAAAAGCGCCACAACCAGGGACGCTTTTGCTCATACGTGCGCGCCGCGCGGATCGGCCACACCGTGAACCCGCGCGGGTCCAGCCGCGAGGTCAGGGTCTGGACACAGGTGCCCTTGCCCGCTGCATCCCAGCCTTCAAAGATCACAATCGTCGGCACCTTGTTATCAAAGGCCGCTTTTTCGAGATCGTATAAGCGCTGCCGGTAAGCCGATCGGCGGGCTTTCCATTCCTTCTTCTTGAGCTTCTGATCTAAATTGACAACTTCAAGCAAGGCCGCCTCCTTTCCTAAAAATGTGTAATGTTGGCACGTAGTATAGGATAAAATGCGACATTGCGTAAAATCACGCGAAGCGTCACTCCACCATGTCCCAGTTCAACACCGTGTCCGGCTGGATGTCAACCGTCGCCACCCGCCCGATCAGGTTGGGCAGTTCCGCCGGCTGGATGCCGGTGCCGGGCCGCTTCATGATCAGCATATCGCGTGCAATGCACGTCCCCATCGGGATGAACCGCGCCGCCACCACGCTGCGCCGCGCATACTGGCGCGCCGCTTCTTCGGCGGACTGCACGTCCAGGTGAGGATCGCCGAGTGCCAGCTCGAGGGCGCGAATGCTCTGCACCATCGTCGCAAACTGGGCCGGCCCCGACGACCGCGCATGATCGTCGCCCGGCAGTGACGGGTCCAGCGTAAAGGGCCGCTGGACGGCATACGCCCCCAACGCCACCGCCCCCAGCGCCACCGGCAAGCAGTCCGCCGGCGGCGAATGGTCCGAAAACCCGACCGGATAGGACGGAAACTCGCGCTGGAGCGTCCCCAGCCGCAGCAGGTGCGTGTCCTCCGGCAGCGTGGGGTAGCTCAGCACCGCATAGAGCAGCGCAAGCTGGCGGCAGCCATGGCGCCACAGGAAATCCACCGCGGCCCGAATCTCGACCAGCGTCGAGCCGCCCGTCGAGAGGATGACCGGCTTGCCGCGCCCGGCGACCTCCATCAGCAAGGGATAGTTGGTCAGATCGGCGGACGCCACCTTGAAGACCGGCATCTCCAGCCGATCCAGGAAGTCCACCGCCTCCAGGTCAAACGCCGTCGACAGCCAGGTGATGCCCACATTTTGCGCATGCGCATACAGCGCGCGGTATTCGTCCTCGCCGAAGCTGTCGGTGCGCTTATAGACCGCGTACTGGGTGGCGGTGGCTTCGGGTTCCGTCCAGAACACCGGCGCACTGCGGGTAACCAGCTTCTCGGCCTTATACGTCTGGAACTTGATCGCGTCGGCCCCAGCGCGCCTGGCCTCATCGATCAAGCGCTTGGCCGCCTCCAGGCTGCCTTTGTGATTCACGCCCACTTCCGCGATCACATACGTGGGGTACCCCGGCCCGATCCATTTGTCATCAATTTGTATAGCTTCCATCATACGCTCCCTACCAATGCAAGGCTTACCTCCATTATATCATTCACAAAAAAGCCCCGGCGAAATACCGGGGCCATCCACCGCACAAATTGATCTACGCCTTACACGATGCGACCCACCGCCAACCCGCCAAACAGCGACAGCAGCCCCACCAACGTCTGCACCAGCACATTGCCCGTCGCCAGCATCCACTGCGCTTCGCGCACGAAGCCGCCGGTGTCGAAGATGAAGGTGGAGAATGTGGTGAACGCGCCCATAAAGCCGCCCAGAATCACGATCTGGGTCTCCTCGTCAAGCACCAGCCGGTCGTCGGCCAGCGTCCACACCACCCCGAACAGAAAACACCCGATCATGTTCACAAACAACGTCCCCCAGGGAAGCCCGTCGCCGGACAATCGCTGCACCAGCCCGCCCAATCCATACCGCGCCGTCGTCCCCAGCGCCCCGGCCAGTGCGATCAGCATCATACGTTGCAGCATCGTTGCTCGTCTCCTGCGATGAAAGCTAACAAAAAAGCCCGCCGCACGGCAGGCTTCAGACCCAACACAAAACTCCTGCCGCAATTCATGCGTATCAATTGCAACAGGAGTCATCAGCGCGAACGGCGGTCTTGGCGCGCGCGATGCCCGTCCAGGCCCCTCACGCGCCAGGGTGAACTCCATCACCCGACAATCACTCGATAACAGCGCCCACGCATACCGTGTTGTGGCGACGTGTCAAGCTCAGGCGTCTTCGTCCTCGATATCCCCGGCCTCCTCGATCTCGTCCAGCATCACCGGCGGCTCGATACGCTCCGTCAGCCTGACCACGCGCGCCACCGCCTCCTTATCGCGCAGCGAGATCACGTAGTCGCCTCTGGCGTTGCGGCGCGTTTCCGGAGCCAGGCCAACGCGCATGTACTTCGGCTTGCCCTTGCTCGTGACCAGCACGATGATGTCGTCCACATGGCCGACCGCTGCCGCTGCCAGCCCCTCCGACTCTTTGGACAGTTTCATCGTGATTACGCCCTGCCCCGCGCGTCCCTGGGTGGGGTAATCCTCCACCGGCGTGCTCTTGGCGATGCCGTCATCAGTGCACACCCACACATTTTCCATTTCGGCGACGATACCCGCCCCGATGACATGATCGTGCTCGCCTTGCAGCTTGATCGCGCGCATCCCGCCGGCCCCCAACCCGGTAGGCCGCACGTCAGTAACCTGGAATCGGATTGCCTGCCCTGCGAAAGTGGCGACGAGCACCTCGCTCTCGTCGGTGACGTAGCCCACCCACAGCAGGCGATCCTCCTCCTCGACATCCATCAGCTTGAACACATTGGCCGACATGCCCGGCAAGTCTTCCAGCCGCAGCCGCTTGACCTCGCCCAGTTCGCTGAACATGATCAGGTAGCCATCCTCCAGCGACGGCGGCAGGCTGATCGCGCACGCCAGTTCGGCGTCTTCGTCCAGCGAGCAATACGTCGTGTAGGATGATCCGTGCTCGATATCTTCGGCCTGCTGCAGCAGCTTGACGGGAACCGTCGCACCGAAACCGTCGGCAGTGAACAGGTACAGCGTGTGTACGGTATTGCTGCCGGCCATCGCCAGCGGCGCGTCCTTCACCTCGGTGGTGATGCGCGGTGCTTGATCCTGATACGTGCGGCTGAGCAATCCGCGGGCGGTCACGGTAACCCAGGTATCCTCGTTCGGCCCCAGGAATTCCTCGGTTTGGATGTCCCCGGCGGGTTGGTCGATGATCACCGTGCGACGCGGATCGGCGTATTCGTCGCGAATATCGGCCAACTCGCGCGCGATCTCCATCCGCATCATCTTCGGGCTTTTCAGCAGCGCCTCCAGCATCTTGATCAGGTCTTGCTTTTCCTCGTATTCTTCCTCCAGCTTGCGCCGTTCCAGCGCCGCCAGCCGCCGAAGCTGCATCTGCAAGATCGCCTGCGCTTGCGCGTCGGACAGCTTGAAATTGCGCTTCAAGTTGTTGTGCGCCGTTTCGGCAGTGCGCGAACGGCGGATCGTGTCGATCACCTCGTCCAGGTTATCCTGCGCCGTCAGTAAGCCTTCCAGGATATGCGCACGCTCTTTGGCGCGGACCAGTTCATATTCACTGCGCCGCCGGATCACCTCCAGCCGGTGCTCCAGGTACACACGCAGCGCCTGCTTGAGGCCGAGCATCCGCGGCTCGCCATCGACCAGCGCCAGGTTGATGATGCTAAACGTGCTTTCCAGCGGCGTATACTTGAACAGGTCCGCCAGCACCTCGATCGGGTCCCCGGCGCGCGTGACGTCGATCACGATGCGCAGCCCGTTCCGGTCGCTCTCGTCCCGCAGATCGCTGATCCCCTCGATGCGTCCATCCCGCGCCAGCACCGCGATGCGCTCGATCAGGGTGTTTTTGTTGGTCTGGTACGGAATCTCGCTGACGATGATCCGGCTGCGCCCGCGCCCCAGGTCCTCGATGTGCGCTTTGGCCCGCACACGAATCTTACTGCGCCCGGTCGCATACGCGCCCTTGAGCAGATTCTCGCCGGTTTTGGCGTCGACGGTGTACACCACGCCGCCGGTCGGGAAGTCCGGCCCCTGGATGAACTCCATCAATTCCGACACGCCAATATCGTCCATGGCTTCCCAGTTGTTGAGCATGTAGACCAGCGCGTTGCACACCTCGCCGAGATTGTGCGGCGGGATGCTGGTCGACATCCCGACCGCGATCCCGGACGCGCCGTTGACCAGCAGATTCGGGAAGACGGACGGCAGCACCGACGGCTCGTACAGCGTCTCATCGAAGTTCGCCTCGAAGTTGACAGTGTCGCGGTCAATATCGCGCAGCAAGTCGCTGGCCAGCGCCGCCATCCGCGCCTCGGTATAGCGCATCGCTGCCGGGGAATCGCCATCGATACTGCCGAAGTTCCCCTGGCCATCGACCAGTTGGTAGCGCATCGAGAAGTCCTGCGCCATGCGCACCATCGCGTCATAGACCGCCATGTCGCCGTGTGGGTGGTACTTGCCCAGCACCTCGCCCACAATACGCGCGCTCTTTTTGTAAGCACTGCCAGGGCGAATCCCCATGTCGTACATGGCGTACAAAATACGGCGGTGCACCGGCTTGAGGCCGTCCCGCGCATCGGGCAGGGCACGCGACACGATTACACTCATCGCGTAATCGAGATACGATTCCTGCATCTCGTGATTGATATCCCGCTCTCGAACAACGCCGATCTCTGTCGTCATCTTTCTCAGCCTTCTCCCGTGCAATCAAAAAACGGCTTGTAGTTTAGAGAATGCACTGGGGTCTGTCAATTAGTCGTTATAAGAACAAATGTTCCCCGCCAATTATACGGCATTCCGCCCCACCCCGCCACCCTCAGGCGACGCTCGGGCGGGGGTTACTCGGCCATCAGCCATCCCAGAATCCCACGCCAATAGTCGAACCACGCGAAATGCCCCCCACCCGGCAGCACGATCACTTCGGCGCGGGGAATGCGCTCCGCCAGGTAACGCCCCATCTGCGGCGGCACGATCACGTCGCCCGCCCAACACCACAATTTAACCGGCTGCTGGATGTCCTCCAGCCGGAAGACCCAGGGCGACGCCAGGATGCGCGCCTCGCGCACCACGCCGTTGATGCCGCTGCGCGTGGCTTCGCTGCGGTAGCGCATCGCCTGCGGCTTGATATCAGGCCGGAACAGCATCGCCTGGTCGTCGTCCGAAAGCTGGCTGGCGGTTTGCGCCAGCGCTTTCTCCGGGGTGCGCACCGCCGCCCAGTTCTGGGGCCACAGCAGCATTTTAAACAACCACGGCCAGCGCGCCAGCTTGAACGCGCCCTGGTACGATGGGTGCATCCCCTCATACGCGCCGGGCCGGTCCATTGGGGCCGCCCCGCTGATCGTCGCGCCCTTCAGCACGCGATCCGGCTGCGCGGCCATGCTCGCCAGTGCGTACGCACCGCCCGCCGACCACCCCGCGACGGCAAACTGCGTGATGCCCAACTCGTCCGCCAACTGGGCCATGTCGTCCGGCCAATCGGTCAGCGTGCGCCCCGGCTGGTGATCCGACAGGCCATACCCCGGGCGGTCCGGCGTGATGATCCGCGCGCCGAGCGCCTCGGCAATCGACTCGTCAGGGTGGCGCGTCAGGCGCGAGCCGGGGTTGCCGTGCAGGAAGAAGACCGGTTTGCCCCCTGGATCGCCGTGTTCGGTGAAGGCCAGCCGTCGCCCGTCACGTAGTTGAATATATTGATCCGTCATAGTGTTACTCCCTTCACATGATGCGCGTGTTTTCAGACACGACACAGTTAATAGCACAGGAAATTCCAGGTTTTTTTCATAACTTTTTTATGGCAAAACGCTATTGTTCATATAGAATCAAAAGTATAATTATAAGCAGCATAATCGCACGCCTGGAACGGTCAACAAACCGGCCTGTCATAGACTCTTTTACATCTCACTCGTACGCCAAGCCGGTCATAGGGACACGGCTTATTTTATGGGAGTCCAATAACCAATGCCCACGCCCGCCGAAGAGGATCCACATCCGAACATGTCTGAACCCCCCGGCACGAACACCGCGCCAGAACGTACCCCGCGGCCCGCGCTGTGGGCCGACGTGCCAGACGAGGACTGGGATAACTGGCGCTGGCAGCTCGCTAACCGGCTGAACTCAGTCGACGAACTGTCTCACATTGTGAATCTAACGCCCGAAGAAATCGACGGGCTGACGGCTAAAGACAAATTCCGCGTCGACATTACGCCCTACTTCGCCAGCCTGATCGACCCCAACGACCCGGCCTGCCCCATCCGGCGGCAGGTGATCCCGTTGGGACACGAACTCGATGCCTTCGATGGCATGATGGAAGACAGCCTCGCCGAAGACCAGCACAGCCCGGTGCCGGGCCTCGTACATCGCTACCCGGACCGCGTGCTCATGCTGCTCACCACGCAGTGCGCGAGCTACTGCCGCTACTGTACGCGCAGCCGGATCGTGGGCAACCCGGGCATGAACTTCAGCCGGGATGAATTCGCGCTGCAGATCGAATACTTGCAGCGCACGCCCCAGGTCCGGGACGTCTTGCTCAGCGGGGGCGACCCGCTGGTGCTGCCGCCCCGCATCCTAGAATACATCCTTTCCAGCCTGCGGGCGATTGAACACATCGAGATCATCCGCCTCGGCACGCGCGTGCCGGTCTTCCTGCCGCAGCGTGTCACGCCAGAGTATGCCGACTTGCTGCGCAAGTATCACCCGTTGTGGATCAACATCCACACCAATCATCCGCAGGAAATCACGCCCGAACTCAGCCGCGCGCTGGCCCTGCTGGCCGACGCGGGCATCCCGCTGGGCAACCAGAGCGTGCTGCTGGCGGGCATCAACGACAGCGTCAACATCCAGCGCGAACTGGCGCACACGCTGGTCCGTAATCGCGTCCGGCCCTACTACCTGTACCAGTGCGATCTGGTCAAGGGCGCGGGGCACTTCCGGACGACGGTCGCCAAAGGGATCGAGATCATCGAGGGGATGCGCGGCCACACCAGCGGCTACGCTGTCCCGACCTATGTCATCGACGCCCCCGGCGGCGGCGGCAAAATCCCGGTCCAGCCCCAGTACGTGATCAGCCAGTCCCCTGGCAAGATCGTCTTGCGCAACTACGAGGGCTACATCACCGTCTACGACGAACCGCTGGACTATGACCCGGGGCAGATCGCCGATCTCGACCGGCAGGCCACCAAACGCCCCGAGTCCGGGCAAACCGGCGTGTACGGCCTGCTGAGCGACAAAGCCAACCACATCAAGCCCGAAGGTTTCGACGACATTCACCGCCGCGATGGCATCCAGCACCGGCTCAACGCCAACAACGCCAAGTGGGAACGCTTTCGCATGGACGCCGACAACCCGCCCCGCGCCTCACAGCGTAATCTGCGGAAGCACTCAAGCTCAGGGGATAACTGATGCGGATCGCGCTGCTCGCCAACCTCAAGCAAAATGCCCCGGTCTGGGAAGGCATGTCTGCCGACCAGTGGGACGACCTCGACACGCCCCACTCGGTCAACGGGATCATGGAGGCACTCCAGGCCGGAGGGCATGAGGTGGTCTTCATGGAGGCCAGCATCCTGCCGCCGCACAACCTGGTCCAGCGCCTCGCGGAATACGCCCCCGACCTGTGCTTTAACATTGCCGAGAGCCACTTCGGCGACGGGCGCGAAGCGCAGATTCCCGCCGTGTTGGAAATGCTGCGCATCCCGTACACCGGCAGCCAGGTCCTGGCGCTGGCCCTGACGCTCGACAAGCCCATGACCAAGCGCATTCTGATGTATCACGGCCTGCCAACGCCGGAGTTCCAGGTCTTCGAGCACCCCGACGAACCGCTGGACGCCGACCTGGTCAACGCGGACGGCGATCTGCTGTTCCCGATGTTCATCAAGCCCAGCCGCGAAGGGACCAGCATGGGCATCAGCCCGCGGAGCATCGTGCGCACCGTCCCTGCACTGCGCGCCCGGGTGGCCGCGATGCTCGAGCAGTACAACCAGCCGGTGCTGTGCGAGCACTTCATCGAAGGCCGCGAAGTCATGATCGGCATGGTGGGCAACCTGCGCCCCACCACCCCGCGCCGCGTCAAAGAGCGCACCGTCTTCGACACCGTCCCCGCTGGGCTGACGCTGTTCCCACCGCTGGAGGTGGACCTGCAAGCCTACGCCGACACCGAAGCCGGGCTGTACACCAACCGCATCAAGACCGAATTCGCCGAGAGTTTCCAGTATATGTGTCCGGCCTCGCTCGACCCGGCGCTGGCCGAACGGCTCGATTTGCTGGCGGCGACCGTGTTTTGCGTCACGGATTGCCAGGACATGGCGCGCGTCGACTTCCGGCTGGACCAGCACAACGATAATAAACCGTATATTCTGGAGATCAACCCCCTGCCCGGCTTGAGTCCCGGCATCAGTGACCTGTGCCTGCAGGCCAACGCCGTCGGGTGGCGCTACGAGCAGTTGATCAACACCATCGTCGAGGTGGCCGCCACTCGACAGGGCATCAGCTAACCACAACCCCGCGCGATCATCCGGGCTAGAGGCAGGCAGCCGGAGGCATTCCCGGCACACTTAGGTAAAAAATACCTAAAAAATATCCACAACAATCAAAAAATGTGGTATATTCATTCATCGTTGTGCATTCATGGGTTTGCGTAAGCCGAACCAGCGTCGCTGAGCAGCGGCGCTTTTGTCGTGGACGCAACTGAGAAAGAAAAAAACATGGCTACAAATACACAGGTTCAGGTAGCCCCCCCCGAACAAGTCACGCTGAGCCGCGATCTCGGCTTGTTCGACATCGCAATGATCGGGGTGGGGGCAATGATTGGGGCTGGCATTTTCGTGCTCACCGGCGCAGCCGCGCAGGAAGCCGGGCCAGCGCTGATTTTGGCATTCTTGCTCAATGGTATCGTGACCACCTTCACGGCGATGGCCTATGCCGAACTGGGCTCGGCCTTCCCCGAAGCAGGCGGCGGCTACTTATGGGTCAAAGAAGGTCTTGGCGGCGCCAATGGCTTTCTCTCCGGCTGGATGAGTTGGTTCGCCCACGCTGTCGCCGGCAGTCTGTACGGGCTGGGCTTTGGGCACTTTGCGTATGAAATCTGGCACCGGACCGGAATCCCTGAACTCGGCATTGGGGAACAATGGTGGGTGTTGTTGTTCACCACCCTGATCATTGCGCTGTTTACCTATATCAACTTTCGGGGCGCATCCGAAACCGGCACCGTCGGCAACGTGGTCACCATCGCGAAGGTGATCATCCTCGGGCTGTTCGTGATCTTCGGCTTCATTGCCCTGTTCAACGTCGACAGTTGGGCGCAAGAACGCTTCATGGACGACTTCTTGCCCAACGGCTTTGGCGGTGTCGTGGTTGCGATGGGCCTGACGTTCATCGCCTTTGAAGGTTACGAGATCATCGCCCAGTCTGGCGAAGAAGTGATCGACCCCCGTCGCAACATCCCGCGTGCGATCTTCATTGCCATCATCATCGTCGTCGTCATCTATGTGGCGGTCGCGTTCGTGTCGCTGGGCGCCGTCGAGAATCCCAACGGCGGCCCGGCCTACGAATACCTGGGCGAACAAGGGGAAACGGCTATCGTCGAAGCCGCCGGGCAGTTCATGCCCGCCGGGACGATCCTGCTGCTGATCAGCGGGCTGGCCTCCACCATGTCGGCGCTGAACGCCACCACGTATTCATCGTCGCGCGTGTCGTTTGCGATGGGCCGCGACCACAACCTGCCGGTACTCTTCTCGCGCATCCATCCCATCCGCCATACGCCATATTGGGCCGTGGTTCTCTCTGGCGCCTTCATGGTCCTGATGGCGTGGTCGCTGCCCATCGAAGATGTAGCCGCCGCTGCGGACATCATGTTCTTGCTGCTGTTCCTGCAGGTGAACCTGGCCGTGATGACGCTGCGCCAGAAGATGCCGAACCTGGACCGCGGCTTCGTGATCCCCTGGTTCCCGCTGGTGCCGATCATCGGCCTGCTAACCAACCTGGGGCTGGCGATTTACCTGTTCACCTTCAGCCAGATCGCGTGGTATGTCGCGATCGGCTGGCTGGTGTTGGGCCTGCTGGCCTACTACATGCACTTCTCGCGCATCGAGGCCATGGAAAAACCCAGCGACATCCTGCACGAAGAAGTGTTGGTCTCGCGCGATTACTCGGTGCTGATCCCGGTGTCCACCAACGAACAGGCGCACATCCTGGGCGAGATCGGCGCGCTCATCGCCGGGGCGCATGGCGGTGATGTGCTGGCGCTGCATGTGGCGGAAGTCCCGCCGCAGCTATCGCTCACCGACGGGCGCTACTTCCTGAAGGAAGGCCGCGAACACCTGGAAACCGTGATCCAGACCGCCAAACGCCGCGACGTCCCAGTCCACACCATGATCCGGCTCGCGCGCAATGTCGCCGAGTCGGTGCGCAAGACCGCCGTCGAAAACGCCAGCGACATGATCGTGCTCGGCTGGCCGGGCACGACCAGCAGCTCCGGGCGCGTCTTCGGCAATGTCATCGACCCCATCGTCGACAACCCGCCGACTGATATCGCCGTCGTCCGCTACCGCGACCAACGCCCGCTGCGCAGTATCCTGGTTCCGACAGCGGGTGGCCTGAACAGCCGCCGTGCCATCGACCTGGCGATCACGATGGCCCGGCAGGAAGGCAGCGAGCCGGTCACGATCGTGCTGTTCTCGGTCATCCCTCCCAACACGCGCGAGTCGTCGCGGGTGCGCATGCACAAGCTGATGGAGAGCCTGCAAAAAGAAAGCGGCTATCCCGATCTGGAATTGAAGACCGCCGATGCCGAGAACGTGGTCGGCGCCATCCTCTCCGAAGCCAAAGCCCACGACCTCGTCATCATGGGGGCCAGCGAAGAACCGCTGTTCGAGAATATCCTGGTCGGCAACATCACCGAGCAGGTCGCACGCAAGGCCAACACCACCGTGATCATGGTCAAGCGGCGCAGCAGCCCAGTGCATGACTTCCTGCGTAAAACTGTGCTCGAACCCACGACTGGGGCCAGCGTCAAACGCGACGTCAATGGCAAAAACAAAAACCGGAAAAACAATAACGGCTAGGGTATCCACCACACAGCACAACAAAGAGCGAATACCGTCTGGTATTCGCTCTTCTTGATTCGGGTTGATTCAGGGACGTCTAATCGTCGAAGTCGTCGAAGTCCTCTTCATCTGCGACGGCTTCCAACGAGGCGATCTCCTCTTCCTCTTCCTCCTCATCTTCGTCTTCTTCCTCATCCTCGAAGTCGTCCAGGTCTTCCTCGTCTTCGGCCTCGAAGTCGTCCAGGTCTTCGTCGCCGTCGGCACCCATCTGGCCGAGTTCCAGCTCGTCGAGTGGTTCGTCGTCTTCCTCTTCCTCGGTCTCTTCCGCCCCGGCATGCAGTTCAGCTTCCAACTGCTCGTTGATCACGGCGATCTCGCGGTCCTGGTACGTGTGGAACCCCGTCCCTGCCGGGATCAACTTGCCAATGATGACGTTTTCCTTCAGGCCGTACAGCCGGTCGACCTTGCCCTCGATGGCCGCCCCCGCCAGCACCTTGATCGTGTGCTGGAAGCTCGACGCCGACAGGAAGCTGTCCGTCGTCAGGGCCGCCTTGGTCACGCCCAGCAGCACCGGCGTCGCTGAGGCCGGTTCCTTGTCTTCGGCCAGCAGGCGCTCGTTTATCTCCAACAGCACCAGCTTATCGACCAACTCGCCCGGCAGCAGTTCGCTGTCGCCGCTGCGCGTGATCTGGACCTTGCTCATCATCTTGCGGACAACCACCTCGAAGTGCTTGTCCGAGATATTCACGCCCTGGTTGCGGTACACCTTCTGCAATTCCTTCAGCAGATAGTGCTGGGCGGCATCCTGGCCCAAAACGCGCAGGATGCGGTGCGGATTCTTCGACCCTTCGGTCAACTGCTCGCCCGGACTGACCTGGATTCCGTCTTCGATGCCTTCGATCAAGCGGGCATTCTGCGGGATGTCATAGTCGCGGACTTCTTCGATCTCGTTCCGCACGTAGACCTTACCGTCTTCCAGGTAGACCTCACCGGCCAGCCCCGATTCGATGACCTCTTCGCCATCCGGCGACTGGACCAGCGCGGTGCCATCCTTCACGGTATCATCGTCCTCGACCAGCAGCTCCCACCCATCCGGGATCGGGTAGCTTTCGCTCTCCACCTGGCTGTTGATGACCCGCGCAATCCGGACGCCTTCTTTGCGCGTCAGGCGCAGCGTGCCGCCGATCTCGACCACGACCGCCTCACCTTTCGGCTTCTTGCGCGCCTCGAACAACTCCTCGACGCGCGGCAGGCCGCTGGTGATATCGCCGGCGCCGCCGGTCGCGACGCCGCCGGTGTGGAACGTGCGCAGCGTAAGCTGCGTGCCCGGCTCGCCGATTGACTGTGCCGCCACAATCCCCACCGCCGAACCAATCGCCACCAGTTCGCCGCGCCCCAGGTCGCGCCCGTAGCACTTCGCGCACACCCCGTGCACCAACGAGCACGTCATCGGGCTGCGTACATACACGTATTCGACCTGCGCTTGTTCCAGTTTTTCGGCGACCGCTTCCGTGATCATCTCGTCGCGATGGATCAGGACTTCACCGGTTTCCGGATCGTAGGTGTCGTGCGACACGATGCGCCCGACAATGCGCTCGGAGAGCGTCTGCCCGGCCACGTCGGCTTCCGGCAGCGTGATCCCACGCACATCCTGGTTATGGGGATGACGCGGGTTCAGGATTTTGATGCCGGACTTGGTGCCGCAGTCGTTACGATTGATGATCATGTCCTGCGCCACATCAACCAGACGGCGCGTCATATACCCCGCGTCCGCCGTGCGCAGCGCGGTGTCGGCCAGGCCCTTCCGCGCGCCGTGCGTGGAGATGAAGTACTCCAACGCCGTCAGGCCCATGCGGAAATGGCTGGTGATCGGCAGGTCGATGATGCGCCCGGATGGATCCGCCATCAGGCCGCGCATCCCGGCCAACTGCGTGATCGGACCGAAACCGCCCTTGGTGGAGCCGGACAGCGCCATCACCGCAATCGGGCCGAAGGGGTCGAGCGTGTCGCTGATGACGTCCTTCAGGTTCGATTTCGCCTGGTTCCAGCTATCAATCGTGATCTGGTACCGCTCTTCTTCGGTCAACAGCCCGCGCCGGAAGTCACGCTGCGCGGTTTCGACCGTCGAGGACGCGTCGTCCAGGATATGCTCGCGCTCGCCGGGCACCGTCAGGTCGGAGACAGCAATTGTCGTCCCCGACACCGTCGCGTAGTGGAAGCCCAGGTTCTTGATGGCATCCACCACATCGGTGGTTTCCTGCGGCCCAAACTGCTGGTACACCCGCGCGACCAGGTTTTGCAGGCCCTTTTTGCCTAAGGTTTCCTGCACAAACCGCATATCGTCCGGCAGGAGACGGTTGAACAACGCACGCCCGACGGTGGTGATCTCCGGCTCCGGCTGTGGCGGGCGTTCGGGATCGTCATAATAATTACCAAGCAGAATTGGCGCGTGCAGGTCGACGATCCCCAGGCCATACAGGTATTCGACCTCGTTCATATCGACCACGAGCCGCCGTTCGCCCAGGTTGGACAACGCCAACGGGGCGTCCGGATTCTGGTTCAGGAACGAAATAACCTCATAGGCGTTGTGGACGGCGGCATCAAAGTCACCGTTTACCAGGCCATCGATCATCTGGTCAAAGGCCGTATAGCGGCTGCCATCCTCAAGCCGCTGGTCGACCAACTCCACAACCTCGTTATTGTAGTCCACCTCATGCCGTTCGAGCTGCCGTGACCCGGCGGAGTTGAACACACTCGCCACCCGGAAGCCGCCGGCTGCCAGCACGCTCCAGGTTGCGAACTCCTCGGCCCGGTCGGCCAGGCAGACGATCTCGGCGGTGGGGTCCATCGTCAGGTAGTAATTCCCCAACACCATATCCTTCGACGGGGCCACCACTGGCGAACCATCCGCCGGCTTGAGCAGGTTCTTGGTGCTCAGCATCAACTCGCGGGCCTCGTGCACCGCTTTTTCGCTCAGCGGGATATGGACTGCCATCTGGTCACCGTCAAAGTCGGCGTTAAACGCAGCACACACCAACGGGTGAATCTGGATCGCCTTACCCTCGACCAGCACCGGCTCGAAGGCCTGGATACCCAGGCGGTGCAGCGTGGGCGCACGGTTGAGCAGGACCGGACGCTCCCGGATGACCTCCTCCAGCACTTCCCACACTTCGGGCCGTTCGCGCTCAATAATGCGCTTGGCCCCCTTCACGTTGCTGGCATAACTGTAGTGCACCAGCCGGCTGATCACAAAGGGCCGGTAAAGCTCCAGCGCCATGATCTTCGGCAGACCGCATTGGTGCAGCTTCAGCTTAGGGCCGATCACAATCACGCTGCGGCCCGAATAATCGACGCGCTTACCCAGTAGGTTGCGGCGGAAGCGCCCCTTCTTACCTTTGAGCATATCACTCAACGATTTCAGTTCGCGGCGTCCCCGGCGGCTGAGCGCCTTACCGCGCTGGCTGTTGTCGATCAGGCTGTCGACCGCCTCCTGCAGCATACGTTTCTCGTTGCGCACGATCACATCCGGCGCGCCGAGTTCGAGCAGGCGCTTCAGGCGGTTGTTGCGGTTGATCACGCGGCGGTACAGGTCGTTCAGGTCCGACGTGGCGAACCGCCCGCCGTCCAACTGCACCATCGGGCGCAGGTCGGGCGGGATGACCGGCAGCACGGTCAGAATCATCCACTCGGGCCGGTTGCCGCTCTTGATCAGGCTCTCCACGACGCGCAGCCGCTTGGTGGCCTTCTTGCGGCGCTGCTTGCTGCGCGTGGTGCGGACTTCGTGCCACAGTTCGACCGCCAGCTTTTCGAGATTCATGTGCTTCAGGATTTCGAGGAATGCCTCGGCTCCCATCTCGGCCTTGAAGACCTGGCCGTAACGCTGCCGCAGTTCGCGGTAACGCGGTTCGCCCAGGAATTGCAGTTGCTGCAGCGACATCAGCTCGTCCCGCGCTTCCTCAGCGATGGCGTGGAGCCGGTTCACCCGCCGCTCCAACTGGGCCTGGATATCCTGAATCTCGTCGGCAGCCTCGTTTTTACGCTCGTCCACGCGCGCATCCAGCAGTGACAACTGGTTTTCGCGGCGCGCTTCGATATCGTCCTGAATCTCGCTCAAGCGCTGCTTGGCCGCATCCTGCACCGCTTGCAGCATGTTATACTCGACCTGCTCGCCCTTTTCGGCGATCAAGACGTTCGCCGTCTCGAAGAACAGGTCGTTCTGCAGCGTCTCGTCCATCTGCGAATCGATGCGGTCCTGGAGCATCTGCGCCTCGGACATGACCTCCTCGGAGAGGCTGGCCTGGTCGTCGTCAAAATGCTTGTTGATCGCGTCGATCTGCTCTTGCAGGTCGGTCAGGTCTTCTTCCTGCCCCATGCGGACAGATTCCTGCTGCCCTTCCAGTTCGGCGCGAATGGCCTCGCCCTGGCGTTCCAGATCTTGCTCGATGCGCTTGAGTGCTTTCTGCCGCGCTTCTTCATCGACATGGGTGATCACATACTGCGCAAAGTACAGTACGCGATCCAGGTTGCGCCGGCTGACATCCAACAGGATGCCCAGGTAGCTCGGTACACGCCGCGTGTACCACACGTGCGCAACCGGCGCGGCCAGCTCGATATGGCCCAGCCGTTCGCGGCGCACCGAGGAACGTGTAACCTCCACACCGCATTTGTCGCACACAATGCCCCGGTAACGCACATTCTTGTACTTACCGCAGTAGCATTGAAAATCTTTAGTGGGGCCGAAAATAGCCTCACAGAATAGACCGTCCTTTTCCGGACGCAGGCGGCGGTAGTTGATCGTCTCCGGCTTGGTTACCTCGCCATACGACCAGGAACGAATTTGCTCGGGGGAAGCCAAACTAATACGCAGTGCGCTAAAGTCTTTCGCCTCCAAGGCGTACCCTCCTCTGCGCTCAGGTTAATTGCTATCCAACTGCAATGCCCGTTAACGTGTGCTGATCCAACAGATCAAAAAGTGGAGATGCAGGTATGAAGCAAAAATAGCGCGGAAACCTAAGTGTTCCAGCGCTTGGTTTGTACCAGCTATCCAGCCGGGACTTTCACCGCTATACCCGCCAAACATCTCATCGCCAAACAGTAACATCACCAAAGCGTGATTATAGCAGGTTTAGGACAAAAGTCAAAGGTTTTTTTACTTTTTTCACCACTTTATTTTACGTCGCCCCACCCCCTCAGCGCCGGAGCATATTCGTCCGCACCGGGTCGGAGAATTGCAGCCGCGTGATGTGGGTCGGCACATCCGCGCCGCCCGGCAGTTCGGCCCGCACGATGCGCAGTTGGTTCAAGAAGCCGCCGAACACCTCCAACTCGCAGCGATCATCGACGCACACCCCGGGCGCGAACGTTTCGCCCACGCGGTCGACCGGCGGGCTGCCCCCGGCGTTATCGCTGTACACCGCCAGGCTGTACTCGGCGCTCTGCTCGACCGCGAACTGCGCCAGTACACGCCCCACCGGGCTGCGTTCCAACACCAGCGCGACACGCGCAGTAGTGCACTCGTCCGGCGCATCCGGCAGCCCGGCCCCCAGGTAGCGCTCGCCGCCCGCGACGATGATCCAGGGCATCACGTCCGCACAGGCCGGGTCATCCGCCGGCGGCACGGCCTCCACGCGGAAGCCCCACGTCGCGAACGTCGCTGCGTCCACCGGCAGCGATTCCGTGATCGCGGAGCCATCCGGCAGCCGGTCAAACACGACGGTGAACGGCTCATCCCCGATCACCAGCGAGTGCAGACCCCGGTTGTTGAACTCGTCGGACTCGACGACCTGATTCGCGGAGTCGATGCGCACTTCCGACACATACGATCCCCACCAGGGGTAAATGTGTGGGATGATGATCGTGGCTGCGTCGTTGGAGGCCAGCGGCTCGACCTGCTCCGAGAAGCTCGGCTCGCCATCCAGCACATCCTCCAAAAACTCGAACTGGAAGCTGTCAATATCGCTCAGGCCATTGTTGTGCACGCGCACGATAAACAGCACCTTCTGGCCGGGGGCCGGGCGCGCGGGCGAGACCTCGATCTCGTCGATCACCAGGTCCGTCTGCGGCCCGGACGACGTCGGCAGCGGCGAGACGGCAGTATTGGCCTGCGGCGTGGGATCGCCATCGCCGCCCCACACCAGCCCGCCGACCAGCACCGCCAGCGCGATCAGCGCCGCCGCGATCCCGGCCAGCACCGCCGGATGCCGCAGCGCCGCCAACCACAGCGCACGCTTGCGCACCTCGAACAGCACCCCGTCCGCGGCACGCATGAACAGCACCGGCGTAGCCCACGCGATCCCGCCCACGCTGTGCCGGATCGCCCGGCGCGCCTCGGAAACCGCCGCATCAATCGGGAAACCGTCGGCCACCGCGCGGTAAAACTCCTCGGAGAACGCCAGCGCGGCCCGGTCGCCGATCAGGTATTGCATGGCCACCACCGCTGGAATGCCGCGCGCCACCAGGCTGCTAGCGATCCCGGCGAACGGGTCATTTTCTTGGGCTGCCGCGCTCTGGCACGCATTGAGCACCACCAGCCGGATCGTGTTTTCTTCGCTCAGTTCGCGTGCCAGGTCTTCGCCGCGCACCAGAAACGACGCTCCTTCGCCGAGCGGGTCTTCGAGCGCCAGCATCCCCTGGCCCTCCTCGAAGACGCTGTGGCCGATGTAGTGGAAAACGTGATAGTCCTCCCGGCGCAGCACGCGCTGCAAGGTGCGCAGCGAAGCGTCCTTCAGCCGCACCATTTCCAGCAGGCCGCGCGCGCGCAGCTTGGCGGTGGCGGTTTGCAGCGTCTTCCACTCCGCTTCCACATCGACCGGCGGCATATCCGACGGGCTGGACACCATCACCAGCACCCGCAGCGGACGTTCCAGCGCCGGGCGGGGACGGCTCACCAGCCGGCGCGGATGGCGCACCAGGGGCGTGCTGCGCGACAGCGCCAGATAATCCACCGCCGGATCGCGCAGGAATTCCCAGGGCAGCGTTTCGAGATCGCCCGCGTGCTCCAGGAACAGCTTGACCCGCAGCCCGTCCGCCGTACGTGCCCGATCACGGCTGGAGAAATACACGGTATACACCGATCCGGCGAACACCGCCTTGAACAACGTCTCGCCAAACTGGCGCGCGATCTCCTCGCGCTCGCGGGTGGGCACGCTGATGCGGCGGCTCAGAATGGCCAGGATGCGCTCGAGTTTGTCCGGCGCAAACGGCAGCGTAAACTCGTGCGAGACTTCGGCCTGCCCCTCGCCCAGCGGCATATCGATCACGGTCGCCCGGTAGCGCCCGTCGCCTAGTTCGTCGATCCGCAGTTCAAAATCCAGATAGCTCATACCGCCCCCTTGTGGAGAAGGTGCGTTTCACATGTTTTCCAACTTATTCACATTGTACGGGCGACGACGTAAAACGCAAAACAAGCAGCGCGCAGTCCGCCGGTGTGAACTGCGCGCCATAGCTGGCTATTGTGCAGCGTGTCAGGCCTGCGCGCCGACTTTTTCGGCGAGGTAAGCTTCCATGAACCCGTCCAGGTCGCCATCCAGCACGCCGAGCGCGTTACCCTGCTCGTAGTTGGTGCGTGCGTCCTTGACCATCTGGTAGGGGTGCAGCACGTAGGAGCGAATCGCATTGCCCCATCCAGCGCTGACGTGTTCGCCTTTCAACTCAGCGAACTCCTCTTCCTGCTTCAGCCGTTCGAGATCGAGCAGGCGCATCTTGAGCACTTGCAGCGCGCGCTCTTTGTTCTGTGTCTGGCTGCGCTCGTTCTGGCAGCTCACGACGATCCCGGTCGGCGTGTGCGTGATGCGCACCGCCGTTTCGTTCTTCTGCACGTTCTGGCCGCCGGCCCCGCTGCTGCGGAAGGTGTCGATCTGCAGGTCTTTGTCGGCGACCTCGATATCGACATCCTCCTGCACATCCGGCCACACTTCCACCAGCGAGAACGACGTATGCCGCCGGCTGTTGGCGTCGAACGGGCTAAGCCGCACCAACCGGTGTACGCCGCGCTCGGACTTCAGGTACCCGTAGGCGTAATCCCCCTGCACCGACACCGTCGCGCTTTTGATCCCGGCCTCGTCGCCCGGCATCTGGTCGACGATCTCGACCGTGTAGCCGTGCTTTTCGGCCCAGCGCAGGTACATCCGCAGCAGCATCTCGGCCCAGTCCTGAGCGTCGGTGCCGCCCGCCCCGGCGTGGATCGCCAGGTAGGCATCTTCGGCATCGTACTTGCCGCTTAGCTTGGCGCGGAACGACAGGCGCTCGACCTCGTGCTGTAATTCGTCGGCTTCGGCAGTCAGTTCGCCCGCCAGGTCGGGGTCTTCCAGTTCGGCCAGTTCGAGCGCGTCCTGAATGCGCTGATAGGTGCCCTTCCAGATCGATACTTCATCCTTCAGGCGCGACAAGCGCCGCATCACGCGCTGGGCCGCCTGCGGATTGTCCCAGAATTCGGGCTGGGCAGAGCGCGCCTCTAGCTCGTGGAGTTCTTCTTCCTTCTTTGGGATGTCAAAGACGCACCATAAGCTGCTCAACCGTCTGGCGCATCGTGTTTAATCGACTCACTAAATCTTCCAACGTCCTTACTCCTCGTCTTCTTCCTCATTTTCTTCGAACAGACTATCGACAAACGCGCTGGGGTTAAAAAACACCAGATCGCGCAGTGTCTCGCCAATCCCGATGTAATGCACCGGCAGGCCCATTTCCTCCTGGATCGCGAACAGCATCCCGCCCTTCGACGTGCTGTCCAGCTTGGTGACGATCACCCCGGTGATGGCAATCGCTTCCTGGAACTTCTTGGCCTGGGTGAGCGCATTCTGGCCGGTGGTACCGTCCAGCACCAGCAGCGTCTCGTGCGGCGCGTCCGGCACGGCCTTACGCAGCACGTCGCGCACCTTCACCAACTCGGCCATCAGGTTAAAATTGCTGTGCAGCCGCCCGGCAGTATCCACGATCAACACCTCGGCCTTGCGGGACCGGGCCGCGTTCACTGCGTCGAACACGACCGCCGCCGGATCGCTGTTGGGCACCCCGGCGATGACCGGCACCTCCGCGCGCTCACCCCACAGCTTGAGCTGGTCAATCGCCGCCGCGCGGAACGTATCGCCCGCCGCCACGATCACCTTGCGCTGGTTGAGCCGCATCCGGTAGGCCATCTTGCCGATGGAGGTCGTCTTGCCCGACCCGTTCACCCCGGCGATCAGCACCACCGACAGCTCACGCCCGCTGAGGTTGAGGGGCGTCGGCTCGATCAGCAGGCGGCGCAGTTCCTCCTTGAGCGCCTCGACCAATTCGTCCTGGCGGCGAATGTTGTCACGGGTGACGCGCCCGCGCATTTCGTCGATCAACTTCATTGTCGTCGGCACCCCGACATCCGCCTGCAGCAGCAGCGCTTCGATGTCTTCCCAGGTTTCTTCGTCGATCTCGGTCGACCCAAACATCTGGGCAATCCGCCCAAAAACCGAGCGGCGGGTGCGCTGTAATCCTTTGGTTAATGATGCCACGTATGTTTCTCCACTGGTTGTCTCTGGTCGCCACATTTGTGGCATATCCGGCACTGGGAGAGTATAGTGGGTCGCGGGGCACCCTGCAAGGGTGTGTATATTCATTCTAGCACCACTGCGTTATACTAGGTGCAGCTTGCCCACTTCACCTGACCGGAACCTTATCGGAAGCGACTCATGGACAAATCGACCATCCGCAACTTCTCGATCATCGCCCACATCGATCACGGCAAAAGCACCCTCGCCGACCGGCTGCTGCAGCTCACCGGCACGATCAGCGAGCGCGACATGCAGGCCCAGGTCCTCGACGATATGGACCTGGAACGCGAGCGCGGGGTGACGATCAAAGCGTCTGCCGTGCGGATGCACTACACCGCGCAGGATGGCCACACCTACCAGATGAACCTGATCGACACGCCCGGCCATGTCGATTTTTCGTACGAGGTCAGCCGGGCGCTCCAGGCGTGCGAAGGCGCGGTCCTGGTCGTGGACAGCACCCAGGGCATCGAGGCCCAAACCCTGGCCAACCTGTACATGGCGTTGGAGCAAGACCTGGAACTGATTGCGGTTGTCAACAAAACCGACCTGCCTGCCGCCCGCCCCGACGAGATCGCCCAGGAGATCGAAGACCTGATCGGCCTGGACGCCGTCGATGTGCTGCAAGTCAGCGCCAAGACCGGCCAGAACGCCGACCGCGTGCTGGAAGCCATCGTCAACCAGTTCCCGCCCCCCGGCGGCGACCTGGACGCCCCGGCGCGCGCCCTGATCTTCGACAGCCACTACGACTCGTACAAGGGCGTGATCGCCTACGTGCGCGTCAAGGACGGCACCATCACCGCCACCGACGACCTGCTGCTGATGGCCTCCGGCGCGCGGTCCACCCCGGTCGAGCTGGGCATCTTCGACCCGCACATGCGCCCGGTCGCGGCGCTGCGCAGCGGCGAGGTGGGCTACGTCGCCACCGGCCTGAAAACCGTCCGCGAGTGCCGCGTCGGCGATACGATCACGCTTGCCAAAAGCCCGGCCAACACCCCCCTGCCCGGTTACCAGCAGGCCAAGCCGATGGTCTTCGCCGGGGTCTATCCCACCGACAACGACGATTACAACGACCTGCGCGACGCACTGGAAAAGCTCCAACTCAACGACGCGGCGCTGACCTTCGAGCCGGAAACCTCCCAGGCGCTCAACTTCGGCTTCCGCGTCGGGTTCCTGGGCCTGTTTCACATGGAGATCATCCAGGAACGGCTGGAACGTGAGTACGACATGGACATCCTGGCCACCGCCCCCAGCGTCGAGTACGAAGTCCTGCTGCACGACGGCGAACTCCTGCGCATCCATCGCCCGTCGGAACTGCCCGACCCCAACGACATCGAGGAAATTCACGAACCCTGGATGGCTATCGACATCTTCACGCCGGAGGACTACATCGGCCCTATCATGGAGCTGGTCACCAGCAAACGCGGCGAATACGTCAGCATGCAGTACCTGGACACAACGCGCGTCCAGGTCCAGTACAAGATTCCCCTGGCGGAATTGATCGTAGACTTTTATGATCGTCTTAAGTCTGGCACGCGGGGCTATGCCAGCCTGGATTATCATTTCGATGGGTACCGGGCCGAAAACCTGGCCAAGCTGGATGTACTGGTCAACCGCCAGCCGGTCGACGCGCTGGCGATGATCGTGCATGAGGACGAAGCTTACCACAAAGGCCAGCGTCTCGTCTCCAAACTCAAACGTCTGATCCCCCGCCAACAGTACGAAGTTCCCATTCAGGCCGCCGTCGGCAAACACGTCATCAGCCGCGCCAACGTCAAGGCGCTGCGCAAGGACGTATTGGCGAAATGCTACGGCGGCGACGTCACCCGTAAGAAGAAATTGCTGGAAAAACAGAAGAAAGGGAAAAAGCGCCTGAAGATGATCGGCAATGTCGAAGTTCCTCAGGAAGCATTTATGGCAGTGCTAAGGCTAGATGACGATGACTAAAGACCATATCCCGCCCCTGCCCCAACGCGTCGTCAGCAAACGCCTGTTGATCCGGCCTTCTACCTATACGGATGTCCCGGCCTTGCAGAAGTGGTGGAACGATCCGGATGTGATGACACCGGGTGGTAATCCCGACGGCATGCAGTACGACGACACCGACATGGAAGCCTGGTTCCAGCGCCATATTGCCCACCGAGACCACGCCAATCACTTCGTGATCTGCCTGTACCCCAACGATACGCCTATCGGTGAATTTTACATCGCCTGCGATGATCGCCCCGGCGCAATTGACTTTGCCATCCTGATCGGCGAAAAGGAACTGTGGGGCAACGGGTACGCCCACGAAGCGATCCAGGCCTATGCCGAAGCCGTGTTCACCGGCGACTGCTGCGGCGCGATGCGCGTCAATGTGCGTCGCGATAACGAGCGCGCGCTGCGCCTGTTCACAGGGTTGGGGTTCGAAGTCGAGCATGTTTGGGCTAACGACCAGTTCCAAACCATGATCCTGACGCGGGCCGCCTACGAACTCGAAAAATTCAAACGCGAAGAATACGCCCCCGCCCAAACCGGGAAATGACCCTTGCGGGCGCTCCCGACTTGGGCGCCCGCTTTCGCTCTGGAAAACACGCCATGCAGTCAGAAACACAACATCGCCAACTCCCCAAGGAGATTTATGTCGCCCTGTTGGGGGTCTTCCTGTTCGCGCTGGGTCTCACGATGCTGATCCCGATCATCCCGCTGTTCATTACCGAAGGGCTGGGCGCATCCAAGCAGTGGATCGGCACCGCGACGATGCTGGTCGCGCTGACCGCCGTCATCACCCGTATCCCCGGCGGCGCGCTCTCCGATCACGTGGGGCGCAGGCGGGTGATGCTGATCGGGGCTGTCCTGGCTATTATGGCCGCAGCATTGTATCTGCTCAGCCAGCATATCGTCATTTTTCTGGCAGCACGGCTGTTCTCTGGCTTGAGCCTGGGCCTGTACACCACTGCCAATAAGGCACTGGTCGCCGACCTGGCCCCCCCGGCGCGCCGGGGCGAAGCGATGGGCCTGACCAACGCCGCATTTTCACTCTCCCAGGTGGTCAGCCCACTGCTGGGCGAGGGGCTGAAAAATGCGATCAGCTTCCAGGCTGTGTTTGCGCTCAGCGGGGCGCTGGGCGTCCTGGCCCTGGCGATCAGCTACACACTGCCGCGCACCAAACCGTCCCGCGATCCGGCGGCCAGCCCCCGGCGCAACATTCAAAGCACGCTTGGCGCGCGCGGGATGTGGGCGGCGGTGCTGCTCATGATGGGGCTAGGCGCGATCCTGGCTTTGATGTTCACCTTCTACCCGCAGATCGCAGCCGACAAAGCGCTGTTCGCGGACGCGCCCAGGCTTATCGCGCCGGTGGCGATGGGGCTGGGCCTGAGCATCTGGGCCATCACCGACACCGTGATCGAACCCATCGCTGGGCGCATCTCCGACCGCATTGGACGCCAGCCGGTGGTCATCCCCGGCCTGATCCTGGCGCTGTTCGGCGTGCTAACCTTGAGCCGGGCGGATAACACACTCGACACCTACCTGGCGATTGCGCTGATGACGACCGGCTGGGGCACGGCGCGCGCCAGCGCCGACTCCATCGCACAGGACACCGTCCCGCCGCTGCTGCGTGGGATGGGCGCTGCCGTGTTGTATACCGGCTTCGATCTGGCGGTGGGCGTCAACGCCCAGGTGCTCAGCCTGCTGATCGAGGGCATTGATTACAGCATGGTCTTCCAGGCCGTGATCGCCCTGGTGCTCATCTTCGGGCTGGCGGGGACGGTGCTCTCGACGCGCCTGCTGGCCTATGAGGAGCGCGTGGTATCGGCCAGCGGCGACTGATTCACGCCGATGCCAGCCGGTGCCAGGCGGCGTACAAGTCCTCGGCCAGGATGCGCACACAGTCGCGCCCGCGCTCCTCATTCTCGAGCGCCGCCAGCCAGGCTTTCGGAATCGCGCGCGCCCCATGCCGCGCCCCGGCAATCGCCCCGGCGATGGCGGCGATGGTGTCGGCATCCCCGCCCAAACTGACCGCAAAACTCACCGCTTTCTCAAAGCTGTTCGGGTAGCGCAGCACGCAGTACAGCCCGGCAGGCACACACTGCTGCACCGTCAGACGGTTCCCACCCAGCGCCTCGACCACTTCAGGCGGACTGGGCCACACTTGCAGCAGTTCATCGATCTGCGACAGGTGCGGCAGCAGCGGCACGTAGATCGTCGCCGCGAGGGTATCCTGCACCGTCTCGAACAGGCGGCGCGGGGTCTCGTTGCGCAGCGCCAGCGCCACCGCCAGCGCGACCGTCACCGCCCCGGCCTCGCCGAGGGGGTGCGCATGGGTCGGACGCGCCGACAAGGCCGCCGCTTCGATCAGGTCATCCAGGACATCATGGTAAAACAGTCCAACCGGGGCCGCCCGCGCCGATCCCCCCATCCCGTATGATCCATCCTCAAACACGATCCGGTTCGCATCGCGCCAGTCGCGCCCCTGCTGCAGCGCGTACATCACCTCCAGCGCGCCGGGGTTGTACCCGCGCATCGGGCTGAGATGCGCCCCGAAGCGCGCCGCTAAATCGTCCGGGTCGACCTCGCCCACCTCCAGCAGCGATTCGGCCACGTTGATCATCATCTCGGTGTCTTCGGTGTAGAACCCGCCGAGCATCTCCTGCCCGATGGCGTCCTGGTCCAGCAGTTCCTCCGGGGTGCGCTCTTTGGCCGGACGTCCCAGCGCGTCGCCGGTCATCAACCCCAGCAGCGCCCCCGCAAATTGATCTTTGATCCTGGCTGTCATTGGTTTAACCACTCCTCCACTGTAGCGCGCATCGGGGACGGGAGCACGCCGGCGGCCTCCAGGGCCGGCAGCAGTGCGCCCAGCGCCAGCACTTGCCGCACCCGGTACCCAACGGCCTCCAGTTCCGCGCGCGCGCCGCGTTCCAGGTCCAGCACGGCCAGCACCGCGCTCACGTCCAATCCGACGCGCCGCGCCAGCGCCGTGATCGCGCCGGCCTGCGCCGCGTCGATCAGCACATCCGACAGCAGCAGCGTGGGATGCCCGACATCATACGCGCCCTCGATGGCAAACGCCGCCGTATAGTCGCGCACCTCGCCATAGGGATACACCACCGGCAGATCGGCCCGCAGCCCCAGCGCCACCCCGACCGGCGTCGCGTCGACGGTGGTCAGCAGCCGGTCGGCGGGGATGCCGTCCAGCAGCGGTTCGAGCGCCACCGCCACCTGTTCCAGCAGCGCCGGGTACGACGGCAGCCAGCGCAGGTTGGCCGCCATCGGCCACACCGCCCCATCCGGCTGCACGAACCGCCCAAACTGGATCAGCCCGGCCTGGGCCAATGCCTGTCCTAAGTCCTCGTGTGTGGTCGCCATACGCGCCCCGCTCCCTCCAGGTTGCCCTACCATAGCAAACAGGGGCGTATTGCCTGATTACGCCCCTGCCCTATTTTAGCGCGATTTTGTTCCCGGCGCTTAGCGGTCCACGTAGCGCCCCGCCAGCCGGATCAACTCGACGAATTCGGCCACGTCCGCGCTGCCGCCCATCTCATCGACCAGCGGTTCGGCCAGCACCAGCACATCCATGTAACTGCCGTCCTGCGCCCAATAGCTCTCGCGCAGCAGTTCGCTGAATTCCGCGACCGCCGCGTGCAGCCGGAAGCTGGCCGGGGCCGCGTCCAGGCTGGGCAGCAGTTGGTCGACGGCGATATCCTGGCTGACCTCGACGACCTCGTCGGTGCGCGCGTCACGATAGCGGATGTACGCCGTCGCCACCACGCCCTGCACGTCGTCGCCTTCCAGCGCCAGCTCGTACAGCGCGGTGATGCTGTGCCCGGCCCCGATCTCGCCCGCGTCAACGGTGTCATCACGGAACTGATCGTCGGCAATGGCGCGATTCTCGTAGCCGATCAGGCGGTAGCGGTCGGCCACGTCCGGGTTGAACTCGACCTGAATCTTGGCGTCATACGCGATCACTTGCAGCGTGCCGGTCATGTTATACACGAACACCCGCCGCGCCTCGCGCAGGTTGTCCACGTAGTAGTAATTGCCGTTGCCGTCGTTGGCGAGCTGCTCCATCATCACGTCATTGTAATTACCCATCCCGAAGCCAATCGTGCTCAGCGTGATGCCGTCATCGACCGCACCGGACACCATCGCCAGGATTTGATCGGGTCCGGTCGGGCCGACGTTGCCCACGCCGTCGCTCAGCACAATCACGCGCGTGTTCTCGCCCGCCTGTTTGTGCTGCTGCGCCATCTGGTAGCCCAACTGCAAGCCTCCGGCCAGCGCCGTACTGCCGCCAGGACCGAGCGCATCAATCGCCCGCATGATCGTGTCCGCGTTGCTGGCCGGGGTCGGATCGAGCACAACATACGGCGAACTGGCATACACCACGATCCCCACGCGGTCATCGGGCCGCAGTTCGTCCACCAGCAGCGCCAGCGCCTTCTTGACCAGCTCCAGCCGGTCGCCGCGATCCATGCTGCCCGATACGTCGATCACGAAGATCAGTAGCGCCGGGTCGCGGTCTTCGGGCGCGATGTACCGCCCCTGGATGCCGACGCGCATCAGGTAATGCCCCTCGTAGCCGAACGGGGCCGGGGCCGCGTCCAGATGAATGGCGAACGCATCGTCACCCTGCGGCGGGGCATAGCCTACGTCGAAATAGTTGATGAATTCTTCCGGGCGGACGGCTTCCGGCGCGGGAAGCTGCTGGGAGTCGCGCAGATAGCTGCGCGCCAGCGTGTAGGATGCGGTGTCGACATCCATCGCAAACGTGCTCAGGTTGTCGTCTTCCGTATCCAGGAAGGGGTTAACGCCGTATTCCTCGAAGAACATGGTGTCCGGCGTGGGCGGCGGGGTGCCCAGCGGGGCCGGTGTGGCCTGCGGCGCGCCACCGGTCCCCGGTGCGCCCGATGGCATCGCGGCCTGGTCCATCACCGCGTCCACCGCGTCACCCTCCAGCATCGCAGCGCTGGTTGGCATGGCAGAGAGGGCGGTCATGGTAGGCGGCGGTGAAGGGGATGAGGTAAATATCGGCGGAGGTGTGGTCGGATCGACATCCTGGGCATCATCCACACCCAGCACCCACAGCGGCAGCGCGCAGCCCAGCGACGCCAAAGAGACGAAAAGAATAATCCAAAACACGTTGCGT
This sequence comes from Anaerolineae bacterium, assembly GCA_034437275.1. Taxonomy (GTDB): domain Bacteria; phylum Chloroflexota; class Anaerolineae; order Aggregatilineales; family Aggregatilineaceae; genus TC-15. Next base: position 88,288 of record DAOTUD010000141.1, read on the forward strand.
TTCATGACAGTTCTCCTGATGGTCCGATTTTGTCCGGGTTCACTATCAAGACGCCATCCAACGTGTTTTGGTTCCAACCAGACCGCAATCAGTCCGAATCGGCGTACCGCGCCAGCCGCCAGGCCATGCTCATGCCCCAGGTGCCGGCCCACACCGGCGCGTCGGTTTCCGCCCCACCGAAGCTGTAGCACCGGCTGCGCTCTTCGTGCGCGGTGAGTACGGTGATCCCGGTCCCCTCATCGAGCGTCACGACCGCGATCACGATGTCCGCGCTGTTTGCCGCAGCCATGCGTTTCGCCTCGGCACGCGAAAGTTCGCAGTAATCAATCGTCGCTGGGTCGCTATCGTCCACCACATGCCCGACGTGGTCCAGCAGCGCCACCAGTTCGCTGCGGTTCACTTCCGCGACCAGCACCTCCGCACCCCCGCCGTGCCGGATACGGTCCGCGATGGATTCGCCCGCCGGGCCGGTATAGCTGACCGCCAGCTTCCAGCCCTTTTGCGTCAGCAGCGCGACAAACGCATCCTCCAGCGCCTCCTTATCCACGCCGAAGATGTATTCGCCGACCCGTTCGCGGATGATGGCCTCGGTTTCGGCGATCATGCGGTCCACTTCGGCTTCAGTGTCGGCACACGCCGTGATGCGGATGTCGGTCTGGCCGGTGTGCGCCGCCAGCCCCACCGTCGGATTGCTCCACGTCTCCAGGTCGTCGATGCGAGCGTCGATCTGGCTCTCGCCGATACCTGCCGTGCGCAGCACGCGCGCCTTGATGATGCCCAACCCGCCCATGCGTTCGCGCAGATAGGGGATCACGGTCGTCGCCAGAATCTCCTTCATCTCGCGCGGCACGCCGGGCAGGCTGATCACACTGCCGTTCTGCGCCTCAACGATGAAGCAGGGTGCGGTGCCCAACCGGTTGGTGATCGGGATCGCGCCCGCCGGGATGTAAGCCTGCACACGGTTGTTATCGCTCATGCGCGCGCCCAACTGCTTGAAACGCGCGGCGATCTGCTCCAGCAGTTCCGGCAAAAACTCCAGTTCGCGATCGGTCGCGTTGGCCACGGCCTGCCGCGTCATGTCGTCCACCGTCGGCCCTAATCCCCCGGTCGTGATCACCACGTCCGAACGCGCCAACGCGGTGTCGATGGCATCGGCGATGCGCTCCAGGTTGTCGCCGACGGTCGTCAGGTAGAAGATATTGACGCCGATATCCCGTAACTGCCGCGCCAGATAGGCGGAGTTGGTATCCACGATCTCGCCCAGCAGCAATTCGGTCCCAATCGTCACAATTTCAACATTCATGCTCTCACGCTCCCCAAGACGAAAAACGCACGGCCAGTGCAACCGTGCGTTCGTTGCTCGTAAAAAAACTGGCACTATTCTGGATGGCTGGGCATCCAGGTCAACTGCTCACGCAGCTGCAGGTCGGCGTTGCGAATTTTCATCGCCAGGTCAGCCGCCAGGTTGCGCATCAAGCGATAGCCAAGCTGGGGGTACGTGTCGCACAGCAGCATTAGCTTGGCGCGCGGAATGGCCAGCAGCCGGGTGTTGTGCTGGGCACAACGTGCCGCCGCCGAGCGCAGCCCCTCGTCGACCAGCGCCACCTCACCGAACGACTGCCCGCGTACCAGCGTGGCAATCGTCTGGGGACCAGCCGCTTCACGCTTGCCGATCAGCGCCGGGTCGATCTGGATGTCGACTTCACCCTCGGCGATCACGTACAGTTCATCCCCGGCAGAGTTTTCCTCAAAGATCAGTGCGTCGACCTCGTAAGTTCGCTCCTCACAAATCGACGCCACCAGCTCAAGCTGGGTGTTGGTGAGTTCGTAAAAAATATCTGCCTGTTTGAGCACGCTGATAAAAGACATGGCCGACTCCTGCCCACGAAAAGCACTATGACATGGCGCGATTGTAGCACGATCTAAAAATCCCTGGCAAGATAGGGGTATGTCCGATCCACAGCAATCCCTCGGCACGCGCGGCGAAGCCTGGGTCGCGGCCCGGCTGCGCCACGCCGGTTATACCATCCTGGACCGCAACTGGCGGCAGCCCACCCTCGGCGAACTGGATATCGTCGCCCGGCGCGCCGATGTGGTCGTGTTCGTCGAAGTGCGCACCCGGCGCGGCTCCCTCCAGGCGGCCATCGACGCCGCCCTGCAAAGCGTCGACGCGCGCAAACAAGCCCGGCTCAGTGCGCTGGCCCAGGCCTACCTGGCGGCCCACGACCTGGAGCACGCCGCCCACCGGATCGACGTCGCGGCAGTGGGCTATAATGGCACAGCATTTGCAATGGAGGTAATCACGAATGCCGTCGACTGGTGACATTGACCAGACGGACCAACCCGCCCCGCAGCCGGTCCCCGACCTGGACGACACCATCCCCGTCAAGCGCCCGCTGGTCGTGATCCTGGGGCCGACCGCCAGCGGCAAGACCACGCTCGGCATCGCGATCGCGCACGCCCTGGGCGGCGAGATCATCAGCGCCGACAGCCGCCAGATTTACCGCCACATGGACATCGGCACCGCCAAACCGACCGCCGCCCAACGCCGGGCCGTGCCACATCACCTGCTGGACGTGGTGCCGCCCGACCAGACCTTCACCCTGGCCGAGTACCAGCGCGCCGCCTACCGCGCCATCGACGCCGTACACGCCCGCCACAAACTGCCGCTGCTGGTCGGCGGGACCGGGCAGTATATCACCGCCGTCATCGAAGGCTGGGGCATTCCCGAAGTGCCGCCCAACCCCTCGCTGCGGGGCGAGCTGGAAGCCTTCGCCGAAACACACGGCGCGCAAGCCCTCCACGACCGGCTGCGCGAGGCCGACCCCGACGCCGCCGCGCGCATTGATTGCCGGAATGTGCGGCGCGTGGTGCGGGCGCTGGAAGTCTATCTCGAAACCGGCACGCCGATCACCACGCAGCAGCGCAAAATGCCCCCACCCTACCGCATCTTGCAGATCGGGCTGACGATGGACCGCGCGCAGCTTTACGCGCGCATCGACGCGCGGGTCGAGCGCATGGTCGCCGCCGGGCTGCTCGACGAGGTTCGCGCTCTGCTGGAAGCTGGCTATACTTGGGAGTGTCCGGCGATGAGTGGGCTGGGCTATGCGCAGTGGCAGCCCTACCTGGAGGGGGACGCTACCTGGGACGAAACCATCGACGCCATCAAACACGCGACCCATGCCTTCGCCCGCCGCCAGTATACCTGGTTCCGGGGGCACGACAGCGGGATTCGCTGGATCGACAGCACGCGCACCACGCCGGAAACCATCATCACACAGGTCGAGGACTGGCTCTTGGGATAGACAGGATTAGACACGTATGGCACGCAACCGATCAGGCCGCGTAGGCAACTTCCGCGAACGGGTCACCAATGTCGACCGGGTGACCTGGAGCATCATCGTCGCCATGTTCACCTTGATCGTGGTGGCCATCTTTCCGTATCTGACGTTCATCCCGGTGGTTTCACCGGCAGCCCAAAAAGGCCCCACCTGCACCGACCTGGCGCAACCCATCGGCGGCAACAATCGCTCCATCCTGGCAATCAAAGGAGAGGGAGCACTCGACATCGAATTGGAGATCCTCAACGACCGGGTTCGCGCAGATGAACCCCTCAAAGTGCGCGTTATGTTCGTCAACGACAGCATCGGCCCGGCAATCCTGTACCTGCGCGACGAGCAGCCAGTGATCAGCACGGACACCAACATCGAAGGGCTGCGCTTTGCGATCTCCCGCCTGGACACGCAAACGCCGGTCAATAGCCAGGCGGCCCCCGCCGCGCCGCCGCCCTCGTACGAGTATGACAATCTGCACCTGCTTGGCTCGCGGGCGCGCTGCCACCAGGATTACACATACGACCCGCTGACCTTGCAGCAGCTTGGCATCGTGCAAAACGGGCAGTACAGCCTGCGCGCCTATTACTATGTGGCCGATCCCGGCGTGCTGCCGCTGCCTGGACCGGGCGAACCAACGCCCACCGCGACCCCCGGCTTCACCAATCAAGGAGTGTGGACCGGGCGCACGACATCCAGCGAGGAAATCTTCTCGATTCTACCACCCGCCACCGCGACCCCGCTGCCCAGCGCCACCCCACTGCCGACCAGCGGCCCGTTGCCCACCATCCCACCCGGCTAGCGCCCCGGACGCGATCCCAGGCTGCCGGTCAGCAGGTTGATGGCGAATACGGTCAGGCTCAGCGCCACCCCCGGCGCAGCGGATACCCAGGGCGCGGTGCGGAACACATCGCGGCCATCATTAAGCATCACGCCCCAATCCGGCGCGGCAATGTCGCCGCCATAGCCCAGGAACACCAGCGCCGCCCCGTTGAGGATCGTCCAACTGAGCGTCACCCCGGCGAAGGAGAACAGCGTAGGGGCGATATTGGGGGCGATATGCCGCCGCAGCACGCCCCAACCGCCGGCTCCCACCCCGCGCGCCGCCTCGACGAACGAATAGCCCCGCGCCTCCAGCACCGCCGCCCGCGTCACCCGCGCATAGGCCGGAATCCCCGCGATCCCCACTGCCAGCGCCACCTGCTCCAGCCCGCTGCCCAACAGCGCCACCAGCGCCAGCGCCATCAGCAGGTTGGGGATCGCCAGCAAAGCGTCCATCAGCGCCATCAGGATCGCGTCCAGCCAGCGCCCGGCATACCCGGCCAGCAGACCGATCACCAGCCCCGGCGCAAAAGTCACCCCCGCCGCCAGCAGCGCCATGCTCAGCGTGCGCCGCCCGCCGTATAGCACCCGGCTGAATACGTCCCGCCCCAGGAAGTCGGTGCCCATGTAGTGCGTCGACGAGGGCGCTTGCAATTGCTGCACGGGCATGGCCTGGCGCGGATCGTGGGTCGCCAGCCAGGGAGCCAGCCCCGACGCCAGACTCACCAGCGCCAGCAGCCCGATCCCGATCACCAGCCGGCGATTGACGCGCCCGGTCACGACTGCACATCCACGCGCGGATCGACGAACACGTAGAGCATGTCGGCCAGCGCGTTCACTAGGCTGTAGGTGAGCGCCGCCAGCACGATCACGCCTTGAATCACGGGGTAATCCCGGTCATCAATCGCCTTCAGCAGCACTTTACCCACCCCCTGCCGCACGAAGATCACCTCGGTGATCACCGTCCCGCTTAGCAAAAAGCCCAGTTGCAGCGCGATGACCGCGATCACCGGCAGCAGCCCGACGCGCAAAATGTGGTCCAGCACGTCACCTTCCGGCAGCCCCTTGGCGCGCGCGGTGCGCACGAAATCACCGGCGGCGGCTTCGCGCACGCTGCTGGCCGTCACCTGGGCGATGCTCCCGGCAGTGTGGAAGCCTAGCACGCACGCCGGCAGGATCAGGTAGCGCGCGCCGCGCCCGCCTGGCCCCGGCAGCCATCCCAGTTCGGTCGTGAACACGAACAGCGCCAGCGTCGCCGTCCAATACACCGGCGTGGAAAGCGCCAGCGACGCCACCACCTCGGCGCTGTAGCGCAGCACACGCCACCGCCCCACCGCCATCAGCAGCCCAAGGCTCATTCCGGCGGTGACGGCCACCAACAGCGCACTCAGCGACAGCAGCACGGTCGGGCCGATGTTCTGCCCGATGCGCTGCGTGACCGGCTGCCCGGAGATCAACGACTCGCCAAAGTTGCCCCGGACCAGACCGCCCATATAGTGTAGATACTGCTGCCAGATGGGGTCGTTGAGGCCCAACTCGTCACGCCGGGCGTCGATCGCGCTGTCCGGCACGCCGGCCCGCGCCAGCGTCGCGTCGACGGCGTCGCCCGGCACCCAGCGCAGCGCCACAAATGCCAGGCTCATCGCCAGCCAGGCAACCACCAACGCCGCGCCCAACCGCTGCAACACATACGCGATCATTAGCGCGCAAGCTGGAAGTTCCGCAGCAGGGGCCACCAGCCCTGGGCACTGAAGATCACGCCATCAAGTCGGGCGGACGTGCCGTGCAGGTTGACGTACTCACGCACCGGGAGGATCACCGCCTGCTCCATGATCCGGGACTGTGCCGAGGCGTAGTACAGCGCGCGTTCTTCGGGGATGCGGGTACGCACGGCCTGCGTCAGCCACTCGTCCACCTCGCCATCGCTGAAGCCGGACCAGTTGCGCGAGCCGTCGCTGCGGTAGAAGCTGTTGAGCAGGCTGGCATCCACGCCAAAATCGTACATCGCGATCAGGTCGAAATCCCCGTCGCGCGCGTAGTCAAGCAGCGTAGGATAGTCCGGCACCTGGATCAGGTCGAGTTCGATGCCAATATCGCGCCACTGGCTCTGGATCACCTGCGCGACGTCGGCCATCTGGTTCCAGTCCGCAAAGACCATCGTCAGCGAGAGCTGCTCCCCATCGCGGTCCAGCCAGCCGTCGCCGTCGCTGTCGGTGTAGCCCGCCCCGGCCAGCAGTTCCTGCGCGAAGTCGGTGCTGTGCGGGTACGCCAGCGTGGGATCGGTGGCGACGTCCTCCGCGTAGAACGGCGTGACCGAGCTCAACGGCCCATACGCGACCGGCGACTGCCCCTGGAAGATGGCGTCGACGATGGCGGTGCGGTTGGTCGCGTACAACAGCGCCCGGCGCACCGCGAGGTCATCAGTCGGGGCGCGCTGCATGTTGAAGAAGAACTGCTGCGGCAAACCGGGGATCGCGGTGCGCAGGATCACCAGCGATGTATTTCCCGCCAGCAGCTCGGCATCGGTCGGCAGCAGTTCGCCCACCACCTGAACCTCGCCGCTTTCCAGCGCATCGCGGCGCGTAGGCGGGTCGGTGTAAAAGCGGAACTCCACCACGTCGACGGCTTGCGCCTCCCAGGCGGGATCGACCTCCCCTTCCGGCGTCAGGCCCGCGTAGAAGATCGGCCCCCAGCGATAGTCCGGGTTGCGGCGCAGGATGATCCGTTCGCCGGGGACGAACTCCTCGAGCATATACGGCCCGGTGCCGACCTGGTGCCACTGGTAGGTGTTCTTGGTGTACTGCGCCAGCGCGGCGGGGCTGGCGATCCCCAGGTAAACCTGGCTCAGCCCGTCCAGCAGCGGGGCATAGGGTTCGCCCAGGTAGATGCGGATGGTGTAATCGTCCAGGATGTCGTAGTCTACATACGGCCCCAGCAGGTAGCGTGCCTTGCCCGAGTCGATGTTGTCATCCGTGATGCGGTCCAGGTTGGCGGCGACTGCCTCGGCATCGAAGGCCGTGCCGTCGTGAAAGGTGACATCACGCCGCAGGTAGAACGTGTACGACGTGCCGTCGTCGCTGATCTCCCAGCGTTCGGCCAGCCCCGGCACGAGCTCCATCCGCTGCGGATGGCGGTAGACCAGCGTGTCGTAGACCGAATAGAAGGGAATCCCCAACTCTGACGAGATGTGAATATGCGGGTCAAAGCCGGAGGGGTTCAAAGTCAGCCCGTACACGATGCGGCGGCCTTCGACCTCGTCGTCCTCGATCAACGCCAGCGAGCCGACCGCCGCCGACGTGATACCGCACAACAGCAGCAAAATGCCCAACACGCCCACGCGCAGCGAAAAAAGCTTGTTCAATGTTGACCCAGAAGTTGCGCTCAATCTACACCGCCTCACTCACGCTCAACAAAAGAATAATCCCGTCTCTCTGCAGCGCACGGCACAGGCTGGGCACAGGGTACATCCCAGGGCCGTGTCGTTGTGGTAGCGTGCGCCGGAGCACGGTAGAATCGTTAAGGTTAGCGCAAGTCTACCATCGGGCCTGATGCTTATCAATAGTGGCGTTATCGTCAGCATGTCACGTGGTGAGGACTATGAGGAGCAGTCGTTTTGTCGTTTGAACCGATTCTGCTGGCCCCGGAAGAAGAGGCCGAAGAACGATATCCCTACCGGCGCGTGTGGCGCTCCGCCTGGCTGGAAGTGCTCGTGCTGCTGGCGGCGGTCGTGCTCGTCTACGTGGCGGTGGCCGTGTTCGGCGCTGCCCCCGGCGGCACCGGAGCAAAGGTGAGCCTCGCGCTGCTGCCGCTGGGCGCGTGGCTGGTGTTCTCGTGGTGGGCGGAACAGCGCGCACTCCAGCCGCGCGACGGCCTGCTCGGCGTGGTCATTCTGGGCGCGCTGGTCGCCAACGCGGTCGCCGTGCCGCTGCAAGCGCGCCTGTTCGAGCTGGACCGCTGGCTGCCGAACCAGGGCTTTTTTGGGCGCGTGCTGGGCTATATGTTCACGCTCGGGTTTGCCGGCGAATTCCTGAAATACCTGGTGCTGCGCTACACCGTCTGGCCGGAGCGCTTCACGCAGCGCCTGGACGGCATCGCCTATGCACTGGCGGCCTCGGTCGGTTACGCGGTGGTGCTCAACGCCCGCTTCGCGTTGTACACCGACGCCACCCTGGACGCTACCGCGCTGCGCGTGGCCAGCATCACGTTCTCGCACCTCGCCATCGGGCCGGTGATCGGCCTGTTCCTGGCCGAGCTGCGCATCGGGCACACGCCGATCTTCTGGCTGCCGCTGGGCCTGATGATCGCCGCTTTTCTCAGCGGCCTGTACTACGCTTTCTACACCCTGGCTATTGTCAGCGGCATCGGCATCGGTTCGACTGGCAGCGCCCCGGTGCGCGGGCTGCTGCTCGCCTTTGGGGTGGTGTCTCTCATGTTCGTGGCGATTGCGTTCATCGTCGAAAATGCGGACACGCGGATGGAAGCTCTCACCGGGAGCAGGCGCACCCTATGACCGAATTCGTCAACGTTCAAGACACCGGGTTGAACTTCAACCAGCGCTGGAACAGCTATCTGGCGCTGGCGCTGGCGGGCGCGGTGCTGCTCGTGGGGTTGTTCCTGCGCAACAACGCGCTCACCGCCACCCAGACTTTCGAGGACCTGGACGCGGGGGTCCGCGCCCAGGTGCCGGTCGGCTGGCTGCTGGATTCGGAAGGCAGCGCCGAGTACGTCTTCCGCGCCCAGGACCCCAACGCCCTGCCCTTCAAGACGACCCTGCAAGTGTCGTTTGTGCCGGTCGGGCCGGGAGCCACACCGCGTAATGTGCTGGACCAACTGCACATCGACCGCGCCAAGCAGCTGTCGTCCTACCGCCAGATCGCGCGCCGCGACGAAACGCTGCGCGACGGCACCCCGGCCAGCCGCATGGTGTACGCCTACGCCCAGGACGAGCGCAACCCGTTCTTGCAGAGCATCCCGATTGTCGTCCAGGGCGTTGACGTGGTGGCCGTGCGCGGCAACCAGGCCATCGTCGTCACCTACCGCGAAGAACGAAGCGATTTCGACGATAATCGCTACCACTTCGAAAATTTGCTGCAAACGCTGGAGATCTTCTGATGTTAACTAAACCGCGTCTGATGTGGGTCCTGTTTGGGATCGGGCTGGTCAGCCTGCTGATCGGGCTGGGCGCGCCGCTGCTGCCGCTAGGGGGCAGCCAGGCCCAAACCGACGACCCGCCGCCGCTGATCGAACTCAACGAGGACGTGATCAAACGCGCGACCGTCTTCGTGATGCAGACCTACCAGAACCAGAACCAGACGATCATCTCCTGCGTGGGATCGGGCACCTTGATCAGCCCGGACGGGTTGATCCTGACCAATGCGCACACCGCGCTGTCCAGCGAAACCTGTCGCGCCGACCAGCTCGTGATCGCGCTGACCGTCAAACTGGACGAGCCGCCGATCCCCACCTACACCGCCGAAGTGCTCAACGCCAGCCGCGGCCTGGACCTGGCCGTGCTGCGCGTCGACGGCTTCCTCGACGGACGCGCCGTCAGCCCCGACAGCCTGCAACTGCCGTTCGTCGAGTTGGGCGATTCGGCGGCGGTCGCGCTGGACAACACGATCACCATCACCGGCTACCCGGACTTCGGCAAGGAAGAACAGAGCCTGACCGTCGCCAACGCCCCGGTCACGATGACACGCGGCACGATCAGCGGCTTCACCGCCGAAGCACGGGTCGGCGACCGGGCCTGGATTCGCACCAGCGCCGAAATCCCCGGCACCATGACCGGCGGCGGAGCCTACAACCGGGACGGCAAGCTGATCGGCATCCCGACCATCGCCCCGGCGCGCGTCGGCGAAGTGACGGTTGACTGCCGCGTGATCCAGGACACCAACCTGGACGGGCGCGCCGACAGCAGCGACAACTGCGTGCCCATCGGCGGCTTCATCAGCGCGCTACGCCCGTCGCGGCTGGCGCGGGGGCTGGTGCGCGCCGCCACGCTGGACATCCGGCCCGGCGACAACACCACCGACAACCTCACGCCACCTGCCCCGGCTCCCGGTCAAGACGACGACGGGCCGGCCTTTGACCGACTGTTCTTCACAACCAGCATCAACCAGGCCGGCGTCCCATCCAACGTGGTAGGCGGCGTCCCGGCGGGCACGACCAGCCTGTACCTGTTCTTCGACTACGCCAATATGCAGGACGGCATGGTCTACGAATTGAAAGTCACCGTCGATGACATCCCGGATAAGGTCCACAGCCTGCCGCCCGTCACCTGGAACGGCGGGGAACGCGGCACGTGGCATATCGGCAGCAGCGGCACCCCCTGGCAGCCGGGGACGTACGCCTTCCGGCTGTTCATCGAGGGCCGCGAGGCCAACAGCGCCAGTATCCGCGTCGGCGCGGGGGTGAACGTCACCCCGTCGTTTTCGGATATCGTCTTCGGCGTACTGGACCAAAACGACAACCTGGTCGGGACCAACTACGTGCTGCCGGAAGGATCGGTCGTCCAGGCGCGCTTCACCTACCGCAACATGGAGCCGGACATCCCCTGGACCCAGGTCTGGTACAAGGACGGCAGGCGGCTGGAGCCATCCATCAACGAGACATGGCCCGCCGAACGCGGCGCACAAGGCACGCACCGCATCAGCGCGCAGGCCGTCGGCGGCCAGTTCGAGGCCGGCGAGTACCGGCTGGAGCTGTACGTCAACAACCGGCTGAGCGCCACCGCCGATTTCGTGGTTGCGGGCGGCGCAGAACTGACCGAAACCGTCATTTTCTCCGACTTCCGCTTCGCCAGCCAGCAGCAGGACGGTGTGCCGGTCCCTGAAACCGTGCGCGCGGAATTCTCCGGCGAAATCGAGGAACTGTACATCTTCTTCGACTGGCGGCTGATTGCGCCAGGCACCATGTGGACGCGCCGCTGGCTGGTGGATGGCGAGGTGCTGTTCGAAGTGACCGAACCCTGGGTCGCGCCGCCTGACGGGGAGAATTTCTACTTCAGCCTGGCGACGCCCAGCAGGCTGCTTGACGGCACCTACGGCTTCGAGATCAGCATCGCCAACATCAGCCTGGTCACAACGACGGTTCGTGTCGGGCTGGGCCAGCTTCCTGTCAATGTGTTCGAGAGCGCGGAAGGCGTCCAGATGACCGGGCGTATCATTGACACCGAAACCGGGAAAGGCATCCCCGGCGCGCTGTTTATCGTGCTCAAACCAGAGTTCAGCATCGAGGACTTCCTATGGGACCAGTCGCAGGTGTTGGGCATGTCCCTTGCGGATAACCAGGGCTACTACCAGGTCCCGCAACTGCTGCCGCGCGGCGATGAAGACGAGCCGCTGCTGTACAGCATTCTCGTACAGGCCGAAGGCTACATGCCGGTCAACGCTGACGGGATCGTCATCGGGCAGAACACCGCCAGCCCGGTCGAGATCAATGTCAAATTAACACGGAATTAAGCCTATGCGTCGCCTGCTCACCCTGTTCTTGACAATCGCCGTGCTGCTGCCGGCTGTGCCCCGTCCTGCCGCACGCGCGCAAACGGACGACGACAACCAGATCGCCGCCCTCCTGGACACGATGACGCCCACCGAGCGCATCGGCCAGTTGATGCTGGTCACCTTCGAGGGCACCTACCTGGGGCCGGAAACCCCGATCGTGCAGCTCATCCACGACTACAACATCGGCGGGGTGATGCTGCTGGCCGAAAACGACAACATCAACGGCCCGGTCAACACGCCGCGCCTCGTCCAGTCGCTGACCACCGACTTGCAGCAGGTCGCCTACAACGCCGCCCAACCCGGCGACGACCGGCCCGATCCCCGCGCGTTTGTGCCGCTGTTCATCGCCACCCGGCATCCCGGCGATGGCCAGCCGCAAACCCAGATCGCGCAGGGGACCACGCCGCTGCCCAGCAGTATGGCGCTCGGCGCGACCTGGAACCCGGAATATGCGCGGCAGGTAGGCCAGATCGCCGGGGTGGAACTCAGCGCGATGGGCATCAACATGCTGTTTGGCCCGGCCCTGGACGTCTTGCAGCAGCCGCAGGCCGAACGCGCGCTCGACCTCGGCGTCAACACGTTCGGCGGCGACCCGTTCTGGGTCGGGCAGATGGGCCAGGCTTACGTGACTGGCGTACACGAAGGCAGCCAGCAGCGGATCGCGGTCATCGCTCAGAACTTCCCTGGGTTGGGCTTCGCCGACACCCAGCCCGCGCAGGAAATCCCGGTCGTGCCGCGCTCGGTCGAGGAATTAAGCCGTATCGACCTGGTGCCCTACTACGCCGTCACCGGGCAGGCCGGCAATACACTGGCCCGGGTGGAGGGCATCCAGTGTGCCAACATCCGCTACCAGGGCGAAAACATCCGCACCAACACGCGCCCGATCTGCATCGACGAACAGGCCGCCGACCAGTTATTGCAGCTCAAATACTTCGAGGACTGGCGTACCACCGGCCTCATGATCAGCAGCCCGCTGGGCACGCCCGCCATCCGCCGCTATTACAACATCTCGCCCTTCCCCCACCGGCAGGTGGCACGCGCCGCGTTTCTGGCCGGCAACGACATCCTGTACCTGGCCGAGTTTGGCCCGAAAAGCGGCGCGGACCAGGTCGAAAATGTGATCGACGTGATCGAGTTCTTCGCCGAACTGTACGAAAACGACCCGGTCTTCCGCCGCAAAGTCGATGAAGCGCTGGCGCGGGTGCTGCGCGTCAAGCTGGCGCTGTACGAGGGCGACTTCACGCTGGACAATATCGCCACCGCCCCGCTGGACATCCAGCAGACCGGCAAAGCCAGCGCCGGGCTGTACGCCATCGCCCAGGAAAGCGTCACGTTGATCGCACCGCGCCGCGAAAACCTGCCCCCGCCCCCGGGCCGCGACGACAACATCGTGATCTTCACCGACGTGCGGCTGGTCCAGCAGTGTTCGTACTGCGCCGCCTATCCGCTGGTGTCGTTCAACGAGCTGGAATCCGCGATTGAGCTGCGTTACGGGCCGTATGGCGGCTCGCAGATCCGCCCGGAGCAGGTCACCAGCTTTTCCTTCAACCAGTTGCAGTCCTACCTGCGCGGCAGCATCGAGGGGCTGTCGGCGGATGATAACCAGTTCAAGACCAACCAGCGCATCGGCGAAGCGCTGCGCGGTGTCGATTGGATCGTGCTGGTCATGCTTGATGTCTCGTCCACGGTCGAAGCCTCGGATGTCGTGCATTTTTTCCTGAACACGCAAACCGGGCTGATGGACCGCGCGCACGTAGCCGTGATCACGCTTGGCGCGCCGACGTACCTCTCATCGACCGAGATCAGCAAGCTGTCGGCCTATATCGGCGTCTACAGCCACACCGCGCCGTATATCGACGCTGCGGCGCGCGCGTTGTTCCAGGAGTTGAGCTACGCCGGCGATCTGCCGATCAGTTTGCCGGCGGTGGGCTACAATCTGGCCGAAGCCACCACCCCCGACCCGTCGCAAACGATCCAACTCGAGATCTTCACCCTGGACGACCAAAGCATCCCGGAACCGGTCCGCACGACGAACCTGCTGACGTTGGGCATCGGCGAGCAGTTGATCCTGCGCACCGCCCCGCTGCTCGATCACAACGGGCATGTCGTCCCGGACGGCACGCCGGTCGAATTCACCCTGACGTTTATCACCGACACCGAAGATTTACGCACGCGCCAAACCAGCACCACCCAGCAGGGCCGCGCCTATACCAGCTTCACGCCCAACCGCACGGGCCGCGTCGAAATCCGGGCGACCAGCCTGGAGGCTGCGCAGTCGGAGCCGTTCCAGATCGTTGTCGTGGAAGATGTGACCGATCGCTCGCGCTTTGCCGACGCCGTCCCCGATAACGCGCCCACTGACAGCGACCCTCCCGCCTCACCGGCGGCAGTGGTGCTGATCCCGCCCATTTCCGACGACGATTCGGACGCGGGGCCAGGCACAACGCCGGGGAACAGCCCAGACGGTTCGGCCACACCAGACGACACAGGCCGCGTCAACCTGGGCGACTTCATGCTGGCGGTCTTTGGGCTGCTGCTGTTGGGGGGCCTGGGCTTTTCGGTTGGTGTGTCGACCACCTTCAGCGTGGATGGGGGGATTCGCGTGCTGTTGGGCTGCGTGGTGGCCGGGCTGATCGGCTACATCTACTACGGGCTGGGCGGCCCGGGGACGACTGAAATCAAACAACGCCTGGACGATATGAGCGCGGTCATCACCACGCTGGGAACAGGCCTCGTCGGGCTGATTTACGCGTGGTGGGCGCTGTGGAAGACCCGTTGGCAGGCCTCGTGATCAGGGCGCGGCCAGCGTGATCAACAGCGCGACCACCGTCAGCGCGGCGGCCAGGATCGCCAGCGCGATATTGCCCTGCGCAATCGCCGGATCGCGGGGCGCGTCGCTGGCGCGCAGTTCGGCCCGGCGCAGCCCGGCCACCAGCCGGCGCGGGGGCAGCACGCCCTGCCCAAACAACGCCTCGCCCAACACTTCGACGCTTTCCGGGCGGTCGTCGGGGTGCATCGACATCGCCCACAACACGGCGCGCGCCGTGCGGTCGCCCAGGCCCGAGTTAATGTCGCGCGGGTCGCGCAGCGAGCGCGGAGCCAGGAAGCGCTGCTTGGCTTCGGCAGGTGGGGTGTTGGTCAGCAAGTGGTACAACGTCGCGCCCACCGCGTATAAATCACTGCGCACATCGGTATGCCCGATGTCGCCGCCGTACTGCTCCAACGGCGTATACAGCGCGGTGCCGCGCCCCTGCACGACAGTGATGGTCCGGTTTTCGTCCGACTGCAACAACTTGACAAGACCAAAATCGACCAGTTTAATTAATCCATCAGGCGTAAGCTTAATGTTCGCCGGTTTTATATCGCGGTGGAGCACCGACGGTTGCTGATTATGGAGATAACGCACAGCGTCGATCAACTGCTCGGCCCAATCCAGGACCTGCTCCTCGGGGATAAATTCGCCCCGGCGCAGGGCCTGATCAACGGCCTGGTGCAAATCGTGGCCCGGCACAAAATCCATCACCAGGTAGTCGCGCTCGCCTTCGGAGAAAAAGTCCGAGACTTTGGGCAGGTTGGGATGGTCCAACCGCGCCAGTGTGCTGGCCTCGCGCTGGAACTGCGCGCGGTCCTGGGCGCGGTCGTCCGGCGAGGCATCCGGGTCAGGCCGAATCTCTTTGATGGCGGTGAAGCGCCCTTCCAGGCGCACATCGGCGGCTTTGTAGATGCAGCCCATGCCGCCCTGGCCAATCGTCTCGCTGATTTGGTAGCGTTCGCGCAGCACGTCGCCGGATTTGAGGTGCGTCATCAATGTCGTTATACTCCTGATCAGGTTGGTGCGCTCACGATAGCCCGGCATACGGCAATTGTCAAGGGATAAAGAGAGATGACAGATACAGTAGATAAACCGGTGCTGATCATCCACGAAGGGGAAAAAGCCGGCCAACGCTGGACCATTCGCGAGGATGAATTGATTATCGGGCGTGGCGGGGAATGCGACCTGGTGCTGCCAGAACGCCAGGTATCGCGCGAGCACATCCGGATTTATCACGCCGGCAACACGTATTACATGGAAGACCTGGGCAGCAAAAATGGCACCTGGGTGAACGGCAAACAGGTCCAGTCCGACACAGTCCCGCTGCAGGACGGTGACGAAATTCAGATCGCGCTCGCCGTCAAGATCACGTTTGTCGGCTCCGAGGCTACCGCGCCGCTGCTGGTCGACGAACTGCCCGGCACGCTGGGGCGCTTGCAGCTTAACCCCGATTCCCGGCGCGTGTTCATCGACGGTGTTGAGGTCGACCCGCCGCTCAGCCTGCCGCAGTACCGTCTGCTGGAGATGCTGTACGATGGCGCGGGGGGGGTGCGCACCCGTGACGAGGTCATCGAAGCCGTGTGGCCGGATGCCATCGGCGAGGGCGTCAGCGAGCAGGCCATCGACGCGCTGGTGCGCCGCCTGCGCGACCGGCTGGCCGAGGTCGACCCGGACCACCAGTACATCGTGACGGTGCGCGGGCACGGCTTCCGCCTCGATAATCCGGTCGATTAGCTCACCCTGCCCCACATTCTAGTCAACCACCAGGGGGCTGCCACACACGACAGCCCCCTGATATCGTTGACACGGCGATCACTCGTCACACAACTCGACGTACTCCATGCGCACCCGCGCGTCCCGCTCGATGCCCAGGACATCATTCAGGATTTCGGTGGTCAACGCCGCCTTGTATTCGGCATCACGGCGCGACCAGGTGCGCGACTTGATCTCGATGTAGCGATCCTCCACCTCCGGAACCATCATACAATCCAGATTGACGTAAAACAACACCCCTTTGTACAGAATGTGCCAGCGCAGCCGGTCCTTATGGACCTCGCACTCGCGGCTGGCCTGGAAGTACTCGCGGTAAAAGCGCAGTGGCCGGTCCGCCGGGGCGATAAACCGCGAGTGGGAAAGCAGCACCGCCTCGTCGAATTCGGCTTCCTTGTCCGGGATGGTATACGTCAGGCGCGTGCGCACGCTGGCGACTTCCTCATCTTCGCCGATGAAGTCATCCTCACGATAACGCACCCGTCCCTGCCCCCGTTCGTCGAACAGGAAGTACGTATCGTACTGGCGGTAATGGTTGTGCTTGACCACGTTCACCAGCTCATGCTCCAGAATGCGGTCGACGATTGACTCGTCCTCAACCTGCGCCTTGACCTGGATCTCGAAGCTTTCCTCCTGCTGCAACCCACCGATCGCGACCAGCTTGTTGAGCACATTCCCTTCGCGCGCGATCAAAAACTGGTCCATCTTGTGCGCGTAGTCTGCCGCCTCCGCACGGACCGCGGCCTCGTCGAGCGTGAGCAGTTCGCGGTCGCGCATCAACCACTGGCCGTTGACCATCGTATGCTGCACATCGGCGGCCTGGCTGGCGTAAACGACCTGGGAGTAAATGCTGTTCGGGTCGCGCTCGAAGTGCGGCCAGTTGTGCAGCGGGCGGCGCGCCAACACGACCAGATCGGCCTTTTTGCCCGGCTCCAGGCTGCCGGTGATGTCCGCCAGGCCGAGCGCTTCCGCCCCCCAGCGCGTCGCCATCAGCAGCGCCTCGCGCGCCGGGAGCACCACCGGGTCATGCGTCGCGCCCTTGACCAGCAGCGCCGCCAGCCGCATCTCCTCGAACATGTCCAGGTCGTTGTTGCTGGCCGCCCCGTCGGTGCCCACGCTGAGCTTGACCTCGCGTTCCAGCATCTCTTTGATCGGCGCGATGCCGCTGGCCAGCTTCAGGTTGCTGGTGGGGTTGTGCGCCACCGCCACGCCGTGCTTCTTCAGCAGCAAAATCTGCTCGGTATCGACGTGCACACAGTGGGCCGCGATGGTCTGCGCGCGGAACACGCCCAGATCGGCCACCCGGTTAACGACTTTCTGCTCGAACTCGTCCCAGCTATCCTCGGCTTCCTGGCGCGTTTCGAGGATGTGAATTTGCAGCGGCACGTCATGCTCGACCGCCAGGTCGGCGCAGGCCTGCAAAATCTCGTCGGTGCAGGTGTACGGCGCATGGGGAGCCACCGACGGCACGATCAGCGGGTGGCCTTTCCATTCCTGGATAAACTGGCGCGTATACTCCAGGCTTTGCTCGTAGCTGTCGGCGTCCGGCGAGGGGAACTTCATCACCGACTGCCCGCACACGCCGCGCATCCCCGCCTCGGCGGTGGCAGCGGCAATATCCGCCTCGTAGTAGTACATATCGGCGAACAACGTCGTCCCGCCCCGGATCATCTCCGCACACGAGAGCTTGGTCCCCAATCGGCAAAATTCCGAGTCCACGAACTCGCGCTCGACCGGCATCATGTAGCCCATCAGCCACACGTCCAGCCGCAGGTCGTCGGCCATCGCGCGCAGCAACGTCATCGGCATGTGCGTGTGGGTGTTGACCAGCCCCGGCATCACGATCTGCCCGGAGCAATCCACCACGTCGTCGGCATCGTAATCCGCCAGAATCGCATCCGCCGGACCAACCGCCACCACCATGTCGTCCTGGATGGCAATCCCGCCATCCGCATAGTGCGCAAGGGCCTGGTTCATGGTCAAAACTGCCCCGTGAACCAGCAGCGTATCTACTTTTTGCATAAGTCTCTATCCCTTCCAAAGTAAATTCTGCGTATTATAGCGCAAAACCCAGGCTGGCGAGAACCCGAACTGTGCGCGTACAATCATACGCACAGTGTCTTTTTGCGCCAGCATACGAGGCAATTGGCTTATGTCGCAATTTCGACGGGATTTACTACGAGCAATCGAGGCCGGAATCGCCGGTCTGTTTCTGATCCAGGCCGTGCGTTTTGTGTACGCGACGGTCTACGCGCACGCCAGCAGCGCCGACCTGTTGCAACGCACCACCAACCCCGACGCCCAAAACGCCCCCGGCGCGGTCGAGTTGGCGACCGTCCAGACCGAGATCGTCGCCCTGATCGCGCTGCTGCTGCTGCCGGTCCTGGCCCTGATCATCAGCCGGTGGCGGATCAGCTTTACGCTGGCCGTGATCCTGGTCGCTGTCGGGCGCTCGCTGGCCCTGCAGATCGCCGACCTGGAGGTCGCTGGCGGGGGGCTGGTGGTCGGCAGCGGGCTGCTGTACCTGGCACTAACCGTGATCCGCCGCCCGGCCAACTTCCCGGTGATGCTGCTGGTCGGCTTCAGCGCGGAGCAGGTCATTCGCGCGCTGGGCAACACCTACGACTACACGTGGCGCAGCGGGTACATGCTGGACGTAGCCGGCCTCTTCGAGATCGAAATGGACCTGCTGGTCGGGCTGGTTTCGATCGGCGCAATTTTGCTGTCGATCTGGCTGTGGTTCGACGAACGCCTGGAAGCCAAACAGCGCGCCCGCCAGGACCAGGCCCCGCCCCCGCGCGGCCAGCTCAACATGTGGGGCGGGCTGGCGCTGGGCGGCCTGCTGTTCCTGGAGTTCACGCTGCTGGCGCTGCCCAATGCGGTCGCGCGCTGGGCCGAGACGGACTACGCCGGGATCGTGCCCTGGCTGATCGCGGCGACCGCCCTGCCCCTGGTCCCCGAAGTGCGTAACCAGGCGCGCCGCTTTGCCGGGATGTTCGACGGGGCATGGCGCGGCTGGCTATGGATGCTGCTGTTGGGGCTGCTGTTGGTCGTGGGGCGACAGTATCACGGCATCCTGGCCGGGATCGCGCTGGTCTTCGCCCAATTCCTGGCCAGCCTCACGCTGTGGTGGTTCGTCCAGACCGGCCAACCCCGCCGCAACATTACCGGGCTGGCCGTGCTGGTGAGCGTGATCAGCTTTGTGGCGCTCGCGATTGGCGACTACTTCACCTACGACTATGCCTACGTGCGCGATATCTCCGACCCGACCTACCAGAACATCGACGATGTGCTGCGCTCGTTCCGCGATATGGGCCTGGGGCTGGCGCTGGTCGCCGCCTTGATGCTCTCGATCCCGATGATCCTGGCGCGGCGCTGGATTCCCTGGCGCGGCGGGCGGACGGTGTACACGCTGCTGATCGCGCTCGTCATTTTGGGCACCAGCTTTATCGGCGTGATCACCGCCAGCGACAGTGCGGTGCGCCGCCCCGACACCCCCGACTGCCTGCGCGTAATGACGCTGAACATACACGGCGGCTATTCCCAGTTCTTCGAGCCAAACCTGGATGCCGTCGCCGAGCTGGCCGAACTCAACGGCGCGGACATCTTGCTGCTGCAAGAGGTTGACACCGGGCGCATGGCCAGCTTCGGCGTGGATCAGGTCTTGTGGCTGGCCCGCCGCCTGAACATGGAATCGGCGTTCTTCCCGCAAAACGAAGCGCTGCAAGGGTTGGCCGTGCTCAGCCGCGTACCGATCACCGGCGTCGAAGGGCTGGGACTGCCCAGCGAAGGCAACCAGGCCGCGGTGCTGCACGTCAGCCTGGCCCCGGAGCGACTCGTCAGCGATCCCCAGGCCCCGGACAGCGACCTGCACATCTACAACGCGTGGCTGGGGCTGCGCATTGCCGAACGCGATGGCCGCCCCATCCCCGAGAGCGAGCAAGACCAGACCAGGCAGCTCAACCGCATGTTGTCCTGGATCACAGCCCGGCACAGCCCCGACGAACGCATCATCCTGGGCGGGACCTTCAACTTCGACGAGAATTCGTCGCTCTACCGGATGCTCAGCCAGATGGGGCTGCAAGACCCGTTCGCGGGCCGCCTGGAGGTCGACACTGTCTATCTGGTGGACGGCATCACCGAGCGCTACGACTACCTGTGGATGTACCAGCTTCCGCTCAGCGGCACGATGGTGGATCGCAGCCCGGAGGCGCGGCGTACCTCCGATCACCGCCCGATCGTGGTGGAGTTCAAACGCCGCAAGGCGCGCGAAGGCGAACCGGAACTCACCTGCCCGTAATGTTTCACCGTTGACAGGCCGGGGAAAAGCCCGTATGGTGTGGCACATGATTACGAAACTAGCGCAAGTCCTCTAAGTCGGGCACCCCGATAATGGTCTTCGCGTCCCGGCAGGCTGGCCGGGCACGCCCGGATTCGCATACTCATTCCACAACCACATATCACCCAGGAGGACCCACGTTGTTTACGTCCACCACACCCACCGTCAAACCGCTGGGCAATGACCTGACCTTGAAATCCGTCAGCACCGAGGAGGACATCACCCGGCTGGCGCAGTTTAACATGCAGATTCACGACGAGTACACCCTCGTCCCAATGACGCACGGCCTGATCCGCCACCATCCGCACACCCGCCCGCATCACTGGCTGTTCGTCGAGGACGACGCCAGCGCGCAGATCGTTTCGGCGCTGTGCCTGATCCCCTGGCAGTGGCGCTACGATGACGTCACGCTCCACGCGGGCGAGATGGGCATCGTCGGCACGCACGAAGATTACCGCCGCCGGGGCCTGATCCGCGCCTTGAACGAACACTTCAGCGAACTGCTGGCCGAGGAGGGCTTTCATCTCAGCCAGATTCAGGGAATTCCGTACTACTACCGGCAGTTCGGCTACGAATACGCGATCCCGCTGGAGGGCAGCTGGCAGATCGAGCTGCGGCAGATTCCCGACGATCCGCCGGACGACGCGCCCGCCTACACGTTCCGCCCCGCCAGCGCGCAGGACATCCCCACGCTGCAGCAGTTCTACGCCGCGGCGAACCGGAGCCTGGACATCACGACGATACGCGACGCGGACACGTGGCGCTACCTGCTCGCGCACCAGGACAAGACCGCAGCCGATACCACGTTCTGGCTGGCGCTGGATGCCAACGAGGAGCCGGCAGGCTACGTCCGGCTGGAGAAGTTTGGATTTGGCGAGGGGTTGATCGTGGCTGAAGCATCGCGTCTGCGCCAACCGCTGGCGGAAGCCGTGCTGCGCTGGCTGAAGCACACCGCCGTCCGGCGCAGCAAACCGTACATCCGGCTGGCGCTGCCCACCAGCAGCGACCTGATCCAGGTGGCGCAGGGCTTCGGCGCGCAGGACACAGGCCGTTACGCCTGGCAGATTCGCGTGCCGGACCCGGCGCACCTGCTGCGCGCCATCGGCCCGGTGCTGGAACGCCGCATCACGGACAGCCCGTTCGCCGGTCTGACGCACACCGTGCGCCTGAACCTGTACCGGGCGGCCTTCGACCTGCATTTCGCGGCTGGCCGCCTGGACCGCGTGGAGACGGCAGGCTTCCAGCAGGGCGGCGCGCTGCAACTGCCGCCGCGTCTGTTTGCGCCGCTGGTGCTGGGCTACCGCAGCCTGGACGACATTCAGGCGTTTTACCCGGACGCACTGTGCAGCGGGCCGGATCACCACCTGATCGACGTGCTGTTCCCAACGATGGATGCGCACATCTACACGATCTACTAAGCCACACCGCCCGATCTAATGATCGCTGTGCCCCCTTGCCTGCGCCCTGGCCTCGGCCAACGTGAGCAAGGGGGTTTGCAGTATCGCCTGCACCCGCGCCACGCTCAGGTGCAGGCACTTGGGACGATCCTCCGGGGCGGTGGCGGGGATGATGTGCGCGTCGAGATCATGCCCCAGGGCGGCCAGCAACCCCCGCCCCAGGTCATAGCGGCTGAGCAGTTCTGGCCCGACGAGGTGCAGGATGCCGGGGGTGTCGGTCCCGGCCAGCTCTAGCAGCGCATCGGCCAGATTCACCGCCCAGATCGGACAGCGCAGCTGGTCGGTATACAGGCACAGTGTCTCGCCGCATTCCAGTGCGCGCAGCATCCACGCCACCTGTGCATTGCCCGGCTCAAAATCGTAGATCAGGCTGGTCCGCACCACCAGCGCCGACGGACTGCGCGCCAAAACAGCGCGTTCGTAGTCCGCTTTGGCCCGCCCGTAGACGCTGCTGGGCCGGGGCAGTGATGCCTCGGTGTAGATGTCCTCGGAGCCGTCGAACACCAGATCGGTCGACAGCACGATCAGCCGCGCGCCATCCGCGACGGCGGCCTGCGCGATGAGCTGCCCGGCCTGCCGGATGGCGGCGTCGTAGCCCGGGCCGCTGCGCTCGGTGACTGCGGTGTGGATGATCACGTCCGGTCCAAACGACTCCACCAGTTCGCGCGTGGCAGCCCCATCCCGCAGATCGAGCCGGACCGCCCGCCCGGCGCGCACCCGCCCCGGCTGGGTGAGATAGGTCCCCAGCACCTCCCAGCCCTGGGCCACCGCCTGCACGGTCAACGGCCCGCCCAGCGTGCCGCTGGCCCCGGTCACCAGCAGCTTACCCGGCATCGTCGAACGCGATCTCGCCATGCCGGATGGCTTCCAGCGCACGCTCGGCAGCCGCCTGCTCTGCCAACTGCTTGCTGTGCCCGATGCCCTCCCCGCAGACGGTCGGCCCGATCAGCACGTTGACGGTGAACTCTTTGGCATGGTCAGGCCCGTGGCTGCTCGCCAACCGGTAGAGTGGCGTTTCGCCCAGTGTGGCCTGGCTCCATTCTTGCAGCAGGCTTTTGGCGTCCTTGTCGGACGAATTCGTCAGGATATCGTCGATGGCCGGCCCCAGCAGCGGCTCAGCGAAACGCCGCGCAGCCGCCATGCCCTGGTCGAGATAGACCGCGCCCACCAGCGCCTCGAACGCGCCGCACAGGTTGCGCTGGCGTGTTCGGCCCCCCGATTCAGCCTCGCCCCGCCCCAGCAGCAGCACATCGCCCAACTGGAAGCGCCGCGCAAAGCCGGCCAGCGTCTCCGTGCGCACCAACGCCGCGCGCAGCCGCGTCAGCTGCCCTTCGTCCATCTCCGGGAAGCGATGGTACAGCAGCGCCCCGGCGATGAAATCCAGCACCGCATCGCCCAAAAACTCCAGCCGTTCGTTATCCTCGAAGGAATATTCCGGGTGTTCGTTCAGATACGACCGATGAGTCAGCGCGCGCTGCAGCAGCGACAGGTCGTTGAATTTCAACCGCAGTCGATCTTGAAATTTGCCTAATTCTGTCATGCCCTTCCTCGCTTGCAACAAACGAAAATAAGCCCGCATTCCGGCGGGCATACCATGCCAAACTCACTATTCATCCCGGCAGGTCAACTATCCAATATCTCGACCATCTGCTGCATCACCCGCGTCACCGCCAGCGTCGACCGGCGCGCTCGCATCATCCACTGCGCGCTCGACTTCCAGCAGTTCGTCCAGGTTAAACAGAACCTCGGTGGCCGCGTCCACATCCAGCAAATAGTCGACATTGCCACCGCACACCAGCCAGCCGCCATCAAACTCGGCGACTTTGACCTGCCACGCGACCGCTTCGGCACGCTTCTCCTCGCGCTTGACCTCGATATACTCGCGTTCCAGCGAAACCTCGATGGTACCATAGACGGTCACATACACCACCCCACTGCCCTCGTCTTGGTCGCCACCCAACCGGTACTTCAGGTCAAAATCGTAATCCACATCCTGGCCCACCGGCCCTGCAAAATTCAAATTCTGGTGCCGGTTCTCGCATAAATAATCCTTGACCCCGGCCTCGTCCTGGTCTTCCAGCTTCGAAAAATAGTCCTCAGCCGCCTGAACAGACTCCGGAGCCGCTTCTTCTTCGGCACAGGCCGCCAGCCCCAGCGCCACCAGCAGCACAACCACCAACAGGCCCATTTTTTGTTTCGTCATAAGCATGTGGCACCAATCCTCGGAAGGCACGCGCCGCGCGCCGCAGAGACAGCACCGCCTCCTTTCGTGTGAAGGGTAAACAAGGAATAAATAAGCTGCTTCAATTATACCGGATTTGCCCGCCGCGCGACTCAGAGGCTGTTATGCACTTTTTACCCCTATCCCCCGACCCCTTTCCCCGCACGCGGAGAAAGGGGGGAGGCGCAAGTCCCTCTCCGTTTACGGGGAGGGATTTAGGGAGGGGTAAAACTTACGGGAACAATCCTCTGTAAACAGCCTGCGTAAGTTCATAACACGC
>DAOTUD010000142.1:0-6095 GCA_034437275.1 Anaerolineae bacterium
GGCGTAGCTTTTTTCCTGTTCGCTGGGCTTTCCCGCCCTGTTTTGTTAAGATTCACTTCTCCCAGTCCTGCGGTCTGGTTTTTCAGGTTGCTTGCCCGCTTTGCTCTTTTAGCGGAAACTAAAGTACAATGTTAAAGTCTATTACTGGCGTTCAGGGGCAATGTCGATGGTTAGGATGTGGAACCTTAATCGTTCGTTTTGTCGTTGTCTTTAAACTCCTCGTAGATGCGGTCCAGGCCGGCCTTGATGCGGCGCTGTACTTGCTCCAGGTCTTCGTTGTGATAGGGGAACTGCTCGAGCAGTTCGGGCACCAGCGACGAGGTATCGGCGCGTGGGCGGCCTGCATGATACAGGCTGTGGACCCGGCGGCGGGCCAGGCGCAGGTAGGTGGACACCAGCTCGGTCGCGCTTTTGTCCACCAGCGCCCCGCGTCCGGGGACGATCTGGTCCGCCGGGAAGCGCAGCCGGCGCAGCACGATGAGGCTGTCGAGCCAGCTTTTGGTGCACGGGCTGGAGATGTGCAGGTGTTGGTTGATGATCACGCTGTCACCGGCGAACAGGATTCGCTGCTCGGGCAGATGGACCCACACGCTGCCGGCGGTCGGGCCGGGCATCGCCAGCAGTTGGATGGTGCGCCCGCTGTAGCGAAGCTGCATCCGGCGCGTGAAGCCCACCGACGGGCCGCACAGCCGCAGCCCGGCGCAGCTGCCGGTGTCGAGCGCGCCGTCGTTGGTCAGCGCCTCAACGGCGGTTTCCAGAAACGACGAGGGCAGGTCGTCGACATGGTCGATGGCCTGGTCGTGGCCCACAATCACGGCGGGGTCGAACCAGCAGTTGCCCAGAATCCGGTCGCGGTGGAAATCGGTGTTGATGATCGCCAGCACCGGCTTATCGCTGAGCGATTGCAGCACGGCCTGCCAGCGCCGCGCGTCCTGCGGGTAAGGCGGTGTGTCGATCAATACGAAGCCGTTATTGGTCAGGATGGCCCCCACATTGATCCGGCGGAAGCCCGTTTCGACGAAAATTCCTGGAGCTAATTCTTGCACGATGTCACCTTATTCACTGTCCGACGAATCAACAAGCGCCGCCGCCGCCGCCAGCGCCGCCTCGACGTCGGCGGGCGAAGCCGACGTGCCGCCGCCCTGGGCAAACGATGGCCGCCCCCCACCGCGCGCGACGCCCCACGCCGCCAGCCCGCGCATCAGCACCGGCACCATATCGACAGTGAGATCGCCGGAACGGGCCGCGATCAGGTGGGCTTTTTCGCCGGCGATGCCGCAAATCACGACGGTCTGGGGCCGCGTGATCAGCGTTTGGGCTAACTGCCGGACGTCCCCGGCGTCGCGGTCCTCAAACGCGCGGGTGATGAGCGCATACCCGGCGCAGCGCTCGGCGGACTCCCAGAGGGCGGCGGCTTCGTGTTCCAGCAGCGTTTTCCGCAGCGCCCGCAGTTCGCGCTGGAGCGCCTTGTTCTCGTCGCGCAGCCGGTCGAGCGCCGCCGGGATGTCCCAGTAGCCGGTCGTCAGTTCCGCCGCGAGCCGGTGGAGCAGCGCGTTTTTTTCGCGGTAATCGTGCAGCGCGCGCGTGCCGCAGCGAAACTCGACGCGCTGCGTGTCGCCGCGCCGGTCCGCGCGCAGCACCTTGATGATCCCGATCGCGCCGGTGCGGGCGACGTGCGTCCCGCCGCAGGCCGTGACGTCGAAGCCCTGGATATCGACGAGGCGCAGCTTGCCGTCCACCGCGGGCACTTTGCGCAGCTCCAGCGCAGCGAGTTCGTCCTCGGCAGGGAACCAGGCCCGCACCGGGCGATCCTCGCTCACGACCCGGTTGGCGAGGTCCTCGGCGGTGTCGATGGTGGCGGGGTCGAGGTCGGGTGTGTCCAGGTCAATCGTGATGCTGTCCGCGCTCATGTGAAAGCCGATAGTTTTGGCCCCGGCCACGCGGATGAACGCCTGGGACAGGATGTGCTGCCCGGTGTGGTGGCGCATGTGGTCGAAACGGCGTTCCCAGTCGACGCTGCCGGTCACCTGCGCGGCGGCGAGTGGCCTGTCCAGCACGTGCAGCACCGTGCCATCCGCCTCGCGCACGACGACGTCGATCACGGGCACGGCGTCCAGCGTGCCGGTGTCGTGGGGCTGGCCGCCGCTGGTGGGGTAGAAGCAGCTCTGATCCAGGACAACGGCGGGGCTGCCGTTGTGCGTTGTGTGCTCGATTACGTGGGCGTCGAATGTTGTGGTGTAGGAATCGGTATAGTACAGACGTTTTGTCATGAAAACACTTACCCGATGAGAACGTTAATGGCGCTATTGTATCATTTCACCGGGCAAAAGTGGAGTGCTATTTGCAACTATCAGAGGCCATTTGAGAAGGTCTGGCTATTATTCCCTCACCCCCCAGCCTCCTCTCGCGCAAAGCAGGCGAGGGGGAGCGCGGCGCACGCTTTTTCCCCTCGCCCATTGTGGTCCACTACTCGCGGGCCAGCACATACACCAGCCCCTTACCGTCTGGGTCGAACGGCTGCCCGTCGAAGGTGCTGTAACGCGCCTCGACCGCCAGCCCCACCCGCGCGAACATGGCCTCCATCTCGGCCAGCGACGGCCACCACGTCTGCCGCCGGAACTCGACGCGCGCGTGATCGGGGCCGAAGATCACCGTCTGGGTGTCGGCCACCCGGCGCTGCGCGTCGAACCACTGGCGGTAGATGGCTGCCCCGCCGTCCCACTCGTCCCAATGCTGGGAACGCGGC
This sequence comes from Anaerolineae bacterium, assembly GCA_034437275.1. GTDB lineage: Bacteria > Chloroflexota > Anaerolineae > Aggregatilineales > Aggregatilineaceae > TC-15. Next base: position 2,747 of record DAOTUD010000142.1, read on the forward strand.
GGCAGGTCGCGCTGCCAGTCCCCCGTCCCGGCCAGGAAGCGTCCGCCGGGCCGCAGTAGGTTCGCCACGTCCCACAGCGCATTGAAGGTGCGGTCCGGGTCGGTGAACCAGGTCATGATGTTGCCGCAGAACTGGACGATGGCATCGAACGGCCCGCGCAGCGGCAGGTGGGCGATGTCGCCCTCGATCCAGTTCACAGCCAGGTCGCAGCGGCGCGCGTTGTACTGCGCCAGCTTCAGCAGGTCTTGCGATAGGTCCAGGCCGGTCACGCGCAGCCCGTGCGCGGCCAGCGGGATGCTGTGCCGCCCCCAGCCACAGCCCAGGTCCAGGATGTGGTCGCCGGGCTGGAGGCCAAGCTGCATGATGGCAAACTGCACCTCGATATCTGTATTCTGTGCCCATGTGCCGGGTACGCTGCCGGTCATCATCTGGCGGGCCCACCCCGCCGCGACCTGACGGTACCAGGCATTGTTATCGGTATGGTCTATCCGCAGGGCTTGCATGGTTAGACTCCTTTCACCAGACAACACGGGCAAGTCTTTATCCGTTGCGTTTTAGCTTGCCCGTGCGTTTTGTGTAACGTTCTGCGCGCTGGAACAACCAGATGCCCAGCGGCAGCATGACGGTGCCCATCAGTAACAAGGGCCACACGTAGCTCAGCGGCGCGTTGTCGACCGTCCCCGGCAGCAGCGCGGCCCGCATCCCTTCCAGCACGTACGTGGCGGGCGAGATGCGCGCCAGGACTTGCAGCCACGCCGGCAGCACGCTGACCGGGTAGTACACCCCGGAGACGAGCAGGAAGAACGCCTGCACGATGTTCGTCATCTGCGCGCCGCGTTCGGGGTAGAGCAGCGGCAAAATCGACGCTACCATCCCGATCCCGACAAACGACAGGCTGCCCGCCAGCAGGATCACGGTCGCGCTGACGAAGTCCGCCCCCTCGAAGCTGAGGTCGAAGAACGCGGCCACCACCAGCCCGATGATCATGGTGAAGATCAGGCTGTAGATGATGGCGTAGATCGTCTGACCGAGCATCTGGTTAAAGCGCCGGATGGGGGCCATGAAGGTGTATTCGATGGTCCCTTCCCAGCGTTCCCAGGCGATCATCTCGCTGATGTTCATGAAGATGCTCGCCAGAAACCGCCAGACCAGCGTCCCGATCAACAGGTACGTAATCAAGAAGCTCGTGTCGATCTGGCTTTCGCCGGTGATTTCGCCGGCACCGGCCCCGATGAATGTCACTGACAATGCGTTCGCAATCGAGTATGCCAGCCACACGACTTCCCAGCCCCAATAGCGCTTGGACAGGTTGAAGTTGCGGGCGACAAAGGCGTAGGATTGCCGCAGTTCGAGTTGAAGTGTTTTGAACATGGCGTCCCCTTTTGCTTAGGACAGAATTTTCTCTGGCTCGAAGTCGGTCAGATCGTCTTTTTCGACCAACTCTTTGCCGGTCAGTTCCATGAATACATCTTCGAGTGTCAGCTCGTACCCGTTGCGGCGGATCAACTGCTTCAGCCCGGCGGGCGTGTCCTTGGCGACGATGCGCCCCTCGTCCAGAATGGCGATGCGATCACACAGCGCGTCGGCCTCGTTCATGTCGTGCGTGGTGATCAGGATCGTCGCGTCGTGCATGTCGCGCAGTTCGTTGATGAACGCCTGCACCTCGAGCTTGGAGCGCGGGTCGAGGCCGGTCGTCGGCTCGTCGAGCAGCAGCAGGATCGGCTGCGTCAGGAATGCGCGCGCAATGGCGACCTTCTGCTGCATGCCCCGGCTCATGTCTTCCATCGGGCTGGTGTAGCTGCTGTCGCGCAGCCCCAGCCGTTTCAGGATATCCTGCGCCTTGCGGTTGGCTTCCTTGCCGGAGACGCCGTACAGCCGCGCGCCATACAGCAGGTTTTCCTTCGGGCTGAGCTTTTTGAAGAACGCGGCGTCGACCGACACCCGGTTGATCAGGCGCTTGACCTGCATGTCGTTGTGCTCGACATCGAAGCCAAAGACGCTGACCTGTCCCTCGTCCGGCAGCAGCAGGGTCGACAGCACGCGGATCAAAGTCGACTTGCCCGAGCCGTTCGGCCCCAGCACGCCGAAAATCTCGTGGCGGCGCACCGTGAACGACACCTCGTCGACGGCGGTCACGATCTCCTTGCCACGCTTGGGCCGGAGTTCGGCTGCACGGCTGGTGCCATTGGTGGACCGTGTGAGGCGCTGCCACCACGGCCTGGGCGCGACGTTAAAACGTTTCACCACGTTCGCGACAACCAGGGCGTCCTGATCGTCTGGGATCATCATCTTCCACATGATGATATAGCCCCCTTGTTGGCTAGTTGATCTCGGTTGTTAACTCAGTTAGCGATGGTCTGGTGCCCTGGTGGACGTGTGCTGGTGACGCTCGCCCGACAGCAAAAAGCCGCGAGCGAGGTGCCCACGGCTTTTCACCTGGCAGACGCCGGGTGGGGTCTGGGGAAATTAAAACCGCGGGCGTTGCGCCCGCGGCCAAGAGTCCTGGTTAATAGGAGTCCTAATGCCAAACAGGCGCAATACGGCAAGGAACGCCACCGGCAGGCGGCACTTGCGTACGAACGCGAATGAAGATATGCATGTTGCCCATAATTTGCGCCTTTCCTTTCTTAGGATGCGAGCAGTATAGCACGGGGGTTTGAAATCTGTCAAGCACTAGTTTTCCCCGATTGTTTCTCAATGGTTCTCAACGCTGGCCGTTTTTTCGACGACCAGCAGGTGCGACAGGCCGAAAAAACGAAACGGCGTGCGCTCCAGCAGGTAGAGCGTGTCGCGGATCCAGCGGCCCAGGTGCGGATGGCGGTGGATGATGTTGTCGTAGCCGCCGAAGATGCGCCCGTGATGCACGATGCGGACCGGCAGCCCCTCGAACAGGCGGCGTACCTGGCGCGCGGTGTAGGTGCGCACGTGCGGGGCCAGCCTGTTCCGCCAGCGGTCCGGCAGGTAGTTGATCAGCGGTGTGTTGCCGAAGTGGTATTCGCCCTGCCAGTAATGACCGTGCTGTTCGACCGGGTACCAACGGTTGGGGCAGAACAGCACGATCCGCCCGCCGGGCTTCAGCACGCGCACCATCTCGGCGGCGGCCTGGCGATCGTCGTTCACATGCTCGATCACCTCGTTGGAGAGCACCACGTCGAACAGGTCCGGCGCATACGGCAGCGCTTCCGCTGCCGCGACCAGGGCGTGCGGCGTGTCTTCCTGCGCGGTTTTGATGCGATCGGCCTCGATGTCGAACGCCTCGACACAAAACGTGTACCGGCGGCGAATCTGGCTGGCATACATACCCTGCCCGCAGCCCGCCTCGAGCACGTGCGCGCCCTTGAGGGGTGCC
>DAOTUD010000143.1:0-13673 GCA_034437275.1 Anaerolineae bacterium
CTCGGCGTCCTGGATGACGGTGGCGACGGGCTGCGTAGGCGCGATGTTATAGCGGGGCGACAGGTCCGGCACATTGTCCAGCCGGAAGGTCTGCGCTACCAGATCGGGGTCAAGCTCGGTGAGTGTGAACCGTCCGCACATGTGTTCGATTATACATCATCGGGGCAGGCGGTGGCAAATGGGGCGGGCGATTGGCTGGCCGGGTAGCTTGTGCGGTAGACACTCTGATGGTAAACTGCTTGACAAGGTGGGGTGTTTCACGCGCAGACCCCTCCCCAGGAGAGAAAACACTATGCAGACACACAACCGTCATGCGCTGTGGTTGACGCTGGCGCTGATCTTAACCCTCGGACTGGCGGGGTGCTATCGTTCGGCAGGCGAAGACACGGACCCGACCCAGGTGAACGAGAACGTCACCCCGGGCGTGGACGAAACGCCGACCGACGATGTGCAGCTGCCGCCCAGTTTCACCCCCCGACCTGACGGCGACCAGCAGACCCCGACCGTCACCGGGACCGCCGCGCTAGCGCCGACCGTCGAGCAGGCCACCGACCTGCCGACCGCGCTGCCGACCGCGACCTTTGCGGAACTGCCGCCGATCGGTGACGAGGCCAGCGCGACGCCGGAGCCAACCGCGACGTCGATGCCGGAGCAGCTTCCGGCGATGGGGCCGACCGCGACCAACACCCAGGTCGCCCTGCCGACCACCGCGCCGACGCTGACCTTTACCGCGTCGTGGACCCCGCGCCCACCGACCAGCACCGCGACGTATACCCCGTCGTGGACGCCGCTGCCGCCAACGCACACGTATACCCCGTCGCCGGCCCCGATCACGTACACGCCGATGATTACCTATACCCCGTCGCGGATGCCGCCGCCGAGCTTCACGCCGATCCCCTCGCGGACGCCCACGCGCGGCCCGACGGCGACCTTTACCGTCGCTTTCTACCCGACCTTTACGCCCAGCCCGACGCTGACACCGTATGTCGTGGCGGCTGCGCCACAGGCGACCGCCCCGGTCGAAGCGCAGCCATTGGCTGAGCGGGACGCCACGACTCCACCGCCGCCGGCTGACGATGCCAGCGGGCAGGGCGGCGGCCCGAACGAGGTCGCCATGCAGCAGACGCTCAGCCCGTACCAGGCGACCGCGACGGCGCTGGTCTTCAACGCGACCGCGACCGCCGCCGCGACGCAGGGCGTGCCGCTGCCCGGCGCGACCCAACCGCCACCCGCCCAACCGGGCGGCCAGCTGCCAACCGCGACGACGGCCCCGGCGATCCCGGCGGCAGGCTCGACGCCGGTCACCCAGAACCAGGTCTGCGGCGAGCACCTGATCGCGCCCGGCGAGACGCTGTACCGCATCGCGCTGCGTTACGGCGTGACGACCAACCAGATCGTGCAGATGAACGGCATCGTCAACCCGGACCTGATCAAGGCCGGCGACACGCTGACCATTCCGTGCCCGATCCCGGCCACGCCCACCCCCATCGCCACCGCCGCCGGAACTGGCCCCGGCCAGGGAGGCGTGGGCACGCCCGCCACCGGCCCCTTCACCTACATCGTCGAGCCGGGGGATAACCTGTATCGCATCTCGCTGCGCTATGGGGTGAGCATGGCGAATCTGATGGCGACCAACGGGCTGACACCGGCCACCATCAACACGATCTACGCCGGGCAGGAGTTGTACATCCCGGCCTCGACGCAGACGACGACGGGGCAGCCAATCCCGACCCAGACGCCCAATTTCGCCGGGTAGCGGGGCGGGAGACATTTTTGCCAGTCGGGGAGCGGCTCTTGTGCGGAGGCGCTCCCACTTGTTGTTAAGGATGAAACATTGTGGAAATTCTGGACACAAAACGCGTCTATGATGGCAAACTGGTCAAGCTGGATGTGGTGCAGGTCAGGCTGCCGGATGGCAGCGTCGCCGTGCGCGAGGTGATCGCGCATCCGGGCGCAGTGGCGATGGTGCCGCTGCTGGAGAACGGCGACGTGGTGCTGGTGCGCCAGTTCCGCACCGCCGCCGGCGAGACCCTGCTCGAAATCCCGGCGGGGACGCTCGAACTGGACGAAGCGCCCGATGTCGCCGCGACCCGCGAACTGCAAGAGGAGATCGGCTACCGGCCCGGCAAGCTGGAACACCTGACGACGGAATACACCGCGCCCGGCTACACCTCGGAACGCATCATCATCTACCTGGCGACGGGTCTCAGCGAGTCGCGGCTGGCGGTCGATGATGACGAGTTCATCGAGCATGTGACGCTGCCCTTCGACGAGGCGCTGGGGCGGATCGCGTCCGGCGAGATCCAGGACGGCAAGACGATCATCGGCCTGCTGCTGGCCGCCCGTAAATTGGGGCATTGATATGTGTGGGCCCAAGGGAGCTTTAGCTATGCGTCACCTATGTTTGCTGCTGCTGGTTGTGATTCTAGTCGCCTTATCGCCTGCCTACGCCCAGGATAGCCAGTCCCCCATCACCCCGGCCAACGCTGCCCAGGTCGCACTGCTGGATACGTGGGGCTATGGCACCGTCAATGACCTGGCCTGGTCGCCGGATGGCGATACGCTGGCCGTTGCGGGCGGGGCCGGAGTCTGGCTGTATACCGCGTTTGCGCCGGGCATCCCGCCGGGCTTGCTGCGTGGCAGCGGCAGCGAAGTCGCTCACACAGCGAACTATAGCCCCGACGGGAGCCTGATCGCGATCAGCGTGGGCGTGCGCTATGTATCGGTGCGTGATGCGGCCACCGGAGCCGAACAATTCTTGCTGGAGGACAGCCGTCGACCGGTCTTTAGCCCGGACGGGCAAACGCTGGCAACGCAAACTTATGACGGCATCGTCTACCGTGACATCACGCTGTGGGACATCGCCAGCGGCAGCGAACGGCTGGTGATCCCCATTGCGCGCCCGGTCAGTATGGCTTTTAGCGGCGATGGCAGCGTGCTGGCCATCAGCGGCGACGTCGATGATCAAGTCCGGTTGTGGGATGTCGATTTGGGGCGGGAGTTTTCCCGCGTGGATGTGCCCGGCGTGAAGACGGTCGCCTTTGCCAGGGACGGGTTCACGCTGGTTGCCTCGTCGCGGGGCGATATCCGTCTGTTCGGTCTGGTCGATGACAGCCTGCGCACCATCGATGGCTATTCGCTGCTGGCCGTCAGCCCGGACGGGCAAACGCTGGCGGCGCTGGGCGACGGACGGACGGTGCACCTGCTGGACGCGCAAAGCGGCGACGGGCTGGCCGTGCTGGATGTGCCGCTGGACGACGAGGCGCGCGCGTTGGCCTTCAGTCCGGACGGGCAAACGCTGGCCTATACCAGCCCCGGCCCCGTCATCCGGCTGGTGGACGTCGCCAGCGGGGGCGCGATCGCGGCGCTGGACGGGCACACCATGCCGCTCAGCGCGGTGGCCTTCAGCCCGGACGGGGCGCAGATCATCACGGGGAACAATTACAGCCGGCTGCAATACTGGGATCGCGCCTCTGGCGAGCCGGTATCGAGCATCACCGGCCCTCAGTGGAACATCCACAGCATCGCCTTCAGCCCGGATGGACAGATGATGGCCACCGGGGGTTTTGGCAGCGCACAGGATGATGTCGTGTTGTGGGACGTTGCCAGCGGCGACATCCAGGCAACCCTGCCTGGTAAGCAGGGCCGTGTCTACCACGTAGCCTTCAGCGCGGATGGCACGCTGCTGGCCGCCCTGGACGGCTGGAACAGTATCGCGCTGTGGCAGGCACCTGGTTGGGACAGCGTCCCCGCCCCTGACACATACGCCAGCGCCATGCAATTCGCCCCCCAGGGCGCGCCGCTCTATCTGGTCCAGGCTGATGACGCGGTCCTGGTATGGGAGGATGGCAGGCTGCGCTCCCTGCCCGACGCTCCCACCGAGCCATCTGCTGCCATCAGCGACATGGCGATCGATCCTGCCGGGCGCACGCTGGCGGTTGCGCATTACGACGGCACCGTTACGCTGGTGGATGCCGCGACCAACCAGCAACTAGCGACCCTCGTCATGCCGGAGGAAACCGTGGTGTCCGCGGTGACGTTCAACGCGGCGGGCACGCTGCTCGCCTCCGCCAGTTGGGATGGCGCTGTCCGGCTGTGGGACGCGGCGACTGGCACCGAACTGGCTGTGCTGGCCGACCACACGCTCGAGGTGACGGGGCTGGCCTTCAGCGCGGACGACACGCTGCTCGTCTCCGCCAGTCATGACGGCACGCTGCGGCTGTGGGGCGTGGCGGAGTAGCTGCGACCTTCCCCCGGCTTATACGTAGATAGTTGGTAGGGGGAAGCTGGATTTTCCCCTGGCTCTAGCCGGTATGCGGAGGACCAACTATAATGGTACAAATGCTGTCACACGCCCACCCCCAGCCGTGGGGAGAGGAAAAAACCCTGATGCAAAATGACCCCCTGATTTCGCGGACCATCGACAACTATTGCATCGAAGCCCGCATCGGCAAAGGCGGCATGGCGACGGTCTATCGCGCGCAGCAGATCAACATGGACCGCGACGTGGCGATCAAGATCATGAGCGACGAATTGGCCGAAGACCCGCAGTTTGTCGAGCGCTTCGAGCACGAGGCGCGCATGATCGCCAACCTGGAGCACCCGCGCATCCTGCCGGTGCACGACTACGGCCAGGACGGGCGGCTGTGCTACCTGGTGATGCGCCTGGTCGAAGGCGAAACGCTGTGGCAGCGCCTGCTGAAAGGCCCGCTGCCGCTGGAGTTGATGGTGAAATATGTGCACCAGATCGCCGAAGCGCTGGACTATGCGCACGGGCGCGGCGTGATTCATCGGGACCTGAAGCCCAACAATATTTTGATCGACGAGTGGGACAACATTTACATGATGGATTTTGGGCTGGCGAAGATGCTGGCCTCGTCCAAGCACCTGACGGCGACCGGCGCGGTGCTCGGCACGCCGACTTATATGGCCCCGGAGCAGTGGCGCGCCGAACCGGTCGACGCGCGCACCGACGTGTACGCGCTGGGCGCGATGACCTACGAGATGGCGACCGGGCGCGTGCCGTTCGACTCCGATACGCCCTTCAGCCTGATGTACAAGCACATCAACGACGCGCCGCCGTCCCCGCGCGAGTTCATGCCGGAACTGCCGCAGGGCATCGACAATGTGATCATGCGCGCGCTGAACAAAGACCCGGCGCTGCGCTACCAGTCGGCGGGCGCGCTGGCCGAGGTGTTGGAAGCCGCGGCAGACGGGGAGGAGATCCCCGCGCCGCCGCCGGTCGTGTCGCGCAGCGAAACGCCGACCGAACGCGACACGGCGGGGCCGGTCCGCCCGCCCACCACCGGCGAGATGCAGCCCCCGCCTGAAGGCGAGGAGGCCGCCCCGTCGATCCCGGTGCCGCGCGGCGACGATGTGGCCGAAAAACCCAAACGTAAACAGCAAGAAACGCCGTCTGTCGTCCGGCACGCGCCGCCCCCCGTGCGCAGCATGGTGGAGTGGGCCTCGGAGAAGGCCGAGCACCTGAGCATCCCCGGCTTTGTCGAGCCGTCGGTCGAGGATGCGGACGCGGTCCCGTTGGAGGACCTGATGGAGCAGGCCGAGGCCAGCCAGTGGAAGATGCCCCGCGATGCACAGGCCATGCAGACGTTCGACTATGCGCTGTTTGAGGGCGAACGGCTGGTCGGCGCGATCCACCTGCGCGGGTCGTCGGACTGGCGGCTGTGGCGGCGCTTGCTGATCGTCGGGTTCGTGCTGTCGCTGCTGGGCGGGCTGGTGAACTTTGGCTTTTTCAGCTTTTTGGGCTTTGTGTGCTGGTTGTATGTGCTGATCCAGGCGTTCCGCGTGTGGCGCGGGCGCAAGGGGCACCATTACATCGGCTTCACCCCGCAGCGCATCATCGTGCTGCCGCTGACGCGCTACGGTGAGCCGATTTACGACGACCTGGCGTCCGCCCCCTGGAAAGCCATCCAGCGGCTGCGCATGACGGACGAATACCTGTGGCTGGAGGCGGTCGGCATCGAGCGCGTGTATGTGCTCGGCTGGATTCCGCGCCATGCGTGGGGCGGGTTGGGGCCACAGCGCAAGTGGCTGCTGGCCAGCCCGATCGCGGTGCTGCTGCGTGACAAAGGGTACGTGGTCCGGCATTAGAGGCTGTTATGCACTTTTTACCCCTATCCCCCGACCCCTTTCCCCGCACGCGGAGAAAGGGGGAGGCGCAAGTCCCTCTCCGTTTACGGGGAGGGGTAAAACTTACGGGAAAAAATCCACTGTAAACAGCCTGCGTAAGTTCAGCCCTGTCCATACACAACCCTGTGCCAGGGACGTAGACGAGCGGAGGCGGCAGCGATGAATTCACGCGATCGAATCCAGGCGGTGCTGCGCGGCGACCTGCCCGACCGTGTGCCCCGATCGGTGAACTTCTACCCCTGGTCGTTCCCGCAGTACCCCCACCAGGCAGCCAACGCGGTCTTTGACTGCGACGTGCGCTTCGTGCGCATCGATCCCCCGCGCGAGCAGGCCGAATTCCTGCGCTACCTGCGCACGCTGCCCGACGATACCTACGTCGGGACGCGCGACATCCTGCGCACCTATCACGATTGGGGCTACCACCCGGAGATCGAACGCGATGCCCCGCTGGGCGCGGCGCAGACCATCGACCAGCTCGCGGCGGCCCCGCTGCCGGACTTCATGCAGCAGGCCAACCCGCACCGGCTGCGGCAGGCGGTCGCGCGCCATCATCGCCAGGGGGTCGCGGTCATGGCCTCCCCGCCGCACCTGGGCGGCGAGTTGTTCGAAACGGCGTGGCGGCTGCGCGGCTTCGAGCAGTTCATGATCGATCTGGTCGATAATCCGCCGCTGGTGGACTACCTGCTGGAGCAGCTCACCGCGATGCATGTCGCGCTGTCGCTGGCGCTCACGCGGGCCGGGATCGATATCCTGGCGCTGGATGATGACGTGGCCGGGCCGACGCGCATGTTGATCAGCCCGGCGATGTGGCGGCGCTTCTTCAGGCCGCACGTCCAGACCATCATCGCGGCGTGTCGCGCGGCGAACCCCGACCTGTTCATCTTCTGGCACAGCGACGGCAACATCGAGCCGATCATCCCCGACCTGATCGCGCTGGGCGTGGACGTGCTGAACCCGGTCCAGCCCGACGTGATGGACCCGGCGCGCATCAAGCAGCAGTACGGCGACCGGCTGGCGCTGTGGGGGACGGTCGGCACGGCGCAGCGCTGGGCATGGGGCACGCCCGACGCCATCCGGCAGGAAGTCTACGAACGGATCACGACTGCCGGCGCGGGCGGCGGGCTGATCCTCAGTCCGGCTTACGACCTGGAGCCGGAATTTCGCTGGGAGAATGTGGTCGCGTTCTTCGCCGCCATCGACGAGTGGGGCGCGTACTGACCGGGCGACTGTCGCGTGCTTATGTGTTCGGCCCGGTGCCCTGATCGCTGCGCCACTGGCGGAACCATGCCCACGTTTTGGCTAACCCCTCGTGCACCGTCGTCTGCGGGTCGAAGTCCAGCAGGCGGCGCGCTTTGCTGTTGTCGCAGTAGGTGATGGGCGGATCGCTGGGCGGGGTGGGCACGTCCTGCCGGTTGAGCGTGCGCCCGGAGAGTTCCTCCAGCGTGTCGATGAACTCGTTGAGCGAGATCGGCGCGCCGACGCCCAGGTTGATCACCTCGTAGCCCAGCGGACGCTCCAGCGCGGCGATCACGCCGTTCACGGTGTCGTCGATGTAGGTCCAATCGCGGTGAATGTCGCCGCCGTTGAAGATCGGGATCACGGTGCCATCCAGCAGCGCGTGCATGACGCGCATCGGCATCATGTCGGGCCGCCCCGCCGGGCCGTACACGTTGAAGAAGCGCAGCGCGGTGACGTTCAGCCCGTGCAGGTGGGTGTAGGTGTGGCCGAGCAACTCGGCGGCGCGCTTGCTGGCGGGGTAGGCAGCCAGTGGGCGGTCGGCGGTGTCGGTCTCGACGAAGGGAAGCTGCTGGGTTTTGCCGTACACCGACGAGGTCGACGCCTGGACGAACACCTCGACGTCGTGCCGGCGGGCGGCTTCCAACAGGTTGAAGGTCCCGTTGTAGTTGACCGCGATGTACAGCCCTGGCTGTTTGACGCTCTCGCGGACGCCGGCCATCGCGGCCAGGTGCGCGACGCGCCGGACGTCGTGCGCGGCGTACAGCGCGTCGACCGTCGCGGCGTCGCGGATGTCGCCCTCGACCAGCGTGAAGCTATCGTAGGCCGCCAGCCGGGCCGCATTGGCCCGCTTGATGGCCGGATCGTAATAATCGTTGAAGTTGTCCAGCGCCACGACGGTCGCGCCGCGCGCCAGCAGAACCTCGGCCAGGCGGCTGCCGATGAAGCCCGCCCCGCCGGTAATCAAAATACTCACGGTGTCTGTTCCTTTTCCTCTGCCAAAAATACTCAAGGCTGCACGACCACGCTGCCGGTGATGCGGAAGATGTTGTCCTCCTGCGCGGTATACGGATCGTCGCCGACCGTCAGTTCGCCGAGGTTGTACGCGCCGCCGACCTGGTCCAGCGGCTGGACCAGCAGGTCATGGAATTGATCCTGGATGGGGTCCAGCACGAATTTCGGCACGCGGATGCCACCCAGATGGGCTTCCCGGACCTCGAACTTGAGTTCGTCGCGGCTGAGCTGGCCGGGCGTGTAGGAAGGGGTGACGCGCGTGGGGACGATGATCACTTCCAGCGGCAGCTTCAGCCCGTAGCGTTCGATCTCGGCGTAGAAGGTCATCTCGCCGTCCGCCAGCCCGACCTGGATGTTTTCGAAGGGAAAGCGGCGTCCATTCTCTTCGGCATAACGCGCGCCTTCGAGCGCCATCCACGACGATATCTGGCGCTCGTTGAACTGGAGCCGGAACGTGGGGGCGTTCGGGCTGGGAAACGTGTCGATGATGTACTGGAACTGGTTGGCTTCCTCCTGTTTGGCCCGGAAGTTATCGCCCAGCGGCGGCTCCGGCGCGCTCATATAGACGTAGACGACCGCGCCCACCACCAGCACGCAGCACAACAGCAGCACAAACACCACCGTGAAGCAGCAGCCACCACACCCTTCGATAAGCCCTTCTAGCATAGTTGATCTCCTGGGATAACCACCGGACGCGTGCCTGTATTGTAGGCGCGAGTGGGCATCAGGCCAAACACAGCTACCATACCCCGCCAGCGGCGCGGCGTCAACGGTGAAGCGTGCTGGATCAATCACCGATATTTGTGCAAATCCTGAAATTCAATATCATGGTAGAAAGGCCTTTAGATCACTCTGACCCAGGAGCTTACGATATGCGTATAAAATGGATATTCATTATTTTACTATTGGCTGCCTTTTTGGCCCCGACGTTCAGCGGGCCACAACAGGCCACCGCCCAGGGGAGCGACCAGACGCATGTGGTGCAGCCTGGCGAAAACCTGTTTCGCATTGCGCTGCGTTACAACATGACCTGGCCGGAGTTGGCGACGTATAACGGCATCGCCAACCCGAACCTGATTTATGTCGGGCAAGTGCTGCGCATCCCCGCCGGGGGCGTGGTCCCGCAGCCGCAGCCACAGCCGACCGCGCAGCCCCAACCGCAGCCGCAGCCCACCGCCCAACCACAGCCCGCACCGACGACCCAGTACCAGGTCGTCTCCGGCGACACGCTGTCCCGGATCGCGCAGCGGTTTAGCATCACCGTCGACGCCATCGTCGCGGCCAACGGCATCGTCAACCCGAACCTGATTTACGTCGGGCAGACGCTGACGATCCCCGGTGCGGGGCAGCCCAGCCCGCAGCCGCAGCCGCAGCCGACCGCGCAGCCCCAACCCCAACCGCAGCCCACGCCCACCGGGAGCTTCGAGTTGGGCGGGCATGTCGACAGCTTCGCCTATCCGGACCTGATGCGCGAAGCCGGGATGACCTGGGTGAAGCGGCAGCTGCCCTTCAACCTGGGCGACGATCCGAGCAAGGCTGCCGGCGCGATCAACCAGGCGCACAGCCAGGGCTTCCGTATTCTGCTCGGCGTGGTGGGCAACCCGGCAGAGCTGGCCGCCACCCCGGATTACATGGACCAGTACGCCGCCTTCCTGGCGGGCGTCGCGGCGCTCAGCCCGGACGCGATCGAGGTCTGGAACGAGCAGAACCTGGACCGCGAATGGCCGCGCGGCCAGATCGACCCGACCAGCTACACGCAGATGCTCGCCAAAGCCTACACCGCCATCAAGGGCGCGAACCCGAGCGTGATGGTGATCAGCGGCGCGCCCGCCCCGACCGGGGCCGAGGGCGCGTTCGGCACCGACCGCGTGTGGAACGATGATCGCTACGTGCGCGGCATGGCCCAGGCCGGCGCTGCTAACTATATGGACTGCATCGGCGTGCACTATAACGAGGGCATCGTCGGGCCGGACCAGACCAGCGGCGATCCGCGTGACGACTACTACACGCGCTACTTCTACGGCATGGTCAATACCTATTGGAATGCCTTTGGTGGTGCGCGCCCGTTGTGCTTCACGGAGTTGGGCTATGTCTCGCCGGAGGGCTACAGCCCGCTGCCGGCGGGCTTCGAGTGGGGCCAGGGCAACACCGTCGCCGAGCAGGCGCAGTGGCTGGCCCGCGCGGCAGAACTTGCCAAGGCCAGCGGCAAAGTTCGCCTGATGATCATCTGGAACGTGGACTTCACCAACTATGACGCCGATCCGCAGGCCGGTTACGCTATCGTGCGGCCCGGCGGGACCTGCCCGGCGTGCCCGGCGCTCGGCGCTGTGATGCCATAGCGACGGTCTACAACTACGAGGGGCGGCGCGTGGGGTTCTGCGCTCCGGCCCTCCTGTTCCGGCATTGCGTGGCCGGCGGGAGGAGTGATGGCCCGTGTGCGGGCCTGCTCCTGGTGTATGAGGCGGCGTCAGTGTGTGTTGTTTCGCAGCCGGCGCAGCCACAGCGCGCTGAGCAGTACGATCCCGGCGCTGGCGATTTGCCCGACCAGGAAGACGCTGGTGTCCGGGTGGATCGCGGCCAGCACGGTGAACGCGATCACGCCGACCAGCCCCAACGCATCGACGATTAACAGGGCGGTGCGTAGTGACATGGGGGGTCCCCTTCGTGGTGTGATCCGGCAGTATGGTACTCTTATAGTGTATTGTACGATAAAGTGGCCGATTTAAACCAAACGCTAACCCAAAAATGTAACCTGGCATTTGGGTCCCATGTTTTTTTGTCTGAAAACAATGCTATACTGTAGATAATTTAGGCACAGTTAGCAGGTGGAGCCGCGATGGCACGGGACAACCTGGTACAACGCTTGATCGCTTTTCTCAAGAAGCCTGACGCGCTGCACTACGACGAGCAAGAGCCGGTCAGCAACCCCTACGACGACTACCAACCGCAGGCGGTCGAACATCCTGACGACGACCCCGCCGGCTCGGAGATCGAGGCGGAATGTTCTGCGCCAGCGGAGGCGGAGCCGGGCCGGTCGCTGGTGAACGGCAATGGGCGGCTGGCGAGCCAGGCGTCGCGCCTGGATGCGCTGGTGATGCGCGCCTTGCAGCAGTTCAACGCGCAGCAGGGTTTCGTCATCCGCCACGAGCCGGACGACACGATGCGCTACTGCACCGGGCGCACGCTGCGCGGGGATTTTGTCCCCTATCACGCGGTGGACCTGGACCGGCGGGCGGTGTTCCTGGCGCTGGATTCGGGCGAGTCGCAGTTTTTCGTGCACACCAACGACGAGCAGTTGCCGCTGTCGGTGTTGTGCGGGCCGCTGTGGTATGAGGACCGGGTGATCGGCGTGCTGTACATCGACAACCCGGCGCGCAGCCGGCTGCACCGCGGGCTGTTCGACCTGTTCTGCGAGCAAGCCGCGCGCCTGTTGGTCCGGGAGTCGTCTTGATCCGCACGCCGCGCCCACATGTGATGATCATCGCGCCCGCCGGGATACGCTCCGGCGGGTTTGTGTGTGTGTTGTACGGGTAGAATGTTTGTGCTATGGTATGGTTGCGTTTTGTCTCGCCCGATAGGTTGCAGGGGGCGTCATGCATATTCCCTACCCGTTCCCGTATCAGGGTAGCAAACGAAAACTGGCTGCTTACATTGTGTCGCTTATCCCTGGCGATACAGAGAACCTGGTTGAGCCGTTTGCCGGGGCCGCCGCTGTGTCGATTGCTGCCGCACAGGCTCAAAAAGCCAACACGTTTGTGTTGAATGACATCAACGCCCCGCTGATGGCGCTGTGGAAACGCATACTGGATGCGCCGGAAGACCTCGCCGAGCAGTATCAACGCATCTGGGAAGCGCAGCATGGGCGCGAAAAAGAATACTATTTTGAGATTCGTGACGAGTTTAACCGCACGCACCGTCCCGAATTGCTGCTCTTTTTGCTGGTGCGCTGTGTGAAAGCGGCGGTCCGCTATAACGCGCGGGGGGAGTTCAACCAGGCCGCCGATAACCGTCGCAAGGGCACCCGGCCTGCCCGTATGCGGCAGCAGATTCTCGCTACGTCGTGCCTACTGCATGGCAAAACGACGATCCGGGCCGCCGATTACCGCGAGGTGATCACGGCAGCAAGCCCCGCTGACGTGATCTACATGGACCCGCCATACCAGGGCGTGTGTGGCAATCGTGATCCGCGCTACTATGAAAGCCTGGAATTCGAAGCATTTGTGGATGAACTGGCGCGCTTGAACCGGCACGGCATCCGCTACCTGGTGAGCTACGATGGCCGGACGGGGAGCAAGACACACGGCAAGACGTTACCTGCGCGGCTGGCGTTGCATCGTCTTGAGATTAATGCCGGGCGCTCAAGCCAGGCCACATTGCTAGGCCGGCGGGCAGTTACCTACGAGTCGCTCTATCTTTCCCCGGCGCTGTATGCGCAGGTGGCGGATACGGCGGATCATCTTTTTGATCACTCAGAACCCTACCAGTTGAAGTTGCCGTTATGACTCGCGACGAGTGGCCGCCTGATTTTCTGGACTTCCTCGACAGCGTTACTGGAAGACGTGCCCGTACCGTGATTGAGCACATCCTGACGTATGGCTTCATCACGACCGAAGAACTGGCCGAGCAATATGGGTATAAGCATCCGCCGCGTGCGGCACGCGACGTGCGCGAACAAGGTGTCCCCTTAGTCACCTTTAGAGTGACCAGCAAAGACGGCAGGACAATTGGGGCCTACAAATTCGGCGATCCGGCAGACATTCGGCATGACAGGTTTGGCGGCAGAAAAGTGATCTCAAAGGATTTCAAAGACGATCTGCTGCACGCCCAGGACCATATCTGCCAGATTTGTTTAGGGCACTTCGATGCCCGCTATTTACAGGTTGATCATCGGGTGCCCTACGAAATTGCGGGCGATATTGAACCACACGAACGTGAAATCGAGAAGTATATGCTGCTGTGCGGATCGTGCAATCGTGCAAAATCCTGGTCGTGTGAGCAGTGTCCTAACTGGACAGACGAAAAATCTCCGGACGTTTGCGCCACCTGCTATTGGGCATTCCCTGAAAATTACGAGCATATTGCCATGCAGCCGTTTCGCAGAGTGGCACTTACCTGGACGGGTGGCGAAACCGAAGCATTTGACAGGCTGCAAGAACAGGCGACTGCTCATGACACTACGATCCCCGAGTATATCAAAGCGATCCTGGCCAATCACTTGAAGCGACACAATTTGCAGGATTGATCCCCTTGCACAAACCGACCGGCGGCACTAC
>DAOTUD010000144.1:0-7503 GCA_034437275.1 Anaerolineae bacterium
AGGCTGTTTACAGAGGATTGTTCCCGTACGTTTTACCCCTCCCTAAATCCCTCCCCGTAAACGGAGAGGGACTTGCGCCTCCCCCCTTTCTCCGCGTGCGGGGAAAGGGGTCGGGGGATAGGGGTAAAAAGTGCATAACAGCCTCTAGTACAGGTCGGCAGAAGTTACTGTCCAGTTTTGCCCTCACCCGCTGGCCCTCACCCCTCCGTCCTGGCGGGCGCTGTGACTCCCGCTCGCCCCACTGGGTGGGAGAGGGGGCCGGGGGGTAAGGGGGGGATAGGGGATGAGGGCCAACCGGTGGGCATATATTTCCACCAACGTGTACTAGTCGTCCTCGTCCGGCGGCGCGTCGAAAAGCTGGGTCGGCGCTTCGCTGTCGACGGGCGGCGCGGAATCGGGCGCGCCCGGTTGATCGGTCAGCGTGCGCGCTTCACTGCCGGGGACCGGCGGCGGCTCAGATGGCGCAGCCGGGAGGTGTGGCACGGTCCGGTCGCTCGTGCCCGGCGGCGGTGTGGACGGGCGGCGTGGTGGTGGCTGTGATTGCCCGCGCTGCGGCGCTGGCGGCGGCGGTGTGGACGGGCGGCGCGGCGGCGGCTGCGATCGCCCATGCTGCGGCGCTGGTGGCGGCGGTGTGGACGGGCGGCGCGGCGGCGGCTGCGGTCGCCCATGCTGCGGCGCGTAGGGATGAGGTGGCGGCGGGGGTGGATAGCCGGGGAGCTGCCGGCGCGGGCGCGGCCTGCTGCGTTTGAGCTTGCCCGGTCCTGGCTTTGGCTTCCCCTTCTCGCGGAAGGGCACATTGTCGAACACCGATTCGCCCAGCGCTTTGGCCACGCCAAACTGCACGAACGCCCCCAGGATCGCCAGCCCAACGATGATCGCCGGGCCAAGCCCGACGCCGGTCCCGAAGGCCGCTGCGCCAATCGCCGCCGTGACGAACACGATCAGCCAGTAGTACAGCGCCAGCATGATCGCGCCGCCGACCAGCCCGGCGACGACCAGCGTCACGGGGTCGACGGTGTTGGCGGCGCTGGCGACCAGCGCGGCGACGATAGCCCCACCAGCCAGGAAGATCGCCACCACATGGACCATCAGCGCGAGGTAACCGCCCAGCGCCGCCCCGAGCAGCAGCCCGAGCATGGCATACAGTTCGCTCTCCGTCGCGCCGAGGCCCATCCCGATCAACCCGCCGATAATGAGGCCGGGCAGGATGACCATCAACCGGTAGAGTTTCCAACCGGCGACCAGCAGCACCAGCCCGCCCACAATCCGGACGCCTTGCAGCACGTCAGCGGCCAGGCCGTACTCCTCGGATTCGAGCAACTCCCGGATTTCGGCCTCGGCGTCAGGGGCGTCGCCGCTAGCGAGGCGCTGCGCGTCGTCTTTGGAGCACCCGGTCAGCAGCAGTCCCGCCAGCAGCACGACGAGCACCGCCAGCAGCACGCGGACGGTGCGCCGGTTCGCAAAAGACATGTACGCTTGCATGGTTCGCTTCCCCTCCGGCGTCTCCTGCTCAGCCTCGTCACCCTTCGCCCGCCGTGACAAAGTAGCTGTGACATGCTTCGTCGATGGCCTCGGGCGTGAGGCGCGGCGGGACGTCTTCGTAATCGGCCATGGCCACGATGATCTGCAGAATATCGCGCGGGTGGACCGACTGCATCGTGCGGCCCGGCTCGCGGTACCATTTTTGCAGCAGGTACATGAACCCCTCTTTTTCCAACGGCACGCCAAGCTGCTGGGCCATGGTGGCGAAAATCTGGAAAAACATGCGCTCGTCCGGCCCCTCGACCTCGACCTTCATCTGGATGCGGCGCAGGAAAGCGTCGTCGACCAGATCGTTGGGGTCCAGGTTGGTGCTAAAGACGATCAATTGGCGGAAGGGCACCTGCAGCGTTTGCCCGGTGCGCAGCCGCAAGAAGTCGTAGCCGGACTCCAGCGGCACGATCCAGCGATTGAGCAGTTCGGACGGACTCATCATCTGCCGCCCAAAGTCGTCGATCAGGAACATGCCGCCGTTGGCCTTGAGCTGCAGCGGAGCCTCGTAAATCTTGGCGATGGGGTCGAAGCGCAGTTCGAGCGCCTCCATCGTCAACTCGCCGCCGACGACTACCGCCGGGCGTTTGAACAGCCCCCAGCGCCGGTCGACCTCGCTGCTGGAATCGACGCGCAGCGCCTTCATATCCTCTTTGGAGAGCGCGACCTCCCGGAACACCAGCGGATCGTAGAGGCTGACGATGTAGCCGCCAATCGTGAGCGCATACGGCACCCAGATCGGGTCGGCCCCGGCGATCAGGTCGGCGACCGCCATCGCGACGGTGGTTTTGCCGTTGCCGGGCGGCCCGTAGATGAAGATCGACGTGCCGGCCTTGACCGCCGGGCCAATACGCCGGTGGAAGTTGTCGGCCAGCACCAGATGCGCGAGCGCCTCCTGCACGGCCTCGGGCTGGATGTCCATCTTCTGGCCGGTCTGGAGCGTGATCATTTTGGCGTACTTGTCGAGCGGAATCGGGGCCGGGCCGACATACGCCCCGCGTTCCAGCGCATCGCGGGCGCGTTTGCTGCCCATGTCGGTCAGCGTGTAGGCATACGTCAGGCGGCCCATGCTGCCCGCGCTGGCTATCTCGACCAACTGGTCATGCTGCATTTTCTCCAGAATGTTATCCAGCAGCTTGAGTTCCAGCCGGATCATCTCGCCGATGTGGCGCAGCGAGGCTTCGCCCTCGTTAAAGAGAATGCGGAAGATAATATCGACGACAACCCCGATCGGGATGTCGAGTTCGTCTGGCGATTCTGGCGCGCGTAACAGGTGTTGAAGCGGGCTGGCAGATTGGGCAGAGTCGGAGTGTTGAGCGAGTTGTTCGGTCATGAAATCCTCACCACGAGAACGGGAGAGCACATAGCAGATTGTGGAACGACGGGCCAGGGCGATCACTCACCGGCAGCCGGGTGGGGCGACCAGGGGCCGCCGCGCATCCATTGTTCGGCCAGGGTGCGGGCCAGCATCTTGTACATCTTCATCACGATGGCCGGCACTTCGCTTTCCAGCCTGGCCAGCGTCTCCGGGCTGATCTTCAACAGCTTGACATCCAGCCCGGCGGCTACCGTCGCATTGCGAGCAGTCCCGACCAACAGCCCCAGTTCGCCGAACGACTGGCCCTCGGTGACGATGGCGACGGTGCGTTCGTTCCCTTGTTCGTCGGTCTTGAAGACCAGCGCCATCCCCTTCATGACCAGATACAGCCCATCGGAGGCATCGCCCTGGGAGAAGATCGTGGCCCGCGCCGGATAGCTGACTTCTTCAGCATAACTGCGCAGCGTCTCGAAATCTTCCCCTTCAAAACCCCATGTTACCAGCCAATGACTGGCCTGGTCAACAGGCAGACTGTCCAAAAACATAATTCTCACACCTCACTACCCGGCAAGCTACGATTCACCTGTCATTATACAGATGTTTCGCTAATTTTGCTGGACGGGAGGCGCTCTGCCAGCCCACCAATCACAACCCATGACCGCGATTCGCTTGAACAAGATCACTAACCGGCTTATTATCTATAGCAAGCGTGCGCTGCCGCCGCCAGCCCGACGCAAAGCATGCCAACTAGTGGTACAATTTTGGCAATTGGATTTTCGGCGACAAAACATAAACAGGAATAGCCATGGCCCGCATACTGCTGATTGATGACGACATAAACCTGCTGCAGATGGTGAAGTTGATGCTCACGCGCGTGGGGCACGACGTGGAAACGTCAAGCAGCGGGGAAGAAGGAATCGTGCTGGCAGCGAAAAACCGCCCCGACCTGGCGATTATCGACGTGATGATGCCGGGGCTGAGCGGGTACAACGTGGTGCACAAGCTGCGCGAAGATCCGCGCACGGCGCGCATCCCGATCATCATCCTGACGGCACGCAGCCAACCGATGGACAAACACATGGCGCTCGAAGCCGGGGCCAATGCGTTCCTTTCCAAACCGGTCACCGCCCAGGAATTGACCGAGCGTGTCGACGCGGTGCTGAAGGCCGGGGTCGACTACCGGGTCCACACCGGGCTGCTGACCGAACCGGCCCAGCGTCCACCCGCCCCAGAGGAAGAAGCCCCCTCGGAAACCAAACCGTCGAAGCCCACGTCCGACCGCCAGCCGATCGGCGCCGAGGACGCACCGCGCCCGGAAGGCCCCTCCAGCCGCGAGCCGGTTGTCACGGTGATGGGCCTGCGCGGCGGCACCGGCAGCACAACCGTCGCGGTGAATCTCGCATTTCACCTGGCCTCGCACGGGCAGCGGGTGTGCATGGTCGATCTCAGCACCGCCAGTGGCCACACCCAGCTTCATCTGCACCTGAACCCGCAGCACCACTGGGGCGAACTGCTGACCGACGACGACCCGAACGCGCCGCGCAAAGTCAGCAAACTGTTGACGCGCCACCAGAAATCCGGGATCGTGCTGCTGGGCGCGCCCCCCATCCCGACGACGCACACCCTGGGCGAAGAGGCCGTGCAGAGGATGCTGCGCGAACTGGGGACCGCCTTCAGCCCGGTGATCGTCGATGCGCCCGGCCTCAACGACGCGACCCGGGCCGCGCTGCTGACGTCGCGCTCGGTGGTGCTGGTCATGACCGACGACCCACCCTCGGTCCAGTCCACGTCGCAGCTCCTGGTCGGGCTGCACAACATGGGCCTGGAAATGGGGCGCGTGCGGGTGGCGCTGAACCACGTCCGGCCTGCCAGCGACGTCCCGCCAGAAACGATCCAGAAGGCGCTGCGCCGCCCGCTGTCGGCGGAGATTCCGTTCGACCGCGAACAGGTCAACGCCATCCGGCGCGGCGTGCCGCTGGTGATCCACGACCCAAACAAGCCGTTTTCGCAGGCCATCAAACAACTGGCCCGGACGTTAGTGTAGTGGCAGGAGCAAACCATCATGAGCCGCAAAACGACGTTTCTCTCGCTGGGCGCTGCGCTGCTGGCGACGCTGTTGGTGCTGGTCCCGGTCGCGTCCGGCGGGCCGCCGCCGCAAGGCACGCCCGACCCGATCAGTGGTGAAATTACCGGCGAGGGCGGCAGTGTAACGCCGGAGGACATCATTACCCCCGCCAACACCGCCCAGGTGCGCGAGCTGGCCACGCTGCACGGCCACACCGAAAAGATCATGGCGCTGGCCTACAGCCCGGACGGGCAGTACCTCGCGTCCGGGAGTTGGGACGACACAGTGCGCGTGTGGGACCTGGCGACCGGCGAGACGGTGCACGTCCTGCGCGGCCACACCGACAACGTGCTGAGCGTGGCCTACAGCCCGGACGGCTCGCTGATCGCGTCGACCGGCAACGACACCAACGTGCGCGTGTGGGATGCCGCCACCGGCGAGAGCGTCGCCGTGCTGATCGGCCATGTGGACACGGTGTTCGGCGTGGCCTTCAGCCCGGATGGCACGCTGCTGGTTTCTGGCGGCAGCGACCAGGCCACCCGCGTCTGGAATATCTTCACCGGCACCGTCATCGAAGAGCTGGCCACACCCAGCAGCATCTACGGGCTGGCCTGGAGCAGTAAGGGCGTGATCGCCACCGGCCACGACGACGACAGCGTGCAGTTGTGGGACGCCGCGACCGGCACCCTCATCCGCCAGTTGGACGGCCACACCAGCGCCGTGTCCGACGTGCAGTTCAGCCCGGACGGCACGCACCTGGTGTCGTCCGACCAGAACGGCACGCTGCGGGTGTGGAGTCCGGCCACCGGCGGCGAACTCAGCGTGATGGACGACTACGCCACCGCCGTGCTGAGCACCGACATCAGCCCGGACAATGCGCTCGTGCTGTCGGGCGGGCACGATCTCATCGTGCGCCTGTGGGATACCGCCACCGGCGCGCCGCTGGTGGCGCTGGAAGGCCACACCGCCGCGATCATGGCCACCGCCTACAGCCCGGACGGTCTGACGGTCGCCTCCGGCGGCAGCGACAACGTGGTGCGCGTGTGGGGCGTGGCCGGCGACGGTGACGCGGTGAACGTGCTGGGGGTCGGGCAGCTTGGTGACGACAGCGCGGAGCAGATCACCGTCGCCAATGCCGCCCAGCTCGCGCCGATCACCGCGCTGGAAGGGCACACCGAGCGCATCATGAGCGTGGCCTACTGCGCAGACGGACAACACCTCGTTTCCGGATCGTGGGATGGCACGGTGCGCGTGTGGGATACCGCCACCTGGGAGCCGGTCCACGTGCTGGACGAGCAAAACGGCACCGTGATCGGCGTCGCGTGCAGCAGCACCGGCCTGATCGCGTCGGCGGGCGAAGGTGGGGTCATCCGGCTGTGGGATGTCGCCAGCGGGGAACTGCGGCGAGAAATGCGGGGCCACGACAGCTTTGTCTACACGGTGGCCTTCAGCCCGGACGGGTCGCGGCTGGCCTCCGGCGGGCAGGATGCCACGCTGCGCGTGTGGGATACGGCCAGCGGCCAGAACGTGACCACCATCGCCACTGACACCAGCGTGTTTGGCGTGACCTTCACCCCGGATGGGCAGTTGGTCGCCTCGGCCAACCAGGGCAGCGGCGTATTCCTGTGGAACGCGCGCAGCGGGGACTTGATCCGCACCTATGCCGGGCACACCGCCGCCGCCTCCAGCGTGGCCATCAGCCCGGACATGACGCGCCTCGCGTCCGCCGAGCAGAACATGGGCCGGCTGCGGGTGTGGAACTTCGATTCCGGCGAGTTGTTGGCATTTACCGAGGGGCACGGTAATGTGGTGTTGAACATGGCTTTTGGCCCGAATGGCGGCGTGATCGTCAGCGGCGGCCAGGACCACACCGTCCAACTGTGGGAAGGCTACACGCTGGATAACCTGGCGGTGCTGCACGCGCACACCGATGTGGTGATGGGCGTGGCCTTCAGCCCGGACGGCACGCAGATCGCGTCGGGCGGCAAGGACAACGTGGTGCGCGTGTGGGGGCTGCCCGCCCAGGGATCGTCCGACCGGGGACCGTAGGGCCGGCAGGCCAGCCGGTTCCCCGTATTCGACCACCGGAAAACCGGGCCGATTCGCGGTAGAATAAATATTATCCGTTTAGCATTAGTGTGATAATCACCAGGGGCACCAGGCCCCGCCAATGTAGCCAAAGAGGTTTTGATGAACAAGCAAGCTATTTTTTTCGTTGCATCCGCGATGTCCTTCGTGTTGGTGCTGGTGCTGGCCGGCGCGACGACGCTGGCGGCGGAGCCAGGCCGGCAAGGGGATGAAGACACCGCCACCCCGCTGCCATCGAGCACACCAACCCCCGACGTGAGCGCGACGGTGCAGGCCCGCATCGACCAGCGCTTCACGCAGACGGCGGAGGCCAATTTCGCGGCGACGGCCACCGCCACCGCCGCGATCGCGGCAGCGCCGGGCCAGACGCAGACCGCCGCCTTCGAAGCGACCATCAACGCCGGGTTCGATGCGGCGCAAACGGCCACCATGAGGCCGTACGTGACCGCGACGGCCATCGTCGCAAGTACACAGCACGCCGGCACCGCGCAGGCCGCCACCG
>DAOTUD010000145.1:0-14368 GCA_034437275.1 Anaerolineae bacterium
GTCGATCTCGCCGGCGACCAGCGCTTCGTGCGCCGCCGCCGTGCTGCCCAGCGGCGTGAATGTGGCGTCGTAGCCATATTCCTGCAGCGCGATGGCCATCAGGTTCCCCAGAATCAACTGCTCGGTGAATTGCTTGGAGCCAATGTTAATCGTAATCTCAACACCCTGCGCTTCCGCCGTCTCGGTCGAAACTGCGGTCGGGATCAAGGCGCTTGCCAGCAAAACCACCGGCAATAGTATACTCAGCACGTAGGTAAGTCGCTTCATCGATTTGATCTCCTTGTACGATTACACGTGTCCCCGTCAAGTAAAAAGCTGGCCGAACCCGGACACGAGGCCCGGCACAGCCCAACCAACGCGCTAGATTGTTTCGCGCAATCCGCGCGGCGTTAGTAAGTTCTCTAACCATCCGAAGAAGTATTCCAGGAAAATCGCCAGCAGCGTGGCGAGAATCGCGCCGGACAGCAGTAAGTCATCGCGGGAGGAACTATCCCCACGATAGATCAGGTCGCCCAGCCCGCCGCCGCCGATGAACCCGGCCAGCGCCGCACTCGCCACCACCAACACTGCCGACGTGCGCACCCCGGCCATGATGACCGGCATGGCAATCGGAATCTCGACCCGGGACAAGACTTGCAGATCATTCATCCCCATACCCCGCGCCGATTCTTTGATGTCGGCCAACACGCCGATAATGCCAACCGAGGTATTGACCAGGATTGGCAGCACGCCGATGAAGATCAGCGCCACCAGGCTGGGATTACGCCCAATCGCCTGGATATGTACGCTGGGGATGGCATCGTCCAGCGCGCTGAGGATGGGCAGCGCCAGCGCCAGCACGGCCAAACTGGGCAGCGTACGTCCAATATTGCCCAGGTTGATCAGCAGCGCTTCCAGCACTTCGAACCGCGAGGCCAGAATACCGCCCAGCACGCCCATGAAAATCGAAATGCTCAGGCTCGTGAAGGTCAGGTCCAGGTGGGTTTCCAGTGCAGTCATAATCAGGTCGGACTTATTCATCCCCAGTTCGTAGATCAGGAACAGCGGCCCCACCATCGCCGCCCCGATCAGGAAACTGGCGCTGATCTGAAAGATGTTCATAAACCCGATGCGCATGTGCTGCCAGATGCCCGGCTCGTCCGGGTCGGGATCGTCCACCAGCAGCAGCGCAATCATGGCGCTGGTGATCGGTGCGGCCAACAGCAGCGGTAAAATCAGCGCCCGGTTAAGCTGTGTGAAGGACAGGCTGGCCGCCGCCACCATCAACACCCCGACCAGCGGGGAGGCGTGTAGCTGGTTGAGCACCGCCTCGATGGTGTACTGGATCGCGCCTAACGGCCCATCGAACAGGGGGTGATATTGCTCGGCATTGTGCCGCCGGGTCAGGTAATCGTCCAGACGGTGCCGGCTGAGGCCCAGGCCCACCCCCAGCGCCGCGCCGAGCGCAATGCCCAACACCAGCGCCAGCGGCAGCTCGCCCAACGCATCAGTCACCAGGCCGCGCGCGTCAACCGCGACGTCCTCGGCGACGATCTTCTGCGAGCGCAGCGTATTCCCTCGGGCGTCATACGCCATCAGGCGCGGCCAGTCGACTTCGTATTCGGCGGCCTGTTCGGGTACGTTAATCGTGCCGTAGCGCCGTTCCAGCCCATCGCCGGGCTCGACCACCAGGGCTTCGTAGAAGAACGCCCCTACCAGGAACACCACCACGACAAACGCGATGTCGATCCACCCGGTGCGGAGAATCTTCTCGCGGTCGATCCGGGTTTGGACCTTGTCGTCGATTTTGGCCGCATACAGACGCAAGCTCAACACAGCGGAGGCAGGTGCCAGCAGCAATGATAGGAAAAGCACATTGACGATAAACGGTGCCCCGGCCAGCGCCAACAGCAGGCTGCCCACCGCTAACAACGGGACAAACGGCGTATACAGCAGCCAACTGTGCACGTCTTCTTCGCGCGGCACGCTCCAGCGACGGCTGATGTAATGGGCCGCCAGCCAGCCCAGGCCAATCCCTACCCCCAGGCTGATGATCAACGCAGGCACGTAGAACGTCAGGAAGTCCTGGATGGTATGTGCATCAACTTCAAGCAGTCTGGCTAGCATTAGCCTGTTCCTCCATTTCATGCAAGTGCGCACGGCGACGACGGAACCAGAGTGATTTCATATACGACCCAACCAGTATCAGGCCGGCCCCAATGACAGAAACGGTAAACCCGTCTTCTGTGCCCAGTTGTTCAAGGGGCCGCAGGCTGAAGCCCAAGCCGGTATCGGCGTTAATCTGGCGTTGCACTGCGCGGAAATAATCGCTATAGGACCCCAGATCGCCAACAGCGCTGCGTGTCTCAAAATAGAAGTGGAGCAGCGGCACAAACGCCAGCACCCCACACACCAGCAGCACCTCGGCGGTAGCCCGGTTGCCGGGCCGGCGCAAAGTGTTGACGATGGCGATCACGGCGGGGATGATCACCAGCCAGGGGAGAATCTGCATCGATTTTTTCAGGGGTAGTTCCACATTCAAATCGGCCAGGTCGTACCCGGTCATCTCCAGGTACCCGGCCTCGTCCATTGCGTCCCGGTTGGCCTCGTCCTCGAGGACGTCGGAGTACGAATAGGGCTGGACCCAGGGCATGAAAAAGAAACCCACCAGCAGCAGGATGCTGCCCAGCATGATGATTGTGTCCGGGTATTCACACAGATGGTGCCAGAAGTCGGCGATGTATTCGCCAATGGTCTTGAACTCGCCCGTGACCCCCGGCGAGGCGCCTTTTTGCATCTGGCGGAACAGGACCTCGGCCCCCAACGCCATCACCGACGCCACAAGGGCTGCGGTCGTAATTTCTTCGTAGCCGCCGGGATTAAGGTTCCCGAAGATCAACTCGCCGATGCCCCCCGCGCCGATGAAGGCCGCGATGGTCGCCAGACTGATGGCCGACACAGCGGCGATTCGAATGCCGGCGAAGATAATCGGCAGCGCCAGGGGAAGCTCGATCCGGAACAAAATGCCGAGGGTGGTCATCCCCATGCCGCGCGCCGCCTCGATGACGTTGGGGTCGACGCTGTCGATGCCGACTGCGGTATTGCGGATGATGATCAGCAGCGAGTAGAGGACCAGCGCGGCGATGGCCGATTTCTCGCCAATGCCCAACAGCGGGATCATCAGCACGAACATAGCCAGGCTGGGCACAGTGTAGATCACTCCGGCCATTGTCAGCACCGGTTCGTACAAGCCGCGTATGCGGGTGATCAACACGCCAAAGACGACGCCGATCACAGTCGCGATCAACACGGTGAGGGCCGTGATGTAAATATGTTGGATCGCAGCATCTAAGACGATATCAGGGCGTTCTAGCAAATATTCCATTCTAGTACGCCTCCTCGTCTTCCTCTCCGTTGGTAGCTATGGCCGACTGCACAGTATCCAGCGTGATGACACCCAGGTAACGGTCTCTGTCATCCACGACCGGCAGCTGCTTGAGGGTGTTGGTCAGCATTTCGGAGAATGCATCGCGCAGTGTGGCCTGGGTCTCGGTGTATACTTCAAGCTCTTTCATGATGTCGGCCACCACGCCATGATTGTGCCGCCGGGCAAAATCGAGCGTGACGTAGCCCTGGACCTTGCGCTCGCGGTCCAACGCCACCAGGCTGTTAACCCCCCGGCGTTCCATGCGCTCGATGGCGGCTTCGGTGGCTTCGGTGAGCTGGACGGTGGGGTATTCGTGATAGGCTTCGCCCACGCGGATCAGGCTCAGGCGCTTCAGGCCGCGGTCGCTGCCGACGAAATCGGCCACGAAGTCGTTGTCCGGCATGGCCAGAATATCGTCCGGCGAACCGATCTGCTGGATCAGGCCGCCCACCTGCAAGATGACGATCTGGTCGCCCATCTTGATCGCCTCGTCGATGTCGTGCGTCACGAACACGATCGTCTTGTGCAGGTGCTCTTGCAGGCGCAAAAACTCGTTTTGCAGCCGGTCGCGCGTGATCGGATCGACAGCCCCGAACGGCTCGTCCATCAACATCACCGGCGGATCGGCGGCCAACGCGCGGGCCACGCCGATGCGCTGGCGCTGCCCACCGGACAGCTCGCGCGGGAACCGGTCGCGGTGGGTGTCGGGGTCCATGCCCACCAGCTCGATCAGTTCGTCGGCCCGCTGCGCGATCCTGGCGTGCTTCCACCCGATCAGGCGCGGCACCACCGCGATATTCTGCTGGATGGTCATGTGTGGGAAAAGGCCGATCTGCTGGATAACGTACCCGATCGTGCGCCGCAGCTTGACCGGGTTCATCGCCCGGACGTTCTGGCCGTTGACGAAGATCGTACCCTCCGTCGGCTCGATCAGGCGGTTGATCATCTTCATGATCGTGGTCTTGCCACACCCCGAAGGGCCGATCAACACACACGTCTTGCCTTCTGGCACGGTGAAGCTAACGTTGGCCACGGCGGGCTGCCGTTGGCCGGGATATACTTTGGTGACGTCCTTAAGTTCAATCATAGATCAATCCTGCTCTCTGCAAGTAACAGAATCAAAGCCCGGGTGCTAGGGCCTGCTTAGCGCCACAACGCTGTGATAAACTTGATCTAAACTGTGAGCTTTTACAGGCCGATACGAACTGGCACGCACAGAGCCATGCCGAGGTATTGCACTAATGCAACCTAAGTGTAAAGGGCTAGGGACTAATTAAATGTCGGAAAATTTCGCTGAGTTTGTTACCGGACGGCATCTATAGTACAGCATAAACACGAAAATTACAAATAGTTATGCTAATAAAAAGCATGTATATGCAATGAACTTTTATACCAATTTCACACAGCTTTAACCAATAAAGGAAAAGTTGTGATAAGCTAAAGGAGTGATCAATTCAGGGCCGCAGACCTGGCTTTTGTGTCGATGGTTTCCCCCTCTCCGCGCGCAGTGGCCAGGGGGAAGGGGTAAAATTAGCATCAGGCCCTGATTGCAGATACTTGTTGGACGGAGCCAAGAATTCCTCAATGGACGAAGACAACCCGCTGCTTGCCGACCAGAATAGCTTTGAAGATGCGCCCGTCCCCTACCTGGTTACCACGCCGGAGGGGGGCATCCTGGCCGCCAACCGTCAGGCGGCGATCATGTTCAATGTGCCGGCGCAGGACCTGGTTGGGCAATCGCTGTTCGCGTTTGCGGTGCACGATGATCGGGTTTGGCTGCAGGGCCGGCTGAATACGGTCATCTCGACAGCCCGGCCCGGCCACCCCGTGTTTAGCGGCGAGCTACACCTTCAGCCACGCGACAAGCCGGTAACCCATGTGACATTCAACCTGAACATGGCCTACGACGACGCCCAGCAAGTTACGGCGCTGCGCTGGGTGCTGCACGGGGGGCGCACCGTGACAACAGCCAGCCGGCAGCCGCAGCCGCACTGGCTGCACACGCTGGCCGAAAATGCCCCCGACATCCTCTACCGCATCCGGCTGGTGCCCACCCGGCAGTTCGACTACGTGAACCCGGCAGTCACGGCCATCACCGGCTACACGCCGGAAGACCATTATGCCGACCCCGATCTCGGCTTCAAGCTGGTCCACCCGGAGGATCGCCCGCTGCTGGAACAGTTTGCCAGGAAAGGCCCAGACTCAGCGCCGCTGACGCTGCGCTGGGTGTGCAAGGATGGGCGTGTGATCTGGACCGAACAAGTCAACGTGCCGGTCTATGACGACACGGGCAATCTGGTCGCGCTGGAAGGCGTCGCGCGGGATGTCACCGACCGCAAACAAGCCGAGTTAGCCCTGCGCACCAACCAAGCCCGCTACCAGCAGATCGCGCGCAATATCCCGGCCATCACCTATCAGTTTGTGCTGTATCCTGACGGTCAATACAGCATGCCCTACGTCAGCGCGGACTGCGACAAAATCTTAGGCATCAGCGCCGAGGCAATTATGGCCGATGTCGGGGCTGCGTTCGACCTGGTGTCCGCACAAGATCAGGCCCAAACCATCCAGCAGATCGCTGAATCGGCGCAGACGATGACGAATTTCAGGGCCGAGTATCGTCTGGTCCGGCACGATGAGCAGGTCGTGTGGGTCTATCTCGAGGCCACCCCCCGGCGGGTAGACACGGGGGAGGTGATCTGGGACGGCATCGCGATCGACTTGACCGAACACAAGCGCATCGAGCAGACGCTGCGCGACAGCGAAGAACGCTATCGCAAGCTGGTAGACATCCTCCCCGACGGGGTGATGGTCCACCAGGAGGGTAAATGTGTGTTCGCCAACCACGCCAGCGCCCGCATCGTCAACACCCGCAGCCCGGACGATCTGCTCGGCACGTCGGTGCTCGACTGCGTGCACCCGGACTATCGCCAGGGCACGTTGGCGCGCCTCCAGGATTGGCTGGACGCCCGGCAGAATGTCCCGGTGTTCGAGGAGAAGTTCCTGCGCCGCGACGGGGTGCCGATTGATGTCGAGGTAATGGCGACGTCCTTCACCTATCACCACAAACCGGCGACCTTGATCGTCTTCTGGGATATCAGCGACCGCAAGCAGGCCGAGTTGGACTTGCGCGCCTCAGAAGCGCAGTACCGGGCCCTGTTCGACAACGCGAGCGATGCGATCTTCGTGCATGACCTGGCGGGGCACATTCTGGACGTCAACCGCGCCGCCTGTGCGCAGTTGGGCTACAGCCGGGAGGCGCTGTTGCAGATGACAGTGCACCATCTCGACCAATGCCCGGAGTTCAAGCAGCGCCGGGCAGAACTGCTCGCGACCGGGTTCATCTCCTTCCGGGCCGAACTGCGGTGCAGTGACGGGACTATCGTGCCGATGGAAGTCAACTGCCGCCTGATCGAGTATGGGGGGCGTCCAGCGATACTGAGCACCGCGCGCAACCTCACCGAGCGCGAAGCGATGGAAGCTGCGCGCCGCGAAAGCGAGGAAAAATACCGGCTGCTCGTCGAAGCCTCCCACGATGGCATTTTGCTGCTGGGGCTGGAGGGCCAGATGCTCGACTGCAATTCGGCGGCGCGGGCCATGTTCGGGTACGACCAGGACGTGATCTTTCGGCTGACCCTGGACGAACTGGTCGCGCTGGATGATGTGTCACTGGAGGACGAAGCCGTCCTGGTCGAAGGGACCGCGCGGCGCGCAGACGGCACCACGTTTCCGGTCGAGATCAGCACGCGACATGTGATGGTCAACGAAGAGGCGATGATGATCGTGTATATCCACGACATCACCGAGCACCAACGCGCCGAACAGCAGCGCGTGGACCTGCTGCTGGAAAAGGAACGGGTACGGATGCTGACGAATTTCGTGCAGGATGTATCGCACGAGTTCCGCACGCCGCTGTCCGTGATCCATGTGCTGGCCGACACACTGGAGAAAACGCTGCAACCACCGGTCAAGAGCCAGCAGCGGTTGGCGCGCATCAAAGCGCAAACCGACTACATCGGCAAGCTGATCGAAGCCATGCTGACCATGTCCCAACTGGACAGCCAGGTCCAGGGGCAGATGACCGCTGTGAACCTCAACCAGTTGTTACACAATATCGCCACCAACGTACAGGCGCAGGTCGATAGCAAGGCGCTGACGCTCCAGTTCGATCTGGCCGCAGCGGCCCCGGTGGTGTATGGCAACGAACGCCAGCTTTACCAGGCGCTGTACAACATCGTCGATAACGCGATCCAATTCACCCCCGACGAGGGGACGGTTACGCTCCAGACGCGCACCAGCCCCGAACAGGTGCAGGTGCGCGTGATGGACACCGGCAGCGGCATCCACCCCGACGATATACCGCACATTTTCAAACGCTTTTTCCGGGGCGATAAGTCGCGCACCAGCCGGGGGGCCGGGTTGGGGCTGTCGATTGCCGCCAAAGCCGTCGAACTGCACAGCGGGCACATCCAGGTTGACAGCCAGCCGGACCAGGGCAGCACCTTCACCGTATCGCTGCCCCGGGCATGATCCGCCGGGTGGCACAAGTTCTTGCCCTTTCTGCGCAGATTTGCTATACCCTAGCGGCAGTATTGGCACGACATATCGAGAGACGATGGGCACCATGACACGCGACGAGATCATCCGCCTGACAGCGCTGTCCTCGTGTGCCGGTTGAGCGTCTAAACTGGCCCCCGAGGCTTTGGCGCACGTGCTGCGCCCGCTGCAAAATCTATTCCCCACCACGGAGCACCCGAACCTGATGATCGGGCTGGGTGTGCCGGACGATGCGGCTGTCTACCGGCTGGATGACGCGCGCGCGTTGATCGTGACCACCGATTTCTTCACGCCGATTGTCGACGATCCCTACCAGTACGGGGCCATCGCCGCCGCCAACGCCCTGAGCGACGTCTACGCGATGGGCGGGGTGCCGCTGCTGGCGCTGAACATCGCCGCGCTGCCGCCCGATCTGCCACTGGACATCAGCGCGCAGATCATCCTGGGCATGGCCGAAAAAGTGCGCGAAGCCGGCGCGGTGGTGGCCGGCGGCCACACCATCCAGGACAAGGAGCCGAAAGTGGGCCTGGCCGCGATTGGCCTGGCGCACCCGGACCGGCTGCTGACCAAAGCTGGCGCGCGTCCGGGTGATGTGCTGGTGCTCAGCAAGCCGCTGGGAACCGGCACGATCACCACTGCCGCCAAAGGCGACAAGGCCGGCACGGCACATGTGGCCGCTGCCGTCGAATGGATGCAGGCGCTAAACAAAACTGCCGCCGAAGCGGCGGTCGCGGCGGGGGCCGGGGCCGCAACGGACATCACCGGGTTCGGCTTCCTGGGGCACGCCACCGAGATCGCCGCAGCCAGCGACGTCACGCTGCGCATCGACTACGGGCGCGTCCCCTTCCTGGACGGCGCGCCGCAGTATGCTGCCGCATGGGCGTTCCCCGGCGGATCGGTCGCCAACAAGATGACCTACGAAAAGGGCGTCCGCTTCGCCAAGGGCATCCGCGAGGACGCGCAAATGCTGCTGTTCGACGCGCAAACCAGCGGCGGCTTACTGATCAGCGTGCCCGCCGCGCAGCTAGACACCTTCGCCGCGCACATGGACGATGCAGGCGCGCCCTGGTGGCCGATCGGCACCGTCGATGCGCGCATCGACGCCGCCACCAACATCACGGTTGCGCCCTAGCGACCAATTGCGCGGCGAGCGTTTGCGCCGCCCCGCCCCCGTCCCGTGCCGCCTTGACCAGCGCGCTGCCCACGATAAACCCGTCCACCAGTTCATCCAGCATACGCGCCTGTTCGGGCCGGCTGATGCCGAAGCCCAACACCAGCGGCTTATCCGTCTCGGCACGCACCCGCGCGATAAACCCCACCAGATCGGGCGGCAGGTCCGTCCGCGCGCCGGTGACGCCCGTCACCGACACCGCGTAGATGAAGCCAGTCGTGTGGGCGGCGGCCAGCCGGATTCGCTCGCGGCTGCTGGTCGGGGCCAGGAAGAACACCAGCCCCAACCCTGCGCGCGTGCAGGCCTCGGCCAGCAGCGGGGCTTCCTCGGGCGGCAGATCGGGCACGATCAGCCCGTCCGCGCCCGCCGCGTTGGCGTCCTGCGCCAGCCGATCCGGCCCGTAGGCCAGCAGCGGATTCAGGTAGCTCATGAGCAGCATGGGCTGCGTGATGTCGCGGGCGCGCAGATCGGCGATGGCCTGCAAGCAACGCCGCACCGTGATCCCGTTTTGCAGCGCGACCTGTGTCGCGGCCTGGATCGTCGGCCCGTCGGCCAGCGGGTCGCTGAAGGGAACACCGATCTCGAAGCCGTCCACGCCGGTCGCAGCCAGCGCGGCGATGATATCCAGCGACGCGGTATAGGTCGGGTAACCGATCGGGAAGTACGGCAGGAACGCCGCGCGCCCCTGCGTGTGCGCGAACATCGCCGCCAGCCGGGCCGTACCGTTGCCAGTCCCATTCATTTTTCCAACTCCTGTATGACCGTCTCCAGGTCTTTGTCGCCGCGCCCGGAGAGGTTGACCAGGATCACGTGGTCCTCCGGCAGGGTGGGGGCCAGCCGGACCGCCTCGGCGATGGCGTGCGCGCTCTCCAGCGCGGGGATGATGCCCTCCAGTTCGCTGAGCAGTTGGAACGCCGCCAGCGCGTCGTCGTCCGTCGCGTAGGTGTAGTGGGCGCGCCCAATGTCGCGGAAGTAGGCGTGCTCCGGCCCCACCGAGGCGTAATCCAGCCCGGCGGAGACGCTGTGTGTGTTCATGATCTGCCCGTCGGCATCCTGCAGCACATACGAGCGCGTGCCGTGCAGCACACCGGGCCGCCCGATGGCGGGGTCGGCGAAGCGCGCCGCGTGCGCCCGGCTGGCGATGCCCTGCCCGCCGGCCTCCACGCCGACGAAGGCCACATCATCATCCCGGAAAGCATGGAACAGCCCGATCGCGTTGCTGCCCCCGCCCACACACGCAATCGCCACATCCGGCAGCCGCCCGACGATCGCGCGCATTTGCGCCCGCGCCTCGTGCCCGATCACGCTCTGGAACTCGCGCACGATCTGCGGGTAGGGGTGCGGGCCGAGCGCGGAGCCGAGCAGGTAGTGCGTGGTGTTGACGTTGGTCACCCAGTCGCGGATGGCCTCGTTGATCGCGTCCTTCAGGGTGCGGCTGCCGCTGTCGACGGGCAGCACGTCCGCGCCCAACAACTGCATCCGGAACACGTTGGGCCGCTGGCGGGCCATGTCCACCCGCCCCATGTACACGTGACACTCCAGGCCCAGCAGCGCGCACGCGGTCGCGGTGGCGACGCCGTGCTGCCCGGCCCCGGTTTCGGCCACGATGCGGCGTTTGCCCATCCGTTCCGCGAGGAGCGCCTGCCCGAGCGCATTGTTGATTTTGTGCGCGCCGGTGTGGGCCAGGTCTTCGCGCTTGAGGTAGATGCGCGCCCCACCCAGGTGATCGCTCAGCCGCCGCGCGTAGGTGATTGGCGTCGGGCGGCCCGTGTACGACGCTTGCAGCGCCGCCAGCCGTTCGCGGAAGGCCGGATCGGCCCGCGCGGCATGGAACGCGGCGTCGAGTTCCTCCAGCGCCGGGACCAGCGTTTCCGGCACGAAGCGCCCGCCATAGTCGCCGTAGTAGCCGCGCGCGTCAGGCAGCGCCCCGTCCGCCGCCCGCACCGCCTGCACGAAGGCGCGCACCCGCGCCCGGTCCTTGACGCCGGGCGTGCCGTTCTCGACGCCGCTGGCGACATCCACGCCCCAGGGCCGGATCGCGCGCACCCGTTCCGCGACGTTCTCCGGATTCAGTCCCCCGGCCAGCATCAGGCGCGGCACCCGTTCGCGCACGGCGCGCGCCACCTCGACGCTGGCCTGCTCGCCTGTGCCGCCGTACAGCGCCTTGTGATAGGCGTCCACCAACAGCGCGGGCAGGTGGTCATCCTGCGGGGCGTGGGCCAGGAACGCGGCGGCCTGCTCGACGGCTTCGGCGCGGCTGCGGGGCCGGATCGCCTTCAGCCCGCGCCCGTTCAGGCCCGCCAACACATCGCCGGATTCGTCGCCGCTGAGCTGCGCCGCGTCCAACCCGGCGGCCTCCAGTGTGCGGACGATCTCCTCGGCGCTGGCGTTGACGAACACACCGACCAGCAGCGGGCAGCGCTCGCCCAACTGCGCGCGCAGACCGTCCGCGATCTGGCGCGCGGCGTTTGGGGTAATGCTGCGCGGGCTGGGCGGGTAGAAGTTGAGGCCCAGCATATCCGCGCCCGCTTCGGCACAAAACAAGGCATCCTCCAGCGTGGTGATGCCGCAAATCTTGACTTGGGTCATGGTTGTTTCTCCTTCGGTTGGGTGCTCAATTCCTGCACGGCCCCTGCCACGTCCGCCGCCGTGACCAGCGCCTCGCCGACCAGCACGGCATCCGCGCCGGATCGCCCCATGCGCCGCACGTCAGCCCCGGTGAAGACCCCGCTTTCGGCCACCAGCGTGATCCCCGCCGGGACCTGGGTCGCCAGCCGGGCGCTGGTCGCCAGATCGACGGTGAACGTCTTCAGGTCGCGGTTGTTGATGCCAAGCAGCGTCGGATCGAGACGCAGCGCGCGCGCAAGCTCGGCGGCGGTGTGCACCTCGACCAGCGCGGCCATGCCCTGCCCGGTGATCGCGGCGTGCAAGCTGGCGAGCTGGGCGTCGTCCAGCGCGGCGACGATCAGCAGCACCGCGTCGGCTCCGGCGGCGCGCGCGGCGTCCACCTGGTAGGCGTCGATTACGAATTCCTTGCACAGCACCGGCACATCGACCGCCGCCCGCACGGCGGCCAGGTCGTCCAGGCTCCCCTGGAAGAAGCGCCGGTCGGTGAGCACCGAGATCGCGGCGGCCCCGTTGGCCGCGTAGGTGGTCCCCAACGCGACCGGGTCGAAGTCGTCGATCAGCACGCCTTTGGAGGGCGAGGCATGTTTGACCTCGGCGATCAGGGCGACGGTTTCGCGGCGCAGCGCCGCCAGCATCGCGCGCGGCGGGGCAGCCTGCGCGGCCCGGTCGTGCATCTGCGGCGGCGGGACGGCAGCTTTGTGCGCCGCGACCTCGTCCACTTTGTGCGCCAGGATGCGGTCGAGCACGGTGCCGGTATGGACGAAGTGGCTAGGCATGGGCTAACCCCTGCGTGTGCGCGATCAGTTCGTCCAGCTTGGCGAGCGCCGCCCCGCTGGCGATCACCTCCACCGCGCGCTCGATCCCGGCAGGCAGCTCGTCGACCAGTCCCCCGGCCAGGAGCGCGGCCCCGGCGTTGAGCAGCACCACGTCGCGCTTGGCGCTGTTGACTTCGCCGCTGAGCACGCCGCGCAGGATGCGCGCGTTTTCCGGGGCGTCGCCGCCTTGCAGTTCGGAGATGTGCGCCGCTGCCAGGTCCAGGTCCAGCGGGTCCAGATCGTAGGTGCGCACCGCATTGTCGCGGTAGTGGCTGATGCGGTTGGGGCCGGTGGTGGTCAGTTCGTCCAGGTTGCCATAGCCGCACACCACAATCGCCGACTTCGCGCCCAGCGCGCCCAGCACATTCGCCAGGAACTCGGTCAGGTCCGGTGTGAAGACGCCCATCAACTGGCGCTGTGCGCCTGCCGGGTTGGTCAGTGGCCCCAGAATGTTGAAGATCGTGCGCACTTTGAGCTGGCGGCGGGGTCCGATGGCGTGCTTCATGGCCGGGTGCAGCCGGGGCGCAAACAGGAAGCCGATCCCGATCGCATCGATACACTGCCCGACCTGCGCCGGAGTCAGGTCGAGGTTGACGCCCAGCTCGGCCAGCACATCCGCGCTGCCGCATTTGCTGGTCGCGGCGCGGTTGCCGTGCTTGGCGATGCGCAGCCCCGCGCCCGCCGCCACAAACGCGACCGTCGTGCTGATGTTGAACGTGCCAGACCGGTCGCCGCCGGTGCCGCAGGTGTCCAGCAGGTCGCCGTTGGCGCTGGTGGGGACTGTGATCGCGTTGGCCCGCATGGCGCGCGCGCTGCCCAGGATTTCGGCTTCGGTCTCGCCCTTCATGCGCAGGCCCATCAGGTACGCGCCGATCTGCGCTTCGCTGGTCTGGCCGGCCATGATCTGGTTCATAACCGCTTCGGCTTCTTCGGCCCGCAGGTGGCCGAACCGGCTGATGACGTCGATCGCGCGTTGAATGTCAATCGTCATGATTCTTCCCTCACATTATCTAGCAGCCGTCGCTTACAGGCGATGGCTCAAAAAGTTCTCTACGATGCGGCGTCCGAACTGTGTCAGGATGCTTTCCGGGTGGAACTGGACGCCCACCACCGGGTACTGCTGGTGGCGCAGCGCCATCACCTCGCCCGCTTCGGTGAACGCGGTAACCGCCAACACGTCGGGCAGCGGCTCCTCCACGATCAGGCTGTGGTAGCGCGTGGCTTCGAATGGACTGGGGACGCCGGTGAACAGCGGCGCGCTCTTGTGAAAGACCATGCTGGTCTTGCCGTGCATCAGGCGCGGGGCGCGGACCACCCGCCCGCCGTACACCTGCCCGATACACTGCTGCCCCAGGCACACGCCCAGCACAGGCGTGGTCGGCCCCAACGCGCGGATCACGTCCATCGAGATGCCGCCGTCGTCCGGAGTGCCTGGTCCCGGCGAGATCACGATGTGCGACGGGTGCAGCGCGCGCACCTCGTCCACGGTGGCCCGGTCGTTACGCACCACGCGTACCTCCGCGCCGATCGCGCCCATCAACTGCACCAGGTTGTAGGTAAAGCTGTCGTAGTTATCAATCACCAGGATCATGCTGTCCTCCTAGAGGCTGTTATGCACTTTTTACCCCTATCCCCCGCCCCCTTTCCCCGCACGCGGAGAAAGGAAGGAGGCGCAAGTCCCTCTCCGTTTACGGGGAGGGATTTAGGGAGGGGTAAAACTTACGGGAACAATCCACTGTAAACAGCCTGCGTAAGTTCATAACACGCTCTAGACCAGCCCGTCTTCGGCGCGGG
>DAOTUD010000146.1:0-2995 GCA_034437275.1 Anaerolineae bacterium
AGGGGATGAGGGCCAACCGGTGGGCATATATTTTCACCAACGTGTACTAGCCAGCGTTTAGCCCTGGATCAGCCTGTCTAATATTCGACAACCCCATATCGGGAGCGGACCGCCCGCCGCCGCGTTCACTCCACCGGTCCCAGCCAGTAGGTGGCCGCGTCACCCTCTGCCGTCCAGCCGACCGTGCCTGCATAGTCCACCTTCCACCACGCGAACCCGTCCGCACATTCCGGCCCGGCCAGCACGGGGAACACCTCGCCCGGCGGAATCTGGCCGACCTGCGCGCCGCCGGTGTTGGGCTGGGCGCGGATGTTGTTCGGGGCCTGCCCAGGGATCACGTGCGCCTGCCCGTTCACGCGCAGCCGCGAGGGCAGCGCGCCGGGACACTGCTGCACGGTGGACGCGGGCACGGGCGGTGCCGACCCGATGCGCCACGCCATCCCGCCCCAGAAGATATCGACGTCCAAGTTGAACGTGCTTTCGTCCAGCACGGTCATCACCGCCCCGTCCTGCCAGATCGACAGGCCGCCGTCTGGCGCAGCGTAGGCCACCGCGCTCCCGTCCGGCGACAGCGCGACGTGGTGGCCCTGGTAGGGCAGCGGGGTGCGCGTGCCGTCCGGCGCGACGATCGTCCAGATACGGTTGGTGGCCCAACGATCCGCGTTGGGATCGATCTCCATCTCCAGCCCCAGCGACGAGTTAGGCGCGTTACGCGCGTAAAGCTGCGGCGGCTGCGGCGCGGCGGTGCGTGTGCGGGTGGCCGGATCGAACAGCACCCAGCGGTTGTCCGAGTAGCGGCTCCCCAGGTAGCTCTGGCGGTCCATCGTGATCCAGGCATATTGGGCCGGCGTGGCCTGCATGTCGTCCGCACTTTCGAGATACTGAGCCACCAGCCGGGCGCGGTCCGGGTCGAAGATCTCGAAGCCGGAGAAAAAGCCGCCGAAACTGCCGTCGGCGTTTTCCTCGAACGTCTCGACCTGTACGGCCAGCCCGCCTGCCCCCCACAGCACGTCCTGCGGGCCGGGGATGTAGGCGTGCGGCGGGAGGTGCGTGGCGATCACCTGCGTGCTGCCAGTGGCGAAGTCATACACCAGCAGCCGGTTCGACTCCGGGGAATGCGATGGGTAATGCACCTCGCTCCACGCCAGCCGGGTCCCGTCCGGGGACCAGGACGGGAACGAGCGCAGCAGCGCGCTGTCGTTCACGCTATCGACCAAGAACAAGGCGTCGGGCGGCTGCGTGGCGATGGGCGTGTCGGCCCCGCTGGCAATGTCGATCACGTGGATATCGGCGGGCAGCGGACCGCCGCCAATGCCGCCCACCCGTTCGAGCGCCTCCACACTCAGCGGGGCGAGCGCGCTGTAGGCGATGCGCGTGCCGTCCGGCGACAGGCGCACGCTGCGCAGCGCGCCATCGCTGGCCAGCAGCGAATCAAGCGCGCCGGTCGCCGGGTCGACGGTGAGCAGGTTCCCGTCAGCGTACAGCACGATGGGCGCGGCGGCGGGTTGGTGCGCGGACAGGAGCGGGGTGGGCAGCGCCAGCAAAATCAGTACAATCAGCATGAGTGCGTGCTTCATAGTGTCCTCCTGGGGCTTACGAAGCCAATCACATAACGGTACCGACATCATACGACGAAAGCGGGATTCATCGCCAATGCAGACATACATCACCCTGGCGCGACTGTTCTTCCGGCTGGGCGCGACCGCCTTTGGCGGCCCGGCGGCTTACATCGCCATGATGCGCGATGAGGTCGTCACGCGGCGGCGCTGGCTGTCTGACCAGCATTTCCTCGATCTGCTGGGGACCACCAACCTGATCCCCGGGCCCAACGCGGTCGAAATGGCGATGCACCTGGGCTATGCGCGCGCGGGGTGGGTCGGGCTGCTGGTGGCGGGGACCAGTTTTTCGCTGCCGGCGGTGGTCATCACGCTGGGGCTGGCCTGGGCGTATGTGCAGTACGGGGCCACACCCGCCGCCGAGTGGCTGCTGTACGGCATCAAGCCGGTGATCATCCCGCTGGTGGTGGTGGCGCTGGGCGCGTTGGGCCGCCGGGCGATCCGCAGCATCCCGACCGCGATCGCAGGCGGGGCGGCGCTGGCGCTGTATTTCCTGGGCGTGAATTTCGCGCTGCTGCTGGTCGGGATGGGGCTGGCGGTGATGCTCGCGGAGCACGTCCGCCGCCATCCGCGCCTGCTCGTACCACTGCCGCTGCTGGGGCCGGGGCTGGCCGCGCCCGCCGCTGCGACGAGCTTCAGCCTGTGGGCGCTGTTCGTGTCGATCTTGAAAATCGGGCTGCTGCTGTATGGCTCCGGCTACGTGCTGTTCGCGTTCTTGCAGGCCGACCTGGTCGAGCGCTACGGCTGGCTGAGCGAGCAGCAGTTGATCGACGCTATCGCCGTCGGGCAGATGACGCCCGGCCCGCTGTCCTCGACGGTGACCTTCGTCGGCTACCTGCTGGACGGCTGGCAGGGCGCGCTGGTGGCGTCGCTGGCGATCTACCTGCCGCCGCTGGTGATCGTGACGCTGACGCACCCGCTGATCCCCCGGCTGCGCGACTCGGTGTGGGCGGGCCGCTTCCTGGACGGGGTCAACGCGGCGGCGCTGGGCCTGATGGCTGCCGTGACGTGGGAGCTGGCGCGCGCGGCTTACGTCGATGGGTATACGCTGCTGGTGGGCGGGCTGGCGGCGCTGTGGCTGGGGTGGCGGCAGCCCAACTCGGCGTGGCTGGTGCTGGCCGGGGCGGCGCTGGGGCTGGCCCGGTCGCAGGTGTGAGCAGATTCCACCTGCCATCCCGCCGGGATGTTGCTATACTAGTACACGTTGGCGGAAGTTGCTGTCCAGTTTTGCCCTCACCCGCTGGCCCTCACCCTGATCTTGCCCCATTTCAACGGACAGTTTTTGTTTCGTAGTAACGTTGTTCAAAAGCAGCAGGGCTGAGATAGTCCAATGACGAATGCAGCCGATGACGATTGTACCAAACTTCAATGTGTTCAAA
>DAOTUD010000147.1:0-18663 GCA_034437275.1 Anaerolineae bacterium
AATATGCGCTAGTCGCCCGCTTTATCATCGGCACTCTCATCCAGGAGCAGCATCGCCCCTGCGCTCAACTCGCTGCGCAGCTTGATCTCCTCCTGGATGCCCTCAATCACGGCGCGTCCTGGCCACGGAAAGTTGCTCATAAAGTGCTGCATATTCTGTTCGCTCACGCCCGTTTGTCGTCCTATACTTGCTATGTTCCGTCGGCTAACCATCCGCAGCAAGCCGCTCAAATAGTGCAGGCCATAG
This sequence comes from Anaerolineae bacterium, assembly GCA_034437275.1. GTDB lineage: Bacteria > Chloroflexota > Anaerolineae > Aggregatilineales > Aggregatilineaceae > TC-15. The sequence continues at coordinate 247 of DAOTUD010000147.1, forward strand.
TCGCTCGTATCGCGGGTGGCGGTGTGCATCCCGCGCTTGAACAACTGCCACACGCCCACCAGTTGCTGCTCCAACTCTTCCACTTCGTCCAGTGGGAGGCCCCACCGGGCGATAGTTTCCCGTTGTTTTTGCGCAAATTCATTCGGTTGTTTTTACCACATTTGCGCTCAATTCTCGAATGTGACATTGTCAAAATAGCTAGCGCAACCGGATCGTGCAAGTGTACAGCGTCATCTTGAAGTCGTGACGCTGTTTTCTGTCGCCCAGCATGATCAGCGTCGCGCTGTTCGCAAGGGGCAGGGCGGGCGAGAGAAGAACGGTCTCTCCTTTTCCGGATCGCTGTATTGTACTGTTTGCCCGAGCCTACTCGCTTTACGGCGCACACTATTTTCCATATTATTAAGATCACACGCTTTTCACAAATATATTGGAGGGTCAAACTCATGAAGCGCTTAGTGATACTGCTGCTTGGCACAGTTGCGCTGCTAATTGTTGGGGCCGCCGCCTGGACGCTGGTGGTCAATCCAACGGTTGAAGCCCAGCAATCACCGCCCGCCTTGACCGACTGGCAGGTGATCGATCTCACGCAGCCACTCACGCCTGATATTCCGATCTGGCCCGGCGATCCCGAGTTCGTCATCGAACCCTGGGCCACCTACGAGGTAGATTACTATTACATCAACCGCATCTCGATTGGCGAGCACAGCGGTACGCACTGGGGCACGCCCAATACGTTCATCGAAGGTGCGCGCAGTGCCGAGATGATCCCGGTGGAGGAGCTGGTTGTCCCGGCGGTTGTCATTGACATCCAGGCCAAAGCGGCTGACAAAGTGGACTACCGGCTGACGGTAGATGACATCACAGCCTGGGAAGCCGAAAACGGTGCGATTCCGGCAGGCAGTGTGGTCATTCTGCTGACTGGCTGGCAGGACAAGTGGGACGATCCGGCGGCCTTCATCGGCCAAGACGCGGATGGGATTCTGCACTGGCCCGGCTTCGGTGTGGAGGCAGCAGAGTTTTTGATCGCGGAACGCGGCGCGGTCGGATTGGGCACAGATACGCACGGCGTTGATCCTGGCAACGATGAGAATTTCGGGGCCAGCTTCGCCATGTATGACGCCGACGGCATGATCCTCGAATGTTTGGCTGGCCTGGATCAACTGCCACCAGTCGGGGCGACGCTGGTGGTTGGCGGCTGGCCGATTGAGGACGGCTCCGGCAGCCCGGCGCGTGTGTTTGCGTTCCTGCCACCCGCTGACTAGACACCCGCATCCACCCACAGCATGTTGGGCAAAATACGGCTCGATGGCTTGCTCGTACTGTAGCCATCGAGCTGTTTTCTGGCGTTGCTGTGGCGCGCTTGTCTCAGGAAGATCGGGCCAATCCGTGAGACGCCACTAGACCCCCTGCGCCGTCGCAGGAGTGGGGCAGATTACCGCTAGCCACATCCCACAGCTTGACGGTGTTAGCATCTGACCGGGCGACGGCAACACGGCCATTTTTTTCTCAAACGCCAAGCAGTTCCTTGGCTTTGCGGACAGCGGCTGACGCATCTGGTGAGTAGCCGTCTGCACCGATTTCCTCGGCATAAGCCTCGGTAACTGGCGCGCCACCAACCATGATCACCGTTTGGTCGCGCAGTCCGGCTTCTTCCAGGGCTTCAATCGTGGTTTTGATATTGGGCATCGTGGTCGTGAGCAACGCCGACATGGCCACGACTTTGGCGCCATCCTTGACCGCTTCGATGAACTTTTCGGCGGGCACATCCACGCCCAGGTCAACGATTTCAAAGCCCGCGCCTTCCAACATCATGGCCACCAACGATTTGCCAATGTCGTGCAGGTCGCCTTTGACCGTGCCGATAGCAATTTTGCCAACTGGTTCAACGCCTTGATCAACCAGGCGTGGCTTCAGGAGTTCTAACGCGGCGGACATGGCACGCGCCGCGATCAACATCTCCGGCACGAAGAATTCGCCTTCCTCAAACAACTGGCCAACTTCAGCCATTGCGCTGATCAGTCCATCATTGAGAATGGCGTCTGGGTTAACCCCATCCGCCAGTGCCTGTTCCACTTTGGGAACAACATCTTTCGTCTGTCCTTCGATGACCGCTTCACGGATTTCTTCAATCAGATTAGACATGTATTCCTCACGCTTTGCATAGTTTGGAAAAGTGCTATTTATACGAGGTATTGATAACTGTATTCACCATCGCCCAGAAGTTCTCTAGCGGGGTATCCAGCTGAACATGATGAGTGGGGCCGAGAATCAAGCCGCCGCTTTTGCCGATGGTTTGCAGCCGCTCGTTGATCTCGCCACGCACATCCTCTGGCGTGCCAAACGGCAGCGTATGCTGCTCGTCAATCGTGCCCCAAAAACACAGCCGGTCACCAAACTGCTGGCCGAGTTGCGCCGGGTCCATGCTTGCGGGTTGGACCGGATTCAGCACATCCACCCCGATCTCGATCAATTCGGGGATAATGGGCAGTATGTAACCATCCGTGTGATAGGCCACTTTCACCGCCGGATTGATCGCTTTTAACTCCGCGATGAAATGGGCCATACGCGGCTTCAAATACCGGCGCCAATGTTTGGGCGAGATCAGCATGGCGTGCTGTGCGCCGATATCGTCCCCCGTCCAGATCATATCCACGCCCATCTCGGTGAGCTTTTTGGCGGCAGTCAGGTGGTATTGGTAGGGGATTTCAAGCACGGCCTCCGCCAGATCGGGATCAAGCGCAAAGTCCATCAGCATTTGTTCCAGGCCGCGCAAGGCCCAGGCCGCCTCAAGGATGGTGGTGACCGTCACGCCCACGATCCAGTATTCGTCTTGATACTCGCGCAGCACCCGCGCCGCTTCGGTGTAGAGTTCGGGGCGATGGGGATCGGGCGGTTGGTAGGACGCAATGGCTGCCTCATCGGCCAGCGGATGGCCGGTTATTTCGGTGTAGCGCCCCGTACCAAACAGCGTTTCATACTCCTGTGAAGTCCAGCCAACGCCCCACTCATCGACGTAACGGTCTGCATCCTGATAGTACGAATTGGCCCAACCTACTGAAGTGAGCAGCATATCCTGATCCAGCGCGCGTTCGAGTTCGTAGGTGTTGCCGCCGCCGTGTGGATTGTGGGCCACCTGCCCCTTTAGCGCCATATCAGCCCGCAGCCGGTCGGCAAACTCTGGTGTGAAGCTGATCTGCATTGGGCAGCGATCAGGTTTTTCGTGATTCAATGTTGTCAATACGCGCTCGCGATGTTTCATAACGTCACTTTCCTAAAGATATTCATTTCCCCTTGTTGCCAGATTAATAGACGCCATATTCTTTAACCGTCTCATACATGGTGAGCAGGTTCTCAACCGGAACCAGTGCCTGTATATTGTGGCTGGGGTTGAAAACGAAACCGCCGCCCCGACCAAAAATCTCAAGGCGCTCACGGACCTCAGCACGGACCTCATCCGGCGTGCCAAAGGGCAAGGTGTGTTGGGTATCCACCCCGCCGCCCCAAAAAACAAACGAGGAGCCAAACTCGGCCTTCAGTGTCGCCGGGTCCATACCTGCCGCCGACGTTTGGACTGGATTCAGGATTTCGAAGCCAGCTTCGATGAAATCTGGCAGCAGCGCCTTCACGGATCCACATGAGTGAATGAAGCGCTTCCACTGGGTATGTTCGCGCAGCCAATCGTTGACTCGTTTGTAGAAAGGGAGATAGAGCGCACGGAAGGTCCTGGGCGAGATAAACGGCCCATTCTGCGCGCCGAAGTCGGTCCCGCTAATCCATACCGCCGCCACCCGATCACCGACCGCTTCGTATATCTTCGGTAGATTCTCTAACGCAATTTCACATTGACGTTCGAAAATCGCGCGCACATAGGCCGGGCGCGATACCGTGCTCATGTACCACTCGGCCACATCCCGAATACCTTTGGGATGCTTCAGCATCGGGCCGGGGACGAGCGCGATATCACCGAAGCCGGTGCCGGGCAGGGCGAGCATAATGGCTTTGTCGGTCTCGTTGTACAGACGCTCCGACGTTTGCGCGAGGTGATGCAGATCGTCATCTGAGATCGGGCCAAACTCCTCTAAGTTGTCTTCGACATCGAGGTGCTCGTCATCAATCTCGGGCTGGCGGATGATCGAATCGAAGTACCATCCGCCGGCAGGCATACGGGCGCTGGGTGGTGAGGATTTATCGCCTGCGGCATACATCAAAATGTCGCCATTGGGTTCCGGGTCGGTATTGAAATGTTCGGGCACGAGGAGGGGCGTGCCATCATGAAACGTCCAGGGTTTCCAGTTCTCGCTGCGATACCCGAACATCGTGTTCAGGCTGCCGAACCCAACCACGTCCCCCCCAACCGCGTCCAGCAAATCGAGCTTGATCTCACCCAACATCTGGTACGGCTCGATCACCTTGACCGGCGTGCCGGGTTCATCAAGCCCGAGGGCCTGCCGCAGTTTATATACCGTGCTGACATGCATCCCGGTTTGGCCGCAGCCGCCCAAGTCAACTGGTACGCGATCTGGCGGCTGGTGATTCAGGGCCAATAAGACCCGTTCCCGTGAGGTTAACATTCGTTGATGACCCTGTCTTCGATAGCGTCGTAAGGGTTTAGCGCCATTTTTCTAAGCGCTTGAGGATCGCAAGTTGTTCATCTTCATCTTCGGTCCCTACCCAGAGGAAGATCCCCTGGGGATCGACCGCGTCGAGGAAGCTCTCCAGCTCATCGACCTGTAGATCGACGATCACGCCCTTGCCTGCGGCCTGGATTTTCTTGATCAACGGCACCCACTGCATGATGGGACGGTCCAGGCCCATTTCTTGCACCCACTGAATCCCGTTGATCTCCGGTACGTTCAGGATATGGTCGAGATGCCGCGCGACGCCGCGCCCATCGACGTGATAGACGGTGTGCGTCATGGGTTTCACTTCGCGTTCGAGAATGGGCAAACTGAACTCAACAAAGTGGCGCGACGAGATCATGGCGGAGAAGTCGCAGCTCGGGACGTGGAACTTGCCAAACGACGGCAAGCCGATCCAACATATCGAGGGCAGATTGGCGGCCTTGAGAATGTTATCGAAGTGATCGAAGATCATGTGAAAATCAGCATACGCAATCTCGATCATTCGCTTGGCTTCGTCAGGATACTCGATCAGGTCCATGCAGAAACGCTCAACGCCGCGCCATGCCATCGCGCAGTCTTCGCCGGGATGAAGATCGGTGTAACCTACCAGCGACTTACCCGCACATTGCTCAATTGCCACATGCATGAGTTTTTCAATCGTCGTGAAATACTCATTGGTCATGTCCAACTTGAGTTTTTCGAGATCATCCCACTCATGCACGATCGGGTGCGACCACGAGGTAACCTCGCCGTAGGTCAGCTCAGCGCCATAAAACGCTGCGTAGACGTCCGGCCCCAGGTTGGGATCAAACATGGGGAATGTCTCGCCGTGAAACCGCTTGCCCTCGAGCGCCTGCACGTATTCCTCAACGCGCCGTTCGACTTCAAACCAGCGCCGTTTTTGTTCTTCTGGCGAGCGCGTGCCCTCAGCGGCCCCGCCCAGGTTGAACGCGGCATTGTGTGCGACGAAACGCACCGGCGCGCGGTCCAAAATTTCACCCTCATACCACGCGTAAACACGCTGCATGGCCGCTTCAAAGTCCGGTTTACCTTCTAGCTCGACATTCCACCAGGGTGCTACTGTTGTCATCGTGTCGTCCTTTGGTCCACTGCTCAGGTTGTTCGCTTACGACTGCTGGGCCAAAGCACGCGCGCGTGCTTTTTCTTCGCGAGCCTGACGCCACTGCGAGATCGCTACCGCACCAACCAGGAGCAAACCCAACGCCACGCGCTGCACAAACGTGTTGAAACCGAGCAGGTTCATGCCGTTGTTCAGCACGCCAACCAGGATCACCGCCAGGAAGGTCCCGGTAACCGTCCCTTTACCGCCATCCGTAGCGGCCCCGCCGAGGAACACCGCCGTGATCGCCTGGAGTTCCGACCCGACACCATTGATCGGATTGCCGGACGTGGTGCGGGCCGCCAGCAGCACACCCGCCAGCCCCGCCACACCACCGGAGAGCATGTACATCATGATCCGCACCCGGGTGAGGTTGATTCCCGCCAGGCGAGCAGCCACTTCGTTGCCGCCAATCGCGTAAATAGCGCGCCCGAAATCGGTAAAAGCCATCAAAATGTGAATCAACACTGTCACACCCACAAAAATCACGGTCAGGACCGGCACGCCCGTCCACCGCGATCCGTTGAGTTCGGGGACGTCGACGTCGATGAACAGGCGTTCGCGCGCCAGCCAGGTAAAGTCGGGCTGGGTGACGACGCCAATCGGTTTGCCATCCGGGGCCAGCAGGAAAGCAATACCGGCAAAGGCCGCCAGTGTACCGAGCGTGGCAATGATGGGATTCACGCGCAGCATCGTTATGATAAACCCGTTGACTGCGCCAGCTAACATGCCAGCTAAAATTCCAGCCAGAACCGCGGTGTAAACGTTCCCCGTTGGGATGAAGCTGTACGATCCGACCGTCCCAACGCCAACCAAGACCGATGCCGAAACCACCGATCCAATCGAGGCCACCGAACCAACCGAAATATCGAGGCCACCGGCGATGATGACCACCGTCTCGCCCACAGCCAGCAGCCCGACGATCACAATCGCCTGGGCGATACTGTTCATCAGGTTTTGCCAGGAGAAAAACTTGTCGCCACCTTCGTAACCGACCCAACCGCTTGCCACGGTGATCAGGAACACCAGGAACGCCAGTGCAAAGAGCAGTGAGAGGTTATCAGGCCCAATACGGTTGATATTCTTGCGGAATATATCGCCAATCACGGTCAAGACCGGCGGTCTTTGCGTTGTTTCGGGGGGTGTCGTTGGCGTTTTATCAGATGCGTGTTCAGCAGTCATTTTCGTTTCGCTTTCTATTTTGATGCGGCGGCATCGTAGCCGTTATCTGTCAGGTTATCGCCCAATGCGAGCGCCAGGACTTTTTCTTCGGTGGCCTCTTCGCGGGAAAGCTCGCCCGTGATCCGTCCGCTTTGCATCACGTAAATTCGGTCGGAGAGACCAAGGATTTCTGGCAGTTCCGAGGAAATAAAAACGATCGCGATCCCTTGATTGGCGAGTTCATCCAGCAGCGTATAAATTTCGGCTTTGGCACCAACGTCAATACCACGTGTTGGCTCATCCAGAATCAAGATCTTTGGTTTTACGGCCAGCCAGCGGGCCAACACCACTTTTTGCTGGTTACCGCCCGACAGCTTGCCGGTCTCCTGGTCCACCGAGGGCGTCTGCACGCGCAGTTTTTCCACAAATTGAGAGACCGTCTCACGCTCCAGCTGCCTGCGGATGAACCGGAGGCGGGTCAACTGGCGCAAAATCGCCATCGACGCATTTTCCAGCACGCTGCGGACCAAAACCAGCCCCTCGCGCTTGCGATCTTCGGGTGCAAAGCCAATGCCGTGTTTGATCGCTTCGATGGGGTGCTTGGTGTTGACTTCTTTGCCATCTAATATGATCTGCCCGCTGGTCTTGCGATCCGCACCAAAGATTACCTTGGCTAATTCCGTGCGCCCCGCGCCGACCAAACCAGCGAACCCCACAATTTCGCCTGCGTTAACGTGGAAATTGATGTCATGATGCCAGTTGCTATGCAGGCCCTTTACTTCGAGTACACAGTGATCGCTCTCAATCTGTTGACGCTGAAACACATCAGATAATTCGCGCCCGACCATGTAATTGACAATCTCATTTTCGTCGATGTCGTTCACAGGCTGCACCGTGACCAGTTTGCCATCGCGCAAGATGGCCACACGGTCACACAACCGTTTAATTTCGTTCAAGCGGTGCGATACGTAGATCAGCGCCACCCCGTCGTCGCGCAGTTTACGCACCAGGGTAAAGAGCCGATCGACTTCATCGTCGGTCAGCGAGGACGTCGGTTCATCCAGGGCCAGCACCCGCACCCCCGACTTGAGCGCGCGCATGATTTCGACCAGTTGCCGTTGGGCCGACGATAATTCATTGCCCATCGAATCAATGGGCAACACAGCTTCAAAGCCATATTCGATCAAGCGCTGCTGGGTCAGTTTGTTCAATCGGTTACGGTCAATGAACCCGAACCGCTTCGGCAACTCACCCACCCAGATATTCTCGGGCACACTCACCCAGGGGATAATCTCCGGTTCCTGGTAGATGATGCGAATGCCAGCCTTGTGTGCGCTGCTCGGATTCGGGAACGATACCTCTTTGCCGTCCAGAGTAATCGTGCCGGCATCGGGTTGGTAGTCTCCGCTCAGGATTTTGAGGAGGGTGGATTTGCCCGCCCCATTTTCTCCCACAAATGCCAGGATCTCGCCGGGGCGAACCTCCAGCGACACATCGTCTAGCGCAAGCACGTTCGGAAATGCCTTACTGACATTGGATATTCGGAGCATGCCATTTGTTTTTTGGGCGTTGGCTGTTTCCTGGGCCATCGCCGCATTTGTTGTCTGAACCATTGTTACTTACTTTCTGCTGAGGGGCACCCCCACACGGGCAACAGTCTAGGTTAGCAGGGGCAAGGTGCCAGCCCTTGCCCCTCAAACATTAGAATAGACGAACTATTGTGAGCAGTTCGCCAGCGAAACGTCGTCCATGACGTCCTTGTAGTTGATCGCATCCACAATCGAGGTGGGCGCGAATGTTTCGGCAGGCGGATCTTCGCCGAGGACCACCGCATCGTACAGCACCTGCGCCGCCGTCGCGCCAACGTCCAGGCCGGAGATGAACAGCGCGGCTTTGAAGCCGGAGGGCTGGCCCGCATCCCAGAACTTGCAGGCCTCATACGCGCCCAGGCCGACACCGATGACGTTGTCGGGGCTGACGCCGGCGGTCGCCAGCGCGTTCAGCGTGCCGAGCACGCCCTCGTCATTGCAGCCGAAGACGACCCAGTGCGTCACCTCCGGATTGGCGGTGATGATCGGGCCAGCTGCGTCCTGCGCGGAGAGCGATTCACCCGTATACGGCACGGGGAAGATGTTGTCTTCGGGCATGCCCGCTTCCAGGATGGCGGCTTTTTCGGCGTCGGTGCGGTCGTTACACACCGAGAGCGTCTGCACTTCCACCGACAGCACACCGACCTTCTTGTCGTCGTCGTCCAGCCAGCCACTCTCGGCCAGCAGGTCAGCCGCGGCCTGGCCGACTTTGGCCCCCATGTCCGTGCCATTGAAGCCCACGAAGGGGACCGGGTTACCATCCATATCGACGATGCTGTCATCGGTCGCAATCAGGACGACGCCGGCATCAGCCGCAGCCTGGGCAATCGCCGGGCCAATCGTCTGATCGGGCACCGTGATGGCGATACCCTGCGCACCAGCGGAGATAGCATCTTCGACCAGGGTGATCCCCAGGTTCGGGTCGAGCTTGGCGTCGAATTTGCGCGCGTCTATGCCGAATTCGTTGGCGGTGTCGACAAAGGAGTCTTGCAGGTCGATGAAGTACTGCTGGTCGGCGCTCTTGTTGATCGCCACGAACAGTACGTCTTCCACGTCTGGCTCATCTTGGAGTGCCGAGACGTCCACGCCACAATTCTCCAACGAGACGTTGTCCATGATATCCGTGTAGTTGCCAGGCGTCACGATCGAGGTAGGAGCAAACGTTTCGGTGGGCGGTTCGACATCGTTGACCACGGCGTCATAGAGCACCTGCGCCGCCGTCGCGCCAACGTCCAGGCCGGAGATGAACAGCGCGGCTTTGAAGCCGGTCGGCTGTTCAGCCGTCCAGGGCTTGCAAGCTTCGTACGCACCCAGGCCAACGCCGATGACGTCGTCGGGGTTGACACCGGCGGTCGCCAGCGCGTTCAGCGTACCGAGCACGCCCTCGTCATTGCAGCCGAAGACGACCCAGTTCGTCACATCCGGGTTGGCGGTGATGATCGGGCCGGCAGCGTCCTGCGCAGAGAGCGACTCACCCGTGTACGGCACGGGGAAGACGTTGTCTTCGGGCATGCCCGCTTCGATGATCGCGGCTTTTTCGGCATCCGTGCGATCATTGCAGACCGAGAGCGTCTGCACTTCCACCGACAGCACGCCGACCTTCTTGTCGTCGTCGTCCAGCCAGCCGCTCTCGTCCAGCAGTTGGGCCGCCGCTTCACCAACTCTGGCCCCCATGTCCGTACCGTTGAAGCCCACAAACGGGACCGGGTTGCCATCCATATCGACGATGCTGTCATCGGTCGCGATCAGGACGACGCCCGCATCGGCGGCCAATTGGGCAATCGCCGGGCCAATCGTCTGATCGGGCACGGTGATGGCGATACCCTGCGCACCAGCGGAGATAGCATCTTCGACCAGGGTGATCCCCAGGTTCGGGTCGAGTTTCGCATCGAATTTACGCGCGTCGGCGCCCAAATCCTGAGATGTGTCCACAAAGGAATTCTGCAAATCGATGAAATACTGTTGATCGGCGCTCTTGTTGATCGCCACGAACAAAAGGTCTTCGTCGTCTTGCGCTACCGCATGGCTGCCAATGCCAACGGACATAAGCAAAACGAGCAACAGCGAGATAGAAAGCAGTTTCTTCTTCATAATCAGCAATACTCTCCTTATTTATATCTTGACTCAACAGAAATGGAATGGAACATTATGTCATTCACACCTCCTCAAACTCATTATCAAGGTAATTGTCCTGATATTGGTATTCGACGACAAGTTCCATCAAACGCCAGATATGGTGTGGGGCTATGGTCTGTCCGGCCACCATCTGCAGGAATCACGATTCCGGCCACAAAACGGACGTTGTCGCTCGTCAAAAATGCGGCAACATCAGCCACAGCTGCACCGCTTGTGCCGGTCAAGGATTGCATTGTTTATCATCTGCGTTATCGCGTCATTGCTTTCGGTGTACGCGCTCATGCCCCCGGTGTATTTACGTCTAAGCAAATGCCCGCAGCGCATAGTATATCACCACCGCGTGAGATATGCCCCCGCGACAGCGAATAAACCGTCCTGCACTGCAACAACCTGCGGAATGTTGCTTCACCTTGATCGGACCAGGTCCGATCAACCGGGTGATGGACAATACCATCTGAAGCGATGCTGTGGTCGCGGATTTTCGCAGTCCGTCGGTGTTGATATCAAGCGCCATATCGGTCGCATCTTCGGCTACACGGCGATTTGCCGCGGCACACACGAATCCGCTGGCTGCTCCGGTAATAAATATGGGTTTGGCTAAGCGGGTCATCTAACCAAATGGCTCAAGAAAAATTGATATGTTAAGGTATCTTAACATGCAGCGTACCACTGGGTATGTCTCGCTTACAATAGATAAAATCCCGATCTGATGGACAATCTTATCGACCTCCACACGTGGCGGTGACGCAGTCAGTTGATGACAGTCCCAGACGCCACTGGCCCCGCTCAACCGATGCGCTCCTACATCGGGGTCTCGGCGCGCAGCTTGAGTGCCCCCTTCTCGCGGAGTTCCGCACGCCGCGCCCGGATGCGGTCAACATCAATTGGGTACGCGCCGAATTCGTAGACCGTGCCGTACATCCTGGCCGCGTTTTCGACTGGCACCGCGTCGTGCACCTCACTTGAGGACCCGATGAAGATGCCGCCCTGCGGCCCGATCTTTTCGATCAACTCCAGCGTCTCGTCTTCCACGTCACCCAGCGTGCCATGCGGCAGGGTATGGATGCAGCAGACATTCCCAAACAACAGCTTGTCCGGGTACTGTGCGCGAATCTCGAAAATGTCGTTGCAGCCGTTGCGCTCGATCGGATTCAGCCCATCCGCACCCAGTTCATCGAAGATCAGCGGCAAGAAGTTGCCATAGCGACCATCGGTGTGATACAGGAACTTGTAGCCCTTCTCTTTGATCGGCTCGGTGATCCACTTCCAACGCGGGAGACCGTGCTCGCGCACAAAGCGGGGGGAGAAGATCGGCCCGGTCGTCCCAGCGATATCCTCGCCCATGAACAGCAGCGGCACATTTGTGATCTCGGCGAAGGCGCGGGCGATGTGAGCCGAGAACAACCCGGTGCAATCCATAACATGTGAGATCAGCTCCGGCGCATCGTAGATGCCCCAGGCAAACAGCTCCATATCCATATAGGAATAGGCATCGGTGATCGGCCCTTCGACGGCACCAATCATCACGATGTCGTATTCGCGCAGCAGGGCCTGGATCTGCTGCATGGTGGGCTGGTACCATTCGCGCACGTCTTCATATTTGGGAAGCTGCGGCATACACTTCTCGAGCTCTTGCAGCGTCGTGAAAGGCCGCTTGGAGATCCACGCTGTCCCCCCGCTTGACTGACCTCCCAGTTGTCCGGATCAACGCCGAAGAAGCGCACCCAGTTGACGATCTTCGATCCCATCCAGTGTTCGACCGGGTCATAGACGAAGCGCGTCACATCCAGGCCGATGTTGCGCCATGCCTTACCGTAAGCTGGATTAACTCCTCGAAGGTATATTGCCGGGTTGCGTCGTAGCCTCCGTAGTGGGTCAGGATATGGCGGTTGTCCAGGAAATCGTAGGTCAGGATGCGATCGGTGGGTTCCCAGTTGATCGCTTTGGCGAAGCGTTCCAAATTGTTCATCTGATGAGGCTCCTCAAGAATGCGCTATACAAACAAGGCCAGGGAGTCGGTTGCGGGCGACTCGCGATACTTGCTGGGCGAGACGCCAACAATTTTTTTGAAAATCCGCGAGAAGTAGTACGGGTCATCATAGCCGACCGCCAGGCTGATCTCGCGAACGGTCTGGTTCGTGACCGACAGCAGCGTGCAGGCGTGCTGCACCTTCAGGTGAATGAAATAATCTACCGGCGAGTAGCCTGTCTGCTCTTTGAACAACCGCAAGAAATGGGATTTCGAGAGCTGGGAGTGTTCGGCCATATCATCAAGCGTTAGACGTCGATCCAGATGCAAACGCAGATAGTCCAGGGTTTCATGCACACTGCGAAACCGGCTGGTCCGCAGCGTTGGCGAAAACGCCGGGTTGTCAAAAAACATACAGCCCAGCAGATGGTGCAGCGTTTGAGCCACATAGAGCATTTGCTGGAACACGAAACTGCCCAAAAACGCGTCGTAACATTCACAGAACAGAACCTTGGCGGTTGCGACTGTTTCGGGCGCAATCGATAGCGTATAGCTGTCTTGGGGCAGCAACCGCACAAAATACCCCGAACTCGCGCCGGTGAAATGCACCCAGTGAATCGACCATGGATCGTGCTCGGATGCGCCATAACAATGCGGCGTATTGCATGGAATGAGCAGCGCCTCATTGTGCGGTACCGCATGGCGCTCACCACCAATCTCAAACCAGCCCTCACCTTCCACGCACAGAATCAGGATATGATCCTCGGCTCCTGTCTGGCGCTCGCAGTAATGATATTGGGCATTGGGGTACCACCCAATATGAGTCGGCATCAACTGGTGCAGCAGGGGATTAGTTTTCATTCTTTCCAGGATGGACGGGGGGATGATGTGAAGAATTTGATCCTTAAAACCTTCGCGGATTCGAATTGGGGACATTTTTTACTCTTTTGATGTGTATTCCAACTGAGCAGACAGCATAAGAGACCATAATATAGTCCATCATATCATATTTTGTTCTATTGTTTTTGAGTGGCGGCCCCTGTAGAGTACAAGATACGATAAAGGAGGGAAATGATGGCCCGTCAAACAAATTCGGTGACCGCTTGGGAAGCCACCGTCACGATTCCAACCTATGAAATCGGACAGCCAGACAAAAACCCGATGTTCCTTGAAAAACGGGTGTACCAGGGCAGCAGCGGCGTGGTCTATCCGCACCCGATCATCGAACGTGTCTTTGATGAGAAAGTGGACAAAGATTATACTGCCGTTTTTATGGAAAACCATTATCTCAAAATAATGCTTTTGCCCGAGATCGGCGGCAGAGTGCAGATGGCACTCGACAAAACCAACAACTATCACTTTGTGTACCACAATACAGTCATCAAGCCGGCCCTGGTGGGGTTGGCCGGCCCCTGGATTTCAGGCGGGATCGAGTTCAACTGGCCCCAGCACCACCGCCCCAGCACGTTCGCCCCGGTCGAGTACCGGATCGAAGAAAACGCGGATGGCAGTCGGACCGTGTGGTTCAGCGAGATCGAGCGGATGTTCCGCACCAAGGGCATGGTCGGCTTCACGCTTTATCCCGATTGCGCCTATCTGGAACTGAACGTGCAACTGTATAACCGGACGACCGTGCCGCAGACCTTCATGTGGTGGGCGAATCCGGCAGTCCATGTCAATGACGATTACCAATCGGTTTTTCCGCCCGATGTTCACGCTGTGATGGATCATGGCAAGCGGGATGTGTCCAGCTTTCCGGTTGCGACCGGCACCTACTATAAGATGGATTACGCGCCCGGCACGGATATTTCACGCTACAAGAACATTCCGGTTCCTACCTCATACATGGCGTATCACTCCGATTTTGATTTCCTGGGCTGCTACGATCATGGCGTCCAGGCGGGCATGATGCATGTCGCCAATCATCATGTGGTTCCGGGCAAGAAGCAGTGGACCTGGGGCAGTGGCGATTTTGGGCAAGCATGGGACCGGCAGCTTACCGACGACGATGGGCCGTATATCGAATTGATGTGCGGCGCATACACCGACAACCAACCGGATTTTTCGTGGATTATGCCGGGTGAGGAAAAACGCTTCACGCAGACCTTCATGCCCTATAAGCAGATTGGGACTGCGAAAAATGCGTCGAAAGAGGCTGTGATCAACCTGGAGCTTGCGAACGGAGTAGCGCGTCTGGGCGTCTACGTGACGTGCCCACGCACGGTAACGGTTCAGTTGCTGCACCAGGCCGACGCCATTTTCGAACGCACGATCGCGCTTGATCCTGCCGGAGCCTTGCTGGAAGCCGTCGCCGTTTCGCCAGCGGCACGCCCTCAGGAGTTTACCGTACGGGTACTGGATGGCGACCGGGAACTCATCGCGTACACGCCGCTGCCCGATGGCGCTGACGACATTCCCGCACCGGCCACCGCCGCCCAACCGCCCGCGGCAATTGAGTCGAACGAGGAATTGTTCCTCAACGGGCTGCACCTGGAACAGTATCGCCACGCGACCTACGAGCCAGAGCCGTACTATGAAGAAGCGATCCGCCGCGATCCGTTGGACAGCCGCGCGAACAATGCGTTGGGCCTGCTGCATTTCCGGCGTGGTAAATTTGCAGCAGCCGAAGCCTTTTTCCGCACGGCGATCACGAGTCTGACGCGGCGCAATCCGAATCCGTATGACGGCGAGCCGCATTACAACCTGGGGCTGGCACTGAATATGCAGGGTCGCTATGCAGAAGCCTTTGACGCGTTCTACAAAGCAGTCTGGAATGCGGCGTGGCGCAGTCCGGCGTATTTTGCGTTAGCCCGGATCGCGTGCCGGAAGGGCCAGTATGAGGAGGCACTTGCGCTGCTCGACCACGCGCTGGTGACGAACGTACACTATCAGCAGGCACGCCATCTAAAGATCGCGGTGCTGCGTCGCCTGGAGCGCCCGACCGACGCGCAAACCGAAGTTGAGCGCAGTCTGGCAGCAGACCGGCTCGATTTAGGGGCATGGTACGAGCGCTATTTACTCACCGGGGATACTGCTTATCGGGCATTGATGCGTGATCACGTGCATAACTATATCGAGATCGCGCTCGATTATGCTCACGCTGGGCTGTTTGCGGACGCACTCCGGCTGCTGGATGACGCGCCGCTGGCTGATCCGATGGTGCGCTATTTCCAGGGATGGATCCATCTGCAAGACGGGGATCAGGCCGCTGCGCATGGCCGGTTTGCCGCAGCCAAAATGCTGCCGCCCGATTACTGTTTCCCCCACCGGAACGAAGCTGTCCCCGCGCTGCAAGCGGCGAGCACGCTTGATCCGCACGATGCCCGCGCGCCGTACTATCTCGGCAACTTCTGGTATGCGCACCGGCAGTATGACGACGCCATCGACGCCTGGGAACAGGCGCAAGCCCTCGATCCCGACTTCGCCACCGTGCAGCGCAATCTGGGGTTAGCGTACATGAATAAGCGCCACCAACCCGCGCGTGCGCTCGACCACTACGAACGGGCATTCGCGCTCGATCCGGCGGATGCGCGCGTGCTTTTTGAGCTCGACCAACTCCACAAGAAAACAGGAACGGCACCCAGCGATCGCCTCACACGGCTGGAGCAGCATTTGACATTGGTGGCCCAACGCGACGATCTCAGCCTGGAACGAGTCGCGGTATTGAATCTCATAGGGCGTCACACCGCTGCGCTTGATACGCTGATGGCGCGCACGTTCCACCCCTGGGAAGGCGGCGAGGGTAAAACCACCGCGCAATATGTGGTGAGTCTGGTCCAGATCGCCCGGCAGCAACTCGTGAAAAGCCAGTTTGAAACAGCGATTGAGACGCTCGAACGGGCGCAGGTGTATCCGCACAATTTAGGCGAGGGCAAACTCGCCGGCGCGCAGGAGAATCACATCTTTTACTATCTCGGCCTTGCCTACGAGGGGTTAGGGAATTTCGATCGTGCGGAAGAGTATTTCCAACGCGCATCGGTGGGCCTTTCCGAGCCGGCGTCGCCGATGTACTACTATGATCAGCCGCCGGACATGATCTTTTACCAGGGCCTCGCGCTCCAGCGGTTGGGCAAACCGGACGCGGCGCGGAATATCTTCCAGAAACTGGTCGACTATGGGCGCGACCATTTGCATGATACCATTGTAATGGACTATTTCGCCGTTTCATTGCCCGAGTTTTTGGTTTTTGACGACGATCTGAACCAGCGCAACCAACTGCACTGCCACTACATGCAAGCCCTGGGATATCTTGGTTTGCGGGATTTCGATGCTGCTGACCAGCACTTTAGAGCAGTCCTTGACCTGGAGCCAGCGCACCTCGGCGCAGCGCTTCATCACGCATTGTTAGCTGACATGAAAAAGGAAAAGGCGCAATGACCCGACTATCCGAGACTACCTGGTACAGCCAGCCGGCCTGGGCGCTGGAAAGCGACGAACTGCGGGTGATCACGGTCCCCGGTATGGGCGCAAAAATCGTGTCGATTTTCAACAAAGTCGCCGATTACGAATGGTTGTTAGGTCCAGCCGATCGTCCCTTCAAACCAGTCGACTATGGCGCATCATTTGTTGACCAGGACATGAGCGGGTGGGACGAGATGTTCCCAACGATCAACGCATGTCACTATCCTCTGGATGGCCCGTACAAAAACGCGGCCTTGCCCGATCATGGCGAAGTGTGGGCACTCCCGTGGGAGCGAGTGGAAGCGGCCCCGGCTGCCCTGGCCTTTCAGGTGAGTGGTCGCGCCCTGCCTTACCGGCTGACACGTACCATGTCCTTACCGGATGCTCAAACGCTGCGCCTCGATTATGCAGTAGAAAACACCGGTGATGTGCAGCTCGCCGGCCTGTGGGCAGCGCATCCCCAGTTTACGGCTCCCCCTGCCACCGCGATCCGTCTGCCAGACTCGACCGACACCGTGATCGCGGTCCAACCGCTGGGCGATTGGTGCCCGGTTGGCACACGGCTGCAATGGCCCGTTGCCACCGCGCCGGAAGATCAACGGATTCGCCTGGATCGGGTCACGTCGGCGCAAGCGCAGACATCCCGGAAGGTATACCTTCCCCCCGATGATCCGGTATCGTGGGCCAGATTGATCGAAACGGATGCGAATCATTGGTTACACATGGCGTGGGATGTGTCCCGGGTCCCGTACTTAGGCATTTGGGTCGACGAAGGACGCTATAATCCGGCGCTGACAATTGCCTTTGAACCATCAACTGGCTTTTATGATGACCTATCACTTGCGTCGGAAAAGGGACGGGTTCCCAGTTTAGCGCCGGGAGACACATCGGAATGGTCAATAACCGTGCAAGTCGGAGCCGGCTAGTTCGGGTAGACCCTTTTTAACTATAGTCAGGCATTTATCGCTCCTGCAGCGTAACTGCTTGAGCAACTGTGTCACGCCGTAAACGGTCGACTTCGTCACGGGTGATATTGCTCTGGCCCAGGGTGGTGGCCTTGGCAGCCCCGGCAGCGACCCCCATCCGTAAGGCATCCTGCAGCGGCTCTCCGCGTATGAGTGCCAGCGTCATCCCGGCCAGCATACTGTCACCTTCACCGATGGCCCGCGCAACAAGCCCAACGGCCTCAACAAGGGCCTCAAGGCCGCCAACAACGACGTCGTGTGCATTTTCGACGCCGAAGACGAGCCGCACCCCGAAATCTACAACGTGGTCAACACCGTGATGGTGCGTGACGAGGCCGACGTGGTGCAGTCGGGCGTGCAGTTGATGAACTTCAAATCGACCTGGTTCTCGGCGTTCAATGTGCTGGAATACTTCTTCTGGTTCAAGTCGGGCCTGCACGCCTTTACCCGCGCC
>DAOTUD010000148.1:0-6108 GCA_034437275.1 Anaerolineae bacterium
GCCGCTGTGCAGTGATGTGTACCAGGTGCGCAACCTGGCCCAGCTTGCCGACGCTATCGACCGGATTCTGGCGTAGTTGGGACCAGCGGCAGGATGATGGAGAAGGTGCTGCCCTTGCCGAGGGTGCCGGTATTGTTGAGGATTGTCTGGCACATGGCCTGCTGCTGTTGGTGATGCAGCCGTGCCTGCTGGATCGTGAGGGCGGCCTGATCGGCGAAAGTCTCTAGCGTGCGGATGTGTGACGGGGTGGGGGCTCACAGGGTAGGTTTTTAACCAATGGCGGTTTTGAAGGGCGGTGCATTGGCCTCCCCAGCCCCTCTCCATAGGGCGCGCCAGCGCCCGTCTCGGATGGAGCGAGGAGAGCGGGAGGGGGTGAGGCCAACCCATTGAGAACCCGAATTACAATTAAAAACCTACCCTTGAAAGAGGGTGGGGGCTGTTCATCGGCGGGCAGGTCAGCTACCAGCCAGCCGAATTTCTGGTCGCCAACTTGCAAGGGGAATGCGAGCGCATCATCTGCTTGCTGGTCGGTGTCCGGGGTAGTGGGCGCGGCGTTGTCTTGCAGCACCAGGGGAGCTGTCCCCCAGTTGTGAGCCTGGATGACCTGGATGGTACGGTCCAGGATGGCCTGCAATTCTGAAGCACTGGATGCGGTGCCCATGCGTTCGGTCCCCTATTGGCGCTTGGTAAGCACTAATGTCGCGTCGTCGAACAGGCTTTCATCACCCGAAAAATCGGTTATCGCCTCCAGCACCAGGGACGCGATTTCCTGGGCTGGACGGGCGGCGTGCTGGCGAATCAGGTCTTCGAGCCGCTGCTCGCCGAATTCTTCTTCCTGGCTGTTGATCACCTCGGTGATGCCATCCGTGTATAGGGTCAGAATATCACCCGCGTCGAGCTGGATGTGTTCCAGCACAAACTCGGCTTGCTTGAAGATGCCGATGGCGACGCCCGAAGCGTCGAAGTATTCACACTGCTGGGTCGCCGCACGGTATACCAGGGCCGGATTGTGCCCCCCCGACGCAAAGTCCAGCGCCCCGGTATCCAGGTTGATATAACCGACAAACGTGGTGGCAAACATGCGCGAACGTTGTTCGCTGATGAGCATCTCGTTGGCGCGCCGCACGACATCATCGGGGGGCAGGGACATGCTCATGCTGAAGCGCAGCATAGTGACGCTGAGCGCCATGAACAGCGCGGCTGGAATCCCCTTGCCAGACACATCGGCAATCGTTACCGCTAGCCGCCCATCCCCCAGCTTGTAAAAATCGTAGAAGTCGCCGGCCACGTTGCGGATCGGCTGCCACACTGCCGCGATATCCCAGCCGTCATGCTGCGGAATTTCGTCCGGCAGAAAGCTGGCCTGGATCGAATAGGCGGTTTTCAGTTCCTGGTTGAGCAGTTGCTGCTGGATTTCTTGCTGGTACAGCCGGGCGTTTTCGATGCTGATCGCGGCCTGCGACGTCATCGCGGTGAGGAGGCGCTCGTCCCGCCAGGTGAAGGGGCCTTCACGCTTGTTGAGCAGTTGCACGACGCCGATGATCTTGTGCTGTGGGTTGAACATCGGCGCGGTGAGTATCGACCGCGTGCGGAAGCCGGTCGCCTGGTCGAATTTGGGATTGAAACGCGGATCGTTGTAGGCATCGGGGATGTTCAGGATTTGGCCGGTTTCGGCGACATGCCCCGCGATGCCCTCCCCGATCTTGAGCCGAATCTCTGACAGTGGCCCGACATCTTCCAGCAGCACGCGCGACCACAGTTCGCCAGCTTGCTCGTCGATGAGGTAGAGCGTGCCGCGTTCCGCGTTAATCGTGGCGACCAGTTTGTTGAGAATGAGATTGAGCAGATCGTCCAGGTCGATGTTGGACGTCATCACCTCGCTGATGGTGCGCATGGCGTTTAGTTCTTGCATAGCGCTGGGCGGGCGTAGATTGGCGCTGGCACGCTCGATGCGCTTGTAGAGGATGAGGGTGCTGGGCTGGCCGGTTTGGGTGGCGATATCGCGCTCGACCTCGTCCATCAGCGTGTGGATGAAGTGCAGCCCCATGCCGCCCTTGATCCGCGCTTCGACCGGGGCGTTGATGTCAAACGGTTTTACGTCCGCCGGGTTGAGCGGCACGCCCCAGTCGGTCAGGCTGATGCGGATGCGGTCATTGAGTTTGGTGGCATTCAGCAAGATATCACCATGCCAAGCGTCACCATAAGCATGGTTGATGATGTTGGTGGCGGCCTCCTCGATGGCTAACTCAAGGTCGAACAACACTCTGCTGCTGAGTGACAGGCGGTGTGCGATGCCGTGTACAAAATGCGAGATAATCCGCAGGTTTTCGTGTTTGGCTTCGACCCGCAGTTCGCCGATAAATGTCATGAATTGTTTTCCTTGGCCATACGCAAACAGCCCCCTGCCCCACAGGGGGCTATTGTCCTTGTTGTGCTGCGTTGGTGCTGATGCCTAAAAATCGGCCAGTGCGTCGTCGATGGTTGGGTAGGTGGTGAAGAATTTGTCGAACCCGATGATCTTGAATACACGGGCTACCTTCGAACTCAGATTCACCAGCCGGAGATCGCCGCCGTTTTCGCGGGCCTGGGTCAGAATATCGGCCAGGGTACGCAGTCCGGCGCTGTTGATATAGCTTACCTGCGACATTTCGAGTACGATCTTATAGTTCCCCTCAGATATCGCGGTTTGTAGCGCCAGGTCCAGGTCAATCGCACCTTCACTGTCGACCCGATCCTCTAGCGTGAAAATCGTAACCCCGTTTTCCTCACGCTCTTTGATCTTCATGCTGTTCGCTCCTCCGATTCAGTTCCCAATAGCCAGGTGGGAGAATCCCCGACGGCTCCCTTTTCCATTATATGTCTTTTGGGGCCTGGAAGGAAACATTATTCGGTCGAGCCGATTGCCTCACGTTCCTGCGTGCTGCGGACTGCGCGGCGTTCCTGCGTGCGCAGTTTGGCGGTGCGCAGTTCTTGCGTGCGCCGCCGGGCCGCCGCCTCCAGCGTGGTCGCCTCGAGCAGGCCATCGGTGATCATCATCATCTTGGGCACATCATGGACGACCTCGCGGTCATGGGTGACGACCAGGACGGTTCGTCCGTTATCGTTCAATTCCCGGAAAATATCGAAGACGTTCTCGGCACTCATGCGATCCAGGTTGCCGGTGGGTTCGTCGCCGATCAGCAGCGGCGGATCGTTGGCCAGGGCACGGGCAATGGCGACACGCTGCTGCTGCCCGCCAGAGAGCATATCCGGTGTTTTGTTGGCCTGATCCGCGATGCCCAACCGGTCCAGTAGTTCCATGGCCCGGTCGCGTCGCTCGTTGGGTTCGTGTACGTCGCAAAAATCCATCGGGACCATCACATTTTCGGCGACCGTCAGAGTCGGCAGCAGTTGGAAGAACTGGAAGATAATGCCAATGTTGCGCCCACGCCACCGGGTAAGCTGGCGCTGCCGGGTATTGACGACGTCCACGCCATCGACCAGCACCATGCCAGCGGTCGGCGCGTCAATGCCGGTGACCATATTCAGGAAGGTGGTTTTACCGCTGCCCGAGGGGCCAAACAGCGCGACAAAATCGCCTTTCTCGATGTCCAGGTCAATGCCACGCAGCACGTTGAGCGGTCCGGCAGGGGTGACGAAGGTTTTCGCCAAGTCTCGAATCTTGATAAATGGCTCGGCCATCAGTCTTTTCTCCTCAATCGCAGGTAAGCATAAAGCAGATGTTATGGATTGGTGCCCCGAAAGCCAAATGAGAATCGGCTAAGAAGGATCATCTGCTCTCGCCAGGGCACCGTGATCCGCCATCTGTAATATTGCTACGCCCAGACGCGCGCTAAGTTGCGCCGAACAGGTCGGCGTCAGGTGAACGGGGGTATCGGTGAAGCATTCGACGGTGGGGATCGTCCCTTCTTGCGGAACCGCCGTCGCCAGGTCACGATACGGCCAGCCGTTGGCGGCGCTGCAGATGTGCAGCAGCGCGCGATAGGCATCGTAGGCCCACTGCGAATAGAAGCTGTTATAGCGGATATCGCTGTTTTTCCCGTCGCTGAAGAACATCGGTTCGTTGACCAGCAGCACCGGGGTGTCCCCTGTTCGAGCGATGCCCGCTGCCAGCACATCCAGCGCCAGCACGTCGGCAAATTGTAGGTCGTCGCCGAACAGGTCCGGCGCGTAGCCGTGCCAGGTGTCGTCCGGCTCCAGGTCGACGGGCCGCAGCGGGTAATCGTCGGGATAGGCCTGGTCGATGCCGGTGATGGCCCAGGGCACGCCGTAGAATTGCAAGCGCAGCATGTTGGCCAGGGCACGCCGCCGCCCGATGATCGTTTTGTCCTGGATGTCCAGTTCGACAAAGCGCTCGTCGTCCGGGTCCAGGCTGTCGAGCGCGTAACGGTCGATCAGGTCGCGCATCCGGTCGGGATTGTGCTGCACGATGGGTGATGCGAGCTGCTGCTGCACGTCGAACGACTTGAGCGTGAACAGCCACACCACCAGGTCGGGATCGTAGCGCATGGCGTAATCGAGCAGCAGCAGGTCTTTGGTGAGCGACATGGTGGGGTAACCGATGTTGTACGCGCGCACGCGCTTTCCGTTGGCGGTCTGGAGGTTGGCGGCGTTGATCTGCGCGGCGAGCGTGTCCTCTAACTCCAGCAAAAAGCCCCACACCGACGAATCGCCGACGAGCAGCACGCGATATTCGTCGCCGGCTTTGTCCGCGTCGTCGATACGCTGTGATGCAAACATCGCCTCAAGCTGGAACAGGCTGATGTTGTACGATTCGCTGGCGTTTTCGCCGTAAGGAAGCCGCTGGCGGCCTTCGAACAGCACGTTGTAGGCCGAAAGCTGGCCCAGCGCAGGCAATGGGTGGAGCAGCACGAACAACAGGTTAAACGCCACAAACAGCAGCGCGGTTTTGATGATCACGTTCCGGATGAAGCGCCAGTTAAACAGTGTGTCTGGGTCGTAGAGCCATTGCCAGGTTTTCATGAGTTACATCCAACTACAGTCCAAACAAGCGTAAAAATACACCCCAACTGGTGCCAATGTCCGGCAGCGCGAACCACACCCAGCCGAGCGCTACAAAGTGAAAAGTCACGATCACCCCCAGCACGCCGAGCGCTTGCGACAGGCGCGGGCGGTCGCGCAGCTTGAGGTAAAAGCGGCGGGTGCGGTCGCTGTAGAGCTTGTGAATGAACAGCCCCAGGCCATGCCACAGCCCCCACACGATGAAGCCCCACGTTACACCGTGCCACAGCCCGATCACGATCATCGTCGTGACCTGCCCAACCAGCGCCAATAGCGCCGGTGAGGGCCGCCGCTTACGTTTGAGCATGTAGCGTTGTAAGGAGCGGGTGAGGGGCAAAAATACGTAGAAGCGAACCCAATTGCTCAGCGTGATATGCCAGCTTTGCCAGAACGTCGTAATGTTGCGCTTCAGGTAGGGCAGGCTGAAGTTCTCCGGCAGTTTGATGCCGTAGAGCTGCCCGATGCCGATGGCGATATCAGAATAGCCGCTGAAGTCGAAGTAGATCTGGAACGTGTAGGCATACAGCAGCACCCACACCCCGCCGGCGGAGGTGGCCTGGTCGGCTTTGCTGGCGCTCAGCGCCATGTAGGCCAGGCTGTCGGCGATCACGAACTTTTTGGCGATGCCAACCGCGATCCGCATCCCGCCCTGTGTCAGGCGGTTCGGATCCAGGCCGGGCAGGTTGTGCAGGTCGTTGAGGAAGCGTTCCGCCCGGTCGATGGGGCCAGCCGTAAACGCCGGGAAAAAGATCGCGTAGGTGGTGAATTCGTGCAGCGTCAAGGCGGGCAGTTGGCCGGTTTGCCGGTCGCGTAGGGTGTGAATCAGGCGAAACGCGACGTAGGAAAAGCCGAGCCATTCCAGTTCGGCGGCGCGCGCCAGGTCGGTGTTTTGGTCCATCACGCCGCGCAAGCGACGGGCGGCTGCTTCGGCCAGCGCCTCGGTTTTCAAGATCACGAACAGGCCGATGATCGCCAGCATGCCCAGCACCAACATGCGCCGCCGCCCCCGCAGAACGTTGAGCGCGGCCAGGACCAGGATGATCACGATGAGCGCAGGAGCGACCCTCAGCGGTTGGGGCGGGCGGG
>DAOTUD010000149.1:0-14088 GCA_034437275.1 Anaerolineae bacterium
GCCGCTGTGCAGTGATGTGTACCAGGTGCGCAACCTGGCCCAGCTTGCCGACGCTATCGACCGGATTCTGGCGTAGTTGGGACCAGCGGCAGGATGATGGAGAAGGTGCTGCCCTTGCCGAGGGTGCCGATATTGTTGAGGATTGTCTGGCACATGGCCTGCTGCTGCTGTTGGTGATGCAGCCGTGCCTGCTGGATCGTGAGGGCGGCCTGATCGGCGAAAGTCTCTAGCGTGCGGATGTGTGACGGGGTGGGGGCTCACAGGGGTAGGTTTTTAACCAATGGCGGTTTTGAAGGGCGGTGCATTGGCCTCCCCAGCCCCTCTCCATAGGGCGCGCCAGCGCCCGTCTCGGATGGAGAGGGGGACGGAAGGGGGTGAGGCCAAATTCTCCACAGGCAGCGCCCCTGTACAGCTACGGGTTGCTGTTATACACCCGGTAGCTGACGAAAATCGTCTGGCCCTGCCGGTTGTCGATGCGCATCACCGCGCGCTGCCCCTCGGCGGTGAGGATGCCCACGATCACGCCGGGGTTCACCTGGTTGTCGGTCAGGCCAACCGTGTTGGTGATGACCGCCGGGGAGATCGTGTCGTAATGCACGTTCTCGTAGGTCACGCCGCCCAGGATGCCGATCTTTGCGCCGTTGCGCATCCCGATATTGAAGCCGTCCCACTGGAAGTCGACCGTGCCGCCGTACAGGTCCCAGTCGGTCGTGGCGTTCAACTGCAGGCCACTTTGCTGGGCAAACAGCGGGTAGTCGGCCCGGTAGGTGACGTTGTAGACGTTGTTGTCTTCGTTGATCTCCTGGACTTCCTTGTTCAGGTCGGCGACCACGCCCACCTGGAACACGCCGGTGCCCGGCAGCGTGCCGCTGAGCTGCACCTGCTGCATCTGCCCGGCGGCCAGCCCTTCGACGAAGCTCGCGGTGTAGATCGCACCCGGCTGCCATGTCGCGGCGACCGCGAAGCGCCCGGCGGCCCCGCCGCCTGCGTTGCGCACGGTGACCGTCGCGGTGAACGGTTTGCCCGGAATCGGCTGCGCCGGGCTGAGCGTCACGTTATCGATCACGATGTCCGGGTTGGGCGGGACGGTCGGTGTCGGGGTGGCGGCGGGCGTCGGGCTGGGCGGCGGCTGGATGATCGGGACCGTCGCCAGGTTGCCGATCACGTCTACATACTGCACGCTGACCCAGCCGATCCCGGTGTCGGTGTCGATCACCACCCAGGTATAGTCGGCGGACGTGCCCATAATCTCGTACTGCTCGCCGGCCTCGATCTGTCCGACGCGGTCATAGTTCAACCCTGGCCCGGAGCGCACGTTCAGGCGCTGCGCCGTCACCTGGACCCAGTTTCCCTCCAGTGTGACGGTGGGAACGGGCGTATCGGTGGGCGGACCAGGCGTGTTAGTAGGGGGGACGGCAGTCGGAAGCTGCGCTACCTCCTGACCTGCGGCGACCGGTAGACGCTGCGTGTCGTCGAACTGGGCGACGATAATCGGGCCGCCGTATGGCCCCAACTCGTAGACCATCGCAATCCGGGCCAGATCGCCGTTGGCGAAGTCGATGGGATGCAGCGTGCCTTGTACCAGCGTGCGCGGTGACCCGCCGATCAACCCGTCCTTGATCGCGTCCGGCGCGACCCCCTGGTTGATGATCGTGGCGCGCAGGTACCATGTGGCGTCATAGGCGGCCACGGCCAGCGGTCCCGGCACCTGGCCGAAGGTGGTCACGTAGTCCAGCACGAAGATGCGCGTGGTTTGCCCCGGGTAGCCGTACGACCACGAGGTCACGCCCAGCATATCTTCCAGCAGGTCCGCCGGGAAGATATTGGCGCTGGCGGCTTCTTCGGCATAGCGATAGGCGAAGCGCCCGGCCCACCCGCTGTCGCGCAGCAGTTGCAGCAGGGCCGCCGCGTCGGAGGCCGGCCCCCACATCACGACCGCTTCCGGGTTGAGGCTGGCAAGCTGCTGGGCCGGTTCGCCCAGGGCGCTACCGTTGGGCAGTTGGATCTTCTCCGCCGGCTCGACCTCGGCCTCGGCCAGCGCGTTTTCGAACAGCGCCAACGCCTCGGTGGACGTGACGTCGGTCTGCACCAGCGCGATCGAGGTCAGCTCCAGCTCGGTCGCCAGATAGGTCGCCAGCGCATAGCTGTAGA
The DNA here is from genome assembly GCA_034437275.1 of Anaerolineae bacterium. Classification (GTDB taxonomy): domain Bacteria; phylum Chloroflexota; class Anaerolineae; order Aggregatilineales; family Aggregatilineaceae; genus TC-15. The sequence continues at coordinate 2,152 of DAOTUD010000149.1, forward strand.
CTCGCTCCGGGGCGCGAATGCGGAAGATCGACTCGGTGTCGTCGGTCGCGGTCAGGCCGCTGGCGGTGGCCGGGGTCAGGATCGGCAGGCCGGTGTCGATCAACAGGTCGGTGTTTTCCGGCGTAAAGAGGGTGCTGCTGTCCGGCCCGAGGAGTGCCACCACGTCCTGGCTGGTCAACTCCGCGATGTCGTTCGGCAGCGAGTCGATGGTCGGCGCGGCGTCGAGGGTGATCAACTCCAGCTCGTAAGTCGTGCCATCGGGGGCGCTAAACCCGCCGACGGAGTTGATCTGCTCCATCGCCAGCAGTGCCCCGCGCGCCGTATGGCTGTTGGGTGCGCCCAGATACCCGACCGCCAGGGTTTCGGCGGCCTGGGGGCGGGGGGCCGCCAGGGCGAGCGGCACCAGCAGCGCGCCGATCAGCAGCGCCACCACGATCAGGGCCACACCGCGCCAGCGCATCACGGCTCTAAGCGGCTGTTTTTGCTGTCTCATAAAAATCCTCCTGGTCCAGGCTGGCAAGCACCAGCTAACCATGTATCGATATCTTCTATTGTAGCTTACCTTTGTTATACACCGAACCGGGGCTGTGTGAAAATCCGGGGAAAGTGCGCGGGGGTAGATGTGTCAGGGCGCGTGAACGGGCGCGCCCTGCTTTACGCCGCTGCGCGGTGTGCGCGGCAATGGTGCTTGCTAGGCCCTGCGCACGCGCTGAAAAACCCAGATCAGCCCGCTGATGATCAGGACCAATACTGCGACCCCCACCAGCGCTTCGAGCACGTGCATCACAATCGACAGCACGATTACGGCTGCAATCAGGGCACCGAACAGCACGAGCAGCTTACCCAGCAGCGGCAGGTCGCGCACCCAGTCGTTAAAGCCTTCCATGATGTTCCTCCTGTGGATACTACTGGTTCGTCAACAGTTTGTAGAAGTAGAATACGCCCGCCCCGAGGATCACCAGCACAATCAAGGGGATCAGGCATTTCAGGATGAAACCCTGCACCAGCTTGACGAGGATGTAGGCGATCACGATAGCCAGCGCGACCACGATAATCTGTTCTAACAGGGATGCATTTCGAATCCGGTTCACTTTGTCACTCTCCGGGTGTAATCCGTCGGTCCATTCATACATCATTACGGACAGGTTGTGTCCCTGGTTGCGCGTGCTATGCTTTCCTTTACAGAATCTTTAGCTTTCAGGGAGGAGCGCATGAATCCCGCACGGACTGTAAACATCGCCATCCAGGTGCTGCCGCTGGCCGACGATGCGCTGCCGGTCATCGAGCGCGCCATCGACACGCTGCGCGCCAGCGGGCTGACGGTCGAGGTCGGGCCGCTGGAGACGACCATCGAAGGCCCGTTCGAGGAGGCTTTCGCCGCCGCCAAAGCCGCGCACCTGGCCTGCATCGAGGTCGGGGTGGGGCAGGTGGTGACGCTGATCAAGATCGCGGATGGGGCCGAAGGCAGCATGACCATCGCGCACAAGACCGGCCCCTATCGCCGCGCGTGATGCGCCAGCAACCAGACGGCGCGGCTGTGCGTATAGGGTTACGAGATGTCGCGCCCTGCGCAATTTTACACGGCGCGGACTCGCTAGCATGGAGGAGCAACCATTATGTCTGATGTGAATGAAAACCCCGTCACCCCACCCGACGACGACCGCCCAACCGGCGACACCTCGCCCGACGCGCCACACGGGGAGTATGGCGACGACTCCCCCTACGATTACGGCCCGCCGGAGAAAGCCAAGCGCGGCCAGGTGCCCTATACCGGCGCGCAGCCACCCCCGCGCCCGCCGCGTGGGCGCGGCCCGTTGTATATCGTGCTGGGCTGTTTGCTGGGCTGTGGGTTGTGCTGCATCCTGCCGCTGTGTGCCGTCACCGCCGGCGGGGCGATCATCGCGTCGCTGGTCGAGGAGGTCACCGTACACCAGCAGCAGGCGATCCGCGTCGACCCCGACGAGCCGATCACGCTCGAGGTGGAGAACGTGGTGGGCCGCATCGACATCAAGCCCACGTCCGGCAGCGAGGTGATCATCGAATACACCAAGCAGGCGAGCGACTTCTCGAGCGACGACGCCCAGCGGGCGCTGGACAATCTCGTCGTCGTGATCGACGAGCCGACGCCCAACACGATCACGATCACCGTGCGCCAGGAAGCCGACGACAATTTCTTCACGTTCTGGTCGAACCAGGTCGATCTCACCGTCCGCGTGCCGGGCGCGGTCGACGTGACGGCGCGCAACGACATCGGCGGCGTGTACGTGCGCGATGGTGTGCCGGTGCGCAGCATGGAACTGGAGACGGACATCGGCGAAGTCAAGTTCTGGGGCGATCTGCCCACCGATCCCGACGCGAACTTGCAGATCGAGACGAATCTGGGCGCGATCACGGTGCATCTGGCGCGCGACGCCTACCTGGAGGTCCAGGCCAGCGTGGATGTGGGCGATGTGTCGGTCGATGACAGCCTGAGTGTGTCCGGCGCGGACAGCGACCAGGACGGCGGCGGCAAGACGTGGCGCGGGACGTTCGGCACGGGCGACGACGATCCTCCGCTGCTGACGCTGAGTACGGATGCTGGCGAGATTACGATCGAACGCCGGTGATGTGTGTGTCGTTATTTTTTGCCGATTCCGGGGAATCTAGGGGAAAATGGAGGGCTGGATTATGTGATTCTGAAAAGGAGAGTTGTTGTAATGAAAATCGGGCTTGCACAGATCGATACGATCCCCGGTGAAATCGAACGGAACCTGCAGTTACACCTGGACTGCATCGAGGAAGCGGTCGCCCAACAGGCGGACCTGGTCGTCTTCCCAGAGCTTAGCCTGACCGGCGACGCAATCGGGCCGGTCGTGCCGGATATCAGCCTGCTGCCAACTTCGGACGAACTGGCGGCGGTGCGCCAGGCCAGCCAGTCGGTCGATGTCGTGGTCGGGTTGATGGAGCGCAGCGAAACCAGCCTGTACAACCGCTACAATTCGGCCTTCTACTTTTCCAAAGGCGAGCTGGTGCATCGCCATCGGAAGCTGTTCCTGGTGAACTACGCGGTGTTCGACGAGGCCAAGCACTTCGTCCCTGGGAACAACCTCCAGGCGTTTGATATCGACGCGGGACGGGCGTGTATGCTGGTGTGTAACGACGTGTGGCACGCCGCCGCGCCCTACATCGCCGCGCTGGACGGGGCCGAAATGCTGATCGTCCCGGCCAACAGCGCGCGCGGCACGCTGGACGAGCACCTCAACATCCCACAGACGTGGGAGAACATGACGCGCGCCTACAGCGGCACGATGGGGCTGTACACCGTGTTCGTCAATCGCTCCGGTACCTCCGAGAGCCTGTACGGGGCCTACCCGTATTGGGGCGGCTCGGAGATCATCAGCCCGCGCGGCGAGGTGATCGTCAAAGCGCCCTACAACCAGGACGCGCTGGTTTTCGGCGAGGTGGATCTCAGCTTCGTGGCCGAGCAGCGCTACCACGCGCCGATCTTGCGCGACGCGCGCCTGTGGATCATCGCGCAGGAGATGCGCCGCCTGTCGGCCAAGCGCACCGGCGAGATCATGCTCGAGGAGGAGTCGATCACGCACGATGCCGCCAACATCACGCCGTAGCGAGGCGGATGTGTCCCTGGCTGCTTGGCCTCACCCCAGCCCCTTTTCCACTCTCCATAGGGCGCGCCAGCACCCGTCTCGGATGGAGCGAGGAGAGCAGGAGGGGGTGAGGCCAACCCGCCGCCGCCGCTGTCTTTCGTTTTCCCGGCGGGTACCGTATAATCGGGGCAGGACGGTACGCATACGGAGCAGTACAAGGCCATGTCGGAAGAACAACGCCCACCCCAAACCCCACTGGACGAAATCCCGGTCGAAGAACTGATTCGGCTGACCCGCGCCTTTACGCAGCGCATCACCAATCAGGACCGGCAGCGGTTGGCCGTGGATTTGAAGGAATCCGGCCACCAGCGCATCCTGCAGATCAGCGCGCCGATCACGCTGCAGCAGTTTTTCTCCGGCGAGATCGACCTGGACGCGGAGCTAGCGCGCCGCTATGCCAACGCGCCGCTGCTGTCCTATGTTAAATTCATCCCCAAGCGCGGCAAGCCACTCAGCCGCCAGGCGACGGCGCTGTTCAGCAGCCAGGACGACTCGGCGATTGTCACCATCGATGCGCCGCTGGACGACGATCCCGACGCGACCCTGACATTCACCTTCACGCTGCGCGGGGCGTTGGGGCTGCGCTTCCGGCTGGAGGCACTGGACCGGGCCGACCGCCGCCGCTGGCTGGACCTGATGCGGCGCGATAACGGCATCGCGTTTCTGTGGACCCAGGATCGTTGGGAAGATGCCTATCTCATCTTCGTTATTCGCGAGATGTTCGCCCGGTTTTATGCATTTTCACCCAATGGCTACGAAGCAGCAGCCCGCCTGACGCCGGAGATGGTCGATGAATTGACCGGCTGGCTGGAAGACCTGTGGTTCCCCGGAGCCAGGGACGCAGACCTGCCGTCACAGGAACCGACCATCGACGAGGCGCGGACCTGGGAGCAGACCGTCGCCGACCGCGCCCAACTTGACACCGCCCGCCTGCCGCCGGACATGCCGGAAGAGCAGGGGGACGACGCCGCCGAATACGTCACCGGTGACGACGACGACGAGTATGCCGACGACCTCGCCCCCGACGATCTGGAGTGGTAGTCGCCAACTTCCCGGCTCTTGGTTAAAATAGCCATTAGTTGGGCGTTATGCTAGTTTTATCCCTCCCCCTGGCCCCCTCCCCGTGCGCGGAGCGGGGGAAATCGGCACGTGCTCAAAGTCCCTCGCCGTTTACGGGGAGGGATTTAGGGAGGGGTAAACCATCGACACACGCGCCAGGATATCTAGCATAACCCCCCGATAAAGTCACAGCGTTCTAATTGTAGTCGCTTCTTGAGATTGCTGCACGCGCTGCTAACACGCGCTGTACCTGTCCGAGCAAATCCTGCGCGAACAACCCCTGCTTGCGGACCAGTGCGGTCCATTGATCGTCCAGGCGGCGGCGGTCGTCGGGCGTCAGGTCTTTGGCGCTGACCACGATCACCGGCAGATCGGGCTGGGCGGACTGCGTGCGGATGTGCTGCAGCACGTCGAAGCCGCTGACATCGGGCATGATCAGGTCCAGCAGCACCAGCACGGCCCGGTTCTCGGCCAGCCAGTCGATGGCCTGCTGCCCTCCGCTGGCCGTCGCCACCGGGTAGGCTTCGCTGCGCAGGATGGTGCTCAAGATTTCGCGGTCCTGCGGGTTGTCGTCCACGACCAGCACCGGCCCGCTTGGGTTGGTCAGGTTGTGGATCAGGTGGACCAGATGATCGCGGTCGACCGGCTTGGTCAGGTGCGCATCCGGGGCCACATTGAGGCCGACCGGCTTGCTCTCGACGATGCTCACTATCACGACCGGCACCTCGGCGGTGTCGGGGTGGGTCTTGAGTTGTTCGAGCACTTCCCAGCCGTTCATGCCGGGCATCATCACGTCGAGCGTGATCACGTGGGGCTGTGTGCGCTGCGCCAGCGCTAACCCTTCCACGCCGTTTTGCGCCCACAGCACGGTATAGCCGGCGGATTGCAGCGTGTCCTGGATGAGTTCGGCGGCTTCGGGGCTGTCGTCGATGACGACCGCCAGCGGGCCGGTGACGGGATCGGGGTGGGTGTCGTGCTGCTGGGCTTGCAGGCGAGCCGGTTCGGGCTGCGCCTCGGCCATCGGCAGCGTGAAGCTGAAGGTCGAGCCGTCGTCCGGCGTGCTCTGCGCCCAGATCGAGCCGCCGTGCATCTCGACCAGCCGCTTGGTGATGGCCAGCCCCAGGCCGGTGCCTTCGTAGCGGCGGGTGGTGCTGCCGTCGGCCTGGCGAAACTCGTCGAAAATGTAGGGCAGGTCGGCCTCGGCGATGCCGATGCCGGTGTCGCTGATGTCGATGCGCACCGTGCCGGTCGCCTTGTCGGCGCGCCCGCGCACCGTGATCGCGCCTTCGTGGGTGAACTTGATCGCGTTGCTGACCAGGTTCAGCACGATCTGCTGGGCGCGGGTGCTGTCGGCCAGCACCGGCGGCAGATCGGCATAGTCCCGCACCAGCGCGATCTGCTTCTCTTTGGCCAGGATTTCGTTTTCGGCCAGCACGCGGTCGATGCACTCGTCGAGGGCCAGCGGCGCGAGGGTGATGTCCATGCGCCCGGCCTCGATCTTGCTCAGGTCCAGGATATCGTTGATCAGCGCCAGCAGGTTGCGCCCGTTGCGCACGACTTTTGTCAGGCGGTCGGCTTGCAGTTCGGTCATCGGGCCATAGGTCTCGTTGAGCACCAGTTCGGTGTAGCCGATGATCGAGTTCAGTGGGGTGCGGAGTTCGTGGCTCATGTTGGCCAGGAACTGGCTCTTGAGCTGGTTGGCCGCGGCCAGTTCGGCGTTGGCCGCGCTGAGCTGGCTGTTGGCTTCGGCGAGTTGGGTCAGGAACTGGCTTTTGAGCGTGTTGGCCTGGCGCAGCTCCTCGTTGGCCTGGGCCAGCGGGTTAAAGACCTGGTGGTCCATCACGATACGCGCGATGAGCAGCGAACTGATGGCGATGGCGACCGCGTTGGGCGGCAGTGTCTGGAAGAATGGGATCAGCAGCAGCAGCATCGCCGCCAGCAGGATCAGCGGGGCCAGCCACAGCCAGCGCGCGCGCTCGCCGCCCCAATGGTACAGCACGCCCGCCGACAGCAGTTGGAAGACGCCCATCAGCGTGATGCCCGGCAGCCCGCTGGTCGCCAGCCGGTAATGATACTGCGCGCCGTTGGCGGCGGGTTCGAAGTCGGTGTAGACCTGCCCGTTCCACAGCGACGGCAGCACCACGATCAGCAGCGCCAGCCCGAACGCGGCCATGATCAGCGTCACCCGCCGTTCGAGCCGCACAAACCGCGCGCTGAACAGGAACATCACCAGCATCCCGATCCCGTACAGCGTGGTGGACAGGTACACCAGCCGCCGGGGGTGGAACGCCAACGGCTGCGCGAAGTGAATCAGCACGCCGGTGAGGCCCGTGCTGGCAAACAGCGCCATCAGCAGCGCGAACAGGCTGTTTTCCAGCCGGTTCGCCTTCGGGCCGAGCACCACCAGGATCAGGGCGGTGGCGATCACGGCGGTGCTGGCGTTGGCCAGCACACCGATAATGAGTTCAGGGGTCCAGGTCATTGGTTGCATTGCCCCACTTTGGCCGAATGAACATGTGTCAAGTCTTTATTATAGATCGGCCTGGTGGAAAATGATCGTGAATTTGGTCTTTTTTACGGTTTTTCGTTTTTGCGTTCGGCCAGCAGCGTCGCAAGCTGGGCGGCCACGTCGTCATCCGGCGTGCGCGCGCGGCGGACCACGCGCGTGATGTGCTCGGATAGGGCCGCCTGCTCGCGCTCCGCAAGGGCGAACGGGCACAGCAGCACCACCGGCACCTCCGCCCAACGCGGCGACCGGCGCAGCTTGTGGAGTACCTCGAAGCCGGTGATTTTGGGCATCACCAGGTTCAGCAGCACCAGCCCCGGCGCGTTGCCGGCCTCCTCCAGCCAGGCGAGCGCCTCCTGCGCGCTGTCGCACGTGCTGGCCGTGATCCCTTCGCTTTCCAGGAATTTGTACAGCATCTTACGCTCGTCGTCGTCATCGTCGATGACCAGCACCGGGTGTTCCAGTTCGGCGCGCTGCACCCGGGCCAGCGCGGGCAGCAGTTCGTCGCGCTGCACCGGCTTGTGGATGCACACCGTCGCGCCCAGCGGGAAGCCCTCCGGCTGTTCGTCGAGCGTGTGGACCAGCATCACCGGGATACCGGCGGTGTCCGGGTCGTTGCGCAGTTCGCGCACCAGTTCCCACGCGCCGAGGTCGGGCAGCAGCACGTCGACCAGGATCGCGGCGGGGCGGTTTTCGTGCAGCCGGGCCAGCGCGCTCGGCACGTCGTGGGCGCGCACCGCCAGGTAATTGTGTGCGCTGAGCGCGTCGCTCAAGGGCTGCGCGGCGGCGTCGTCCGCCGTGACGACCAGCGCCAGCGCCAGCATATCCTCCAGCGCCAGGCTGCGGTCGGTTTCCTCCAGCGAAATGTCGAACTCGTCCAGCGCGGGCAGCGCGACATAGAACGTGCTGCCTTGCTGCGGCTGGCTGTTGAGCCAGATGCGCCCGGTGTGCAGTTCGATCAGCTTCTTGGCGATGGCCAGCCCCAGCCCCGCGCCTTCTTGCTGGCGGTCGGGCGCGCCTTTCACTTGCTGGAACTCGTCAAAGATTTTGGCCTGATCTTCGGGCGCGATGCCGATGCCGGTATCTTCCACCGCGATGATCAGCCAGTGACGATCTTCCAGCCAGCCGGTCATGGGCAGTTTGAAGTCGTCGCTGGTGCCGTCCCGGACGGTGACGTTGTGCATCGACAGTTTGACGTGTCCCCAGGGTGTGAACCTGATCGCGTTGGTCAGCAGATTGACCAACACCTGCCGGATGCGCAGTTCATCGGCGTGGATCAGGCGTAGCGGCGTGTCGATATCGGTGTGCAGCGCCAGTTCTTTGTGGCCGATCAGCGGCTCGACAGTCGCGATCAGCCCGTCGATCATGGCCGCGAGGCGCACCGTGCTCAGGTTGAGTTCCAGCCGCCCGCCTTCCAGCCGGCTCAGGTCCAGGATATCGTTGATCAGCGTCAGCAGGTTCAGGCCGTTGCGGTGGATTTTCTCGACGCGGTCCTGTTGTTTGTCGCTCAGGCCGCCGTAGACGCCTTTCGTCAGCAGTTCGCTGTAGCCCACGATGGAGTTCAGCGGGGTGCGGAGTTCGTGGCTCATGTTGGCCAGGAACTGGCTCTTGGAGGCGCTGGCGGCGCGCAGCTCGTCGCCGAGGCGTGTGGTGTGCTCTTTTTCCGCCGCCAGATCGCTGAACGCCGACCGCAGCTCGGCGTTGGCCTGCTGGAGTTGGGCGTTGGCCTCGCGCAGCGGCGCGAACACCTGCCCGTGCAGCAGGGTATACCCGATCAGCGCGGCGGCAGCGGTCGCCAGGAACAGGGGGATCGGCAGCCCGCGCAGCGGCGCGATCAGCGTGCTGGCGGAGCCGATCACCAGCAGCGTGGCGGGGGCCTGCAGCGGCTGAATGTCGGGGTTGTCGCTGAAGCGCAGGAACGCCACCGCCGCCAGCCCGTAGACCACCGCGTGCGCCAGGAGCACGTAACCCGGCCATTCCAGCGTGAAGTCCAGGTCTGCCCCTGCGCCGCCGGGATGGTAGCGCAGCGCGCGGTCGGTCCACAGCAGGGCCGCCGTGCCCACCAGCAGCACGACCGTCCACCATTGCAGCCCGGTTGCGACCGGGTCGTCCGGCTCCACCAGCGCGAACACGAACAGCGCGAGCACCGCCGGGGCCAGCGTCAGCCCGGCAAATTGCAGGAAGAAGTCGCCGCTTTCGTCCAGCAGGCTGAGGTCGGGCACGATGCGCGCCGTCGAAAAATAGGCCCACAGCCCCACCACCACCAGGAACAGCGCGAACCATCCATCGCGGCGGCGGCGGCGCGGCTGGAGCAGCGTCACGAAGAGCAGCCCGCTGGCAATGCTGAACGCCAATCCGCTGGTGATGACCGTGACGGCAGCCTGGAATGACATGATCGATTCCCTTTACTCGCCGGCGGGCGGCTGAACCGGCAGGATAAACGTGAAGCGGCTGCCCACACCGGCTTCGCTCTCGACCCAGATCGCACCGTGCATCATCTGCACCAGCCGCCGGGTGATGGCCAGCCCCAGCCCGGTGCCGCCGTAGCTGCGCGTGCTGCTGCCGTCGGCCTGCCGGAATTCGTCGAAGATGATGGCGCGGTCGTCCTGGCTGAGGCCGATGCCGGTGTCGGCGACGGTCGTTTCGACGTAGGCGCGGTCGTTCTCGTTGGTGCGGCGGCTGGTGATCGTGATGTGGCCCTCGTGGGTGAACTTGATGGCGTTGCTGAGCAGGTTGGTGATGATCTGGTCCAGGCGCTGCGGGTCGGCCCAGACCGGCGGCAGCCCGTCCGGGATGTCGAGCGTCATGGTCAGGCCGCGTTCGCGGGCCTGCGCATCCATGCCCTGCGCGACCGCCTCGCACACGGTGTGCAGATCGGTGTATTCAAAATACAGCGCCATGCGCCCGGCGTCGATCTTGGACAGGTCGAGCAGGTCGTCGATCAGCGCCAGCAGGTGATAGCCGTTGCGCTGGATGGTTTCCAGGCGGCTGGCCTGCCTGTCGTTCAGGTCGCCGTACAGCCCGCTCAGCAGCATATCGCTGAAGCCGATGATGCTGTTCATCGGGGTGCGGAGTTCGTGGCTGATGGTAGCCAGGAACTGGTTCTTGAGCCGGTTGGCTTTGGCCAGTTCGCGCGCGCGGTTTTCCAGTTCGCGGAACAGCAGCGCGTTGTCGATGGCGATGGTGGCCTGCGCGACGAGCGTCTGGGCGAGCTGGATATCGTTGGTAGTGAAGCGCCTGCCGGGCTGCACGTCGGTCCAGTCCACCACGCCCAGCACGCGCTCGCCGGTGACCATCGGCAGGATCAACTGGCTGTGATCGCCGAGCTGCTCCAGCAGGCGGCGGGCGGCGGGGTCGCCCCGGTAGACGGTGACCGGGGCACGGGTGCGGATCGCCTGGGTGATGGCGTGGTGCGTGTCCAGCGCCAGCAGGTCGCCGCGCATGAGAGGCTCGCCGGCGTTGGGGTGGTGCGGGGCGCGGTAATCGGCGGCGACGCGCACCGCGTCATCGTCCAGTTGGCACAGCCCCACCAGACAGCCGGACGTGCTCAGCGCGCGGTTCATGTGCTGGACCACCGCCTGCATCAACGCCTGGTAGTCCAGGATGGCGGTCAGGTCCTGGCCGATCTGGTGCACAATGCTTTGCTCCAGCAGGCGGCGTTGGGCTTGCGCGTAATGGCGCGCGTTTTCCAGCGCGATGCTGAGCTGGTTGGCCAGCGTTTCCAGCGCGTTTTGCTCCAGTTCGCTAAAGGCGTTGATCTGCGCCGAGAGCAGGTTGATCGTCCCGATGGTGTCCTCGCCCTGGCGCAGCGGGACCACCAGGCAGCTTTGCAGGCGGCGCTGCGCGTCGAGCGCGAAGTAATCCGGGTCGGTGCGCACGTCCTGCACAAGCTGCGTTTCGCCGCTGCGGAGCGCGCGCCCGGTCACGCCCTGGCCGGCGGCCAGTACGGCTTCGTGGCCGGCGTGCAGCGCGGCATCGCTGGCGACGCTGGCCCGCACCTGGAGCGCGCCGTCTGCGCCGTTTTCCTCGGCGCGCAGCAGGATATACACTGCGTCGTGGCCGAACACGTCGAAAATGCTCTGGGCAGTGTTGCGCAGCAGGGTGGGCGTGTCGAGCGTGGCGTAGATCGCCTGGCTGACGCGGTTGATGCGGTTCATCATGTCGGCGCGGCGGCGCTCGGCGGCGAAGCTTTGCGCGCTGGCCATGCTGACCGCGATCTGGTTGGCGATGGTCTGCGCGATATCAAGCTGCTCGTCGTTGAATGCGCCGCTGCGCTGGTTGATCAGGTTGAGCACGCCCAGGGTGCGGCTGCGCGTGTTCAGCGGGCAGGCCAGCACATTGTCGCAGCCCCGCCCGGCCTCTGGCGGCGCGACCTGGTGGGCGACCTGTTGGCCGGTGTGGAAGACCTCCACCAGGTAGCCCGGCCCATCCAGCGGCCAGGATTCCGGCGGCCAGCTTTGGGCCAGCCCGTACTGGGACGGCTCGTGCACGGCCAGTTGGTAGCTGGCGTAGTTGGGGATCAGCAGTTGCGCGCCCTCGCAGTTCAGCAGTTCCACCGTTTCGCGCAGCGCGTTGGCCAGCATCTCGTCCATGTTGAGGGGTGCAATGGCAAAATATGATCCCAACTTAAGCGGCGCATGAAGCCTCTATAGAGGCGGGCTGAAACTGTTCTACATCGTAATCGGGAGACAAATTCAACAAGGCGCGAGCCAGTTGGCGAGTCGT
>DAOTUD010000150.1:0-12211 GCA_034437275.1 Anaerolineae bacterium
GTGGGGGTACACCCGGTCCCATCTCGAACCCGGACGTTAAGCCCACCCGCGCCGATGGTACTTGGGACGAGGGTCCCTGGGAGAGTAGGTCGTTGCCAACATCACCTGACCTCGTCGGTTTTCCCCCCCACAGCGGGGGTTTTTTGTTTTGGGCCACACGCAGCCCTCATTCTTTTTCAACGGTTCCTCATTGGTCTGTTTTTTTGATTGTGGCCAGCCTGATGTATACTGTGATATGGTGTCAGGCTAAACCAAAAATAAACTTTCTGGCGAATCCGAACGAAAAAGACAGAGGAGGTTTGCAGTGGTGCGTCGAGTTGCCGTTATGCTATTGATCGCCTTGAGTCTCGTCGTGTTGGCGACGGCATGTCAAGGGAAGCTGAGCACACTTGAGCCGACTGCAACTTCTGAGGCCGACGCGACGCGGCAGGCCCGGCTCACCGAAGCGGCCCCCACGCGGAGGCCCACCGAGCCGCCGCCGCCTGCCAGCCCGACCGCCGTGCCCACCGAACAACCCGCCACCGCTACCCCGCCGCCTGCCACCGCTACCTCCTCCGCCACGCCGAGCGACACGCCCGCGCCGAGTGTGACAGCGGACGTCGACGCGACGATTGACGCGGCGCTGGCCGGAACGGAGGCCGCCTGGACGCCGGTGCCTTCGGCCACGGATACCCCGCCGCCGAGCGACACCCCGATCCCGACGAATACGCCCACATCAAGCACAACGCCCGACCTCGGCGCGACGGTTGTCGCGGCTGTAGAAGCGACACAGGCCGCCTGGACGCCGATTCCGCCGACGGACACGCCCGAACCCAGTGATACACCCACGCCCGTCGAGGTTGTCGACCTCGACGCGACGATTGACGCAGCGCTGGCCGGAACGCAGACCGCCTGGACGCCGGTGCCTTCGGCCACGGATACCCCGCCGCCGAGTGACACGCCAACTCCGACCAACACCTGGGTGCCGACGGACACGCCCGAACCGAGCGCGACGCCTGACCTCGACGCGACGGTTGGCGCGGCAGTTGTGGCCGCATTGGACGCGACGCAGGCCGCCTGGACGCCGATCCCGTCACCGACGGACACGCCCGAACCGAGCGCAACGCCGGACACCGGCGCGACGATTGACGCGGCGGTTGTGGCCGCATTGGACGCGACGCAGGCCGCCTGGACGCCGATCCCGTCACCGACGGACACGCCTGAACCGAGCGCGACGCCTGACCTCGACGCGACGGTTGGCGCGGCGGTTGTGGCCGCGCTGGACGCGACGCAGGTCGCCTGGACGCCGGTTCCGAGCCTGACCCCGTATCCGACGCAGACGGCATACCCGACCTATACCCCCTATCCCACCTGGACCCCGCCGCCCAGCGCGACTCCTTATCCGACGTATACGTTGTACCCGACCTATACGCCGTATCCCACTCATACGCCGCTGCCCAGCGCAACGGTGATCGTGTCGCCCACTACAACTCCGGCTGACGTCGAATTCCGGTCCTACCGCCTCGCGCGCCTGGGGCTGCAGTTCGACTATCCCGCCGACTGGGCCGGGATGGAGCAGTTGTATCCCTATGCGATGGTCGGCCATCCCCAGGACCCGCAGTCGTCGATGATGCTGCTCGTGGTGCGTGGTACGCCGGAGAACCTGGTGTCGCAGGAGGTCCTGGCCAGCGATGACCCGGTCGCGGCACTGGAGGCTCTGATCTATGGCATGGACGGGACGGTTCAGGCGGTCGACCGCCTGGGGCTGCCGGCCTGGGAAGCCGTCGCCGCGCGGGGTGACATGCAGGCGCATTACTATTTGCTCGCGCCGGATGGTGAATGGGTGCTGATCGGTGCGGTTGCCTCGGTGGACGAATTCGCCTTCCTGGATACCGTGATTCTGGCGCGCGTGGTGCAGACGCTCGATATTCTGACGCTGCCGCCGACACCCACCCCGACCGCAACGCGCACGCCGCGCCCAACCATGACGCCTTTCCCCTCGCCGACGCCGTTCGAGCTGCCGGCCACGGCGACTGTCACGCCGAGCGCCATCGCCACCGCCGACTTACCCGCTACCGCGACCGCCATCGTACAGATGGCCACCATGACTGCTGGTCCATCGGCGGCGACCGGGACGGCGACACCACTGCCCGACTTCCAGGCGACGGCGACCGCTATGGTGCAGATGGCCACCATGACTGCCGGTCCATCGGCGGCAACAGGGACGGCGACCCCGCTGCCCGACTTCCGCGCGACGGCGACTGCCGTGATCCAATACGCGACCGCGACGGGGGCAGCCCGGGAACCGGCAACCGCCACGCCCAACAGCGTCGCGCTGGCCCTGACGCAGACCGCGCGCGACCTGACCGCCACCGCGACGGCGTACATCACGCCGACGATCCGGCCTTCATACACGCCGCGCCCGACCAGCACCCTGACGCCCACGCCCACGCCGACTAACACGCCGCAGTGGGGCGCGACCGCGACGCAGGTCGTCGCTACAGCGGTCGCGATGGCCCCCGCCGAGCTGCTGGTCGAGGTGCCTGCGGGCTGGCAGCCCCCGCGCCAGATCGACGCGCATCGCGTGCTGCTGACCGACGACACCGCCCAGGTGTACATTTATCGCGGCGATGCGGCCTACTTCGAGCAAACCTGGGGCATCCCGGCGGATACGCGCGATCCACAGGTGGCGCTGGACGCCATCGCGGCCCGTACCGGCGGATCGCTGCAGCCGGTCGCGCTGGCGGACGTGTACCGCGTCACCACCGCGCGCCGGGCCGGTCGCGGCGCGGTGTACCTGATCGCGCCGGAGGATGGCGCGTGGCGCGTGGTGTCGGCCACGGCCCCGGCGGACGAATTCGACACCTACCAGCGCGAGGTCTTCCTGCCATTGGTGGCGGCGCTGGCCGCGTCCGAGGCGGCCCTGCCTCCGACCACCACCCCGATCCCGCCGGCAGCGGCGGCGGATGCCGGGGCTGTCAGTATGCAGCCCTACGAGAGCGCGACGCTGGGCGTGACGTTTGACGCCCCAGCAACGTGGATGCCCTGGATGTACCAGAGTCTTAACGACCCCGACCAGGGCGTGTACAGTGTGATTTTCTACAGCAACCCCGACGACATCAGCGAGGACATGCCCCCACCGACCGCCCCGGCCATTTTGGTGATCCGGCTGGATGCGGCGGTGTTCTTCCCCGGCCAGACCATCGAGACGCCGGAAGACGTGCTGTCGGAATTCTTCGGGGCTAGCCTGGATGCGATTACCCCCTTCAGCGGCGCGAACTACCCCGCCGCCCGTGCCACCAGCGACGACGCGCGCGACGTGGCCGCGGTGTTCTACGCGCTGCACGAGGCGGGCGATACCTGGCTGCTGGCGACGTTGATCACGCCGCTGGATGGGCCGCTGCTGCAACTGGACGAGACGGTGATGATGCCGCTGGTGGTGTCGATCAGCGAACTGGAGCCGCCGGAGCCGGTCGCACTGGAAGCCTACCAGAACGACGCTTTGGGGCTGGCCTTCCAGGTCCCGGCGGGGTGGAGCGAACAGCCGGCGGAAAACCTCAACGAGCCGGACGGCGGCACGCGGGCGGTCTTTTTCTACGCCAGCGCAGCGGATGCCCAGGCACTGGATGCCGACCCGGCTGAGCCGGCGCTGTGGGTGGCGCGCATCAACCTGGAACAGATGGGCCTCAGCGGGGTGTTCACCACGCCCGACGAATTGCTGATCGGCCTGTTTGACGTCGAGCCGGGCACGATTATTCCCTACACCGGGGCGGCCTTCCCGGCCATGCGCGCGCACGTCGACCGCGCGGACCAGGGCGAGATCGTGGTCTATGCGCTGGAATTGGGCGACGATAGCTGGCTGGTGGTGCGGCTGGTCGTGCCGGCGGGCTTTGACGCCCCCGCGCTGGAGACGTCGCTGCTGCAGCCGGTGCTGGATTCGGTGTCCGTGCTGGAGGAATGATCTGCGCGCGACGTTAAGCGTGTTTTACAAACCCTTTTTCAACCTTTTATGACGCTGGCCTATGTTATAATAACAGTCGCCTTCTGACGGCAGAAGGGGCGTAATTATTGTTTTTTCCTGAGGGGGAAGCAAGCTGTGTCCAGAAAGTTATCGACCAGGCTAGCGGCCATCGGCGGCGTTGGGCTGTTGGTGGTGTTGATCGGCGTGCTGACGCTGTTTGCGTCGCAGTTGATCAATGAGACCGTGGTCGACCAGTATCGCTCGCAGGAACTCCAGCTCGTCAGCTCCCTCTCGCAGCAAACCGAAACCTATTTCGCCGGGCTGAACGCCGACATCACCAGCCTGGCGCTGCAGCCGGTCGTCAAGGAGAAGCGCTACTGGTACGACGACGCCATCGCCCAGTTGGGCGAGCACGCCCAGGACCGCCCGACGATCATCCGGTCCGTGATGCGCTTCGACTGCTTTGGGAACCCGCGCTATGCGTGGCCGCGCGACCTGAACGACCGTCTGCAAGACGGCGACGATCCCCCTTACGACATCCCCAGCCGTTTTATCCGGCTGCTGGCCGACGACAAAGACGCCCCCTTTGAGATCGAACTGATCCCGGTGACGCGCGTGCCCAGCGGCGAGAGCAGCTTTTTGCTGATCGCGCCGGTCTCGACCTCGTTGGGCGACACCGAATTTCTCACTTACGAACTCAACCTCGACCAGTTGTTCATCGAGAACCTGGGCTTTGTGCTCGACGACCTGCGCGCCGACGAGCAGCTCTGGGTGATCGACAACCTCAACCGCGTGATGTTCCAGGCCAACCAGCGCTATGATGTCGAAGACCTGCTGCGCAAAATCCCGCTGGTGACGCTGACCAGCTACCGCAGCCCAATCATCGAGCGAGAGTCGATTGGCGGCGACGATAAGCTGACGCTGGTCGCGCCCATCCGCACCCAGGGCAATTCGTTCGTCGTGATCCTGCTGCGCGACCTGGACGCGGCGCAGCAAGGCGTCCAGTCCGACTTGCAGTTGATCTTCGGCCTGTCGGTGGGCGTGATCGTGCTGGTGGCGGGCATGGGCTGGCTGGTGATGTACCGGCTGTCGGTCGAGGAGCGCCGCCGCCAGCAGGAAGTCCAGCGCCGCCAGACGGCACGTACGCTGCTGGAAGTGTCGCGCGCGCTGAACTCCACGCTGGATTTGCAGGACGTGCTGCGCAGCATTATGGCCGAACTGTCGAACATCGTGCCCTACGACAGCGCCGCGATCCTGCTGCTGGACCGCTCCAAGCTGGCGGTCGCTGCGCACCGGGGCGCGGACGCCGCCGAGCATGAGGCGGATGTGATCGACCTGGACAAAGCGCACGCCGCCAACCGGGTGCTCCAGACCGGACGCCCGCTGGTGATCGACGACACCACCACCGATGAGCGCTGGACTTCGGTGATGGCCAAGAGCCGCATTCGCTCGTGGATGGGCATTCCGCTGCGTGTGCGCGACAAAACGGTCGGCGTGCTGAACATCAACAGCCACCAGGTCAACCGCTTCAGCGTGCAGGAGGTCGAGCTGGCCGAGGCGTTCGCCGACCAGGCCAGCGTCGCGTTGCAAAATGCGCGCCTGCACGAGCTGGAAGTCAAGCAGATCGAGCAGGAATTGAGCATCGCCCGCCAGATTCAAACCAGCCTGCTGCCCGCCGCCGTCCCGCCGGTGCCGCAGTTGGATATCGCCTCGGTGACGCTGCCCGCGCGCCAGGTCAGCGGCGACTATTACCAATACCTGCCGATGCCCAACGGGCGCTTGGGCGTGGCGATTGGCGATGTCAGCGGCAAGGGCATCCCGGCGGCAATGCTGATGGCGGTCGTCACTACCGCCATGCGCGACGAACTGGGCCGCAATCCACGCCCGGCCCGGCTGCTGGATGCGCTCAACAAGCGGCTGATGGAGCGCGTGCAGAGCACGCATTTGAACACCGCGCTGCTGGTCGGCGTCTTCGACCCGCCCACGCGCCACCTGGAACTGGCCAACGGCGGCATGGTGCAGCCCTACGTGCGCAACGGCAAATCGTGGGAGTTCGTGCCGGTCGGCGGCTACCCGCTCGGCGTCACCAGCCGGATGTCGTATTCCTCCAAGACGATCACGCTCGCCCCGGGCGCGATCCTGCTGTCCATGAGCGACGGTGTGATCGAGGCGCAGAACGCCGGCGGCGAATTTTACGGCTTTGAACGGCTCGAAGCGCTGCTGGCCACGCTGCCGGAGGAGATCACCGCCCAGCAGGTCATTGACCGCATCCTGGCTGCCATCCGCGAGCACCTGGGCGAGGCCGAACCGCAGGACGATTTGACGATCCTGGCGCTGCGCGCGGTGGAAGTCCCGGCGGAGCAGCGGGCGAAAACATCACCTGCAGCCGCCACTGGCGACGGGAATCAGGGCACGGGCGAAGACGGTGCAGATGCCGCGGATGCCCAGACCACAGGCCAGGACAAGCCGGACGAGGCTGCCACACAGGCCGCCCCGTCCGTCGCGACGAGCGCACCTGCCGCCACGTCGCCGCCGTCCGGCGACCCATCGGCCCCGGCGGATGCGGACAAAGCCGAAACTAAAAAGGCCCAGGATGCTGGCGCGGACAAATCCGCAGACGCGGACACGGACGCGAACACAGATACAGACAGCGAGAAAAAATCAACGGGTCCGGCAGCGCCGACCACACCGGCTGCCGGCGATACACAGGCTGCAGAAAAGCCGGGGACACCTGACGCTGCGTCGTCCGGCCCGCCGGCTGAGTCGGGAAACGAAGCATCTGAGGGGAACTGAACCATGTCGAGACTATTACGGTACTTACTGGTGAGCATCATGCTGCTGTCGCTGGGGCTGGCCGCCTGCGGCGACGAGGACGATGGCGACGAGCAGTCCGCAAGCCTCAACCCGGATTGGCGCTTGGGGCTGGTGCTGAACGTCGGCGGCTCGATTGACGATGGCGGCTTTTCGCAGAGCGCGCACCTGGGCGCGACGCGCGCCGCCGAGGAGTACAACCTGGACTATCGCTACGTGTCCTCGATTGACGAAAACGACTACACCAATAAGCTCGACCTGCTGATCGAAGATGATCGCAACATCATCGTGACCGTCGGGTTCGAGATGCTGGAGGTCACGAACGAATACGCGCAGCAATACCCGGACGTGTATTTCGTCGGCGTCGATTTCACCATCGAGAACCCGCCGCCCAATTTCATCGGCCTCCAGTTTTCGGAGGACGAGGCCGCCTTCATCGCCGGGGCACTGGCGGGCATGATGACGGACAGCGGCACGGTTGCTGTGATCGGCGGGGTGGACCTGCCGCCCGTCAAGCGGCTGGTGACTGGCTTCCGGCACGGCGCGCAGTACGTCAACCCGGATGTCGAGGTGCTGCACACCTACATCATGACCTTCGGCCAGTCGGAGAAGGGCGTCAGCGCCGCGACCGAGTTCCTGGATCAGGGCGCAGACGTGATCTTCAACGCGGGCGGGCCTGCCGGGTCGGCGGGCATCCAGTACGCCGCGCGTGAGGGCGGCGTGTGGGTGATCGGTGTGGATCAGGACGAGTGGGCGACCAATTTCCGCGAGGACGCCGACGACGGCTCCAAGCGCGTGCTGACCAGCGCCATCAAGCGCATGGATAACGGCGTGTACCAGGCTGTCACGTCGATCATCGAAGGTAATTTCGAACCGGGCGAACTGCGCCTGGATACGGCAAGCTGCGGGGTTGGCTATGCGCCCTTCCACCAGGCCGCGGACCAGATTCCCGACGACACCAAAGCGATGTTGGAAGCCATCTGGCGCGCATTGGCTGCCGGAACACTTGACACCGGGGCCAGCGAACCGGATAATCCGGAACCACCTGCACCACTGGCGGCGGGCGACATGCCGCCGGTGCCCGACGATGCCCCGCTGCCGAGTGACTGTGAAGGATAGCGCATGACGACGAGCAGCAACGCCGCCAACGTCACCGCCGAAGAAGCCATCAAGCTCTATTTGCCGAGCGTGCTGGGCTATGAGAAGATCGCGCGCGGCGCGGCAGAAGCGGTGGCGCAGGAGTTGGACTTTCAACCCGCGCGCATCGAGGACCTGAAGACCGCCGTCGCCGAAGCGTGCATGAACGCCATCGAACACGGCAACGCCCTGGAACGGGCGACGATGGTGTCGGTGCTGATCAATCCCGACCCGGACAAGATCGAGGTGCGCGTGGCGGATGTCGGGCGGCAGCCCGTGCCGGACACGCTCCCCGATCCGGGCAGCGGCGATCTGCGCGGCTGGGGCTTCTTCTTCATCAAGCGGCTGGTCGACGAGATGGAGATCACACAGCTCCCGGACGGCGGAAACCAGGTGCGCATGGTGATCTACCTGACGCCGCCCGCGCAGGCTGCCGAAACGGCGCAAGCGGCGGAACCGGCCAAACCCACCGCCGCGGAGCAGCCCGCCGCACCGGAAAAACCCGCCGCGCAGGTGCCCGACCATGTGCCGCCGCAGGCCATCCAACCGGCGGCCCCGAAGCCGCAGCGGGCCATCCAGCCCGCCGAGCCGAAACCCTCCGCGATCCAGCCCGCCGAGGAAAAACCGGGCGCGATCCAACCCGCCGACACCCAACCGCGCGCCATCCAACGGGCAGCGCCGCCCGACACTGCCGTGCAGGTGGTGGAAGATTCATCGTCGTCTGCGACCGGGCCGGCTGGCTCAACCCCGCCGGGCACGCTGGAGTCGTCGGCAGCGCAGCCGGACAGCGATTCGGACACATCCGCGTCTAGCGCGGAGGACGCACAAGAAAGTTGAGGAGCACATGGGCAAAGAGGTCGTCCATCGTCAAAGTGGGGCAGTGGGGTTTATGGATTTCCCCCGCGACGTCACGGCGCAGACGCGCGAGACTGCCTATAACGCATACAACACATTGGCCCGGGCCAAAGTCAAGACTATCGGCCTGAACTTCGAGGCCAGCGATTACCTGAACAGCGCCGGGATCGGGTTGGTGATCGGGCTGGTCGAAGACGCGATCCAGTCCGGGCGCAAGGTGTATGCCTACGGGCTGTCGTCGCACTATCGCAAGCTGTTTAGTATGGTCGGGCTGACCGAGCGCATCACGTTAGTGGCCGACGAGTCCGAGATGCTGGACCAGTGCGGCACCAACAACTGACGCTTAGCTGGCCGCCGCGCCGGCTAAACGCGATCCGTCCCCGGCATTCACGCCCCGCAGCGCGTGTGTGGCCGGGCTGCTTATTGAAGTAGTGCTGGGATGCAGCGAGTAGAGATAACCGTATGAGCGATTCAAACGACCAACAAAAGATTTTAGCTGCGCTCGAACAGGTCGAGCATCCGGCCATCGCCACCACGCTGCTGGATTTGGGCATTCTGCGCGATCCGCAGGTGTCCGCGGCGGGGGAGGTGTCGCTGACGCTGGTGCTGCCGTTCCCCAACATCCCGGAGGCGATCCGGAACTATATGGTGGGCAGCCTGGCGGCGGCGGCTCAGTCCGCTGGGGGCGAGTTGGCCGAGGTCCGGCTGGCGGTGATGAACCAGGAGGAGTTGCAGGCGTTTTTGGCCAAAGAGCAGCAGCACTGGCGCGGGTGAGTACCCCGCGCGTCGCCGTGTGATCTTCCTCTGCAACGGACAGGCCCGACATCGTGCCGGGCCTTTTCGCTTGGTATGGTGTTATAACGCTACAGTACGAGTTGAATAAGGTAAGGAGAAACGTGTGGCTGACAACAAATCCCCAATTATTGTGACGGACGCGGGCTGCGATCTGCCGGCGGAAGCGTTCGAGACGTATAACATTCAGGTCGCGCCGCTGCGGCTGTTGTTCGGCGAGGAGTCGTACCGCAGCGGGATCGACATCACCCCCGCGCAGTTTTACGACCGCCTGGCGAAAGGCGATGTGCACCCCACGACCTCGCAGCCGACGGTCGCCGAGTTTATGGAAATGTATCGCGAGTTGGGCCAGGCCGGCCAGCCGCTGCTGTCGATTCACATCAGCGAAGGGCTGAGCGGGACGGTCAACGTGGCGCGCAAGGCGGCCAGCGAACTGCCGGACCTGGATATCACCGTGCACGACAGCGGCACGCTGTCGTCACCGCTGGGGCTGCAAGTCCTCACCGCCGCCCGCGCCGCCCAACAAGGGCGCACCGTCGCCGAGATTGTGCCCCTGCTGGCGCAAACGCACCAGGTCGCCAATCTGCTGTTCTCGGTCGAGGACCTGACGTATCTGTACAAGGGCGGGCGCATCGGTTCGGTGCGCTACCAGTTGGGGCAGGTCTTGCGCGTGAAGCCGATCGTCACCGTCGAGAAGGAAGGCGACAAGGCCGGGACGTATGTCTCCGCCGGGCGGGCGCGCAGCCTGTCGAAAGCGGGGGATTTCTTCGTCAAGCACATCGCGGACGAGGTCGGCGAGGGAAACAAGCTGCGCGCGGTGGCGCTGTATGGCGACGATGCCACCCTGGCCGAGCAGATGAACGCCCGGCTGGCCGAGATGTTCGACTGCGTGTACCTGCACGCGGTGCCGACCGCGCCGGTGCTGGGCGTGCATGTCGGGCCGGGGGCGCTGGGGGTCGGCTACGCGCCCGGCGATTGGCCGGTGTGAGCGCACGTTGTCTGTTGTGCAAGGCGTGGCGGTGCTGCTATGATTAGAGGTGAGCAGCTTATCAGGAGGTGATGGCACATGCCCGATTCAATTTCAGATGGCGATAACGCAGCGGCCCCGGTCGAAGAACGGCTGCAAAACCTGATCGAGAACTTGTCGTCGTACATCGAATACTATCATGGCGGGTCGGTCGAACTGGTGTCGTTCGACGGCAAGGTGGCGCGGGTGGCGCTGGGTGGGGCGTGCGAAGGCTGTCCGCTGTCGCTGAATACGCTGCACGGCTGGATCGCCGGCACCATCCACCAGTTTTTCCCGAATATTGTGGTCGAAGAAGCACCACCGGCAGAGTAGTGTAAGTAGGCGCCAGTTCAATTCCGGCGAACGCTCTGCTGGCAGCAGGGCGTTCTTTTTACCAAAGAACAGGATGTGGTGATGAAAAACTGGGTGATCTTCGGGGCGTTGGGCACGATCTGGGGATCGTCGTTTTTGTTGATCAAGGTCGGCGTCGCGGACTTGGGGCCGCTGCCGCTGGTGTCGGTGCGGCTGGGGTTGGCCGGGCTGACGATGTTCGCCTTTCTGCGCCTGACGCAGCGTGCCTGGCCACGCAACCGCCGCGACCTGTCCGCGCTGATCACGGTCGGCGTGCTGAACACGGCGGTGCCCTTCACGCTCATCACCTGGGGCGAGCAGGATATCGACAGCGGGCTGGCGACGGTGCTGAATGCCACCGTGCCGCTGTTCACGCTGGTGATCGCCCATTTCGCGCTGGTCGACGAGCGCATCTCGCCGCAGAAGATCGCCGGGCTGGTGGTCGGCTTCGCGGGCGTGGTGATCCTCGCCAGCCGCGACGCCGGCTCCAGCAGCCCCAACCCCCTCAGCAGGCAGCTGGCCGTGCTGGTCGCCTCGGCGTGCTATGCGACGTCGGCGGTGATCATCCGGCGCTACCTGCGCCGCGTCGATCCGCTGACGGTGGCCGGCGGCTCGCTGATGATCGGCGGTCTCACGATTCTGCCGATCACGCTGCTGGCGGTGCGCCCGCTGCCGTCCCCGGCCAGCGTGAGCCTGGAGTCCGGGCTGGCGGTGGTGGTGCTGGCGCTGCTCAACACGGTGGTGGCCTATTTCCTGTTCTACCACCTGATCGACACCTGGGGTGCGACCCGCACCACGCTGGTCACCTACACTATGCCGCCGGTCGGCGTCACGCTGGGCGCGATCTTCCTCGACGAGATCGTCGATTGGAAGATCGTCGTTGGGGCGGCGCTCATTCTGGGCGGCATCGTGGCGACCAACTGGCGCAGGAAGCGCCAGGAGGCCGCGTTAGCGCCGCGGCGGCCTCGTCCGGGCGTTGAGGGCGTTTAGCAGGGCAAATTACCCCTGATAACAATCATTATAATGGTTGATGTTCTGCATCTATTACGCGACATTCAGTGCGGCGCAGCGCGTTAGGTTGCCACAGGCATAGAACACACGTTATAATCCCCGTAAATTGGGATGGGCGATGCGCAGGCTTTGACGTACTCGCGAGGGTGGTGTACAATCTGGGGCACAGATGGATCCTCGCGGTGCTTGTACGTTAATCACTGCGCCAAAACAGGGCGGCTCCTGTCCGGGAGCGGCCTGTTTTGATTCTATAGACTGGTATCGTCCATCATTCCTCCCCATAACCATTTTGGGGATCATCGTACCAC
>DAOTUD010000151.1:0-13077 GCA_034437275.1 Anaerolineae bacterium
ATCGAGTACCTGCGCGCGGCGATTGTCGCGCCGAACGAGTACATCGTCGAGGGCTACGACCCCATCAT
Source organism: Anaerolineae bacterium (assembly GCA_034437275.1). Classification (GTDB taxonomy): domain Bacteria; phylum Chloroflexota; class Anaerolineae; order Aggregatilineales; family Aggregatilineaceae; genus TC-15. Next base: position 69 of record DAOTUD010000151.1, read on the forward strand.
GCCGCCCTACGACACCCTGAGCGACGACGACCTGAACGACCTGATCGCGTACCTGCTGTCGTTGGAGTAGGAGCGTTCTGATCCTCCCCATCGATGGCAATGAGAGGCCATTTGAGAAGTTTCTGCCAGGGTTTTTGGCCCTCATCCCCCAGCCCCTTCTCCCTCAGGTAGAAGGGGGGCAAAGCGTTTTTTCGCTCTACCTGAGGGCTCTGCCGGAAGGGTGAGGGCTTTTCAAACGGCCAATTCACCCACCAGGGAAAACACACGATGACCAACACCACCCACGCCATGATCACCATCCACGACCTGACCTTCCGCTATGGCCCGCGCAGCACGCCGGTATTCGAAGGCTTCGCCTGGCACGTCGCGCCGGGCGAAGCGTGGTCGATCATCGGCCCGTCGGGGTGTGGCAAGACCACCCTGCTGGTCCTGATCGCAGGGCTGCGGCGCGCCACCGGCGGGACGATCCACGTCGGCGACACGCTGATCCAACGTCCGCGCCCGGAAAGCGGCCTGATCCTGCAGGATTACGGGCTGCTGCCCTGGGCGACGGTGTGGGATAACGTGGCGCTGGGGCTGCGCGTGCGGCGCTTCTATGGTCCGGACGGCAAACACGCCCCACGCACCGCGCCCAAACCCTCGCGCCAGGACGAACGCGCGGCGGTCGAACACTGGCTGCGGCGGCTGAACATCTACCCGCAGCGCAGCAAGTTCCCCGGCGCGATCAGCGGGGGGCAGCGCCAGCGCACCGCCATCGCGCGCACGCTGGCCCTGCAGCCCGACCTGCTGCTGATGGACGAGCCGTTCAGCAGCCTGGACGCCCCCACCCGCGAAGACCTGCAAAACCTGGTCTTGCAACTCCAGGCCGAAATGGACCTGACCAGCGTGATCGTCACCCATGCCATCGAGGAGGCCGCCATCCTCGGGCGCACGATTCTCGTCCTGTCCGAGCCGCCCAACACCGCCCCGGTGATCGTACCCAATCCCGGCGCGGGTACGCCCAGCTATCGCAGCACACAGGCATTCCTGGAAAAATGCAACGAATTACGAACACACCTCGGACTCAACGCCTGACGCGCGGCCTGTCGCCGGAACAGATCAAGCTGGTGGCGCGCGACCTGGCCCACCGCCTGCTGAACCTGGGGCTGGCGGTGATCATTTTCGTCGCCTGCTGGACGCTGCTGGCCTACTTCCTGGATAACGTCTACCTGGACGAGCGCCGCCTGCCCTACAACATCATGCCCTACGCCTGGGAGGTGTGGCCGGTCTTTGTCAGCGAGCTGCAAGGCGACCTGTGGACGCACACCGTCGCCAGCGCCGGGCGCGTGCTGCAGGCGATCTTTTTCGCGGTGTTGGTCGCCACGCCGGTCGGCATGGGCCTGGGCCAGATCAAGGCGCTCAACCGCATCTTCTCGCCGCTGATCGGGCTGGTGCATCCCATCCCGAAGGTGGTGTTCCTGCCGGTGATCCTGGCCGTGCTGGGCGTGGGCGAGGACTCCAAAGTGTTTTTGATCGCGCTGATCCTGTTCTTCCAGATTCTGGTAGTGGTGCGCGACGAAGCAGCCAACATCCGCCCGGAGCTGGTGCAGTCGGTGCGCTCGCTGGGCGCGGGGCGGCGCGCGCTGTTCCGCTACGTGTACCTGCCGGCGTCGCTGCCGGCGGTGCTCACCGCGCTGCGCGTGTCGGTCGGGACAGCGGTCGCAGTGCTGTTCATCGCCGAGCAGTATTCGACCAAAGAAGGGCTGGGCTACTACATCGTCACGCTGACATGGCAGCGGCTGCGCTACACACGCATGTACGCGGGCATCATGGCGATGGCGCTGCTGGGGCTGCTGTTGTATACCGTCGTAGATGTGCTGGAGCGCATCGTGGGCCGCTGGCGGCGCGCCGGGGAGTTTTAGCGGCGCGTGCCCCCCGAGGCAGGACTACAGCATAGCGTGATCGTCAGTTGACCCCTCCCCGCAAGCGGAGAGGGGCTTAGCAGCGTGCTTACTCCCTCCTTTCTCCGCGCGCGGGGAAGGAGGGCCGGGGAGGATAGGGGTAAACAACGCCCCACCACGCTATTCTGCAAAGCTACCCCTAGCGCCCAGCAGCACGTCTCGCTACAATAGCCGGGCAGAAGCAACAGAGGAGCAAATCATCGTGACATCGATTCTGGACGGGTTAAACACGCAGCAGCAAACCGCCGTCACCGCCGGGGATGGGCCGGTGCTGGTGCTCGCCGGGCCGGGCAGCGGCAAAACGCGCGTCTTGACGCACCGCATCGCCTATCTGGCGGGCGAGCGCCGGGTCCCTGCCTGGCACATTGTGGCCGTGACCTTCACCAACAAAGCCGCGCGCGAGATGGAGCGCCGCGTGGTCGACATGCTGGCCGACTCGGGACAGCTTGACGGGCTGACGATCGGGACGTTCCATGCCCTGTGCGCGCGCATTTTGCGCATCGAGGCCGAGCAGACGCCCTTCACGCGCGATTACGTGATCTTCGACACCAACGATCAAATCGCGGTGATGAAGCAAACCCTGGCCGACCTGAACCTCGACAAGAAGCGCTTCACGCCGCGCAGTATGCTCAACAAGGTGTCGGCGGCCAAGAATGACCTCATCCCGCCGGGGGAATATCCGGCCAACGACTACCCCAGCGAGATCGCGCGGCGCGTGTACGCGCATTACAACGAACTGCTGCAAGCCAGCAACGCGCGCGACTTCGACGACCTGCTGATGCACACCGTCACCCTGCTGCGCGAGGAAGACACCGTGCTGGCGCGCTACCAGCGTCGCTACGAGCACATCCTGGTCGACGAATTCCAGGACACGAACATGGCGCAGTATGCGCTGGTCAAGCTGCTGGCCGGGCAGCGCCGCAACCTGTTTGTGGTCGGCGACCCGGACCAGAGCATTTACGCCTTTCGCGGGGCGGACTATCGCAACGTGCAGCGCTTCCGCGAGGATTACCCGGAAACGGAGATGGTCCTGCTGGAGGAAAATTACCGCTCGCACCAGGCGATCCTGGACGCGGCGACAGGCGTGATCGACCAGAACCCGAACCGCGTGCATAAGGCGCTGTTCACGCGGCGCAAAGAAGGCGCGCTGCTGCACATCAAGGAAGCCTACAACGAGGACGACGAAGCGCAGTTCGTGGTCGACACCATCGCCGAACTGGTCGCGCTGGGCGAGTACGATCCGGGCGATTTTGCGATCATGTACCGCGTCAACGCCCAGTCGCGCGCGCTGGAGGACGGCTTTTTGCGGGCCGGGCTGCCCTATCGCCTGATCGGGGCCACCCGCTTCTACGCGCGGCGCGAAGTCAAGGACGCGATGGCGTACCTGCGCGTGATCCATAACCCGGACGACCGCGTTAGCCTGGAGCGTGTGATCAACGTGCCGCCGCGCGCCATCGGCCAGAAGACGCTGCAAGACCTGGAGGACTGGGCCGAGTCGCTGGACGTCTCGCCGGGCGAGGCGCTGCTGACGCTGCTCGACGTGGAGGACGTGCCCTTCAGCGGGCGGGCGCGGAATGCGCTGGCCCGCTTCGCCGAGATGCTCCGGGCGTGGCGCGCGGCGCAGCACGATCTCTCCCCGGCGGACCTGCTGACGACGGTGCTGGAAGATACCGGCTACCTCAATTACCTGGACGATGGCAGCGACGAAGGCCGCAGCCGCGCCGAAAACGTGCTCGAACTGCGCACCGTCGCCGCCGGGTACGAAGGGCTGGACCTCACGACATTTCTGGAGGAGGTGTCGCTGGTGTCGGACGTGGACACGCGCGACGACGAGGTGCAGGCCCCCAGCCTGCTCACGCTGCATGCCGCGAAGGGGCTGGAGTTCCCGGTCGTGTTCATCGTCGGCCTGGAAGAAGGCGTGCTGCCGCACAGCCGCGCCCTGCACGAGCCGGACCAGATGCAGGAGGAACGGCGCTTGATGTATGTGGGGCTGACGCGCGCCAAAGACCGGGTCTTCCTGGTGTACACCTTCCGGCGCTCGCTGTACGGCGACAGCAGCGCCAATTCCCCGTCACGCTTTCTGTACGACATCCCGGTGGACGTGCGCGAGGGGCAGTCGCTCTCCCGCCCAGGGGCCGGCATGACCGAGCGCGACGCCTACCGCGCGATGACGTCGTGGGACCGCGCCGCCTCGGATGCGCGCTCGCGCCGCGAACGGGCGGTGCCGTCCTATCACAAGCCGCGCTTCAAGGGCGGGACGTGCGTCTGGCACAAGAAATACGGCGAAGGCGTGGTCGTGAGCAGCGCCCAGCGCGGCGACGTCGAGGAAGTGAACGTGCTGTTCCCTGGCGAGGACGGGCAGAAGACAATTCTGGCCGATTACCTGACCGCGATGGATGAACGCTAACGTGTATGTTTCGATGGCACAGGGTGTTCCGCGTGAGTAAAGGAAAGACGATGCAAGCAGTATTGTTGGTGATCCTGTTTGGCCTGCTGGGCGGCATCGCCGTCGGGCTGCAATCGCCGCTGGCCAGCCTGATGAGCCAGCGCGTCGGCATGATGGAGAGCGTGTTCATCGTGCACCTGGGCGGCGCGGTGGCTGCCGGCGCGATCCTGGTCGCGCTGCGCGGCGGGAATCTCGGCGCGTGGCAGAACGCACCCTGGTACGCGCTGCTGGCCGGGGTGTTGGGGCTGGCGGTGATCATGGCGGCCAGCTACGCGATCCCGCGCATCGGCGCAGTGCCAACCATCACGCTGATCGTCGCCGGGCAGATGATCGTGAGCGTCGTGATCGACCAGTTCGGGCTGTTCGGCACCGAAGTGCGCCCAATGGAACTCACGCGGCTGCTGGGGATCGGCGTGCTGTTCCTCGGCGTGTGGCTCGTGATCCGCTAGCGTCGCCGTTCCGCCACTGCCGCAAAGGCCGCGTCATAGCGCGGGGCGAGCGTCCCCCAGTCATACGCCGCGACGTGTGCGCGCAGCTCCGGCGGGACCGGGCGCGGATCGTCCAGGCGCGCACGCAAGCGGCGCACCAGGCCGCCCACACCACGAAACAGCAGTTCCCCGTGCCAGCCGTCCGGCACCAGCGCCGGGTAGTTCAGCCGGTCCGCCAGCAGCGGCCAGCAGCCACAGTAGATCGCCTCCACCACGCTGATCCCGAAAAAATCCTGGTTGGCGGTGCTGACCACAATATCCGCGTCCCACAGCAGGCGCGCATAGTCCGCGAACGAGTCCACATACCCGTACTGCACCACGCGATCCCCCAGCCGATCCCGTGCTGCCTCGAACTCCGCCGGATGCTGGCGCGTGTTCTCGCCGACCAGCGCCACCCGGAACGGCACACCCTCGTCCACCAACCGGTCCAGCGCCCGGAAGAAATCGTCCGGGTTTTTGTCGTACTCCCAGCGATGGTTCCACACGATCAGCGGCGGGGAATCGCCGCTGCACGTCGCGGAGCGCGCTGCCGGCGGACGATGCGCATCGTACCGCGCCAGGTCCAACCCCACTGGCAGCACCTGGCTCCGCTCGCGCAGCGGCTCGACCGTGTGCAGACTCCGGTGGTCAGGAAAATGCTTCAGCAGACGCGGCAGATCCTCGAAGAAGACCGCACGGTGAAACGCGCTGTTGAAAAACACCGCATCCGCCGCCAGCGCGCTCGCGTAGTTGATGAACGCATAGTGGTGATGCAGCTTCTGGCGCGGCCCGACCGGGTACGTGAGCTGGTTCTCGTGGAAATACAGCGCGACCGGCACCCGCGCCGTAACCGGGCGCGTCAGCGCCAGGAAGGTCGTCATGTCCAGCATGTCGGACGCCACGATCACATCCGGCAGCGCGTCCAGCGCCAGGAAGCGCTCCGCCAGCGCCACCGCCCCACCCACCAGCCGCCACTGCCAGAACTGCCCCGCCAGGCTGAGGATACGCACGTCGTGCGCGCTGTGCGCCTGGTAGCCGCGCATCCATACACCATGCGAGCCGGTGTCGTAGGGTTCGAGCAGCAGAATACGCATCGCAGGCCGCCGCTACGGTCCGGGCATGGGCAGCCGGTCGGACATCAGCGCCGCGATCACCGGGTGGCTGCGCGCATTGCACACCTCCGGGACGATCCCGGCCCGCGACGCGCCCAGCGGTGTCAACGGGTTGAAGTGGTTCCAGGCCATGCGCGACAGCTCGCCGATCACGGTCGCGGTGCGCTCGAAGGACAGCCAACTCGTGTCGGCGTACAGCGTCACCACGAACACGTACGCGCCCTCCGGCCCGATCACGATCCCGGCGTCGCCGTGCGTATCGTCGATCCAGCCGTGCTTGTGCATCACGCGCGTACCGACCGGAACACCCGACTCCAGGAAGACGTTGATCGTGTTGGCGTCCATCGCATACAGCATCTTACGGCACTTCTGCGCGTCGAAGTCGTTCGGGTAGCGCTCCATCAGCAGGCCGGTCTCGTTCTGCGCGCACTGGTACACGCCCGCCAGCAGCCAGCCCAACTCGGACGGTACCACCTGGTTGTACAGGTCGGGCCGGGCGCTGCTCTGGTCGGCCCCGGTGGTGATCGTACCAACCGCGACCACCGGCTCGTCCGGGTCGGTGACGTAATGGCGCATGATGAACGTGCCGTTGAGGCCCAGCCGCTGCATGAAGGCTGTCACCCGCTGCGCACCGCGCAGCTTATCGCCCTCCCCCATCAACTCCAGCAGTTGGTTGGTGGTGATGTTTTCGCTGCACATCATCGTGTCGGCCACCAGGTAGGCCGTGTCCGACCCCAACACGTCCGGGCTGCGCTGGAAGAACGCGGCCAGGATCGGGATTTTGGTCAGGCTCATGCCGCTGTAGGCCACGCCCCCGTTGAGCGTGAAGCTGTCCCCGCTTTGCAGGTCCAGCACGAACACCGACGCGAAGCGATCCGTATACGGCGCGAAGCCTTGCTCCAGCAGGTAGTTGTGCATCCGTTCGCCCAGCGTAGCCGCCAGATCGCCGGACGGCTGCGGCGCACCGTTCCAGGGCGCGCGCCCCACGATCACGGTTGGCGGCGTAGGCGTCAGCGTCGGCAGCCCGAACTGCTGCGCGCTGGTCACAGGGATGCGGCTGGTGTCGCCCTCAATGTCGACGATCTCGCGGTAGACCCACCCGCTGCCGGTCGGCGAATCCGGCACCGCGACGTGAATCCAGGGAAACAGCGCGTGGAATTCCAAAATGCGGAAGCTTTCCCCGGCCTCCGCTTTGACCACCGGCGCATACTCGATCCCCGGCCCAAACCGGATGTTGGCCGCGCCCTGAGTGATCGCCAGCGGACCAGCCGGCGTCGCGCTGGGCGGGGCCGGGCTGCCGGTCGCGGCGGTGGGCGGCGCTGCCGTCGTGGACGGGGTGCCCGGCGTGGACGTGGCGCTGGCGGCGCGCGTCGGCGTCAGCGTGGACGCCGGCGGCGTCAGCGGCGGGAAGTCCCCCGTCACCGGTACCCACCCGAGACTGCCCGTGATCGCCACCAGATCAGCATACACCCAGGCCGTGTTACCCGACGCAGGCGGATATTCAATCTGCAGCCAGGGCACGTAGCTGTGCTGCGCGACCACCCGGTAACGGGTGCCCGCCGTGATCTCGCCCACACCCGCGTACTCGATGCCGGGGCCGCTGCGCAGGTTGGCCTGCCCCAACGCCTCGGCATATACCGCCGGGCCGGGCGTGCCTTGCTGCCCGTCCTGCGCCCGCGCGCCACCGGTGATCGTCGCCGCCAGGACCACCGCCATCATGACCAGACTGTTCAATATACGCCACATCACTCGCTGCCTCCCAAACAAAAAAGGCGATCCGCTGCCTGGATCGCCCCCCGGTACTTGTGAGCGTGGAGGGAATCGAACCCCCAACCAATGGCTTAAAAGGCCACTGCTCTGCCAATTGAGCTACACGCCCTACCACCCTGAAAGTATAACACAAACCAACACTATTTCAACGCCTGTTTTTTTCGGGTAAGATTTGTTACATTAGGGGTGTGTCGGCAGGTCAATCGTAATGATTCAACAATCCAGCCTGATTTTGGTCAATTTAGACTAGAATGAAATTTACACCAAATGGGCAGGACGTAGTATTATAGTGTTGCGTTTTGGCCATCTTTATCAGTCAGCTTTGTAAAGCACAAAGAGGAGAAGCATAATGTTTAAAGACAGAAGACGTTTGATTGGGCTGTTATTTGTATTGGGCCTGATCGCCATTTTAGCGCTTGCGGCCTGTGGTGACGACGGGGACGAAGACGAAGAACCAACGGATGTCCCGCCGACCGAGACCCCAGCAGAACCGACCGCTACCGACGTTCCCCCCGAACCCTCGGACCTGGTCGACACCGCTGTCAGCGATGACCAGTTCAGTACCCTGGTCGATGCTGTCGAAGCGGCTGGCCTGGCCGAGGCGCTCAAAGAAGGCGAATATACTATCTTCGCACCGAACAATGAGGCCTTCGAAGCAGCCCTGGCCGCGCTCGACATGGACGCCGCCGCGCTGCTCGAAGATACCGACCTGCTGACGCCGATCCTGCAATACCACGTGGTTGAAGGCATCTACATGGCCGCAGACCTGGCCGATGGTGACACGCTGACCACGCTGCAGGGCGCAGACATCACCGTGAGCGTCGATGATGACGGCAACGTCGTCCTCAACGACGAAGTGAACGTGATCGCGGCGGACGTGGAAGCCAGCAACGGCGTCATTCACGCCATCGATGCTGTGCTGCTGCCGCCTGAGGCTCCTGCCGTCGATGACATGGGCGACGACGCCGCTGCCGACGATGACATGGCCGACGACGCCGCCGCTGCCGATGATGACATGGCCGACGACGCCGCTGCCGATGACGACATGGCCGACGACGCCGCTGCCGATGATGACATGGCTGATGACGCCGCTGCCGATGACGACATGGCCGACGACGCCGCTGCCGACGATGACATGGCCGACGACGCCGCTGCCGATGACGATATGGGCGACGACGCCGCTGCCGAACCGATGGACATCCTGGGCACGGCTGACGCGGCGGGCAGCTTCTCGCTGCTGGTCGGCGCGGTCGATCTGGCCGGGCTGGGCGACGCGCTGAGCGCCGAAGGCCCCTTCACGGTCTTCGCCCCGCCGGATGACGCCCTGGCCGCGATCCCCCCGGACATGATGGACTCGCTGATGTCCGACCCCGACCAGTTGGCGGCTGTGTTGCAGTATCACGTCGTTGAGGGCAAGCTGATGGCCGCTGACCTCGCCGACGGCGACACGCTGACCACGCTGCAAGGCGAAGAGATTGCCGTCAGCGTTGAAGACGGCACCGTCATGCTGAACGGCGACGTTCAGGTTGTCGAAGCCGACATCGACGCGGACAACGGCGTGATCCACGTGATCGACGGCGTACTGCTGCCGCCGAGCATTGCCGAGAGTTTCGCCCCTGCCGATGACGCCGCTGCCGACGACGCCGCTGCCGATGACGACATGGCCGACGACGCGGCTGCCGACGACGACATGGCCGACGACGCTGCTGCCGATGATGACATGGCTGATGACGCCGCTGCCGACGATGACATGGCCGACGACGCCGCTGCCGACGACGACATGGCCGACGACGCGGCTGCCGACGATGACATGGCCGACGACGCCGCTGCCGATGACGACATGGCCGACGACGCCGCTGCTGACGACATGGGCGACGACGACATGGCTGCCGAGCCGCAGATCGAAGCGCCGGACCTGATCGACTGCGACGAATACGACCTGAGCGATATGAAGATCGGGCTGGTGACCGACATCGGCCAGATCGACGACAAGAGCTTCAACCAGAGCTCCTGGGAAGGCGTGCTGGCTGCCGAGCAGTGCGGCGCGACCGTTGACTACATCGAGACCCAGGACCCCGTCGACTACATGGACAACATCGCGCAGTTCGCCGGCGATGACTACGACATCGTGGTGACGGTTGGCTTCGCGCTCGGCGAGGCGACACTCGAAGCCGCGCAGGTCTATCCGGACGTGTACTTCATCGGCGTGGACCAGTTCCAGGTCGAACCCGTTGACAACGTGATCGGGCTGGTGTTCCACGAAGACCAGTCGGGCTTCCTGGCGGGCGTGCTGGCCGCACGGCTGTCCGAAACCGGCACCATCGCCGCCGTGTTGGGCACCGACCAGGTGCCGCCGGTCGTCGCCTTCAAGGAAGGCTACGAAGCGGGCGCGGCATACGCCAACCCCGACATCTCGATCATCTCGACCTATCACCCCGGTGGCCTGGACCAGGCGTTCGTTGACCCCGAGTGGGGCGCGGCGACCGCACGCCAGGCGCTGGACCAGGACGCCGACGTTGTGTTCGGCGCGGGTGGCAAGACCGGTAACGGCGCGCTGATCGAAGTCGCCAACGCGGTCGAAGACAACCCGCCGCCGTTCTGCATCGGCGTGGATACCGACCAATGGCTGACCGTCCCCGAGGCGCATCCGTGCCTCGTCTCCAGCGCGATGAAGCTGCTGGACCAGGGTGTCGCCGACATCATCGTCGACATCTACGAAGAAGAGGTCGAACCGGGCAACTTCTTCGGTGACGCCGCCCTGGCCCCGTACCATGACCTGGCTGAGCAGGTCCCGGACGAGGTCAAGACCGAGCTGGAAGAGGTCGCTGAGGGACTGACCAATGGCTCGATCTGGACCGGCTACGGCGAGCCGCCGGAAGGCTTCGAGGCCGAACCGGCTGACCAGGCGCAGCTTGGCGCGGACCTGGGCACGATCAAGGTCGGCACCAGCGCTGGCTGGCCGCCCTTCGAATTCGTGGACGACGACGGTAACTACGTCGGCTTCGACATCGACCTGATGAACGCGATTGCGGACAACCAGGGCTTCGATGTGGAATGGGTCGACGTGCCGTTCGACAGCCTGTTCGCCAGCCTGGAGGTGGGTGAGTTCGACGCCGTGATCGCGGCCACGACCATCACCCCAGAGCGCGAAGAGCAGGCCAACTTCTCCGACATCTACTTCCACGCCTCGCAGCGGATCGCAGTAGCCGCCGACAGCGACATTGACTCGCCCGACGTGCTGCCCGGTCTGGTGGTGGGCGTCCAGCGCGGCACGACCGGCGAATTCATCGTCGCCGACATCGAGGGTGTCGAGGTCAAGGCCTACGACGAAGTGATCGCGGCGTTCCAGGCCCTCTCCAATGGGGACGTGGACGCGGTGGTCGCCGATGGCCCGCTGGCCGAAGAAGTGATCGCGGCCAACCCCGACCTGGACCTGAAGCTGGTCGGCGAACCGTTCACCGACGAATACTACGGCATCGCGGTGCGTTCGGGCTATCCCGAACTGCTGGATGCGGTCAACGCTGGCCTGGACAACGTGATCGCCGACGGCACCTATGCCGAGCTGCACGTCAAGTGGTTCGGTGCCGAGCCGGGGCCGGACTTCATGCCGGCAGAGTAAGCGAGCTGGCACATGCTAGCGCTCACTAGCTAACAATAAAAGACGCCGGGTGCTGAGCCTGGCGTCTTTTTGTGTCTCGGCTAGATGCTGCTGAAAGCGTCGCGCTTAGTCACCGCCCGCCGGTTTGAGCACTTCGCGCGGCTTGGAGCCGCTCTCCGCCGGGCCGACGATGCCATCGGCCTCCATCAAGTCGATCAGGCGCGCCGCGCGCGTGTAGCCGATGCGCAGCCGCCGCTGCAACAGCGAGATCGACGCTTTGTTCAGCCGTTGGACCAGCTCGACGGCTTCCCCGTAGAGTTCATCCTTGTCGGAGCCATTGCCCCCGGCCCCGGCGCTGGTGCCGGGCTGTGCCTGGACCTTGCCGGTGTCGTCCCAAAACGCGCGTTGGGCGGGCTTGCTGGACTTGCGGCGCGATTTCTTCGCCGTATCCTCGCCCCCGCCGGTCGACGGCGTGAAGGTGATATCGACGCTGGGCGAGGCCAGCTTCGCCGCGTCCTCCTCGTCGAGCAGGACGCCCTTCCAGTAGCTCGTGATGCGGCTGATCTCCTCGTCGGAGACGAACACGCCCTGCATACGCAGCGGGGCCGCCGCATCCGGCGACTGGTAGAGCATGTCGCCGCGCCCAAGCAGTTTCTCTGCGCCCGGCTGGTCGAGGATCACGCGCGAGTCGACCGACGAAGCCACCGCGAACGCGATCCGGGCCGGGAAGTTAGCCTTGATCAGCCCGGTGATGATATCGACGCTGGGCCGCTGCGTGCTGATGATCAGGTGGATGCCGGTCGCGCGGGCCATCTGCGCCAACCGGGCCAGCAGGCGCTCGGTTTCGTCCGGCGCAAGCATCATCAGGTCGGCCAACTCGTCCACGATCACCACGTAGTACGGCATCTTGGGTGTACCGGGGTCGATCTTGTTGTTGTAGTCCAGGATGTTCCGCGCCGAGATATCGGCAAACTTGCGATAGCGTTCCTCCATCTCGCGCTGGATCCATTGCAGCACGCCCACGATGCGCTCCAGGTCGACCACCACCGGCGCGACCAGATGCGGGATGCCGTTGTACCCCGTCAACTCGACGCGCTTGGGGTCGACCATGATGAACTGCACGTCTTCCGGCGAGTTTTGCAGCAGCAGGCACGAGATGATCGAATTCACGCACACCGACTTGCCGGAGCCGGTCGTCCCGGCGATCAGCAGGTGCGGCATGGTCGTCAGGTCGGCGGCGACGGGCGACCCGTCCACGCTCAGCCCAAGCGCGATGCGCAGGTGCGAGTCGATGCGGCGGAACTCCGGCGAGTCCATGATGTCGTGCAGGCTGACCAGCGCCACCTCGTCGTTGGGCACCTCGATGCCGACAAAGCCTTTGCCGGGCACCGGGGCCTCGATACGGATCGTCCTGGCGGCCAGCGCCAGCGCCAGGTCGGCGTCCAGGCGCGCGATGGCGCTCACCTTGACGCGCGTCTTCTTGCCCGACCGGCTGACCAGATAGTCCGGCTCGACGCCAAACTGCGTGATCACCGGGCCGGGGTTGACCTCGACGACATTGCCCGGCGCGCCGAAGCTTTGCAGCGTGTCCTCGATGACGCGCGCCTTGTCCAACAGAATCTCGTCGTTGATGCTCTGCTCGTCGCCCTTGTGCAGCAGCTTCCGGAAGTCCGGCG
>DAOTUD010000152.1:0-51715 GCA_034437275.1 Anaerolineae bacterium
GAGAAACCTCTTTTTGGGCGGGACACGCCCTTGTCGCTTAACGTAGGACCACTGCCTGTGCTTGTTCATGCAGGTAAGCTCATGCGTGCGCCAGAAGCCCCCGCCTTTAGGCGTGGGGAGTGTCACAAATTTCAGCACGTTTCAGCACACCCGCTGCAGTGTACCGCAGTTTGGGCGGCCCGTAAATCTCACAAACCCTCAGTCAAGCGGCTTGACAAAATCGGGCGAATGACCGGGCGTCCGGTGTGCGCCGCCTCACTGCCGGCCAACCGGCACCGCCGGGGAAACCGTCTGGCGCGGGATCGGCGCGGGACTGGCCCCCGCCGGGATCGCATACGCGACCGTCGCCTGCGGCTGCCCCTGCGCGGCGACGGACTGCACCGGCGCTTCCTCGGTGACGGCAGGCGCGGGCGAGGCGGGCTGCTGCGTCTCCGGGCGGGCCTGGAACGGGGCGGCTTCGGCGCGCACGTCCCGCTGGGCAACCAGCGGCAGCGCCACCATCACCACCAGCACGATCACCAGCGCCATGCTCAGCCCCGGCAGCAGCGTCCAGCCGCTCGCGCGCGACCGGGGGCGCGGCGTGTTGACGTCCTGCCACACCCCGGCCCACACTTTCGCCAGTTGGGCCGGGCGCGGCTGCCCCAGCGACGGCACCTCGCGGCGCAGATCGCCGGCCAGCCGTTCCTCGCGGGCCAGGGCGGCGCGGCAGCGCGCACAGGTGCGCACATGGTTGATCACCCACGCACGCTGGGCCGGGCGTAACTGCCCGTGCACATAGCGCACCAACAAATGCGTAACGTGTCGCTTGCCCATGTCTCTCTCACATACTCCATAATTCTTCCAACGCAGCCTGATCGGCGCGGCTCATCGCGCGGCGCAACTGCTTGTGCGCCAGCCGAATCCGGCTCTCTGCCGTTTTCTGGGGACAGCCCATGATCGCGGCCATCTCGCGGTAGGTCAGCCCGTGCCCATAGCGCAGCGCGACCGCTTCACGCAGCCGGGGCGAGAGCGTGTGCATCGCCTCGGCCAGCGCGGCACGGATGTCCTGCCAGGCCGCGCGCGTCTCCGGCGATTCGTCCTCCGGCGTCGACGGCTCGATGCCGACGTTGAGCAGCGTGTTGAGCGCCACCGTCGGCAGCCACTTCCGCCGCCGGGCGTTCCGGCAGCGGCTGATGGTGATGGTATACAACCAGGTGCGGAACGATCCACGCTGCGGGTCGTAGCGCTCCAGGGTGCGGAAGGCATACGTCAGCGATTCTTGCAGCACGTCTTCGGCATCCTGCTCGACCAGCAGCACGCTGTACGCCAGCCGGTACAGGCTGGCCGCGTAACGCTCGTACAGCGTCGCATACGCCGCCTGATCGCCATCCAGGCAGCGCGCGATCAGGTCCATCAGGTCCGGATCGTTGGTGCTGCGCCGGGTGGCGTTCTGATCGCCCGCGCCGTGCTGTTTGGGTGGTTGTGTGTCTGTCATACTGTACTGTACACTCCGCCCCCCACCGATTCCTCAGTCAATCGCCTGCACGCCGTAGATATCGCTCTTGATCCACAGCATCATCACCTCGCCCGGCTCCGGCTTGCGCAGCGACGCGCCGCGATAATACCACATCAGCACATCGCGCCACGAAAGGCTGGCGCTGTCCCACTGGGCGCGGGTCGCCAGGTCCTTACCGATGTACGGCGCGCCGAGATCGGGTTCTGTCGCGCGCAGCGGCATCAACACCGCGTCGCTGTCGACCTGCGGACCGACGCCGTGCACGAAGGTCGTGTTCGGGTAGCTGCGCAGCGCCCAGGCCAGCGCCCCATCCTCCGGCACCTGCGCCGTCACCGCGATCAGGTGCGGCGTGCCGTTGGCGCGTTGGCTCATGGTGCGCAGCGTGTCGCGCAGTTCGTCGGCGTCGCCGGTGACCGGGTTAGGATACCAGAATTCGCGCGGATTTTCAGCGTTCTCAAACGCGGCACGCCCCCCCAGTCCGAAGCTGAACAGGACCAGGAACGTCACCGTGCCCAGCGCAAACCCGCGCCCGGCGCTCTGCGCGCCCCAAATGCTGCCTACAATGAAGAATAGCACGACGTTCAACAGGCTGACCAGCACCGTCATGATCAACCGCAGTTGGGTAAAACCCAGCACGTACTCGTACACCGGGATGTCTTGCAGGTAGAGCACGGCGGGCGGGTTGTTGGCGTCGCCCTGGTCGCGGCTGTAGATGCCCTCCACCAGCTTACGCGCGAACGCGCCCAGGTCATCCACACCGCCCGGCACTTCGATCAACAACAGCTTGCCGAGCAGCACCACGCTCACCGCGACCGCGCCCCACAGCGCCAGCGTCAACAGGCCATGCGCCGGCACCGCCCAGCCCGGCACGTTCCACATCGCGTCGGCGCGCTCCACGATCCAGCGCGTGACTTGCAGCGCGACCAGGACGCTCAAAGGGATGACGATCCACAGGGCATGTGCCGCCCCGGCCCCGGCATACACCAGCGCCCATACCAGCCCCGCCAGGAACCAACCCGTCAGCGCGCGCTCGAAGAATGTGCCTTCGCGCACCGCCTGGTAGCTGGCGATCAGGCCGAACAGCACGATCCCGAATTCGTAGCGCAGGCTGACCCACAGCGGGAACGCCACCGGCGTATGTGCGGGCCGGTTGACAAAGCCCTTCAGCCCGGCCCACAGCGTGTCACCGGGCGCAGTCAGGCCGGCGGGGTGCGTGAAGAAGGCGGTCGATACCAGGACCACACCGCCCGCCGTGATCAGCAGCGCGCGCCCCCAGGGCCAGCCGGTCCACACCGCGCGCGCCCGCGCGCGCAGGTCGTCGCGGGCTTCGTCCTCGGTCACCCAGGCGAAGGCCACGCCAAACGCCAGCGCCGCCAGCGTGAGCACGCCCGTCGGTTCCGCCAGCAGCACCAGCGCGCCCGCCGCGGCAGTCGCCGCGATGGCCCACGCTTCCGTGCCGGTCTCGACGAAGCGCAGCACGCACCAGGGCAGCAGCACCGCCAGCAGCAGCGACCACACCACCGGGCTGCCCGTCCGCGAGGCGAGCAGCACCACCGGCGATATCGTCAGCAGCAGCGCCAGGATCAGCGCAGGCAGCGGGCGCAGATAGCGCCGCCACACCAGCGGCGAGAGCGTCAGCAGCACCCCACCCAGCGCGACCGGCAGCCGCGCAGCGAAATCGGTCGCCGTCAGCAGCGTAAAACTGGCTACGCTCAGCAGGAAGGTCAGCGGGCTGTGCGCGACCAGCGCCCCACCCGGCACCTCGCCATCCATCGCGCGCAGGGCGGCCAGCGCCTCACGCGCCGCGCCATCGTTCAGCGGTGCGTCGCCCAGGCTCGCCATACGCAGCACCACGGTCAAGACCGCCAGCCCGGCGTAGATCAGCATTTCCAGCGTGATTCGCAGCCCCGAGGCAGGCCGGTCGGTCGCCGGTTGGTCGGTGGCGGCCAGCGCCGCCGCATTGTGTACGGTCATAGGTTGCGTTCCGTCCCTTAATTCCCTCTAATTCGGCTGGACGCGGTAGATCGTCAGCGCGCCGGACTGGCAGACCGGCTTGAACTCATCGGCGAATTTCTGCAAGCCTTCCTCGTACCGCTGGAGCAGCTCAGTATCGCCGCCCGCCAGGTCGGTCGCCATCGCGTACTCGGCGCTGCCCACCGCGACGTAATCCACATCGTAACGGTCGATGACCTGCCACGCGCGGTCCCAGTCCTGCGTCACCAGCAAATCCTGCGCATCGCTGACCCGGTCGCGCAGTTGGCCGTTTTCCCAGCGCCGGTCGGTCACGCGCGGGTAGGTATCGCCGCGCCATTGGCCTTCGTGCCCGGTCCAGCCCATCAACGTCGGCAGCCCGGTCAGCGCGCTGACCCGGCCCGTCGTGCGGCCTGCCGCCGGCGCATAGCCGCCCTGGTACGGCGCTTCGGTGATCACGGTATGCTCGCCGCTGAGGTCGAGCGCCTGGAAGCACTCAATGGCCGGATATTCGTCCGGGCTGGCGCGCAGCATCGTGGCCGCGCTGTCCAGCGTCAGCGGCTCAAGTGCCGGGCAGGTCGTGCCGGGCGTGTCGTCGCACTGCTCGATGCGCGCCCTGGTGTCGACGCGCCCGGTTTCGACCAGCGCGCGGCCATACGTGCCCAGCAGCGGGAAGGCCATCCCCGCCGCGACAAACGCCAGCGCCGCGATCCCGAAGCCAGCCCGCGCGACGAGTTCCAGCACTTCGGGGGGACGGTGCGCCTGCAAGCCGGACAGCACCGACCACACCGCAAACCCGCTCGCCAGGCTGAACATGACCCAGCCCTGGTAGTACAGCTTGAACACGGTGTTGATGCGCACGGCGAAATGATCGTGCAGGTACACGAAATCCGGCACGAAGGTCAGCACCACGCCCGCCGCCACCAGCAGCAGCGCGAACCCGGTCGCCGGGCTGTAGGTGATCGCGTGCGGTTTGCGGTGGGCATCGGCAGGCAGCGTGCGCGGGAACAAACGCCCCACCACCAGGAACACCAGCGCCAGCAGCCATAACTCCGTCGGCAGCCCGACCAGCCGCCGCTCCAGGATATCCGGCAGCAGGTCGCCCAGGGTAGCCTGCGCCTCCGTCACGCGGAAGACCGGGTAGCGCACCAGATCGCGGCCCCAGTCGCGGAAGACCAGCACCAGCCACACGACGACCGTCATGCTGGCGGCAAACGTCACGGCCAGCAGCCCGGCCCCCCAGTTGAAGCGCGGCCCGGCGCGCACCGCTTCCACTGCGCTGAACACGGTCAGGATCACCAGGAAGGTCCCAAATTGCAGGAAGAACTGCTGCCAGGGCGTGGGGAAGATCACGTTGGGCAGCACGCCGCTGGCCTGCGACGTGAAGCTGATGATCCAGGGCAGGTAAAACAGCACCGTCAGCCCAAAGATCGCCAGGGCGAAACGCCCCGCGCCCCACACATCTTCCCAGGTCAGCCAGCCGGTGCCGCGCCGGATCAGGCGGCGCAGCACATCCGCGCCGACCAGCAGCACGATATACGCCGCGTCCCACGAGTTCATGAACACCAGCCCGCCGACCCACACCGCGTACAGCGGGACCTCGACGCGTCGCAGGTCGCGCCCGCCCAGTACCAGGTTCAGCGCCAGCCCGACCGCCAGCACCACGAACGGCAGCGCCAACACATGCGGATGGTTGTCCGAGAACACGAACGAGAAGTTCGGAAACTCGGTGATCGGCTGGATGTTGATCGGCTCGCCGGCGAGATCGCGGTCATGCGCCACGCGGCTGTAACGCCACACCACGCCCGACGCAAAGCGCTTGAACGGCAGCGCGCCGTCGTCCCAATCCGGCACGTTGTCCCGGTCGAAGTCGGGGACGCTTTCGATCACGTTGCCCTGCGCATCCACCGCTTGCCGCGTGCCAGCCCGTTCCTCCAGGTCCCAAAAGTCGAAATAGTCCGCATCCACAAAGGGCAGCCCCGACGCATAGCCGCGATAGGGCAGCTCCACGAACGCCGCGCCCAGGTTGCCCATCAGGACCAGCAGGCACAACGCCAGCCCTCCGCTGAGCAGGGCCAGCGCACGGTTCGGGCGGCGCAGCGTGCGCTCGCTGGCGGCGCGTACCATGTTATACACCACGCCCAGCGCCCCGATCCCGGCCAGCGCGAACAACAGCGCGATCATCATGTTGAACGCGACCGCGCTCGCCACGCCGCCCAGGTCGGCCAGCATGGCCATGATCAGGTAGCCGAAATAGTAGTAGCTGATCGCGTACCCGGCCAGCCAGGCGTCGTTGGGCGGGAAGGTCTCGCTGGCGCGGATGCTGTTCAGGA
Organism: Anaerolineae bacterium; assembly: GCA_034437275.1. Taxonomy (GTDB): domain Bacteria; phylum Chloroflexota; class Anaerolineae; order Aggregatilineales; family Aggregatilineaceae; genus TC-15. Next base: position 5,800 of record DAOTUD010000152.1, read on the forward strand.
ACATGATCTCCATCGGCTTTTCGGCGGTGAGCAGCTCCGGGTTGTGCGCGCGGTAGGCGGCCCACGCCACAAACAGCAGCGCGAACAGGGCTTCGGTCACGATCACCAGCGCCCGGTGATCGCGGAACCACGCCCGCAGCGACGGGCGTTCCTCCCAGCGCAAGAACGCCGTCAGGCTGAGCGCCAGCACCACGCCCCACGCCACGAGCATCCCGCCCGGCGTGTTGCGCAGCAACCCCAGGCTGGCCAGGAACCAGAACACGAACCCGACCAGCATCAACCCGGCGGCCCGCGCCAGGGTATAGCCCCGGTCCGGCAGCCCGCCCATCACGCGGAACAATAGCGGCCAGACCGTCACCCCGGCCAGGGTGACCAGCAGCCACCACGCCAGCAGATCGCCGCCTTCGGAACTCCACAACCAATCGAAAATCAGGCCAACATCCATGTGTGTCTCGTCACTCTATGTCCTGCGCTGTTGCGCGCTCCGGGCGCTCGCCATACGGCACCACGCGGTAGACTCGATCCATATACACGCTCTCCGGCGGGCAATCCTCAACCCGCTCGACCGTCGTCATCAGGCACACCGGGCGCTCGTAGACCACTTCCAGCAGCCCGCCGGCTTCCATCTGCGCGAACTTGGCCAGCCCCTCGGCGTGGCCGGGCGTCAGGTTGCCGGTGGCCGGGTCGGGCCGGATGTCGTCGTAGGCCACGCGCTCCAGCACGCCCAGCACAATATATTCGATATCGTAGGTGTCGATCAAATTGCGCGCCGCTTCGATGCCCTGCTCGCCGGGCAGTTCGTAGAAGGCCGCGATGTTGTTCTGGCGCGTGCGGATCATGGCGTTCATGCCGGGCAGCGTGCGCTGCTGCTGCTGGTGCCAGTCCCAGCCGAGCACGGTCGGCAGCCCGGTGTAGATGCTGATGCGCGCGCTCCAGTGATACAGCGGCGGGAAGAGGTGCGCCTCCATCACGACCGGCGTGCCCGCGATGTTCTCCTGCATCCAGCGGATGAGGTCGTACTCGCTTTCCAGCGAGAACCACACGCCGTTTTCGCCATGCACCGCGTACTGCATGTAATCCATGCCGTCAAGCGTCAGCGGGGTATCCTCGCGGTTGAAACGGTCCAGGAAGCGCGCCTGCGTGGCCAGCAGCGGGTACAGCGCGGCAATCGCCAGCAAGATCGCCAGCCCACCCTGCCACACTGTCCGCAGCCCGACCGGCCAGCGACCCGCGCGGCGCAGCATCCACGCCAGCCCAACGCCGCCCACCACGCTGAGCATCAACCACACCTGCAAATAGAACTTGAAGACAGTGTTCTGGCGGCCAATATCACCCTCCAGCACCACCAGATCGACGCCCAGCGTGATCGCCAGCGCCAGCACGATCAGCGCGTAGACCGGGCGCAGCAGCGGACTCTGGCGCGGCAGGAAGAACAGCACCGCCGCCCACACGATCAGCGGGACGACAAACTGCGCGATGGGCACCTCGCGCACGCCGATCACCAGCGAGGCGAGGAACACCAGCAGGCCGCCGATCACGATCCCGCCGACCGGCACCAGCCGGCCTTCCAGTTCGCGCACCTGGACACGCCGCAGCCAGCGCGCCGTCAACCACACCAGCAGCGACGTCACGATGAAGATAAACGTGCCGTGCACGTACAGGTAGGCCCAGATCGGCGTGCGGTGCTGCTCCCAGGGGGACACCGAAGTATAGCGCGTGGCGAAATACATGGTAAACGGCAGCGCGGCGATGAATGTCAGCAGCAGGAAGGCCGCTACACGCCCCAGCCAGCCGAGCAAAATCCGGCGGTCGAGGTGGGCACGCAGCGCGACCTGCCCGGCGACGGTGATCACGACCGGCAGCAGCAGCCCCACGCCGACCCACAGCAGCAGGCTGGTGATCGTCAGCGAGGGGGTGACCAGCTCCTCGTTCCAGGGCAGGCCGTTCTCAAGCTGCTGGTGCGCCTGGTAACGTTGGTAGGCGTAATAGGTCAACCGCGCCAGAATCGCCAGGATCGCCATGCCGCCCGCCAGCAGCGCCAGCGCGCGCGCGTTGCGCGGACGGAGCCAGTTCCACAGCCGGTCAACCAGCGGCGAGGGGGCGCGGTCCTGGCTGCCACGCACCGCGCCCAGCCACGCGGCATACGTCAGGCCCGCCGCGCCCAGGATGAGGTACGTGATCCAGTCCCAGGAATTCGTCGGGCGCAGCACGCCGACCGCCACCGCGCCGATCTCCAGCGCCAGCCCGGACTCCCACCCGGTGCGCAGTCCGTGCCCCGCCCCCATGATCTCGGCCAGCAGCCACAGCAGCACAAACAGCGTGACCGGCATCGCAATCATGTGCGCGTGCAGGTCCCCATACAGGAACGTGAAATAGGGCATCTCGGCGATGGCATTGTGCCCTGCATCACCGGGCAGTTCGCTGATGATGCGCGTGGGGGCCCAATGCCAGCGGTGCGATCCGCCCTCGGGGAATGGCTCACCTTCCAGCATGTCATCCATGCCGCCGAAGAACGAGCCGGTCAGGTCGCGGAAATTGTTAAAGCCGTATTCCCAGATGCGGAAGATGGACGGGTGCCGCGCCTCGTCTTCGATGTATTCGCGGGCCTCGACATCTGCGCGCCGGTTGACGTAGTTGATCTCCTCCGGCGATGCAGGCCCCCGCCCGCCGTGGGCGTCGCGGAAATCCTCCAGCACTTCCTCGTATTTTTCCGCGCGGATGGTGGGCCACTGCGCGTTGAGTTCCTCGCGGCGCTGCTGGCTCAGTGAGAGCTGGGGCTGCCAGCCGTCCAGCTTGGCGACCTCGGTCACGATCACGTGCAGCGTGCCCAGGTTGCCGAGCACCACCGCCAGCAGCACCGCCAGCAGCCCGGCCAGCCAGGCGTTCCCGGCGGGCAGGCGACGCTCGCGGCGGCGGGGCGGATCGTCGAGCGCCTCAACCGCCGCCGGGCGGTCCTGCGTGGCGTCGTCGACTGCGCCCGGCTCGGTTTTGCGCGCGCGGACCCAGTTGTAGGCGATGCTGAACACGCCGATGCCGGTCATAGCGTACAGCATGGGCAGGATCAGGTTGTAGGCCAGCGCCGGGTCGACGCCCAGCAGTTTGACCGGCGCGCCGACGATCACGTAGCCGAAATAATAGTAGTTCAGGTAGCCCTGGGCGAACCAGGGATCGACCGGGGGAAATACCGTGCTGCGCAGCACGCCGTTGAAGTAGGCGAAATCCATCGGCTTTTCGCCGCCAAAGGCGTTATGCCACAGGTCCGGGTTGCCCAAACGGATGCCAATGAAGAACAGGAACAGCGCCAGCGTCAGCCCCTCGACCAGCAGCAGGTGCCGCCGGTTGGCACGGATGTAGGCGCGCAGTTCGGCCCGCCGCCGCCAGCCGAGCGCCGCGCTCAGCAGCCCCAGGCCGATCAGCAGGACCAGCAGCCCGCCGCGTGACCAGGTGCGGACGTCGAACGTCCCGGCAAACCACGCCACCCACGCCACCAGCAGCCACCCGGCCAGCTTGGCGACCGGATAACCGCGATCCGGCAGCGCGGGGAAGATCGCAAACAGCAGCGGCCACGTCAGCCAGCCAACCAGCACCATCAGCGCCCACCAGACGATCACCGCGACGACCTGGTTCTGGTTGATCAGCGCGCCGGTGTCGAACATGTCGGCCCAGGTGCCGCCCTCGCGCTGGATGTCCCATTTGTAGTCCGGGAACATCAGCATGGTCGGGGCTGCGGATACCTGCTTCGCGCCCCAGGAGAACTGGCCGATGGGCTGCGGATCGACGACGTAGCCCAGGTTGGCCTGCGACGCCGGTCGCCGCGATACGCTGTTGAGGATCGCGCGCGTGTTGGCGGCGGTATAGGCGTCCGTCTTCTTGAACAGCAGCACCGCCGGGTGATCGTAGACGTGGTAGGCTTCCTCGGCCTCCCAGTGATCGTTGAGCAGATCGCGCCACTTCTCGCTGAGCGCGCGGTTAGTGGGCAATATCTGGTCGGGCACCTCGAACGGGCCGAGTTCAGGGTAGGACTCGAACGTCTTGACCAGCTCGAAGCCCAGCCGCCCGTCGAACAGCGCCGCGTAGTACACCTCAGACATCGGCCAGCGCATCGGCATCCGCGTCAGGGAGTCGTAGAAGCGGTTGCTGGTCAGGATCACGTAGTCGGCCTGGTCGAGCGCGTTGGTCATCGCCTGGAATTTCTGGTCGTTGTCCTCGGCGACCATCCACAGCTTGATGCCCTGGTAATGACTGCCATACAGCCCGAGGCCACCGCACGTTTGCGACGACAGGCCGGACGGGAGATCGTCGCGGTAGATCATGCCCTCTGGCAGCGGGCACACGGCGGTCGGGATCGGATCGTCCCAGTCGCCCTCCCACGCGATCACCGGGCCGGCGGTGTAGATCGGGTCCTCGGCCTCGACCAGCAGCGTGTAGCTGCCCGCGTCCGGATCGACGCGCAGCGGGGGGTCGAACACCAGCGTGCGCGGTGGCCCCAGCGGATCGGCCCCGCGCTGGAAATCGTCGGTCACCGTCACCGAGGCGCGCGCACCGTCCGGCGCGATCAGCGAAATGCGCACCGTCTCGGCATCGGCATCGCGCAGCGCATCGCCCAGGTGCGGAATCTCGACCTCACGGACGACGCCCTGGATCGGCACCGCGAACGCGATCTCGTCCGCCCCGCCGACCGTCCAATGCGTCGGCGTGATCGGGATATCGTTGCCGTGCCCGGTCAGCAGCGGTTGGGCGTCGAAGTTGAAGTCCTTGAGCGTGATCGTCTGGTCGGCGAGGTTCTGGAAGGTCAGCGTCACATGGCTGTAGACCGTGCCCAGCTCATCCGTCGCGTTGCTGGTGAGCATCACCGGGCCGCGCTGCACCGTGATCTGCACAGTGTAGTTGGCCGCGAGCAGGTTCGGGTCGGGATTATACGGCAGCACCGGCGGCTCGTTGGGCGTCAACGCAACCTCGGAGCCATACGTGGCCGCATCCTCGGAAAAATCGCCCTGGAGCGTGCCGCTGTAGACCAGTTGGCGGCCCTGGCCCGGATCGTCGTGGAAAAGCTGGACCTGCACCGCTTCGCTGCCGTCGTCCCGGGCCGGATCGCTCAGCCGGGGGAAGACGATCTGCGACAGCATGGCCTCCCCGCTGAGCGTAAACGGAAATTCGCGCGTGTCACCCTGCGCCAGGTGCACCGTCTGCGGTGCGGTCGCCACGCCGCCCTGCCCCAGGTTCACCATCTGGCGCGTGCCATCATCCCCCTCGACCCACACGCCGAAGTCACCGGGGACGTGCTCCTGGAACCAGCGCGAGGCCGCCACGCGGGTCAGTTGGCGGCGGTGGATCGAGTGGAACGCCACACCAAACAGCGCCGTGTAGATCAGCACGCCGATCAGCAGCAGCGCCGCCCCCGCGAACGCCAGCCGCGACTTTGTCGCGGCTCGCCCGGCGGGAGCCGGGCGGCGCGTATACGCGCGGCGTTCGCGCCACGCACGCGCCACAAGCGCAACCAGCCCCCACGCCGCAAACAACGCCAGCGCCGGGTAGATCGGCAGGAAGTAGCGCATCGTCATGACCCAGCGCCCGCCCAGCCAGCCGAAACACACCAGAATCCACGCAAACGGCAGCAGGTGCCGCGTCCAGTTGGGCCGCGTGCGCAGCATCGACAGGCCCGCCCAGGCCCACGCCAGCCACGCCACCATGCCCAGCGGGATGCCCAGCCCCCACAATACAATATTCCGCCAGGGGAAGAGGTACGGCGTGCGGTCGGCCCACTGGTGATTGGGCGGCCCGTCCCATTCGCCGGAGGTCAGGTGCCGTGCCTCCTCGACATCCTCCCGCCAGCCGGGGTTAATACGCAGCCCCCAGATATCCGGCCCCAGGAATGCGTGCGGTTGCAGCACGCGGAACACGATCAGCGACACCACCGCCGCCAGCATCACGCCCGTCACCGCATAGGCGATGATGCGCCCACGCTGGCTGTGGTCCAGGCGGCGATCCAGCACCGGCAGCAACCGCACCAGCGCTGCCAGCCCGATCACCCCGGCCAGCGGTGCGACGTTCACCCGGCTGGCCACCGCCGCGCCCAGCGCCGCACCAAACAGCGCGTAATCGGTGAGCGCGGTCAGGTCAAAGATCCCTAGCAGCACCGGCACCAGCGCGATCAACAGCACCGGCCACGTCGCCAATAAGCCAAGCAGCAGCCCGACCACCAGCAGCATCCACGCCGCGCCGATCCCGGCCAGCGTCAGGGTATGTCTCGTCGTGCCTGGGCCGCCGCCGATATCACCGCGCAGCAAACGCACTGCAAGATACATCATCAGCACGACAGCGGCAATGATCAAACTGGACAGACCGACCGCCAGCCCATCCCCGACCAGCGCAAAATCACGCGGAGCCACCAGCGTCAGGACGCCCCAGCCGATCAGGTAATTGGCCGACGCGATCACGCCCGACGCCGCGACCAGCAGGTCACCCCACCGCCATCCATGCGCCCACAGCCAGGCGCGTACCGCCGCCGTCGCCAGCAGTGTCAGCACGAACAGGCCGCCCAGCGTCGTCTCGCCCAGCACCGCGTGCCCCTGCACCGCCGTATTCCACACCACCGCCCCGGCCCACGTCGCCAGGTACGGCAGCGGGGACGCCCCCTGGATCGCGCTCGCGCCGTCCATCGCGCGCACCGCGAAATACAGCGCCAGCGTCACCCACAGCGTGGTGAAGGTGTCCACCGTCCAGAAATGCGACTGTTGGAGCGGGAAGGCCGCCACCGCGTAAAAGGCTGCCGCCAGCAGCCCGGTCCACTGGCCGTACAACCGCCGCCCCAGCAAAAACAGCACCAGGATCGTCAGCACATCCGCCAGCGCCGCCACCGAGCGCCCGACCAACTGCGCCCCGGCGTAATACTCCCAGTGCGTCGTGACGGTGTGCTCCTCGGCGGCGTCCGGGTCGAAGGTCTCCAGGAAGGCATGATAATCACGCGACAGATCGGTGCGCAGTGTGCCCGCAAAATGCACCGTAAACAACGGGAACTCACCGTAGACATACAGCCCATACCCGACGTTGTTCGGATTCAGTGCCGAGCATTCCGCATCGAAATACCCGCCATACCCGGCGGGCTGCGGCGCGGTATCGCCATCGCCCGCGCTGCCCGGATAGCGCTGTTCGCACAGCGTGCGGCGCAGGCCCGGCCCGACATAATTCCCATACGGGCCAAGTTGGTCCGCGACCGCCGGATCGCTGTCCGTAAACCGCAGCGGGCCGTTGATGGCCTCGACGACCTGCGTCAAAAAGCGCTCGTCGGGGTGCAGATGGGTGTAATCGTCCCAGTTCTGCGCGTCAAAGCGCAGCCAGGCCCCCGCCAGCATCACCACCACCAGCAGCGCGTAGCACACACTATCCCAAAAGCGTCGATTGTCGGTGAACAAAGCTCTCATCAACACACCAAACTCAAAAAGCGCCGGTCAGACAACATATTTAATACACGTCCGGTCCATAATCTCCTCACCCCGACCATGCCACCATGTAAATGTAAAACTCCCCGTGCAGCTCGCCCAGGTGCGTCTCGTAGCTGTATTCGTACAGTTCCGTGGTGCCGCCGGGGAAGTTCTCCTGCAAGAAGGCCAGCGTGCCGAGATCGTCGGGGTGATACATGAAAAACAGCGGTTGGGTCGGATCGTATTCGTACCGCGTGCCCTCGTTGCGCGCCATCGCCGCGAACACGTCCTCGCGATTCACCAGCCCGTTCGGCCAGCGAATGTCGCCCGCCATCGCGCCCAGAATCCGGTGATCCAGCCAGTGCGTATGGTGCACGTAGAACGCATTGCCGTAGCTGCCGCCCTCGCTCCCGGCGAACGCGCGCAGCGGCTTCGATATCTCGCGGTACGGCTTCCAGCTGTAGCTGTAGTTCAGGCGATAGTCCTCGAAGTAATTGTCCCAGTTCGAGCCGAGGCCGCCGCCCAGGATCGCCGCCAGCACGATCACCGCCGCCACCCCGCCCAACACCACGCCGCGCGGCGTGATGCCCGGCAGCGCCGGGGTGCGCCAGGGAAGCTGTGTCAAGCGCCAGCACAGCGCCCCCACCGGCAGCGCCGCCAGCAGGAAGACGCCCGGTATCGTGCCGCTGGCCCGTGTGAAGCTCGGGTTCTCGACCGTATACGCCAGCGTCAGCGCCGACGGCAGCAGCATCACCAGCACACTCGCCGGAATCAGCCAGTGCACCGGGTCCGGCTCGCGGAACAGGCGCACGCCCCACAGCACCAGCCCCAGCACCAGCAGGCCGCCGGTCAATCCGCCGAGCGCCGGGTGGCCAAAGGCATTGCTGATCCACGCGCCGTCCCCTTCCCAGTGGTACATCAACAGCGCGTCCTCGTAATTGTCCGCGAATACCCCGCGCTGATCCCAGAAACGCTCGGCCTGTTCGCTCAGGCTGGGGTCGTAGGACACCAGGTTACCCGCCGAGTCGCTGCGCACAAACGCGTTTTCGCCGAACAAGCGCCCGCGCGTCCGGTTCCAGAAATCGTCTGGGCGCAGTTCGCTGTAGTGGTACATCGGGATGTACACCGCCAGCGCCACCACCGCCGCCGCCAGCAGCCCGCCGCCATAGCGCAGCACCCGGTCGCGGGACCGCTGCCGGGCCGCCAGCGCGACCAGACTGAACCACACCATCGCGAACAACGGGACAAACGCCGTCAGCCGTTCGCCCAGATCGCGGACGTTGACCCGCGTGGACCGCGCCAGCACTTCGCCGCCGTACCAGTACACCAGCACCGGGGCCAGCGCCAGCGCCGCGAACCCGATCCCGTCGCCCAGCAGGCGCGGAATATCGCGCGCCCGGCGGATCTCGGCCAGCAGCGCCAGCACCACGCCGATCACCACCACACCCGGCAGCATTCGGTTCGCCTGGTAAAAATACGTTCCCGCGCCCAGCGTCAGGCCGAGCGCCAGGGTGTCGCGCATCCGGTTGTGGCGCATCACACGCGCCAGGAAGCCGAGCACCAGCGCCGTCGTCAGCGGCGTAAGCACAATGCGCAGCCCCAGCCGCGACAGCATCACGTGCCACGCACTGATCGCCACCAGCCCGGCCAGCGCCAGCCCGGCCCAGTTGCCGAGTTCGCGGCGGCGCGCCGTGTCCGTGCCGACCACCTGCCGCGCCATCCACCACAGCACCGGGATCGTGATCACGCCTTCGATCACGGTCGCGATCTTCAGCGCGTCGAAGCTCAGCCCGACGCCAAACACGTTCGCCACCAGCGCCACCAGATACATCTGGAAGCCCTCGCGCCCGCCGTTGTTAGGGAAGAACACGCCGCGATAGCCGTCCTCGACGCGCATCGCGTCCAGCAGCTTTTCGATATGGTCGCTGGTCATCTCCGGCGGGGTCGAGGCCAGATCGTGCAGCCGGAAGTACGCCCCCAGCGCCGTGATCGCCGCCAGCGCCGCGAACGTCCAGCCGGGCCGCAGCCGCCGCAGCCAGTCCCGGACCGGGCGCAGGCCCGCGTCCTCCGCCTGCCGCAGCCAGACCGGCGCGCGCCGCAAATCCACGCCCAGGATCACCACCCACAGGCCGATGCTCACCACCCAGGCCCAAAAGCCACCCGCCGTGAACTCAATATCGACCACTTCACCGCGCGCGTTTTTGGTCACGTTCTGGGTGTAGGCCAGCGACGACATCAGCAGCGCCACCGGCAGCAGTGCCAGCCGCGCCACATGCGCCTGGAACCACAGCCAGAACCGGTCGTCCAGCGACCCGGCAGGCTGCGGGGCAGCATCCCGCGCGGCCAGCGGCAGGCGGCGCGCATCCCAGGCCGCCAGAACCGTCAGCGCGCCAGCCAGCAGCACCGCCGTCACCACACCGGCCCCGGTGACCGCGTCCACGCCGTGCAGCAGGGCCGCCGCACCCGCCGCCACCACGCTCAGCAGCGCCACCAGCACATTCCACACCTGCGCCCGACGCGGCCCCGGCGGGGCCAGATCGTCCTCCGGCGAGACCGTGCCGACCGCGATCACCAGCCACAGCGCGCCAGCCAGGAAAAACCACACGCCCGCCCACCACGCGCCTCCCAACCGCAGCCCGCCGAGCAGCAGCAGCGCCGCCAGCAGCGTGCCGAGGCCGGTCGCCCAGGCGTAGGGCATGTCGTTGGCATAGAACAGCCTGCGCAGCGGCAGCGTGCGCGCCGGGAACTGCCGCGCCCACCACCGCCGGCCCGCCCACAGATACCACCCGACCGCGAGCACGCCGGCCAGCATGAACCACACCAGCGCGCCGTTCGTATCCCCGGCGCTGTGCAGGTCGGGATCGGTCGCGGCGTCGTACAGCACATGCCCGCCGCGCACCGCCAGCAGCAGCGTCACTGCCAGCGTCGCGATCCAGGCCCACACCTGCCCCACGGCCCACCCACGCGGGCGCGTGATGGCCGGTTCCGGGGCCGGGGTTGGCGCAGCGGCAGGAACCGCTTCAGGCGGCGGAGGCACCAGACGCACGCGCTCCGCCGGGCGCGCGACGACAGACTCCGCCCGCGCAGCGGCTTCTGCGCGGGCCTCGGCTTCCGGATCGCGGCGCAGCACGCGCCAGAACAGGCGCAGCGTTTCCCCCGGTCGCCAAAACAGGTAGCCCACCGCCTGCGCCAGCGTCAGGTCCTCGAAGATGACCGGCTCCGCACCGCCCCCGATCGCCGCACCGGAATCAGGGTCACGCGCCGCGTCGTGTTCGGCTGGCCGTTCCGGCGGCGATGATGCCCCAGGCTGCTCCGGCTTGCGCGCCTTGACCGCCAGATTCACCGTGCTGCGCTCCGGCGGCTCGTCGATGGCGTTCTTGCGGTCGAACCAGTTGAGCATCGCAATCGCCAGCGCGATCGGATTCCAACGGCGGGGCGGCTCCTGGTCGAAGGTGGTGCGGTCGGCGGCGTCGGCCATCCCCTTCGGCATCAGGCCGGACTCCAACAGCGGCTTGCCCAGCCCGTACACCAGGTTGTGGATAAACGGCATGCAGTGGTGCGTGAAGTTGCGCTCGGCCTCGACGATGAACCCGCCCGCCTCGACCGCCGCGCGCAGGTCGTCGCGCGCGTACAGCCGGAGATGGTTGGCCCAGATGCCAGCCAGCGGCCCGCACGAAATGTGCGTATTGAACAGCTTTTCGAGCGTCTTGTTGATCGGGTCCCACCAGAAGGGGTAATTGGCGTTGGGCACGGTGATCGCCACCACGCCGCCCGGCTTCAGCACGCGCCACACCTCGCGCAGCCCGGCTACGTCGTCCGCGACGTGCTCCAGAATCTCGGAGAGGATCACGCCGTCGAAATAATCGTCGGGGAATGGCAGGCGGTAGATGTCGCCCTGCACCAGCGTGATCCCCGGCAGGTAGCCGACGTTGCGCTGCGCCTTGCGGATGATCGCGGCGTCCAACTCCAGCCCGACCAGCTCGCAGTTGCTCACATGCCGGTACATGTTCAGGTAAAAGCCGCGCCCGCACGCACAGTCCAAAATGCGCAGATCGTCGCGCGGCGGCAGCCAGTCAAACACGGCGCGCACACGCTTCTTGAAGGACATATCCGCTTCGTTGCGGGTCATGCGCTCAATCGTCGCTTGATCAATCGTCACGAGTTTACCCCTCCCCTAAACAGGCTTGTCTGCTAGTAGACAGGCCGATCCAGGGATGAACGCTGGCTCGTGCCCCGGATGGTCAGCCGGTAACTGCCCCTCACCCCCCGGCCCCCTCTCCCACACAGTGGGCGAGGGGGAGTCATAGCGCGTGTTTTTTCCCCTCGCCCATTCGATGGGAGAAGGAATACCGCCCGCCGGGCGCAGGGGTGAGGGTGTTTTTCGGTACTGACCATGTGCACCCAAGCCCAACAATATCGGACAATCCCTAAATCCCCGCCCCGAAAACAGGGAAGGGACTTGATCACGTCCGTTCTCCCCCTCTCCGCGTGCGGCGGGCAGGGGAGCAGAGGGAGGGGTAAAACAGCCAGTGAAAACTAACATAAGCCTCTTTCCAAAAAGCCTGCTCACGGCGCGCAGCCCGGCGATCAGCGCGTCCTTCTCCGCCGGGGAGAGCCGCGCATCGCGGTGCCGCACGGTGTACAGCCAGGGCGGCATCAGGTCGTTTTCCACCTGCGCGATGATGGCATCCATCTCGACCGGTTGCGCGTCCCATGCGGAGAAATTCAGCGCCGCGCGGCCCTCGCGGACCTCGTTCCAGATGTACACTCGCATAGGCGCAATCTTAGCATACCAGGGCCAGTCTGTCGCGTGGCTGTGGCAATCGTAGCACGCCGCCTGCACCAGCGCGCGCGTACCGGGCGGCGCGGCGGACCAGTCCGGCTCGCTCGTCACCGGCGGATTGTCCATCGCCAGCGGGATCAGTTGCAGGGCCAGCCACGCCACCAGCAGCAGCTTTCGCCCGCGCCCGCGCCGGGTACGCTGCAGGTCGCGTTCGAGCTGCTGCAGGCGGTCGCGTCGTGGGGCGTCGTCCATGGCTAATCCCGCCCCGCACGCTCAGCGGCAGCCCGCAGATGGCGCGCGTAGCGGTCGACCGTCTCCTCGAAGCTAAACGTGCGCGCGATGTGTGCGTGCGGCTTGATGAACGCCTCCGGATCGGACAAAATATCGACGACCGCCCGCCCGATCGCTTCCCAGTCCCCGCGCGGCACAAGCTGGCCCATGCCGGTTTCCGTCACCGGGACGCGCCCGCCGGGGGTGTCGGTCATCACCACCGGCGTGCCGCACAGCATCGCCTCGACCTGCACCAGCGCGAAACACTCGGTATCGCTGGGCAGCACCAGCACATCACACGTCGCAAAAAAGTTGGCCATAGCCTGCATGCTCGTCAGCGTCCCCAGGAAGATCAACTGGTCGCTGTAGCGCTGGATGAGCGCCTGGTTGTTCTCCCAGGTATCCTCGTATTTGATGTCATACTCCCCGGCGAAGACCGCCCGCGCATTGGGATGCGTGCGGTTGATCACTTCCAGCGCGCGGATCAGCAGGTCGGGGCGCTTTTCTTCCACGAAGCGCCCGGCGTATCCGATCAGCGGGCCGCCGTCGCGCTGCCAGCGCGCGCGCAGTTCGGCCACACGCGCCGCATTCGGCTCCGGCACCTGGATCGGCGGGTAAATGACCGACACTTTCTCGCGGAAGGGCTGCAAATAGTAGCTGTGGTCGGCATAATCGTGGCTGTAGGCGATCAGGCGGTGGGCGCGGCGCGCCATGTAGCGATACTGCTGGAAGGTGAACCAGCTTACAAAGCGGTTCCAGGGACCATGCGGCAGCACCAGGTCGCCGTGATGGGTGGCGATCAACTGCTTGCCGGACAGCCGCACCAGGAACGCCATCAGCGACGTTTCCAGCATCGGCGTGTGCAGCCACACCACGTCATGCTGCTGGAGAAGGCCCCACGCCGCCCAGGGATAGGCCGGCATCACCATGCCCCGGCTGACCTTGATCGGTGCCCACAGCCGCACCAGCCGCACCCCGTTGATCGTCTCGTCGCGCGGCAGGTCGATGCTGTGCCGCGCCGTTAAAATCGTGACCTCATGCCCGCGCCGGACCAATGCCTCGGCCACGCGCTGCAAGTGGATCGGCACCCCGGTGCGGTGCGGCAGATAGTACTGCAATGCAGCCAGAATCTTGAGCGGTTTTTCTTGTCGTTCGGTCATATACTGCTCTCGGTCGTCACTTCTCACGCCGGATCAGACTGGCGGCGGCGCAACGTCTGCGCGGCCCGGGTGACTTCGCCCAGGCGCACATCCTCCGCCCACAGCCCGACCAACCCCAGCACAACATACACCAGGAGGTTAACCACATGCAGGATTAACGCAAATGCGACGGCGGGCGCAACCGTTGCCGCGCTCACCAAATCGGTCGCGGCCAGCCCAAACGCGACCGCCGCCTCAAACGGCCCCAGGTTGCCCGGCACGGCAGGTACCGCCACCACGAACGACGCCAGCGCCACCATCGCTATCGACGCGGCCCAGGTGGGGTCGTCGAACACCACAAACAGCAGGACATAGCCCGCGATCACCGACAGCGCCCAGCCCAACGCCGTCCACCACACCGCCAGCAGCGTCTTACGCGGCGACGCCAGCGGCACGATCCCTTCCAGCAGGTGATCGAGCCACTCGCCAAAGACTGGGCGGCGGAAAAGCGGCACCACCCGCCCCACCCCGTGCAGCAACCCGTGCGCCCACGCAGGCCGGGCTGCGAATACGCTCAACAGCATCAGCCCCATCACTGCGCCGACCCCCAGCAGGATGCCGGCCATGCCGATTTTGATCCCGGTCGACAGCGCGAGGAGCAAAACCCCCAGCAGGACGAACACCGCCAGCACATCCAGCAAGCGCTCGACCAGGATCGTGCTCAGCGACGTGAGCACGCGGACCGGCGGGTCGACCCGCGCAGCCAGCGCCGCCCGCACCAGTTCCCCCACGCGCAGCGGCAGCACCGCGTTGATGAAGTAGCTGACGTTGAGGATGTGGAAGCTGTGATAGGGCGACAACCGGTTATCCAACAACCCCCGCCAGCGCAGGCTGCGCAGCCACAGCCCGATCCCGGACAGCACGAACCCCGGCAGCACGATCCAGTAGCGGGCGTGCAGCAGTTGATCGCGGACGCCGCTGAAGTCACGCCGCAGCAAATAGACCAGCGCGATCCCACTCACCGCCAGGCCCATGATGATACTCGACCACCGTTTTTTCATACCTCGTCCGTCTGGTTCACCATCGACACGGCGCAACATTATAGCAAAGGCCACAGAAAAAATACACGCGCGCAGCAGGTTTTCCCCACTGCGCGCGAGAATGTGCGCGTCAGGCACACCGGATTAACGCAATTTAGCCCCCGTCGCCGGCAGGTGGTTCTGTGACCCTGCCTGCTCCAGATCGTCGACCAACTGCGGGATGTTGTTCCGGTACATTTTAATTAACTCGGTCAGCGACTTGACCTGGGCGCGGTACATCGCGTCAAAATCTCGTTGATCGTCGTTCGCCAGGTCGTCGGCGACCACCTGCGCGGTCTGCGGGTCCTCGAACGGCCCGGCCAGCGCCCGCCAGCGATCGGTCTTCCACACGGCTTTTCCAACAACATACCACTGCGGAGACTCACGCATCCGTTCCCGGAGATAGTCCCACTGCTCCGGCGTTACGCTGTGGAAGGTCAACGTTTGCGCGAGTTGCTCGATAACATCATTCTCCTCATGCATCACAAATCTTACCTCACAACCCACCTACAGATACTATTATTTTAATGGATTTTTGTTTAATTTTCGTTAAATACCAGCCCCTTTAACTTATCGTCATAACCACTTTAATGCCGCCCCAACAATCTCATCATTTGTATGCTAATTCAGCTCATACAAGCACCCGCCGCGCGCAAAAAACAGCCAGGAACTGCAATTCCTGGCTGCCATAACGAACGCGTGATAAAGCCGGACGCCCTACTCCGCCGCCGGCGGCGGCGGCACCGGCAGATTCGCCGGGTCGAAGTTGGTGCATTCGAAGTCGGCCTGCGGCACCCAGGCCGGCAGCGGTTCGGCCACGCCCACCGAGATTTGCAGCCACTTGCCGTCCGCGTTACGCGCCCGCGGCGAGATCACGACCGGATCGTCGTCCTGCTCGACCGTGAACAGCACCGGCTTGTCTTCGCCCGGCCCGCTGCGTACCGCGCTCGCGCCGGCGGTCAGCACACAGCGCGGGATGACCAGCACCACCGCCGCCGGACTCCACAGCCGCAGCGTGCCATCATAGCTGCCCGATGCCAACACTTCGCCATCCGGGTGGAACACCAGCCCATTGACGGCGTAAGTGTGGCCGGACAGCAGCGCCAGTTCGGCCTGTTCGGCGGTATCCCACAGGCGGATCTCGCCCGTGCCGCCGCCCGAAGCCAGCACCGCGCCATCCGGGCTGAAGGCCAGCGACCACACCGCCCCGGTGTGCCGCCCCAGCGCCACCGAACGGGGCCGCCCTGGCAGCGTCAGGTCCCAGGTGCGCACGGTGGCATCTACGCCACCGGACGCCATCAGGCCCCCGTCCGCGTTGAATGTCAGCGCCAGCACGGTCGCGCTGTGCGCTTCCAACACCTGCTGCTCGCCGGTGTCCAGGTCCCACATTTCGATGTTGCCGCCTTCGATGCCGAAGACCAGCGCGGCGCCGTCCGGACTGAAGGCGACACTGTGCACCGCCCCACTGCCGACAAACTGATCCGTCTGCTCGCCGGTCGCAACATCCCACAGGCGCACGGTATTATCGTTCCCCGCCGAGGCTACCGTCGTGCCGTCCGGGCTGAAGGCCACGCTGTACACCGCGCCGGTGTGCGCCGCAATCACTGCCTGCTGCTCGTCCGCCGCGGCATCCCACAGGCGCACCGTGCCATCCCACCCGCCGGACGCCAGCCGCGCCCCGTCCGGGCTGTAGGCCAGGCCGTAGACCACGCCGACATGCCCGGTTAACGCTGCTGTGCGCACGCCGGACGGCATATCACGCAGCAGGATCGCGCCGTCGGAGTGAACGGTCGCCAGTGTGGACCCGTCCGGGCTGTAAGCCACGCCGTACACGCCGCGCGCATAGCCACGCAGCACGCGCTGCTGCTCCCCGGCTTCGACGTCCCACAACCGCACCGCGTCGATGCCGATGCTCGCCAGGGCTGCGCCGTCCGGGCTGAAGGCCACGCCGTAGACCATCCCGGTATGCGCATCGAACGCCGTTTGCTGCTCGCCGGATTCGACAGCCCACAGCGCGACCTGCTTATCGCTGACGGTCGCCAGCGTCGCGCCGTCCGGGCTGAAGGCCACGTCCTGCACCCAGCGCGCGTCCGCGCCCAGCGCTGTCGGGTCCGCGTCAGCATCCACCGCCCACAGGCGCACACCGTCCCCCTCGGCCAGCGCCAACGTCGCACCGTCCGGGCTGAAGGCGACGCGTTGCACCCAGCTTGCGCTCTCCAGGGCCGCGACCGGCTCACTCGTCGGGTCGTCCAGCAGCGCCGCCACATCCCACACCAGCACGCCATCTTCGCCGGCAGTCGCCAACTGCGTGCCGTCCGGGCTAAAGGCGACAGCCCACACTTCACCCTCGTGGCCGCGCAGCGTCACCGGCAATGCATCGCCGGCCAGCGTCCACAACCGGGCGGTCTGGTCCGCGCTGGCGGTCGCCAGGTGCGTGCCCTCCGGGTGGAACGCCACCCCGTAGATGCGCCCGACATGCCCCTGCAACGTCTGCTGTTCAAGGCCGGAGGCCGCATCCCACAGATGCACGAGGTTGTCGGCCCCGCCGGTCGCCACCAGCGCGCCATCCGGGCTGGCCGCGACACTGATCGCCGTGTCGGTCTCAAGTAACTGTGGCTCGGCGTCTGGGGCGTCGACATCGACCAGCCACACCCCCACCGACCCCACGATGGCCAACGGCCCGCCGGCGGACCAATCCAGCCCGGTGCTCCACCCCTGGCCGAACCGCGCCAACTGCCCGACCTGCCCGACGTTATCAGGTGAAATCGGTCCCAGGTCGTCGCCACCTTGCGCGCCAACCGGCAGCAGGCCGCTCAACACAAACGTCAGGAGCACCAGCAGCACAGCACAGCGTTTCATAATAAGCTCCTTTTCCAAAAAAACCTTGTATACACTCGCCATTATACACCTGAACTCAAACTTGACAGGTGCGCATTGCCAGCCGTATAATAACGGCAGTTCTGCGGGTATAGTTCAGTGGTAGAACGTCAGCTTCCCAAGCTGAATGTCAGGGGTTCGAGTCCCCTTACCCGCTCTGTGGCGAGGCATTCCGGGACTGTGGAATGCCTCTTTTGCGTTCGCACGGGCGGCCTGAGCGCGCGCCCTGCGCCAAAGGAGACTGGCTGTGTCCTATCCGCCTGCTGTCGAGATCGTCTACCACACACCCCCGGACCGGATCAACGAGGACGCCTGGCTGGTGCTGCACGCCGGGCCGCTGGGCGAGTATATCGTGTTTGCCGCCATTGACGGCGCAACCACCCGCCTCACCCCGCCGCCGCTGCAACATCACCTGGATGCGCTGCCCATTCGCCTGACGCCTGCCGCCTTCGCGGCGCGCATCGTGCGCGATGCGCTGGCGCGCCAGGCCACCGCCGGGACGTACAATAACCTGCGCGGGCTGCTGCTGGAAGCCAACGCCGCGCTGGGCCGCCGCCTGACGGAAATCTTCGGCGACCTGTCGCTGGCGGGGATGCAGTTCCCCGCCGAAGTCCACGACCGGCTGGCCGCCGACCCGCGCCAGATACGGCTGGGGCTGCCCGCCTGCGTGGTGACGCTGGCCGCCTACGACCCGGCGGAGCGCGTGGTCCACTGGGCGCACGCGGGCGATACCTCGCTGCTGGTGGCCTACCGCGACGGGCACACCGCCGCCCCCACCAACCCCGACCGCGTCGATTATGACGGCGAACTCAAGCGCATCGCGGCGGACCTGCGCGACTATCACCCGCACATGCCGCTGAGCGAACTGGTCCAGCGCCCGGAAATCCAGCAGCGCAATCTGCAAGCCGGCCTCCGCCATAACTACGTCGACGAGCACGGGCTGCCGCAGCCCTCGCAGGGCGTCGGCGTGCTCGATGGGCTGCCGGAACTGCGCTATTTCGTCACGACGGGCAGCGTGCCAGTCGATGACGTGGCGTTTGTGTGCGCCATGTCCGACGGGTTGGAGTGGCCCGCCAGCGCGCAGGAAGTCTTCAGCGCGGACGCGGACGAAGCGGCGGCGCTGTGCCAGGAGCGACGCGACTTCATGGCGCAGACCATCAACCAACGCGGATTGGCGGGCTACCTGGCGCTGCTGCGCGAAACCGAAACGTATGATGCCGACTTCGAGCAGTACCCGCGCATGAAGCAGCACGACGACGCAGCAGGCGTACTGCTGCGCTTCGACGACCTGATGCCGCCCACACTGGAGTCGCTCAACCAGGACGCGGACGAACACGCCAGCAGCTAGAGGCTGTTATGCACGTTTTACCCCTATCCCCCAACCCCTTTCCCCGCACGCGGAGAAAGGGGGGAGGTGCAAGTCCCTCCCCGTAAACGGAGAGGGATTTAGGGAGGGGTAAAACTTACGGGAAAAATCCACTGCAAACAGCCTGCGTAAGTTCATAACACGCTCTAGGCGCGGCGCTCACGCCTCATGATAGGCCGCAATGTGCGCCACCACCAGCCGGAACGGCCCGGCCTGCTTGTCGCTGATGATCAGCCCGCAGGACGTGATGCGGCGGCGGTTCAGCGGCGGGGCCAGCGGCAGCGTCATGCCGAACACCTTGGGGCGGAACGCCGCAAACGGCAGCGACACCGTCGCCCACTGGTCCGCCGGCGCGTCAAACTCGGCCTGGTAGCGCACACTCATCGTCAGCGCGCTGCGCAGGATGAACCCGTAGCGCTTGCCATCGCCGCGCACGCGCAACCGCACGCCGGTATACTCATGCAGATCGAATGCCACATCCGGCGAGCGCACCGACGCAAACCCGCCGTTGTTTTCCAGCGATACTTCCCCGGCGAACACCGCACCCTCATCGTTGAGCATGAAGGCGCTGGCTGAGCGCCCGCCCATCACCACGTCGTCAATCGCACGCCAGCCGGAGACGGACTCCGGCTGGGTAAAATCAAACAGATTCATTGCCATCACTCTCAAAACTCCTCCACGTCGGGATAGGCGGCCTGGAGCGCGCTCTGCACGATCTGCTTGTAGGTGAGCGCGTCGGCTTCAGTTTTTCCCTCAAAGCGCAGCGACAGCACCGGCTCGGTGTTGGACGCGCGCAGCAGCCCCCAGCCGTTCTCAAACGTGATGCGGATGCCGTCCACGTCGTTGATCGGGTAGTGTTCGGCCAGTTCGGCGTGGACCGCCTCGATCACGCGGGCTTTCTGGTCCTCCGGGCAGTGCGGGCGATACTCCGGCGTGGCGTGCAGCATCGGCACCGTCGCCATGCGCGCCGACAGCGGCTCGTCGCGCTGCGTGAGCAACTGCACGATGCGCCCGGCGACATAAACGCCGTCATCGAAGCCGTAGTAATCGTCAGCGATGAAGATGTGCCCGCTCATCTCGCCACCCAGCAGCGCGCCCTCCTCGGCCATCTTGGCCTTGATCAGCGAGTGGCCGCTGATCCAGATCACCGGCTCGCCGCCCGCCGTACGCACCTCGTCGAACAACACCTGCGTGCTCAGCACGTCGGCGATGACCGTCGCGCCGGGGTGGTGTTGGAGCACATCGCGCGCCAGCAGCACCAGCACCCGGTCGGCGCTGACCGGCTGGCCCTGGTCATCGACCACGCCCACGCGATCCGCGTCCCCATCGAACGCCAGCCCCAGGTCGGCCCCCGTCTCGCGCACCTGGCGCGCCAGGTCGCGCAAATTATCGGCGTCCTGCGGGTCCGGCTGGTGGTTGGGGTATGTGCCGTCCGGCTCGCAGTACAGCCGGATCACGCGGTGGCCGAGCGCCTCCAGCAGCGGCGGCGCGTACAGCCCGCCCATGCCATTCCCGCCATCGACGACCACCGTCAGCGCGCGCGGGTGGTCCAGCTTGCGCTCCAGCATGGCGAGGTAGCGCTCGTTGGCGTTGTCGTCGACGATGGAATGCCCCTCGCCAACCACCAGATCGCCGGACTCGATCATGCGCCGCAGCCCTTGAATCCCCTCGCCGTACAGGTTGCGCTTGCCGATGGACAGCTTACAGCCGTTCATCGCCGGACCCAGGTGGCTGCCGGTGACCATCACCCCGCCGATATCCCCGGCCTCGACCGCGCACCAGTACACCACCGGCGTGGCCGCCAGCCCGATATCGGTCACGGCGCACCCGGCGCGGATCAGGCCGCGCATCGCGGCGTCGGCCAGTTCGCGCGAGCTGGCGCGGTTGTCATGGCCGATCACAACCTCGCGCAGCCCTTGCCGCCGCAGGTGCGTGCCGAACGCCTGCCCGATCTGCGCCGCCCCGTCGACGGTCAGAGTGTCGCCGACCTTGCCGCGAATGTCGTACTTCTTGAAAATGCCCGCGTCGATCACCATGCCCCCCTATTCTTTCTTTTCCGATTTGGTTTCCAACACCTGCTTGACCCACACGCGCGTATTGTCCGGCACATCCTGCGCGACGATGGTCGTCGGGCCGATCTCGCTGTTCTGCCCGATCTTGACGCCCGGCATGGTCATCACGTTGACGCCAACAAACGCATTCTTGCCCGCGATCAGGCCCAGCTTGTCGCGCCCGGTGTTGACGCGCTCGCCCTTGACCCAACTCCACACCGCCCCCTGGTCGATGCGCAGATTGGCAGTGGTGCACGTCGCGGAGAAATTCACATGCTCGCCCAGCACCGAGTCGAGCACCTGCCCGGCATGGGTATGCGCGCCCTCGCCCAGGTAGCTGCGCGCGACCTCGGTGGCGAAGCCCACCACCGCGCCCTCACCGATCATCGACTCGCGCACCAGCGCGCCGTTGCCCACGATCGCGCCGCGCCCGATGTAGGCCGGGCCGGCCACCGTCGCCCCGTGAAACAGCCGCGCGCCCGCTTCGATCACGACGTTACCCTTGATCAGCACGCCGTTCTCGATGGTCGCGTCCGAGGAGATGCGCTGCTGCGACAGTTGGCTGAGCAGCACGTCCATCACGTCCAGCACATGCCAGGGGAACTTGATCGCCTGCCAGCGCCCCTCGTAGGGCACCACCTGGAACAGGCGGTCGGCCATCATCTTCGCCATCGCGCGCTCGTAATGATCGTCGGTCTGGGCCGGGCTGTCGTACTCGGCCTGGATGTGCGCCAACAGCGCCTCAGCGTCGCTGTGGATGTGAGCGACGATGTTCACCAGGTCGCTGGGTTCGTTGCCCGCGCCCGGCTTTTCGACAATATTCGTGATGCGTCCCCCCTCGCCGACCTCCAGGTAGCCGCCAGGGAAATAGTCCTGTACGCGGTACCCGGCCAGATACGCGCTGGCATTGCCGGACTGGTAGGCGGTGAGCATCTGCTGGTGGAGCGTGGTATCGGTCAGGTCGTGCACCTGCGTGATGTAAATGGCGCGATTGCCGTGCTGGGCCAGGTATTCGCCCACCTGGAGCAGCGCATCGCCCATGCCTTGCGGCTCCGGCTGGATGACGACCTCGGCCTGAACGCCGGATACTGCCGGCACAAGGCTGCGAATCGCCGCTTCGTTGTCCGGGTTGGCGACGATCACCACTTCGCGCATCCCCAACTGGGCGTAACGCTCCAGTTGGAAGCTGAGCAGCGGTCGTCCCATGAACTTGATCAGCGATTTCTCCTCCAGCGGCCACAGGCGCGAGCTTGCCCCGCCCGCCAGGATCACTAGTAATGGCGATTTCACGTCATTTCCCTCCCTGTAGAATCAAGAAAACTATAATCCAGTGACATACTTGCCGGTCACCCCTGTTATTGTAGTGTGCCAGCCGCCTGCCGTCCAGTGGCGAGCGCGCCAAACGCCGCCCTATCGC
This sequence comes from Anaerolineae bacterium, assembly GCA_034437275.1. GTDB lineage: Bacteria > Chloroflexota > Anaerolineae > Aggregatilineales > Aggregatilineaceae > TC-15. Next base: position 28,203 of record DAOTUD010000152.1, read on the forward strand.
CCACATTATCCAGCCGTTTCTGCGCGCATCGCCGCACCGCATAATGGGATCATCAGGCGCACCAACCCACATCCTCCCCGCTCGAAGCGCTGCTTGTATAATAACAACATGCCCGCAGCATTGCGGGCACGCCGTGTGAGCATATTGGCTTGATATGGGGTTGTGAAGACGGGAGCCGGCGTTCAGGCCAGTCTATTCTTCCGACACCGGGTCGAGGTCTAGCATCCGGCGCACTTTGGCCACCAGATCGTGGTGCAGGATTGGCTTGGGCAGATAGTCATTTGCGCCGGCGTCCATGCCGCTCATCACACTCTTAGCATCCCCACGCGCGGACAGAATCAAGATCGGCAAATCAGCGGTATCGGGCCGATCACGCAGTACCCGGCACAACTCGATGCCATCCATGCCCGGCATCATCACATCCAGGATGATCAAATCCGGCGTGTCGAGGTCCAACAGCCCCAACGCCTGATCGGCATCCTTCGCTTTGAGAACCTCAAAGCCCCCACGTTCCAGCATAATGCCGATTAATGTCAGCGCACCGATTTCGTCGTCAACCACAAGAATCCGCTTCATAACCCGGGTCTCTCCATAAGACTCCCTGATAGCACGCTCGCCGCTATCTATAGCTTTAGTTTAACACCAAAAACGCGCAATGCAACCGTGCGCATTCTGTGAACGCAGCTTACAGCCGATAGGTGACGCAGCCAACCATTTTATACACCGGATTGCTCACAACCGCCAGTCACCTTTTTTTCACCGCCATGCTTGATTATAATAGCCCCTCGCTTGTGACACGTTAAAGGAGAAAGCCGGTGCCATTACCGCAAACCACGACCGTCCAGTATGGCGACATCGTCCTGCTGGTCGGCAAAGACCGCCGTTCGTTCATCCGCACCATCCGCCCGGGCGAACGCTTCGAGTGCCACCTGGGGTACATCGACTATGACGATATCATCGACACGCCCTACGGCGACCAGGTCAAGACCAATGTCGGGCGACAGTTGTTCGTCATGGCCCCGAACCTGGACGATATCGTGCGCCACCTGGAGCGCCGGGGGCAGATCATCTATCCCAAAGACCTGGGCTACATCGCGCTCAAGCTGGGCATCCGGCCCGGTGTGCGCGTGCTGGAAGCGGGGACCGGCAGCGGCGCGCTGGCGCTCACGCTGGCGATGCTGGTCGGCGACGCGGGGCATGTCTACAGCTACGAACGGCGCAAAGGCACGCAGGAAAGCGCCCTGCGCAACATCCGGCGGCTGGGGCTGCTGGACCGCGTGACGTTCCACCAGCGCGACATCGCGCGCGGCTTCGACGAGACCGACGTCCACGCGCTGTTTCTGGATGTGCGCGAACCCTGGCAGTACCTGGACCAGGCGCGCGCCAGCCTGCGCAGCGGCGGGATGTTCGGCGCAATCGTGCCCACCATCAACCAGGTGCAGGAACTGGCGGGCGACCTGTACGACGGTCCCTGGTACTACCTGGAGATCGAGGAACTGCTGCTGCGCACCTACAAGACGATCCCGGCCCGCATCCGCCCCGACGACCAGATGGTCGGGCACACCGGCTATCTCGTGTTTGCGCGGGCCGCCATCCGCGAGGATCGCAGCGCGGACGCGGATGAGGAAGATGGGGCGGAAGACGGCAGCGGCGACGACAGCGCCGAAGAGTCCGCAGACTGACACGCCGTCAGGGGGAAATTACCCGGCAGCCGCCACGCTGTACAGCGCGCGGTAGATGGCGTACTGCTCGTAGATGCGCGTGACGTAGGCGCGCGTTTCGGGGAAGTCGATGGTCTCGACGAAGCGGTCGAAGTCCTCGCCGGACGCCTCCAGCCAGCGCACCGCGTTACCCGGCCCGCCGTTGTACCCGGCCAGCGCCGCGTAGGGCACGTCCTCCCCACCGACGAACTCAAACACCCAGCTCAGGTAAAAGGCCCCAAACTTGACGTTGATGAAGGGACGGTACACGTCGCTGTTCACGTAGTTTTCCCACGCGAGCTGCTCGGCGACCCACGCGCCGGTGTCGGGGATGATCTGCATCAAGCCCTGGGCCGCCGCGAACGAGGTCGCGTAGCCCTCGAACAGGCTTTCCTGCCGGATCAGCGAGAACACCAGCAGCGGGTCGAGGTCGTTGGCGGCGCTTTCGGGCAGCACCAGCGCCTGGTAATATACCGGGTAGCGCAGCCGGGCGATGTACGGCGGCGCGCTGAGCGTGTCGATCCCGGCCAGCGTGATCAGGTTGGCGGCGGCGGTGATCGACAGGCGATAGAGCTTGATGCCGCGCAGGTAGACCGCCAACTGGTACAGCGCCAGCGGATCGTCGCGGTACGCCGTGCGCAGCGCGTCGAACTCCTGCTCCGCCGCGTCGTAGTCGTTGATCAGCAGCAGTTCGCGCCCGCGAATCATGCGCCCGTCGGTTTCGAGTTCCGGCCCCAGCGCGTACAGCGGGCCGGCCCCCGTGATGCCAAACGTGGTTTTCATCCACGCCTCGGCCTGGGTCAACTCGCGCGCCTCGTCGAACTCAAACACCAGCGTGTCGGCGTCGGGCGGCTCGAACGGCGCGCGCCCATGCAGCAGATCGCCGGCGCGGACACTCTCGAAACTGCCGGGGTCGGCCTGGGTGGCCTGCTCGAGCATCTGGCGCGCGGCGTCGTCCTGGCCGCCCTCCAGGTAGCGCTCGCCCAGGTACAGGTAGGCGCTGGCCTGGTAGAAGCTGTGCGTCCACTCGCTGTCGGGATACTGCACGTTCAGCTTGTTGAAGGTCGAGACGGCATTCGCCACGTCGTCCTGCATGGCGTACAGGTAGCCAGCCCGGGCCAGGGCTTCCGCGCCCTGCGGCACGTCGGGGTGATTCTCCGCCAGCGCCAGATACTTGATGATCGCGCCTTCGATGTCGTTGTTCTGGAACAGGGTCCGCCCCTGCGCCAGCCACGCCTCGCCAAAGGCGGGATCGCCCGGCGGATAGCGGTCGAGCACCATCTGGAACACCCGCAGCGCGGACTCGGTCTGCCCCAGCGACCGGTAGGCCCGGCCCAGCATCAGCAGCAGGTCGGGCGGGGCGTCGCCAGTGCGGTCGACGTGGGTGTTCAGGTCATCGACGGCGGTCTGGTAATAACCGTTTTCGTAATTGATGCGCCCGCGCGTGTAGAAATCGATATCATACTGCGCGGTGAGCAACTGCCCCAGCGCGAGATAGGCGTGATGCGTGGCGGGGTACTGGTCCACGATGGTTTGCAGCCGCGTGTAGCCGGGCGTGGTGCTGCCGTTGTTGAGCAGCAACTGGGCGATCTGGTACTCGATATACGCCCGGTAATCGTCATTTTCAGCACGCTGCAAGATCGCGTCGTACTGGTCGATGGCGGCCTGGACCTGCCCGGCAGCCAGGTATTCCGCCGCCAGGTCCTCGCGCAGCGCGACCTGCGATGCGACCGTACGCGGCGCGTCGGCGGCGCGGGCGTAGAATGTGCGCGCCTGTTGACTCTGGCCCAGCGCGGTGTACGCCTCGGCCATGCGCTCGTAGGCGTAGCTGTCCAGCACACCGGGCCGCAGCGACAGGTAGGTGTTGTAGTCGTTGATAGCAAGCTGCCATTGGTCCAGCGCCAGATAGGCGTCGGCGCGCATGAAGTGCGCGTGCGGGATGCGCACATCGTCGGGGTACTCCCGGATGAAGGCGCTCAGCGCGCCGGTGGCCTCGGTGTGCATCCCCTCGCGGACATACGCCTCCGCGCGCCCAAACGCCGCCGACGCCATCAATTCCGCGTCGGCCTGGGCCGCCAGATCGTCGAAAATTTGCAGCGCCTGGTCGTGATTGCCGAACTGGATCGCCTGCTGCGCCGCGCCCAGCGTCGGATTCGGCAGCCGGGTCGGCACCGCGACCAGCGCCGTCGTCGGCGTGATGTAGGGCTGGGCCGGCGTTTCCGGCGCGTGCACCGGCGTGGCCGTGATCACAATCGTGTCGCCCGACACGTCACACCCGGCCACCGCCAGGATGATCAGAATCAAGCTCAGGTTCAGTAAGAGTCGTCGCGTGTGCATGCTGGCGATTATCGCGGCAGCACGACGGATTGTCAACTTGGCAGAAAAATCACGGTTCAGTGGGTGTTGTGAGGGCGCTGCCCTCACACTCCTGCACGGGGCCAGCGGCCCCGTGGCCCCCTGATGGCGCGCGGCGCGCGCCATCAGACCGGCAATCGCCCACTTTTGATGGTCCGTCTCTGGTTAGCGAATCTCTATGATCACAGCCAGGCGGGTCCAGGGTGCTCAGCACTCTGGCGGGGTGCGGGGCAGCGCCCCGGATCACGGCACCAGCGGGATCGTCGCGCGGTGTTCGTCCGGCAGGGCGAAGATCGCGTTGATCCCCGGCGTGCCGGTGTCGTTGCGGCGCACGCTGTCGAACAGCCCCACCGCCACGCGGAACGGCCCCTGTGCCTCGTCCGGCACCTGGAACGTCATCCGCTGCACCATCAGGTCCCCGGCGGCCCACGTCAGCGCGGAGAGCACCTCGCCATCGGCGATCACGACACGCGCCCCGTCACCGTCCCACACATGCGCGAACGGGGCAAACGCCCACACGCCGCGCTCCGGGCGCAGATCGTCGATACGCCAGGCCGTGTCGAGCGTGACCGTCGCGCCGGGCGTGAGCGCCTCGTGCAGCGTCCAGCCCACGAAGCGCACTCCGATATCGGACGGCACATCTGCCGGATGCGCGATGGTGATGGCGTCCGGCTGGGCGCGCCAGAACTCGATCCGCGTGCCATCGTCCAGCACCAGCGGCGGCCCGGCGGACTCGCCAGCCAGCGGCGGCGGCACCGGGTTGGCCGGGTCGCGCTGCATGACGAGGTACAGCGCGCCCTGCGGCGAAACCAGCACCGCGCGCGCATAACTGGCCTGGGGGACCTGCTCCACCCGGATCGCCGCGCCGGCCAGGGTGGCGGGCGTCCACTCGTCCATGGGCGAGACAATCACCGCCTCGCCGCGCAGCCGGTCGCCAAGCGCCATCGCCTCACCCAGCGGCAGCGTGCCCGGCAGGTCCTCGCCGGGATGGGCGGCGGTGTTCTGGGCGAAGCGCAGCGTGTTGACGCCGTTCACCGCCCCGGTGAAGGCCACCGCCGCGACGATGGCCGCCACGATCAGCGGGCGGGGGCGGCGCAGCAGCGGAATCAGCCCCAGCGCCGCGAGGCCGTGCCCCGCGGGCACCGTCAGCAGCAAATAGAACGGGTGCACCACCCGCGACACGTAGCTCATCATCAGCACCGGCAGCCCAAACCACACCAGCAAGATCAGCACGGCATCGACCGCCCGGCGCGTGGCCTCCTGGCGCTGGCGCAGCGTGTTGACCGCGCTGCCGATGCCCACCACCAACACAACCAGCCAGCCCCCATGCACGACCGCGCTCAGGTCGCGGCGCAGACCGGCGTCGTCCTGGGGCGCGCCCATACCGCGCTGGTCGGCGTAGCCCCACCCGGTGACCAGCCGCACCGCGTGCGAGGCAGCCTCGTCCGTCAGCCGCGAATCGCCGGACGCGAACTCCTCGACGCGGGCGGTGGTCCGGTCCCACTGGTCGACCAGCCCGGCGGTGTAGAGCAGGGCCAGCGCCGCGAAGACGATCCCCCCGGCAGCCAGCGCGCGCTTCGGAATGTGCCGCCGGTACACCAGCAGCAGCACACCGACCGGCACGATCAGCGCATAGGCCAGCAGGTAGGTGTGCGCGAACAGCGCCAGCCCGACCAGCGCGATCAGCACCCGCCGCCGGGGATGGCGCGTCTGCCGCGTCAGCACGGGAGCCAACGCCCAGAACACCAGACACACGAAAAACGGCGACAGGCTCTGCACCCACGTGCGGCGGCTGTCCTCGATGATCCAGGGGTTGACGGCGAACAGCGCCGCCCCGAGCAGCGCCGGGCGCGTACCGATCAGCCAGCGCAGCCCGCGATAGGCCAGCCAGATCGCGAACGTGTTGAGCAGCAACGTCAGCGCGTAAGCCGCGATCGGCTGCCGGACCAGCGCCAGCGCCGGGACGAACAGGTAGCCCGTCAGCGGCGGATTGGCGAACAGCACCGACGTGCCCTGCCCCGCCAACGGCAGCGCGCCCGTGTCGAGCGTCTGGAGCGCCTGCCAGACCGGGTAGACCTGGTCGATGTTGTACTCGATATCGTCGATATGCTGGAAGCGCAGCCACGCGCCGACGGTGAAGATCACCACCAGCGCCAGCCGGTCCCAGGCGGTGCGGGAATGCGACATACTCAGCCCTGCCTCGTGGCGCGATCATCCCAACGGACAAACTGAGCGCCCATTATACCCGCCGCGCACGCCCCCGCCCACGATCCACCATTGACGCTGGCGACACGGTTGGCTACAATTGCTCCGCTGCGGACTCGCTGCCGGGCCGCGCGCCCGGCGCTACACACCCCACGCACAGACCCCCGCGAAGCCAGCGGGTTTAATTTGAAAGACAGGGCGCTGCGGGCAGCCAGCCGGTCCTGGCTAGAACGAGGAGACTTTTGTAATGGCTGAGATGATCGTACTCGAAGCAAATAAACGCGAAATGGCCGGCAAGCAGGTCAGAAAACTGCGCCATGCGGGCATCATTCCTGGTGTGCTGTACGGCCCTACCTTCGAAGCAATTCCTTTGCAGATCGAATGGACCAAGCTTCGCCCGACGTTACGTCAGGCCGGCGCGTCGCAGATTATTGAACTGCACATCGACGGCGAGACGTACAACGCGCTGGTGCGTGACGTCCAGCGTGCGCCACTGAAGGGCGATGTGCTGCATGTGGACTTCTACCGCGTCCGGATGGATGTCACCATTCGCACCGACGTGCCGATCAACATGGTCGGCAGCGACGAGCCGATGGAAAGCATCGGTGGGGTGATCATCCAGGAGATGACCACCATCGAGGTTGAATGTTTGCCCACCGACCTGCCGCCGGAAATCCAAATCGACATTTCCGACATGACGGAAATCGGCGAGATGCGGATGGTGTCCGACTTGCCGAAGCCGGACAGGGTCACCTTCATGGCCAACGACGACGACGTCGTGATCAGTTCCTCCTACCTGGAGCGTCTGGTCGAAGAAGAGGAAGAGGAACTGGAAGAAGAACTGTTCGGCGAACTGGAAGAGCCGGAACTGGTCGGGCGCGAAGAGGAAGAAGAGATCGAAGACGGCGAAGACGAGGAAGAAGTCTAGTCGCCACATCACACAGCCCAATCAAAAAGGGACCCCACAGCGGGTCCTTTTTTTGTGCCGGCGTGTGCCCGGCGGCCACAAACCGGTATACTCTTAGCATCGTATACGCAAACGGGAGACGGGGCAACCATGACAAAACAGGTGTTGGTGACGGGTGTCACCGGGTATATCGGCGGGCGGCTGGTGCCGCGCTTGTTGGACGCAGGCTACACGCTGCGGGTGCTGGTGCGCGATCCGGCCCGGCTGCAAGGCCGCCCCTGGCGTGACCGGGTGGAGGTGGTACAGGGCGACGTGTTGAAACCGGACACACTCGGCCCGGCGCTGGAGGGGGTCGAGGCGGCGTACTACCTGATCCACAGTATGCGCGGCGGCACAGACTTCCACGCCCGCGACCTGACCGCCGCCCGCAACTTCGGCGACGCCGCCCACGCGCACAAGGTCGGGCGCATCGTGTACCTGGGCGGCCTGGGCGACCCGGACACCAACCTGTCGGAGCATCTGCGCTCGCGCCAGAAGACGGGCGACGCGCTGCGCGCCACCGGCGTGCCGGTCACCGAGTTCCGCGCCGGGATCATCGTCGGATCGGGCAGCATCTCGTTCGAGATGATCCGCTACCTGACCGAGCGCATCCCGGTGATGATCTGCCCGCGCTGGGTGTTCACCCGCGTGCAGCCCCTCGCCGTCCGCGACACACTGGACTACCTGGTCACCGCGCTGGAAACCCCGGCCAGCGCCAACCAGATCGTTGAGATCGGCGGGGCGGATGTGCTCACCTACGGCGACATGATGCGCGGCTACGCCCGGATTCGCGGGCTGCGGCGCACGCTGATCCCGGTGCCGGTGCTCACCCCGCGCCTGTCGTCGTACTGGGTGCATTGGATGACGCCCATCCCCAGCGACATTGCCCGTCCGCTGATCCAGGGGCTGCGTAACGAGGTGATCGTGCGCGACGACATGGCGCAGCGCCTGTTCCCCGCCATCACGCCGATGCCCTACGCCGACGCGGTGCAGGAGGCGCTCGACCGGCTGGAAGCCAGCGAAGTCGAAACCAGTTGGAGCGACGCGCTGGTCAGCAGCCAGGGCGACACGCCGCCGGTTGTGCTCACCACGCACGAAGGCATGATCATCGAGCAGCGCCAGCACGTCATCGACGCCGCGCCGCAGGCCGCCTTCCGCACCTTCACCCGGCTGGGCGGCCAACGCGGCTGGCTGACCTTCAACTGGGCATGGCGGCTGCGCGGTATCCTGGACCGGCTGGTCGGCGGGGTCGGGTTCCGGCGCGGACGTCGCCACCCGGACGATCTGCGCGTGGGGGACGCGGTCGACTTCTGGCGCGTGGAAGCCATCGAGCCGGACCGGCTGCTGCAACTGCGCGCCGAGATGCGCCTGCCGGGCCGCGCGTGGCTCCAGTTCAAGGCCGAGCCGCAGGACAACGGCCAGACGCGGCTGGTGCAAAGCGCCATCTTCGCGCCGAAAGGGTTGTTCGGGCTGCTGTACTGGTACCTGCTGTACCCGGTTCACGGCTACATCTTTTCGGCGATGATCCGCAAGCTCGCCGAAGAGGCCGAGTCCGGCGACTAACACGCCGCGCCGAGCAACGGGCCGGCATTGGTGCCAACGGGGACACATCCGCTATAATGGCCCGATCCTGGGACGAGATGAACGGTGAGAGAGGGGCAGTGACACGCATCCCAACCGAACGCACACCACGCGAACATGTCTTCCAGACACCGGCCCTGCAAAAGCTGTCCGACGCGGCATGGCGGCTGAGCAACTGGCGCTATATGTGGCTGGTGCTGTTTGGTCTCGGCCTGCTGCGCAGCATCGGCGTGCTGCTGGCCTATCCCCCGGCGCACGGGTCGGATTCGTTCGTGTATTTTCTCTACGTGGAACGGCTGCGCGGCTACGACCTGCCCCTCATCAGCCAGACCGCGCCCCCGCTGTACCCGCTGGTGCTGTATGGTGCGGTGCATGTGCTGAAGTCGGTGTACTGGCTAATCGGCGCGCAGTTCATCGCCTCGGCGGCCCTCGCCCCGCTGTTCTACCAGGGGCTGAAAAAGGTCAATCCGCTGCTGGCGCTCGGCGCGGCGCTGGTCATCCTCGGCGATACACAGGTGGCAGTGGTGTTCAACTTCACACATACCGAGCCGCTGTACATCACGCTGCTGGCGCTGGCCCTGGTGCTGTTCGTGCGGGTGACGGATGCGCCGCAGCGCACGCGCCGCGTGCTGGCCGGGGCGTTCATCGTCGGCGGCTTGCTGGTGCTGCTGCTGCTCACGCGGTCGGTGGCCCGCTACTTGATCGTCGCCTTTGCGCTGGTGATGCTGCTGCGCAGCCGCGACCTGACGCGCACCGCCGCCCTGGTCGGGGGCTTCGCCCTCACCGCCGCGCTGTGGCTGGGCATCTCGGCGGCAGCGTGGGGCGATCCGGAAGGCGCGTCGACCAGCAATCACATGGTGTTCAAAGTGGTCGCGGAAAAACCCGACTGGGTCGCCCGCGCGAACGGCCCCCATTCCGCCCGCTACCTGGACTTGCGCGCAGACTGCCAGCAGGACACCACAAGCGGGGTGTATTTCTGCCTGCATGGGCAGATCGGCGACTGGGACGAAACCGCGGCGGTGATCAACGGCGTCTATACCGAAACAATCACGGCCAACCGGGGGGAGTATATCCGGGAAATCATCGTCCACACGCGCGAGTATCTGGCCTTGTCCGGAAAACAATATGGACTGGAAGCCGGGCTGCCCAGCGAGGTGCAATGCCGCACGGCAGACACGCATGTGCAGGGCATCACCGCCGACAGCTTACGGGACACCTGGTGGGCGTGGATTTTGCCGGACCATCCCAACTACTCCGCGCAAACCGTGCGCGACATCCGGGCCATTCAGCGCCACGTGCTGACGTACATGTGCCCACCCCTGGAGCACTCACCGCAGGCCAAGCGCATCGTCGACATCATCGCCACCCGCTACCGTTCCCTGAGCCGCCCGCGCCCACTGCTCTGGTATGCCGCGGCGCTGGGTTTCGCGCTGGCGATCCCCTGGGCGCGCCGCCGCTATTTGACTGTCGTGCTGATCTTCGGCGGCGTCCTGGCGATGCACGCGCTGGCCTCCGCCGTCACCTTCAACGTGCAGCCCCGTTACGTGGTGGTGACGAATCCGCTGCGCGCGACGCTGCTGCTGTTCGTGGTGTTCGTGCTCGGCATGACGCTGGCGCATGTGCTCGACCGGATTGCAGGCCGCCTGGCCAGACGGACGGCACACCACGCGCAAGACCGCGACGCCTAGCCGCGCCGGTCGCGCAGCAGTTCCCCTTACAGCACGCGCACCGGCGTGTTGACCTCCGCCCACTCGAAGAACCAGCGCGCCTCGTCGGTCGGCAGGTTGACGCAGCCGTGACTCATCGGGCGGCCAAAGCTGTTATGCCAGTACGTGCCGTGAATGCCATAGCCCGCATGGAAGTACATCGTGTAGGGAACATCCGGCAAGAAGTAATCCTCGCCGCGCATGTCGTCGGCCTCATATTTGACGTAAATCTTGAAGTCGCCCTTCACCGTTGGCGTCTCCGTCCGACCGGTCGAGGTCAGGTGACTGCGGATAAGCTGCCCGTTCTCGTAGGCGTAAATGCGCTGCTCCGCCGTCGAGACGACAATCGCCTTGCCGGCGGTGGCCGGCGGGGCCGGGGCTTCGGCCTGGCCGGGGCGGTATTCGCCCGCCGCCGGGATGGTCAGCTCCTGGCCGACATACAGCAGGTCCGGGTTGGCGAGATCATTGAGCGCGACGATCTGCTGCATATCGACGCCGTACTGCCGCGCGATCAGGGCCAGCTCCTGCCCCGGCTCGACGATGTGCGTGGTGGTCACGCCGTCATAATCCTGCATCGGATCATAGGGCGGCGGCTCAGTGACGATCATCGTCAACTCCAGCCGCCCGTCGGCTAGTTCGCCCTGCGGATCGAGATACAGCCGGTTGAGGATGGCCGGAATATCGACCGCCCGCCCGATCTGCGGAGGATCGCCGGGCACCGCCGCGATGTTGGCCTCGGCGCTGAGCGCGATCAGGGCGTCCTGCGTCTGCGACAGGTCGACCGCGTAGACCGGCTGCACCGTCGTACCGGGCGCGGCGGTTTCGACGTGCTGCATGGTCGCCGCCGGGTTGACCTGCACGCCCAACTGGCCCAGCGTGCGCGTCCACTGCCGCCCCTCGTCGACCAGGGCGACCGGCTGCGCGGCGATGTCGTAGCCGCCGACGGCAGCCGCGGCCTCATCGACGGACAGCCCGCCGAGGGACACATCGCCCAGCGTCACGCCATCCGCCACGCGCGGGGGTTCATCACCGGAGGTGGTGTAGAACAGCACGACCAGCACCACCAGCACGGTCGCCAGCGCTGCGCTGACGCCCAACACCCCGCCGATCATCCACCACGACGGCTGCCAGCGTCCTCGCCCACGAGAAGCCGCCGGTTGGCGAGCGGCGGGTGGCGCCGGGCGGTGTTGTGGTTGGGACCGGGGGTGGGCTTGCGCTCGGGACTGGGATTGGGGCGGCATAGGGTCATCCTCGCTGATCAGTAAATTATTCCAGATATACGCCTATTTTATAGCAACGGCGGCGGCTTGTGAACCGCGCGCAGCGCACGCCCAGGCGGCGCAAAAGCTACGCCCGGCCTATTGATCGCCGGCGTCATCCTCGGCCAGCTCGCGGTAGAGGAACCACGCGCCTTTGCGATCACCGGCGCTTTTGGGTGCGCGGTCGTAGTACAGGTCGAAGATGCAGTCGATGGTGGTGCGCACGCGAAAGTAAAAGCGCCCCACCCCCCACGATCCGCGCCGGGAAGCGACCGCTGCGTGCGTCGGGCGCATGTTGCGCGCCATCCGCCCCCGGCGCGTGTAGTCCTCCCACGCGCTGAGCACGGCAGCGACCGCGAACGTATCCGCACCCCACACGAAACGATCCGGGCAGGACGGCTTTTTCTCCAGCGCGGGGGGATCGTCAAATTCGACGGTGATCGGCTCGGCGATAAAGCGCACCGGCTTCAACATGGCAGATGCTCTCCTCACTACGTGGGGCGGGCCGCCCCTCTCCCACGCCCGGACGCGCACGCGCCCGCGTGAGCACCCGGCACAGTCGGGGAGAGGGACGACGCCAACACCCGGCAGCCGCGCGCGGCTAGTTCAGCCCGCTGCTGTCAAGCTTGTCTTTGGTGAAATCCAGCAGCAGGTCCAACGCGGGCACGATATCCTGCTGTTGGGCCTGCGAATTGGCGATCAAGAACCCAGTGATCACAAAGCGGCCATGCGTGACGGTTTTGCTGTAAAGCGCCACCTCGCCACAGTTGTGGTAAGGCGAACTACCCATCGCCAGGATGCCGTCGTCGCTTGGCTCAAACGAGTTAAACAGGCCGAGCGCCTGCCACGCCTGCTGAACCCCGGGGTCGCGCATGTACGCCTGTGCGCCCTGCGCGGTCTGCAACAGGGTGATATCGATCTCCAGCGACAGCCCGATCGTCTGCGGGCAGGCGTCGCCGGTGTCCCAGACCCGCACGACCTGCCCGATCATGCCGTTTTGCTGCCCGGCCTGCTGGATTGCATCGGCCAGCACGTTCAGCCCAGATTCGCGCGTCAGCTTCACTACCTCGTCCAGGGTGAACACACCGCTGATATTGGGGTTGAGCGTGAAGATGTCTGGCGGCAGCCCAACCTCTTGAATGGTCGGCAGGCCGCGCTCCAGGTTGGCCAGCGTGGCGCTGCCCGTCCCGGTCGCAGGGGTGGATGGCGGCGGCGGGGGCAGTGTTGGCGTGGCGTCACCGGGCGGCGGCAGCGTCGGCTGACCTTCCGCAGTTGGTCCCGGCCCAGGACCACCCGCTGCCGGCGTCGGCGGGAAGGGGGCCGGAGCCAGCGCATCCGCCCGCGCGACCACCCGCTGCGCCAACTGATCCAGCAGGTCGAACACCAGCACCGGGTCGGTGTTGGCGTCCGCCGTCATCGACACGGAGTACAGCAAGCCCCAGTACTCGAAATACAGCGAGTAGTCGATGGCCTGGTCGAAGCAATCGCCGGGATAGGGTTCGGATGTGCCCACAAACCCGTGCACCGAGCGCGCGGGCATTATCGTTTCGTTCAACCACGACAAAAACGCCCTTACCTGCAAGTCATCGGTAAACTTTCGCGCCTGCTGGGGGCTGGCTAACTGCGCCACATCGCTGTAAATCACGCTGACCGGCAGGTCCGGTTGGCAGGCAGTGTACTGCATGGCGGCGTATTGATCCCAGCCGTACGTGGTGATGATCTGCTCGATCTGGTCGGCCAGATCGGTCGCGCCGTCATCCCGCAGCACCTGGACGGAGCCGGCCATAGACAGCATGGCGCTGTCCTGGTTGGTTGCAAACGCCGCCGGGACATCGTCCGGCTGCAAATTCAGCGCCATCAACTGCTCGTCGTTGAGCGGGGGCAATCCCTGACCGGGGGCCGGGCCGCCCGGTGTCGAGGTCGGGATGATCAGCCCGCCGCTGCCGTTGCCCCCATTGTCCGGGGTCGCAGTGGGGATCGTCACCCCGCTGCTGTCACCCGGTGTCGAGGTGGGGATCACGAAATCGCTGAGGCCGCCGGGGGTGGCGGTCCCCTGGAAGATCGCCCCGGCCACACCGACCGGCAGCACCACTACCGCCAGCAGGATCACCATCACACCGCCGGCCAACACATATAGCTTTGTTTTCATCATTGCTACGCCTCCTTTTTGCTTTGACATGTTGCCCCATCCCCCATCCTTTCCCAATCAGACACCCCGCGCCGCAGGAAAGAAACGCTCGACGGCCCCGGTTTAGGGCCAGGGTTCCAGGTAGTACCCGCCGGCATCGCCTTCAGCCACAAAGCCTTGCAGCCCGTCGGCAAACCCCACAAACCACCATGCATAGCCATCCCGGCAATTCGGCCCATCATATACGATGAACTCGGCCCCCTCCGGCTGGGTGCCGATCTGCTCGCCGCCAGGCTGCTGCCGCACATTGACCGGCAGCCCGTTGGTGATCGTCACCCGCCCAGACCCGTCAGGCTGCAAGCGCGAGACAGGTGCATCGGGACATTGAGCCGGAGCCGGCCCCGATGGCGCGAACCCGGTCGTAGCGCTGATGCCTTCGGCGTAGCCCATAAAACCGCCGGTACGCTCAGCGATCACCTGCCCGGTGGTCACATTGATGATCGCGCTCATCGGCGACCAGCCGTCGCCGACCGCCAGCGTGTTATCGTCCAGCCAGCCGCCGATACGCCCGTAGCGTGGCTCGAACTCGACCGCCTGATCTTCCAGGACCAACGCCGATTGGCCGGTCTGCAGATCAACCACAATCGTCCAGAATTTCTCGTTTTCCGGCTCGTTACGGGCGACCTGGTAAGCGACTTTGGTCTTGGCAGGCGAGAACACCGCATCACCGCCGGTCCGGACCACTTCGCCCAGCCCGATATAGGGGTAGACCTGGCGCGCGCCATCCAGCGAAAAGACATGCAGCGCCGGTTCGCCGTCGGTGATGACGACTTCGGCGAAGGTCTGCCCGTCGCTGGCGTAGCCATCCACTGCGCCCACCGGGGTCATCACGCCAGAGTCTGGGTCGAAGAGGCGCACGCCCTGGTACTGCCAAAATAAAATATAGCCGCCGATGCCGTGCGGCATCTCGTGCAGCAAAAGCTGCCCGCTGCCAACAAAGGCGATCGGCTCCAGGTTCAAATATATGTCAGGAAGCCGTTCTTCATATATCTTTGTCGCCGGGGCTATGCCGGGCGCTTTGGCATAGATCGTGCTCAATGGCATCTCCGAGCCGTCGTGAACCACGCGGCTGATGCTGTAGGCATACTGCGCACCATCCGCCATCGGAGCCGGCGGTGAAACAGCATAGTGCATTGCGTCGGTATCGTCCTGCAACCCGGTCAGCTTTTCGTAGCGCACGTTCCCCAGGTAGGGATCGAAGATCAGAATAGCCCTGTACGCCTGGCCAAACACACGCCCGCCCGCCTGGATATTCGTATAGAAATCGCCGGTCACGTCGTAGGACGCCAGAGCCTGATCGCCGCCATCCCAATACCCGATCCGGTAGGTCCCGGTGTCAGGAGCACGCACCTTCCACACCTGGAGCCAGCCAGGCTGTTGGGCCTGAGATTCCGCACCAATAGGTAGGGCCATCGCCAGCGCCAGCAGCACGAGAAAACGCCACCTGCTCATAACTTACCTCCACATTAGTAATTGCATGAGTAGGTGCAGTATAGGATCGTTCCCAGCGCAACGCGAATCGATGCAGCGTCCCGCGGGCAGCGGCAGGTTGCAGATTGCTGGCCAGTCTGCAAATCACCCGCCAGGGCAGCGTGTTGTCTCAACGGTCCCGATCCTCCTCGGCATCGGGCGCCGCCTCCTCGGCGGGGGCAGAGACCTCGTCGAGCAGCGCGGCCAGTTCCTCCGCCGACGTGACCGGGGCGGCACACACGAAGTTCTCGCACACATACGCCGCAGGCTGCCCCTTGCGCAGCGTGCGCGTGCGCAGCAGCGGCGGCAGCGCGTTCGACCCGGCGTCTTCCGGTGCATGCGCCACCAGCGCCAGCGGGCGATAGCGGTCGCGCACCACGCGCAGCATGGCCGCCAGTTCGTCATGGTCCGGCGCGCCGATCAGCGCGATCTCGACCGGGCGGCGCAGCCAGAAGTCGATGCCGATCAACATCTCGCCGAACGCCATCGGGTACTCGCCCAGCACCCGCCCCAATGACCGGTACAGCCCCAGCGCCGCCGCCTCGAAGCGCGTTTCGCCGCTGTAACCCGTCAGCCGCAGCAGCTCGTAGGCCATCAGCGCATTGCCAGAGGGCGTGGCGTTGTCCTGCATGTTGCGCGGACGGACGATCAGTTCTTCGTGGTCGTCGCTGGTGTCGTAGAAGCCGCCCTCGTCTTCGGCCATGAAATGTTCCAGCACGATATCGGCCAGCCGGAAGGCCTCGCGGTACCAGCGCGGCTCGAAGGTCGTCATGTACAGTTCCAGCAAGCCGTCGATCACATGCGCGTAGTCCTCCAGATAGGCGTTGATCTTGGCACGGCCATCCTTGTAGGTGCGCCACAGGCGGCCCTCGTCGTTCATCATGCGGTCGAGCAGAAAGCGCGCGTTGTCCGCCGCCACGCGGCGGTAATCATCGCGCCCCAGCACGCGCGCCGCCTCGGCGAACGCGGCCAGCATCATGCCGTTCCAGGCGGCCAGCATTTTGTCGTCGGTGGCGGGCGGGGTGCGGTCCTTACGCAGCGTGAAGAGCACCGTCCTGGCCGCCGCGAGCTCGTCGCGCATCTCCTCGACCGGCAGCCCGTGCCGCACCGCCACGCGCTCGATCATGTCGGCCACGTGCAGGATGTTCTTGCCCTCGAAGTTGCCCGCCGGCGTCACACCCCAATAGGCCAGCACCGCGTCCACGCTGCTCACCACGCCACCCAGCACGCGGCGCAGTTCGTCCTCCGACCATACGAAGAACTTGCCCTCCTCGCCCTCGGAGTCGGCATCCTGCGCGCTGAAGAAACCGCCCTCCGGGCCGGTCATCTCGCGCATGACGTAATCCAGCGTATCCTCCACGACCTCGCGCAGCAGCGGCTGGCCGGAAAGCTGCCAGGCGTGCAGGTAAACCCGCGCCAGCAGCGCGTTGTCGTACAGCATCTTCTCGAAGTGCGGCACCAGCCACTTCTCGTCCACGCTGTAGCGGTGGAAGCCGCCGCCAAGCTGGTCGTAGATGCCGCCCTGCGCCATCTTGCGCAGCGTGAACAGCACCACGTCCAGCGCCTGCTCGCTGCCGGTCGCGGTGTGATAGCGCAGCAAGCACTCCAGGTTGACCGGGTTGGGGAATTTGGGCGTGCTGCGCGTCAGCCCGCCGTGCACCGGGTCGGTGCGGCGGATCAGGTTTTGGGCGGCAGCATCGAGCAGCGTGGGCGTCAGTGCGCCCGGCCCGGCCTCCTCGATGCTCTCGAAGATGCTGCGATTCAGTTCCGACGACAGCGAGCGCGCGGTGCGTTCGAGTTCGTCGCGCCGCTGCCGAAAAGCCGCCGCCACCGACTCCATCACCTGGCGGAAGCCCGGCATCCCGTAGCGCGGCTCCGGCGGGTAGTACGTCCCGGCGTGGAAGGGATGCCCGTCCGGGGTCAGGAAGACCGTCATCGGCCAACCGCCCTGCCCCCGGTTGAAGATCTGCGTAGCCTGCATGTAGATATCATCGACATCCGGGCGTTCTTCGCGGTCCACCTTGACGTTGATGAAATGCGCGTTCATGTAGTCGGCGGTGTCCGGGTCCTCGAAGCTTTCGTGCGCCATCACATGGCACCAATGACAGGCCGAATAGCCGATGCTCAGCAGGATCGGCCTGTCGTGCGCCTGGGCAGCCTCGAACGCCTCATCGCCCCAGGCGTACCAATCGACCGGATTATCCGCATGTTGGCGCAAATAGGGACTGGTTTCGTGTTGCAAACGGTTAGGCATCGTTTCCCCTCTCTCACTCGTTTCATCTATAATAATATCGACGATTTGTTAGAATAGAACTCTCACATGCTAAGGAAGACGCTACTATGCCGGAAGCCATGTTCCTGATCAATCCCGAAAACCAGGCCTTCGTTGAAGGCAAAGCCGACCGCCCCCGCGAAACCACGCCGAAGGCGCTCAATTACATGCTGTTCACCTCCGTGCTCATCGCGGTGTTCGCCCTGCTGCTGGGCGGCATTCCGCTGCTCGCCGAACTAGACCCGCTGTTCAACTGGGAAAAAACCGACGCCAAGATCGAGCGCATCGAGAAAACCGGCGAGAATCGCTACGCGATGGACTACACGCTGCTGGATAACGGCCATCGCGGCGGCGTCGAGTTTTCGCCCGGCACGCTGGACAATACCGACTGGGACGAACTCGAGGCCGGCGACACCGTCGAACTGCGCTACAACCCCGACGATCCCGACGAAATCCGGCTGCCCGGTGAAATCCTGGGCGATGTGGCCGACAACCTGATCTACCTCGGCCTGTGCTTCCCACTGCCGCTGATCTTTGCCGGCTATCTGACCTTCATCCTCACGCGCGAACACAAGCAAGCCCGCTTGCTAGCGGACAAAGGCCAGGTCGTCGAGGGGCAGCTCACCAGCTTCGAGGTGCTGGCCGAAACCGACACCCGCTACCGCGTCACGCTCGACTACGAATTCACGTCACCAGAAACGGATAAAACGCTCGCCGGGAACGTCGCTCCCACGAACCGGCCCGAACTCAAGGACGCGCCGCGTCCCGAGCCGGGCACGCCGGTTGCCGTCTTGTACCTGGACGACGAGCATTATCGACTATTGTAATTTTCCTCATGCTGATTATAGAAAAATTCGCGCCAATGTGGGAACCTGGCGCGAATTTTGACATAAAAATATCTCCTGAATTATAACCACCGCGCGGCGGGAGCATTCTACCCCGCCGCCGGACCGGCACAAAAAACGCCGGGAGCAATCACCCGGCGCATGCTACTATACGGTGGCGACAATCCGCCGGCGCTGTTAGCCGACCAGTTCCGCCTTGAGCGTGATCTCCGCACCCTTCAGCAACTGCGAGATTGGGCAGTTTTCTTTAGCCCCTTCGGCGTGTTTCTGGAACGTCTGCTCGTCGATACCGGGGATCGTGGCCTGCATCCCCAGGTCGACTTTCGTCACCTGGAACCCGTCGCCGACCTTGTCCAGATACACAGCAGCCGTGGTGTGGATCCGCTGCGGGGTGAACCCGGCTTTCGCCACTGCGCCACTGAATGCCATCGAAAAACACCCGGCATGTGCTGCTCCAATTAGCTCCTCCGGGTTGGTGCCGTCGCCAGATTCGAAACGCGACGCGAACGAATACGCTCCCTCAAACACGCCGCTACCCAACTTCATCGTACCTTTGCCGTCGCGCAGATTGCCTTCCCAGACTGCTTCTGCATGTCGTACCGCCATAGCTGATCTTCTCCTTGTGCTTTGAACAGAATGCCTCTTGAGATTTTAGCAAAAGGTGGGGGGCCACTGCACAAAAAAGCGCCGGGCCACCCCCGGCCCGGCGTTACAGAGTATCGCAGTGCTAATAATCGGCCCAACAGTTCTTTCCGCTTACAACACCCCACACAATAGACACTACGATGTTTTTCAAGTTGATTTACTAATCCTAGCTTAGGACATTTTTGTCCGATTCCCATAAAAATCAACACTAAGAATTGTTAATATTTTGTAAAGCTCGTAAAGGACAGGCGGCGCACCCATGCACATCGCCTACCCCCTCAATCATCGCCGTAGACATACACCACCGCATCCTCGCTGACCCAGGTCTCGTACAGCCACTTGGCGGCGCTGATCGTCAGGTTGACGCAGCCGTGACTGTGCCGGTAGCCGAAGCTGTCGTGCCAGTACGTGCCGTGCAGGCTGACCAGCCCGTTGAAGTACATCGCGTACGGCACCTGGTCCAACGAGTAAAAATCGTCGTCCTGGCCGCCGTCCATCTTGCCGTTCTCGATCTTCAGCCGGACGGAATACGTGCCGTTCTTCGTTTCGTACTTCTCCTCGGCCACGCCGGACGAGATCAGAGTCGCCATCACCGGCGCGCCGCCCTCGTACGCGACCAGGTTCTGCTCGTAGGTGTTGACCGCCACCCAGCGCCCGCCAAAGGTCGCCGGCGCAGTGGGATAGACGATGCTCAGGTTGTGCTGGTTGGTCCACAGACCCGGCCCGATCAGGTGCCAGTCCCACCCGCTGACGTTGACCGTCGCGTAGATGTTGACCAGCTGGTAGCGCTGAAGCTGCCCCGCGCCGTCACAACTGCGCACCCCGGCGGGCGCGTTCGCGGCGCAGTGGGGCCACAGTATCCAGGCAAAGGGCATATCCAGCCCGTCAATGCGCACCCCGGTGAAGGTCGACGGGCGTGCGTAGCGAGCGATGGCCAGGTCCACCCAGCGCCCGGGGCGCACCTCGGCCCAACCGTCGCGCACCTGCCGCACCGTGAGGTAGGTGTAGCCCGCCGACAGCGTATCGACGCGCACGCCGTTCGGCCCGTCATGCAGCGGGACCTCGTCCACGTTGAACCGGATGAAATCCGTACCGGTCAGCACGCCGAAATCGACCGGCAGCGGCGAGGTATGGGGCGCAGGCCGCGCCGCAACCAGGGCGTCACATTCCGGCGTGCGCGGCACGTCCTGCGACAATCCGGCACAGGTGGGGTGGCCCTGGCTCAGCGTCGCGCGGTCCGGCTTCGACGGATCGGCGGCGGCAGTCCCGGCGCTGATGGCTGCGCCCAGCATGACGTTCAGGATCAGGCCCATCCACAATAAACGCTTCATGATGATGTAGTCTCCTTGTCGGCTCGTTTTCTCTATAGTAAACCGGTTTTTTCCGCCCGACCGCCAGCCGCAGGGCAGCCGTACTTCAAGCGTACCACAGTGGTAAATTGCCCTTGTCAACAGGCCGGGGCTATGATACAATGCCCAACGTCAATTGGGGGATAGTTTAATCGGCAGAACAGTGGTCTCTGGAACCATCAGTCCTGGTTCAAATCCAGGTCCCCCAGCCTGACAAAACCCGCCCTGAACGCTCAGGGCGGGTTATTTTTTGTGCATTTTCTTGACGACCGTCGCTACTCGGTGATCTGCGCCTTTTGCAGCCGGTCGCTGTAGTCCACAAACACGGTCTTAAGTTCGGTGAACTCGTCGATGGCGGTGGTGCCGGCCTCGCGCCCACCGTTGCCGGTGTGGTTGGTGCCGCCAAAGGGCAGGTGCACCTCGGCCCCGATGGTCGGCGCGTTGATGTAGGTGATGCCGGTGTACAGGTCTTCCACTGCGCGGAAGGCCAGGTTCACGTTCTTGGTGTAGATCGACGAGGACAGCCCGTACTCGACATCGTTGGCGACCTTAACCGCTTCCTCGTAGCTGCTGACCTTGATCACGCTCAGCACCGGGCCGAAGATCTCCTCTTTGCTGATGCGCGTGCCGTGCTCCGTTTCGAAGATCGTCGGCTGGATGAAGA
This sequence comes from Anaerolineae bacterium, assembly GCA_034437275.1. Classification (GTDB taxonomy): domain Bacteria; phylum Chloroflexota; class Anaerolineae; order Aggregatilineales; family Aggregatilineaceae; genus TC-15. The sequence goes on from DAOTUD010000152.1 coordinate 49,388, forward strand.
AGCCCTTATCGTACTGGCCGCCGCTGAGTTTCTCGCCGCCAGTGATCAGTTTGGCTTCCTTTTTGCCGATCTCGATGTAGCTCATGATCGACTGGCCCGACGCCTCGTCGACCACCGGCCCCACGTCGATCGTCGGGTCCAGCGGATCGCCGATCTTCAGCGCTTCGGTGCGCGCGACCAGCATCTGCATGAACTCGTCGTACACGTCCTCGTGCAGGATCAGGCGGCTGGTGGCGGTGCAGCGCTGGCCGGCGGTCCCAAACGCGCCGAACAGCAGCCCGTTCAGCGCCAGCTCCAGGTTGGCGTCGTCCATCACGATCTGCGGGTTCTTGCCGCCCAGCTCCAGTTCGACGGACTTCAGGTGCTTGGCTGCCGCCTCGTAGATGGTGCGGCCCGCCGGGACGCCGCCCGTGAACGAGATCGCTTTGACGCGCGGGTTGTTGACGATCTCCATGCCGACCGTGCCGCCGCCGCCCGTGACGACGTTCAGCACACCGGGGGGCAGCCCGGCTTCCTCGAAGACCTCGGCCAGGGACGCTACACACAACGGCGTCAGGCTGGCGGGCTTGAAGACGATCGTGTTGCCGGCGATCAGCGCCGCGCCGATCTTCCAGATCGGGATCGCGGTCGGGAAGTTCCAGGGCGTGATGCAGCCCACCACCCCGATCGGCTGGTGCACCGTCATGCAGAACTTGTTGGGCAGTTCCGACGGCGTGGTTTCGCCCAGCAAACGGCGACCTTCGCCCGCGATGTACTCCAGGAAGTCAATCGCTTCCTGTACGTCGCCTTTCCCCTCGGCGATGACCTTGCCCATCTCTTTGGTCACCAGCGCACCCAGTTCGTCTTTGTGCGCGCGCATGATGTGCGCCGCCCGCAGCAAGATCTCGCCGCGATGGGGCGGCGGGGTCTTCTTCCAGGCCGGGAAGGCCGCCTCCGCCGCGTCGATGGCTTTTTGCACGTCGCCGGGCGTGCCCTTCGGGAAGGTCGCCAGCACCTCGCCATCGATCGGGCTGCGCGTCTCGAACGTCTCGCCGCTGCCGGACGGCACCCACTCGCCGTTGATATAGTGCCCGTATTCCTTCACTGCCACGGTTGGTTTCTCCTTGTATGCCATAAGTATGTTTGATGAAGGTCGCCGTCGGACGCCCGGCTGCGATGAGGGGAAGCGATGCGTGGGCGTCCGACAGCGTGGTTTACCGAAATTCTAAACAACTATCATGAAAATTCCCAACGAAACCGGGCGTTTTTGCCGGATTCTTACGTCCCCACCCCGGTCATCTCCGCGCTGACCGCCCACAGACGGCGGGCGGTGTCTTCGTCGTGCGCCTGGGAGGCCGGCTCGCGGCGGCGCTCGTCGACGAAATATGCGCCGGTCACGTCCGCCACCTCTGGCGACGTGGCGAGATACAGGATCGTCTGCGCGCCCTGCTGCGGACTTTTGCCGCCCATCGAGCCGATGCCCGCGTTGGCGAAAAAGTGCGTGGCTACCAGCCCGGGGTGCATCGCGTTGGAGGTGACGCCGGTGCCCGCCAGCCGCCGCGCCAGCTCGAAGGTGAACAGCAGGTTCGCCAGCTTGGAGTCGCCATACGCACCCCAGCCGCTGTAGCGCCGCCGGTTGTTCAGGTCGTCGAAGTCGATGTGTCCGCTGCGGTGCGAATCCGAGGACACGCTGATGATCCGCGCCGGGGCGCTGGCCTTGAGCACGTCCAGCAGCAGGGCAGTCACCAGGAAGTAGCCCAGATGATTGAGCGCGAACGTCATTTCGACCCCGTCGTCGTTCTCCTGGTAGCTCTTGTACAAGGCCCCGGCGTTGTTGACCAGCACATCCAGCCGATCATACTGGCGCTTGAATTCGGCGACCATCGCGCGGACGTCGTCCTGCTCGGCCAGGTCCGCGATCAGGAACTCGACGTCCTGATTGCCGGTGTCCTGCCGGATCGACTTTGTGACGCGCTCGGCTTTGCGCGGGTTGCGCCCCACCCCAACCACCGTCGCGCCCATGCGCGCCAGTTCGCGCGCGGTGACCTCGCCGATGCCGTCCGTCGCGCCGGTGACCATGCACACGTTGCCGTCCATCTGGTTTGTCATGTTCCCTCCTGGTTATTTGAATATGAGGTCGCTACCTATAGATTGTAGCGCTTCGTTAAAAAAGCCTAAACCGAAGACATGACGTTGCAGCCGTAACGGTGTTATATTCACCGGGTGCGCGCAAAGGTTGACAGAGAAAAGGTGGACAAAAAGCCTCAAGTGAGGTAGGGAAAAGGGTACAAAGCCAAAATCCCACATCACAAGAGGCTACAATGGAGTTTATCACATTTCTGAAAGAGC
>DAOTUD010000153.1:0-18736 GCA_034437275.1 Anaerolineae bacterium
GAGAAACCTCTTTTTGGGCGGGACACGCCCTTGTCGCTTAACGTAGGACCACTGCCTGTGCTTGTTCATGCAGGTAAGCTCATGCGTGCGCCAGAAGCCCCCGCCTTTAGGCGTGGGGAGTGTCACAAAAGTTCGGTTTTTTGATCCGGACGCTGACCGTTCCCCATCACCGCGATCCGCAAATACCCGGTGATTGGGTCTTCATAGGCACGCGTCTCCACGCCATAGGCCAGCCGGATGTGCTCCGGCGTCAACACCTGGGCGGGCGATCCTTCCGCCAACACGCCCCCACGATGCAGCAGCACCAGCCGGTCACAAAAGCGTGCCGCCAGTTCCAGGTCATGCACCGCCGCAACCGCCCCTAAACCATCTTCGTGAATCAACCGGCGCATCAAGTCCAACAGCCCGATCTGGTGTTGGATATCGAGATTAGCCGTCGGCTCGTCCAGCAGCAGCAGGCGCGGTTCCTGTGCCAACGCCCGCGCGATCAGCACGCGCTGGCGCTCGCCGCCGCTCAAGGTGCCGATCAGCCGGTCGCCGAGAGGGTCGGTCTGCGTGCGGCGCATCGCTCGCTCGACGAGCTGCCGGTCGTGCGCCGTTTCAAGCTGGAAGCGGCCTAGATGCGGGTTGCGGCCCATCAGCACGATCTGCTTCACCGTGAACGGGAAATCCAGCGCCGTGATCTGGGGCACCTGGGCGATCACCCGCGCCATCGCACGCGGAGAGTACCCCGGCAGCGGCGCATCCAGCAGCGTGATCACGCCCTGGGCACCAGTCCACAGGCCGCTGATCACTTTGAGCAGCGTCGACTTGCCCGCGCCGTTGGGGCCGATCAGCCCGACGAACTCGCCGGGCGACACCGCAAACGTCACATCGCGCAGGATGTAGCGCTCGTCGCGGCAGTACGAAACCGCCTGGGCGGTCAGCAAGGGCCGGGAACTACCCATCGTCATCCTCGAAAGCATCCGGGTACAATATGCGCGCCACGTCCTCCACGCCCCGCACCACGTACTGGCTAACCGTCGTCATGTGCGCATCGCTGACGGTATACACGCGCCCACTCTGCACCGCGCGTAGGGTGCCAAACACCGGGTCGTCGCTAAAAGCCGCTGCCGGGTCTGGCTCGCCGGAAAACCAGCCGCCCAGCAAAATCACATCTGGATCGGCAACCAACACAAATTCGGGATCGACCAGCGGATAGGCGCTAAGGCCGGCCTCCGCCACGACATTGATCCCCCCCGCCAGCGTGATGATTTCATGCACCGAACTGCCCGGACCATATGTGATCCCGCCGGGTTCGTAATACAACACACGCACCGGCTCCTGATCGGCTACCTGCGCCCGGATCGCCGCCAGCCGGGCCCCCATTGTCTCGATCATCGCCGCGGCCTGCTGCTCGGTGCCGGTTGCGCGTCCCAATAAGCGAATATTGGCGCGGATGTCGTCCAGGCTGTTAAAGGTGTTCAAGACCAGCACCGGCACATCGGCATCCAGCAGTTGGTCCAGCGCTGCCGGATTGTTGTAGGACGACATGACCACCAGGTCGGCGTCGAGCGTGATCAGCAGTTCCGGGTCGCCGGATAAATCAGCGCGCGGGATGCCGTCCAGTTGCCCGGCGATGTTGCTGATCGCGGGATCGCCGGCGAAATGGGTCACGCCCAGCATGCGCTCCGGCCCCACCAATGCCAGCAGGATTTCATCCGATCCCAGCGTTACTGAGGCGATGCGCTCCGGCGGCGTGTCGATCACGACCGCGTGCCCCAGGCCATCCGTCACCGTGCGGGGAAACTGCGGCGAGCATATCTCGTCAAAGGACACAGGCGGCAGGCTGTCCCCGGAAGCGTCATCTTGCCGGAACCACCACCCCTCGACCGCCCCATCGGCGACGGGATAGTTACTTGCGCCCACTGGACTGTACTGCCATGTGTTATCCGCGCCGAGGTGGAAGTAGCTCCAGTATGCGCACGTATCCGCGCCCGGCATACACTCGCAGAAGCAAGGTTCGTCCGGCGGTGTACAGCCCTGATCCTCGATGCGACAGATCGTCGATCCCAACGCACCCTGCTCAACGGCGACATCCAGGCCAGTCGCTTCGAGTGCGTCCAGCCCGGTTGGCGCGTCACCGGCCAGTTCCACGCAGAATGTCTGCGTTTGGGTGCCGTCATGCACCACTACCCCGACCTGGACCGGCGGAGCATCGTCTTGAGCATGGCCACCGCCGGTGATGCTCAGCAGCAAGACCAGCATGCTCCATACACTCAGTCGTCGCAGCAGCATACACTCCCCCTAAAATACGGCAATCTGGCGGCGATTGCGCCACAACAAAAACAAGAAGAACGGTCCGCCGACCAGCGCGGTCACGATGCCCACTTGCAGCTTTTCCGGCGCGATGATCGCGCGCGAGATGCCATCGGCGGCGACGAGAAAGACGGCGCCACCCAAAAAGCTCGCCGGCAGCAGCACGCGATGATCCGGCCCGATCATCAGGCGCAGCATGTGCGGCACGACCAGCCCCACGAACCCGATCGCACCCACAAAGCTCACCGCCGCCGCCGTCAGCAAACAGCTCAGCGCCAGCAGGATCAGGCGCACGCGGGGCACATTGACCCCCAGCGATTGGGCGTTCTCCTCGCCAATCGCCAGCAAATTCAGGTCGCGCGCATAGAGCATCACGATCAATGCCGCCGCCAGGATCGGCCACTTGACCACGTCGAAGTAAGCCCAGCCGCGCCCCTCCAGGCTGCCCACCAACCACGAGAGCACCGTCCGCACCTTGTTCACATCGTCGGTGCGCAGCAGCAGCACCGAAGTGATCGCACCCAGCACAGAGTTGAGCGCCACCCCGGCCAGCAGCAGCCCGGCCATGTTGACCCGCCCGCGCTGCAACGATAGACCATAGACCGCCAGCGCTGCCAGCAGTGCCCCACCAAACGCCATCACCGGCAGCCGCCACAACGCATCCCCCAGCGGGCCGTTGTTCAACCGCCAGGCATCGGACAAGGCGGCGGTCTGCGTCACCGCCAGCACCACGCCCAGCGACGCCCCGGCGCTCACACCCACGATGCCCGGATCGGCCAACGGATTACGGAACAAGCCCTGCATCGTCGCCCCTGCACACGCCAGCGCCGCCCCCACCACCGCCGCCATCATCACGCCCGGCAGCCGGACCAGCGTCACCGCGCGATAGGTGCCGGACGTTTCGTCCAAGCCCCGGTCAAGCCCGGCATATTGCAGCAGCGCTTCGGCGACATCTGCGTGCGTGATCGGCGTGGTACCAATCGAGACCGCAAAAATCACCGCCCCCAACAACAACACGATCAATACCCCGCACACCACCACCAGACGCGGCCATACGTCCAGGTTAGCCAGCAAAAACACGGGCTGGGGGCGGGCTTCGGCAGGCGAGACAACGGCGCTGCTCATGGTCACCTCAGGTAAAACACTTATCGAGAGGGGCAACAATAAACCCGGCCTGGTAGACCGGGTCGGAGAACCAGCATACACGGTGGAGCTGGTTTGGCTCCAACCCCGCTCCTCGAAGGTCGAAACATCAGCGTATTGAGGCGGGCGACCGGGCTTGTAAGCGCACAAGTCTTACTTACCGTTGCGGGCCAGCGCAGGACTTGCACCTGCTTCGCCATCACGCGGGATGCACCGCGCAATGCTTCGCCATCCGGGGCAAAAGCTCCTCAATCGACATTTTTAGTATACCGCGAATTTTGCGCTGGCGATAGCTTGATCGTCAGAAAAGCAAGGAAAACACTGGGGAGTTGAAGCAAAACAGCGGGCCACGAAGACCCGCTGTTGTCGTATTGCTTCGTTTGACGGTTTGCGGCTTATTGAATCGCCAGCGGAATCAATTGGTTGTAATCTTTAGTACCTTCCTCAACCGTCATCGACTGACCGTCCATATCCATCACAGTCAACTTGAACAGATCGTCGCCGATGCTGTCCGGGTTAGCGAACCACTCCGCTGCCGCCACCTTGTCGCCGGTGTAGCTCACGGCCAGGCGGAAGAACCGCCCGCGCTGCAACCGCTGCGGCGATCCACCGGGCATCACCATGTGCAGCGAGCTGGATTCGATCGCGCCCGCCGCATAGTACAGCGTGTTGTTCGCAGCCCACATATACTGGAAGATGCGCTGATTCGGGCCTTCTTCCTCGATCAGCACTGGCTCGGCACCCGGAGCCGACAGGTCGAGCATCCACAGCGATTGCTGGCCGCTGCCGGTCTCGGTGACGAACGCCAACGTATTCCCATTGGGCGAGATGTACATGTTACGGCCTTCGTCCAGACGGTTACCAAAGCGATCACCCTTCACATGCAGCCCTTCCAAAAGCGGCGTGGTAGAGCCGTCCATAGTCACCCACTGGAAGGTGGCGCTGCTGCGGTCCAGACCGCTAGGCGTGCTTACCAGGAAGCCGTTGTTATCCTTCGCCGGGATCAATAATTCTGGGAACTGCCCGGGGAAGTAACCGCCGCGCGTCTGGCCGCCGGCCACGTCGGTGGCCTCGCCACCGTCCATCGGCACGCTGATCAGCCGCCAAGCGGTACCGCCCACCTCACACCGCTGCCCGGCCAGGATGTAGGCCATATCGCCGACACGTGCCACCGAACCGCTCACAAAACCGCACTCGATCTCCCGATTATCTTCGGGGTAGATCGGTTCCAGTGTGACCAGTGTCTTGCGTCCAGAGCCATCCCACCAGTCGACATCTGCTTCGCTGGCATTGCCCTTACCATCCGGGAACAGCCGGAACATCAACGCGCCATCATCATACAGCTTGAACGCCGTCGTCCAATCAAACGCTGCCAACTGGTTGCCCGTCGCGGCCTCCACCAACGTCAGATCACCATGCGGGTACTTTTCGTCAACCACTTGGTACACGTAGTCGATATACCCGGCATACTGCCCATTGGGTGAAAACTGAAACGTCTCTGGCCCGGCACAGGCCATGCGATGCACCTCTTCGCCCAAAATGATCGCCTCGCTGCCATCCATAGGATAGATCGCCAGCTGGCCCTCGGCGGCCCCGGCAAACAGGGTGGCCCCTTGCCCGCCTGCCGACCAGAAGTCCTGACCACAACGCATGGCCCGATTGTCGTATAACCCCGGCGGGAAGTCGACCAACACCTCTTCCTCGCCTGCCGTCGTCATGGCCTGCAACTGGCCATCATCGTCCGACGTATGCTCCCATACCAACATCTGTGCCTCAATGGCGGGTTGGGCAGCCACCGGCGCAAACGTTGCCAGCAGCACACCGGCGATCACAAACAAAGGCATAAATTTTTTCATTGTATCTCGGCGCAAAACCACATGCTTCAGCAAGTGGGAAAACGCGCCATTTCTCCTTTCAACTTAACTCAAAAAGTAAGGTCTTGGATATCGCTGGCTGCCTCTGGCCATCTCGACCAACGCGCCCGCTTATGCCTGTTGCACCGACTGACACACTCTGCGCATCCGGTGGACAGTGACACATCCGGGCAAGGCCTGGTCTGTCCGGCCAATAAGAACTTACAGGCAACCCACCAGCCGTCCGATATAGTGCTCACTACATCGGACAGTCATTGACCCATATCACGAACATATCCTAGTGTATCATGTCATCGGTCACAACTTCATGCTATGCTCCGATAACAGGACTATTTTCCCATCACTCGCCACCTCTCCACCTACGGCGAGCGAAACCCCGGTACAATGAGAGATATGAGATTACAACGCGCCTTCGGTCTGTTACTATTTGCTTTGATGCTGCTCGGTTGTGATGAGAGACCCATCGACGGTCCCCTCACGCCGACCGTGCCCGCTTCTCCGACACAGGACAAAACCGCCATTGCGCAACGCGCGACGAAAACACCGTCCACCACGCCCAGCCCCACCGCAACCCCCACGCCATCGACGACACCATCTCCCAGCGCCACACCGCCAGCGACGCCAACAGTAACCAGGACCGCATCGCCGACCACACGGCCCACTTCAACGCCAACACCAACCGCCACGCCCAGCCCAACCGCGACGGCTACCTATACGCTGACTGCGACCCGGCGACCCAGCGCCACCGTCACCCTTACCGCCAGCCCGACTGCGTCCCCCACTGCCACCGCGACGCTAACGTCGACCGCCACTGCCACACCATCCCTGACCGCGACGCTGGCCCCCACGCACACACCTACCGAGCCGATCCGCACCCTGATCGTGCCCACCGCCAGCCCGCGCATGACGCCATCCGTCACGGCCTCGCCCACCCAGCCGCCCACCCTGACGCCGCGCCCCGCCACGCTGCCGCCCACGCTCACCCCCGGTCTGATCCTCATGACCCGCGCGCGCCCGCCGACCAGCACGCCGTTTTTCGGCGTCACGCCATCGCCCCAAAGCGGTAACGCGGCCTTTCTGGAACCGGGCGCGCCGCCAACGGCACCCAGCAGCACGACCGGCCAGCCGGGGGCGTTCGGCCCGGTCGGCCCGGCGGACGGCACGGTTGTGATGCGCCAAAACGGGCAGATCGTACCGCTGAGCGTCAACTCCCAGCCGGCCTACAGCGCGGCGCTGCGTCCTACACTAGGGGATGTATTCGCGGAGGGCGCGAACGGACGTTACGCCTGGGTGGATACAGCAGGGGAATTGCACACAAATGCCGGAGTCTTGAGCATTTCACCCGCCAGCCAGTTTGGGATGCCGGCTGATCTCGTCATCCGTGACATGGTCTGGTCACCCGACGGGCAGCAGTTGGCATTCCGAGTCGACCCGCTTGATCCGCACCAGCACAACGCCAACCAGGGCGGCGTCTGGATTTATAACCCGGACAGCCAGCAATCCTGGCAAGTGCTGCGCAACCGCTGGTACCAGATCACGGCCACGCAAATGGAGCAAGCCTTCATCGCCCGGCGCATCCGCTGGTCGCCGGACGGGCGCTATCTGATCATTGGCGGGGATACCGGCACGCGCATGGGCCAAACCAGCGTGTTCACCGAGCCACACCGCCGGGCCAACGAGCAGATCAACCCGGCCACCGACCAGTTCTATCACCTGTTCCCCTATTCGGACGCGACCTGGGCACCCGACAGCACCAGCCTGATCGTCAGCGGGCCGGAATGGAACGGAGCATCAGTCATCGGGCGGATCACGCTGCCGAATACTCGCTACACGGAATATTTCAACGAAGCCAGCACCGGGCTGGTGATGCGGGCCGCGGTCGAACTGCCGACCGGGCAACTCGCGTTTCTCGGCAGCCCAACCGGAGCCGCCTCTTTCGCGCTGTACACCGCCCGTCCCGGCGGACAGCTGCGCCGGGCATCCGGCACGATCACCGGGGAGATCGTCACCGCCGAATGGAACGCCGCGCGCACGGCGGTGTTGGTCACGGTGCGCGTCGGTCCGGATGCCTACCAGCTCTGGACGGTCCCGCTGAACGGTCCGCCGCAGAACATCACGCCGCCTGAAGGCGTGCCCGAAGTAGCACGCTGGCAAGCTGCCCCATAAGTAAAACGGGCGTTGGCTGACGATCCAACGCCCGCTGGCGCACGCAGTATTGCGCCTACCAGTTTTTGGTCCCGGTATAGTAGTAGACATGCTGGCAGTTCGGCTCGCTGTTCAAGACCAGGCTCATGGTCATGCTCAGCTTATTGTCGCCTTCGAAGCGCAGTGTCATCTGCACCGTACCGGTCCCCAGCACGTTTGGGCCAGAGTACGAATACACGTTCGGCTGGATGCGCGTCAGGTAATACGGGCTGGCTTCCATGCCGCGCCAGGTGATGCCGCCTTGCGCGGGCGCGATGGCCGCCAGGTGATCGCAGAAATTGATCGCGGGTGCACCGGAGCAATCGCCGGTCATGTTGTCATTGCCGGGCACCATCTGCCACACTGTATTGGCATCCGGCGCGAGATCATCCGCGCCGCTGTCGGCAGCACCGCCACCATCACTACCGGCGGGCGGAGCGGAAGGCGGAGCCACAACCAGCGGGGGCGGCTCAACCTGTGCGACGACATCGCACGCGCCCACCACCTCAACGGCGGCCTGCGGCACCCAGGATTTCCGGTCGCCGGTGTCCAATTGCCACCAGGGCGCGCCGTCCGGGTCGTCGGCCCAACCCGTGACCAGGTAACTCGCGTTGGCACTCATACGCCCCAAGTCGCCGCGCTGCTCGCCCGGCCCGACGCGCGTCGTCACGTTCGCCGTCGCGCTGGGCAAGCCCACCATACACGCGATCTTGCCCGGCAGCAGGCTGACTGGGGCGTTAGTGACCTTCGGGAACGCATAGCCGCCCACCGCCACCGGCGGCACGGTCGGCGTCAGGCTGTCATCGCCGCCCAGGCTGACCTGAACCGCTTCGCCCTCTGCGATATCCTCGGGGATGCCGCGCGCTGTCACCGTGCCGGAGCCGGCCAGCGTCATCACCTCGAGCACATCGTCCGGAGTGGCGTGCAGCAGCACCGTCGCGTTGGCGAATTCCAGGCTGACCTCGTTCACCATCACGCTCGCCGCCGCATCGCCGGGGAATTGCAACAGCAGCCCGGACGAGGCCGCCCCGCACATCCCCGCACCAGGCGCACCCGTCTCCAGCACAAAGGACTGAAACGGCTCACCGGCCTGGAACGGCGGCGTCACATCCGTCGGCAGCAGCACGTCAAGCTCCTGCAGGGTGTTGAAATCGCCCTCCCAATCGATCAGGCGCACAAACACCCAGGCCATCGTCCCATCCTCAAGCTGGATGCGAACCCAGTCGGCCTGTTCGTTACGCCCGTCTGCCGTCACGCTCTGGCCGGGTTCCAACGTACCCACCACTTCGTACACCACGCCCGCGCCATTACGCAGGTTAATCACGCTGCTGGAGCTGTTGCTCACGGTCAGCGTGGGCCGTTCGGATTGGACCTGCGCCGGACGGGTGATCGTGGCCTCGCCGAACAAGACACCGGTCACCATCTGCGGATCGGCGTCTTCGACTTCGCCCGGCACGCCCAGCATCGCCACACCCCACGCGCCAGCATCGGGATCGGCAGCGGCAGTTGTCAAGGACTCCACCGCACTCAGCACGACCGAATCACCAGCCGCGGCGAATTCCACTACGTCAGCGCCGGACGCCTGCGCAGTGACGCCATCGTGCCCGTAGCAGGCCTGGCCCAACTCAACGCCGGCGCAGGATTCCTGCGCGGCGGCGACAGATTCGGCCACTAACTGCTGGCACGGATCGCCGCCCTGGGCCGCCGCGTCAAACCCGGGGCTGGCGGCGATTGCTACCATCACCATCACTACCAGTACACTTAAATACAATCGCATCGTTGTTTTTCCTCCAGAACATTCATTGGGATTGTCTGTCTATACTATATATAATGTCTGCCTGCGTTGAAATACATCACTAAGGAGTACGCACCTGATGCGACGATACATGGCTTGGCTTGTTTTCCTGGCTTCGATCGTGCTGCTGGCGGCCTGTGCCGAAGAAAAAAGCGCCAGCGACGTGATCGAAGATTACATTAAGGCCATCGCGGCAGGCGACGCAGACAAAGCGGTAAGCCTGTCGTGTGCTGATTGGGAGCTTGAAGCCCAAAAAGACGCCAATGGGTTCAAGCCTTACGAAAGCGAGATCGAGAATCTCTCCTGCCAAACTGACGGAAAAGACGGTGACTTCACCCGTGTCGTGTGTGAAGGCAAGATCATCACCAACTACGGCGTTGGCGGTGTGCGCGAAGTAAATCTGTCCAACTTCGTTTACCTTGCCGTCCAGGAAGACGACGAGTGGAAGATGTGCCAGGAACGACCCGCCGAGTAACAACGCCAGGGCTATTCCGCGCTGACCGCCTGTAACACCGCGTCCAGCGCTTGCAGCGTCACCAGGTTGCGCGTGGTGAACCCCGCCGTCAAATTCGTATCCGTAAAGTGCGCCGCGTGGCCGTCCTCCGGGACGGTCATATGCGTCGTTTCCACCAGATCAACGCCCTGGTTGGGCAGCGCATCCAACGCACGCCACAGATTGATCAGCGGAATGTCATAATCCAACGCAATCTGGACCACGATCTGATTGTATAACACCGATTTGTCCGGAAATTCAGGCCGGGTCGGGAAGGTGCTCAACACCGGCAGCGTCCCGTTATTGATCGTCCGCACGATGATCGAACGCAGGTAAAAGTCAAACGTCGCCGCGTCAAGATAATAAGCATCGTTCGTCCCGAACATGATCAACGCTACGCTGGGCTGCATAATGCGGAACTCGCACGTCAGCGGGGTTTCGCCCGATTCGCACACGTCCGGGTTGGCCCACATGCTGTCATCGACGCTGGCGGTGTTGAACCCCCCGGCAGCCGCCTGGCTGGTGCGCGCGAAGGGGTCTTCTGGCGCGTCGCTGTAGTGATCGATCACCGCTTGCAACCCTTCGTAGTCGCCCAGGTCGTATTCGCCTTCACCAATCGGGATCAAAAAGCTGGGATGATCGGTCATGCAATCGCCCACTTTGACAAAGCTGTGCGGGTCGTTGCCGTTCGCTACCCCGCGCCGGTAAATATCAACCGCCTGTTCGCTGATCTCGGGGACCACCGGATACTCGAACAGATCGATATCGGCGACCGAGTCCGGATCAAATTCGTCCAGTTCTGGCTCGGGCAGCGGAGTCGGCGTCGCATCCTGGGCGGCCTGCGCATTACCATCCGCCGCAAAGGCCAAGCCCAGCGCAGCGAAAACAATCATCATAGCCAGGCCAGCCAGCCACATTGTCTTTTGTGCCATAAACCTCTCCAATATCACAGTATCTCCAGTGCGAGTTTACACCGGGTCATGATGCATGTAAAATTCTCATCTTTGTCACCATTTCTTCTGATTTATATAAATAATCAGAGGCTATCTCAGGGAAGAAAACACCCTGCCAGATTCCCTGATCCCAGGGCCTGATAGGGTCTGTTCGCGAATGTAGAAAGGGCAAAACCTAGCCCATCTGCGCACTGGCGGCAGACTTCCCGCTGCGCTGTTCCTGCCACGCGATGTGCTTGGCGGTGATATCTGTCGGGTCGGGCGTTTTCACCCGGTGGCGTGCACGCTGGCGGCGCTCGAAGCGGGTCAGCATCTTGAGCAAACGCCGCGCCCAGGATGCAGCAGGCCGGTGATACTCCACCTCATGGCGCAGCGCACGCTGCACGCGGGCATCGAACAGCAGGCCCGGCTCGCGGCGCAGGGCGTCCATCAGCCGCGCTTGCTCGCGCAGATCGATGCGCGGCGCGGGCAGCATCAACACGCGCAGCACAGAAATAGTGTGCCGCTGCTTCTTCCGATAGCCGGCGGTAATGGGCTGGTGCTCAATCGCAGGCCGGACGGTTGACCGGCGGGGAGCCGGTTCGGTGGCGGTCCCGTCCAATTCACGCAGCCGCAGCCCTGGCTGGTAAGCCGAGCTGGCATGGGGCCAGGGGGTACGTGTCAGTTCTTCCCAGCGCGAACCGGCCACTGCCGCGCTCTTGAATGCGTTGAACAGATAGCCGGAGGGACCGAAGATATTGTAGCGGCTACCCCGGCGGCGAACATGGTACATCTCGCCGTTCACGGAAAAGGAGTGCGTTGTTTCTGGGAATTTTTTGGGCATCTAACTGTCCCATGACCTAAATCGCGGAAGGTGGGAGTGATTTGGGTACGTTTGTATTGTAGCGCAATTCTCCCGGCGATTGGGTTAGGATTGGGTTGAAAATCCGCATAGCCACGCTTAAGAAAGGCTCTGATGCATTTTTTACTATTCACTGATCGGATTTTGAGATTCCTCAGACGTAATTTTTACACAACTGCCGGATGATATGGCTAGACACGAACTGTAGAAGAACCCCAAGAAAAAACTTGAGGAGGTAATCAATGAGCAACTTAACACGCTGGAACCCACGGAGCGATCTCGAAGTCACTGATTTCTTCCGTCCCTTCGAATCCTTGATGAACGATCTGTGGCGCAATTGGCCGACCCGCTTTGAAGGCGAAGGCATGGGCGCCATGCTGCGCCCGGCCATGGACGTCGTCGAAGATGACAACACGCTGACCGTCCGCCTGGACCTGCCGGGCATGTCGCCGGAAGACGTCAACGTCGAAGTTGAAAACAACACCCTGACCGTCAGCGGCGAGATGGGCGACACGATGGAGAAGGAAGGCGAGCGCTATCACTACCGTGAGCGCAGCTACGGTTCCTTCCAGCGCAGCATCCGCCTGCCGAACACCATCGACACCGAAGACATCGACGCCAACTTCGAAAATGGTGTCCTGAACATCACCATGCCCAAACGGCACGAAGCCAAGCCAAAGCAAATCGCAGTCAAGTCCAAGAAGTAACGGGTTCACACAACTCACCAGCCAGCCGGACCACACCAGGTCCGGCTTTTTTGTTGCCGCTTGCCCTGACACGGTGTTCTGGCATATCCTTTAGAAGACAGCACTACACACGAGGGAGATCGCGTCGATGCTAGAAATCGTGCGCGTAGACGACACGAACGAGAAAAACGTGGTGGTCATCCGCTACCAATTCCGGGTGACCAGCACCAAAGGACAGTCCACCTTTCCCAAAGGCGAAATCCGCGCGTCGCGGCATGGCGTGGTCTTGGCCGGCCCCTTCTTCCCGATGAACCCGGCAGCCGCACGGCTGGTACAGGCCGCCCTGGAGCGCGCCTGGTTGCAGGCCGACTACATGGCCTGGGCCTACGAACGCACCGGGCGCGACCTGGTCCTGACCGAAGCCCAGATCAACCAGGCACGGGCGCGGCTCCGGCGCCAGGCAGACACTCAAAAAGCCACCAGGCAATTGGATAGCGGCCTCCCATCCTCCGAGCAGAAGTGATCAATGATGTATAGGGGCGACTCGCCTGCTGAAGGAAAACACACACACATGCGCAACGACACCTCCAACGCGCCGATCATTATCTGCCGCAACGTGAACAAATGGTTTGGCAATTTCCACGTGCTGAAGGATATCAATCTCGAGGTGCAGCCTAAGGAAGTCGTCGTCATTGTCGGGCCGTCCGGGTCTGGTAAATCGACGTTTATCCGCTGCCTGAACCGGCTGGAAAAGCACGAAGAAGGCCAGATCATCATCGATGGGATCGAACTCAACGAGAACGTCGAGAATATCGCCGCCGTCCGCAGCGAGATCGGGATGGTCTTCCAGCAGTTTAATTTATTTCCACACCTGACCGTCCTGAACAATGTTGCGCTCGCGCCGCACCATGTGCGCAGCCAATCCCGCCAGGAAGCCAATGCCATTGCCTCGCAACTGTTGGAACGGGTCGGCATTCCGGAGCAGTCCCACAAATATCCTGGCCAGCTTTCCGGGGGACAGCAGCAGCGTGTCGCCATCGCGCGGGCGCTGGCCATGCAACCCAAGATCATGCTGTTCGACGAGCCGACGTCCGCCTTGGACCCGGAGATGATCAAAGAAGTGCTGGATGTGATGAAAGAGCTGGCGCAAAGCGGCATGACGATGCTGGTGGTATCGCACGAAATGGGATTTGCACGCGAGGTCGCCGACCGGATCGTGTTTTTTGACGAAGGGCGGCTCGTCGAAGTGGGCACCCCGGAACACTTTTTCACCAATCCCCAGCACGAACGAACCAAGTTGTTCCTGTCCCAAATCCTCTAGTGGTCCGGTATCGTTCAGCTTGCACGGGGAGTTTGGTTTACAGTTTGGCCCAGGCTGGTTATCATGAAGCACAATCAGCTTGCAACCAAGGGGGTGGGCAACCAATGTCTGTAACACTGTATGTCAGCAATTTAGCGCCAAACGTCACCAGCAACCAACTCGCTGATACGTTCAAAGATACCGGCAAAGTCGATAGCATACAGTTCATCAAACAACCCGCCGGCAGCGAGTGGCCGCGCAGCGCGCTGGTCGAACTCGACGCCCACTCAGCGGCATGGCAACAACTCAACGGCGTCGAGCTGGAGGGGCACCGGCTGGCCGTTAGCCAGGCGGAACCGGACCTGGAATGCGACCCCACGCCTGAAACTCAGCAGATCGCGCAACAGATCAGCGAGCAACTCGACGAACCCGCCAACGCGCAAAAACGTGTCGAGCGCGTGGTCCGCTTTGGCGGCATCCAGTTTTCGCAAGCCATCGTAGCCGAAGCACTGCGCATCGAAGAACACGGCGGGATACTCACCCAGGATCGCAGCCGCAGGCGCACGCCGGGGGGTGTGTTTTTCTACCTGGCGCGGGGGCGCGTCTCCAAAGCCACCCGGAAGCAAATTTTCTACGTGCGCAAGAAACGCAAGAAAAACGCGGCACCGCCGGATGAGAACACGCAGCCTGCCCCACAGGCACCACCTAAACCCAAACCCGTCACCGACCCCAGGCCCAACGCCGCCCCCCCACCGGCGAACGCGCAGGAACAACTCGCCGAATTGCAGCAGGAATTAGAAGCCGCCCAGGCCCACCTGGACAAATTAAAAGCCGACAATGCCAGCCAGCAAACCGGCATGTTTTCCGCCATCAAAACTGTGCTCGATCTCCAGAAGCAGATCAAGTCTTTGTTGGAGGAATATCCGGAACTCAACACGCCATAAGATATCGTGAAACTACACAGCCAACGGAAACGGATATATACCAGACGATTGACCGGCGATTTGCCCACCCGTGCTTGGTTCTGTATGGTTTCGACGTTAAAATGATGGTGACGAAAGTAAGTTGATGGAAAGGAGCGCGCGTCTCTGCGCTGATAAAAGATGACAACTATGTTGCGAAAATTCGGTTTAGTTTTATTGGTATTCAGTTTGTCACTGGCGGTCCTGTCCAGGGTACCCGCCGCGCCCGCCCATGCACAGGGAGCTAACGCCTGGACTTCTTACGACCTCAACATGCGGACCGGCCCGGGAACGGATTACGATATCGTTGTCACGCTGGGAGCCAACACGGGGCTTATTCTAGAGGCTCGCAATGCTGATACGTCGTGGGTACTGGCCCGCACCGAAGACGGCACACAGCGCGGGTGGCTGGCGGCCATTTACCTGAATTATGCGCCCGGTACCAGTGCGGCTAGCCTGCCGGTCAGCAACGAGATTCTCAACGCACCGGCCCCTGCTGCTGCCGACAATCCACCGGCAGACGATCCGGCCCCAGCCAGCGGTGGCGTCAATGCGCGCACGGTCTACCAGATGAATGTCCGCTCTGGCCCAGGGACCTCGCACAGCGCAGTGGGGCAGGTGCCGGCCAATACCGGGCTGGTCCTGGAAGCGCGGAATGCTGATGCGTCGTGGGTGCTGGCCCATACCGAAGACGGGGCCATACGCGGCTGGTTATCCAGCATGTATCTGACCTTCACGGGCGTCACAGCGTCCAGCCTGCCGTTCAGCGACGAGATCGTCAGCGGCGGCGGCAGTCCGACGGTCCCCACCACGGATAACGTCGACTACTATGGCATCAAAATGGGCGGCTACGACCCGGCGCTGATCAAAAACATCGACCTGACCGCGCTGCCCATCGTGCCGGAACCGACCGCCCGTGCGTATGCGATCTACCAGACTGGTCGCGCCAAGGGGAACAACCCGAACGTCGTTGCCAAAGTCGGCGACTGCTCCTCAGAACACTGGTACTTCCTCAGCCCGTTTGCCGGCGGCCAGTACAACCTGGGCAGCTACCCGGAACTGCAAGGGGTGATTGACCATTTTGGCGACTCGTTGGGCTTCAACAGCGAAGCAACCCACAACGGCTTCAACGTGAACTCGGTGATGCAGACGCAGTGGGCCAACCCAGCCTTCTGTCAGAACGGCGAAACGCCGTTAACGTGCGAATATCGCATCCACAAGCCCAGCGTGTCGATCATCATGTTCGGCACCAGCGACCTGCTGGTGATGACCCCCTACGAGTTCGACTTCTACATGCGCGACATCGTAGACCAGACGATCGAAGCCGGGATTATCCCGGTGCTGAGCACGTTCCCCGGCAACCTGGGCTTCTGGGACCGGACCATCCTGTACAACCAGATCGTGGCCCGCATCGCGATGGATTACAACATTCCGCTGATCAACCTGTGGTTGGCGCTGGAGAAGCTGCCAAACAAGGGGCTGGAGCCGGACGGCTTCCACCTGGGCGAGCCGCTGGAGGACCCGGGCAGCCTGAGCACAGCTAATTTGCAGACCGGCTATCCCACGCGGAACCTGATTACGCTGCAAACGCTCGACAAGCTCCGGCGCAGTGTCCTTCGCTGACCGGTTTGCAACAACAAAGAAGCATAAACAAGGGCAGTCACAGCGGCTGCCCTTTTGAGTTTGCACAGATTGGGTTCGGGCAGTTCAGTACGGCTCAACCCAATACTCGGCCCCGTTGCCGCTGGCGGTCCAGCCCACCAGGCCATTATGCTCCACTTGCCACCACAAATACCCGTCCGCGCACACCGGGCCATCCAGCACGGCGAATACTCCCGCGCCGGGGATATCCCCAATTTCAGCGGCAGAGGTTGTCGGCGCACTGCGCACATTGTTCGGCACGCCGGGCGTGACGCGCCCCGTCCCACCCACCGACAGCCGGGGGGGCGGCGCGCCCATGCAGTCCCCCGTCGCAGGAGCATCTACCACCGGACCTGACGGTGCCGCTGGTGCCGTTGCGGCTGGTGGCTCTACGGGCACAACCTGATCGCCATCATAGAGCACCTGCTGCCACAGGGTATGGAGCACCTCCAACGCCGTCAAGTTCCGCAGCGGATAGCCGTAATTCAGATTTCGCGTGCTGAGGTTGGCACTCAGCCCATCCGGCGGGATCGACGGGTGCACCCCATCCGCCGACAACCCATCGTTCGGAAGCTGGCGCATCGCCGCCCCGTAATTCCACAGCGGCACATCATACGCACGCGCTGTAGCAACGATCACCTCATTAAACTGCGCTACGCGGCCATCGGTCGCCGGATTGTAGCGCTTGGGCGGGATCGTGCTCAACACCGGGATCACGCCCATGTCGATTGAAATCTGCACAATCCGGTTCATGTTGGCCTGGAAAGTCTGGACCGGCATCCCGCCTGAGTCATTGGTGCCAAACATGATCAGGGCCACTGCCGGTCGATTGACGCGATATTCGCACACCAACGGCGACTCCCCGGCCCGGCATACTCCCGGGGTGGCGTTGGCCGGGTTCAGCACGCTCTCCGTGCTCCAGCCGTTGCGCGCCGCCAGCGAGGGCGCGCTAAATGGGTTTTGCCCGCGCCCATTTGGCCCGGTGAAGAAATTGATGGCCCCGCCGAGATACTGATAATCGCCCAGGTCATACGTCCCCCGATTGAACGGGGTCAGGAACTTTGGGGAAGCGGAAATACTATCCCCCACTTTGCTAAATGTACGCGGGATGTTGCCCTTCGCCAGCCCGTCCAGGTAAATTTCGCGGGCGTGCGACGACACCCCCGACACGACTCCCGGTCCGGCATAATTCGCCGCTACTGCCTGCGCATTGACCGCCGTCCCCGTCACTGGGACCACGTTCAGGTCCACATTGACCACCAGATAATTCGTAAAGACCCACCCGGCGGCTCCATTTTCCAGGCTCACCTGCACCCAGGCACTATCCGCCGTCCGCCCGACGACATTCAGCGGCGTGCCAACCGTCAGCTCGTCA
This sequence comes from Anaerolineae bacterium, assembly GCA_034437275.1. Taxonomy (GTDB): domain Bacteria; phylum Chloroflexota; class Anaerolineae; order Aggregatilineales; family Aggregatilineaceae; genus TC-15. Next base: position 17,546 of record DAOTUD010000153.1, read on the forward strand.
AGAATGTTACCGGTCGTGCCCGGTGTTTCACGCAGCCGCAGCCCTTCGCCCGCCGGGTGAACCTCCGCGTTCGGAACAAACACCGGGGCACTCGTCGGGACCGGCGTTTGCGGCACGACCACCGGCGTGAAGGTCGGCGGCACATTGACCCAGGGCGTAAACGTTGGCGGCGGAGCAAACGTCCCGCCTGTGGACGGATCGACGCCCAGCGGCCAGGGCGTAAATGAGGCGGTCGGTGCCTGCGCGACTGCCTGCGGCGCGCTGCCCGTCGCCGTCACCGTGGACTGTGGGCCAATCGTCACAACTGGCGGCGACGTGGGCGTATCCGAGACCGGGATCGGCGAATTTGTGAGCGGCGTCAGCGATGGCAGCGGCGTCCGGCTGGGCAGGACCGGCGTGGGGGTGGTCGGCAGCGCGAAGGGCGTGCGGGACGGGGCTGATGTTCGAGTCGGCAGGGCCGGTTTGGTGGGAATCGGGGTCGACGATGCTTTGGGCGTCCAGCTTGGCGGGGGACTGGTCGCGGTCGGGGTCGCAGTTGCCGCCGGAGCCTGCACAATTGGCGTCCCTTCGCTGGTCACCGTTGGTGCTGGCGAGGGGAACCCCGGTGTCGTCGGCTCAATCACCGACACCGCGGTCGGCAGCGGCGTTGCAGTGGACGGTGTTCTTTCTTCACCCGAATCACCATCACATCCTGCCAGTACAGCAGCGATTATCCCCAGCACGATCCCCATTGTCCATCGAACCTTCATACCCTAAACGCTCCCTGGTAGACACGAACTCGAATATTGTAACAACATTTGCCGTAGAGCACATCCACCTGTAGAATGGCGCGGGTACCCGGACCGCACATTCGATTGATGCTATGACACTCACACACATTCTCATCTTCACCGGCACGGCTCTGCTCTATCTCGTGCTGCTGCCCCAACGCTGGCGGCAATGGGCGCTGTTTCTCGGCAGTGTAGTGGCCATCTACTGGCTGCAGCCCGCGCTCCGCATCCGCCGCATGGATTTTATCTTCCCCACCGCGACCCTGGCGGTGGTTGGGTTCGCGTGGTTGCTCACGCGCAATGCCGACCAACGCTGGCAGCGCGAGGACAGCATCGCGGTGAGCGCGATGGTGGTGATCGTGCTGCTGCTGTCGTTCGGGCGTTATATCGTGCCGGAATACCGGATCACACCCTCCCGCCC
>DAOTUD010000154.1:0-38106 GCA_034437275.1 Anaerolineae bacterium
CACCGCTTGAACAACTGCCATACCCCCACCAGTCGCGGTTCCAAGTCTTCGACTTCGTCCAGTGGAATGCCCCACCGGGCGATATTTTCCCGTTGTTTTTGCTCAAGTCTCGAATGTGACATTGTCGAATAAATATACCTATTGACTTCACTCGCAAAACGTTGTATTTTTATTGTAAGCGCTTACATGGTTTTCTCAAAATAATACTGGCGCCAACATTTTTTTCTGTTCAGGCGGGGCTACAATTATTTATGAAACCGAGTCTTCAAGAAATTGCCGGGCGCGCCGGCGTGTCAACGGCGACAGTCTCACGGGCGCTCAATGACCGGGCGGGCGTCCATCCCGACACCCGCCGGCTCATCCTTGAGATTGCGCGCGAAATGGGTTACATGCCGAATGTCGCGGCCAAAGGGCTGGCGACGTCGCGCACGTATACGCTGGGCCTGATCACCTACGAACGCCAGCCGCAGCCCATCTCCAGCTACCACACCATCATCCAGCAAGGCATCGACCAGGAAGCACGCCAGCGTGGCTATCATGTCATCACGACGTTTGTCGACGGGGACATGATGGCCGATGCGCTGCGTGTGCCGCTGGTCGCCGAGCAGCGCGTCGATGGGTTGATTTTGGTGGGGCCGGCGCTTGAAGCCGCGTTCATCATCCAGCTCTACGGCAGCTCGATCCCCATCGTACTCGTCGATAATCTCCTCGTTGAAACCAACATCGACGCTATCGTGTGCGACAATGCCGGTGGCACCTACGACGCCACCCGGCATTTGATCGATGTGCATGGCCTGCGCCGGCTGGTGTTTTTCTCCGGGCCGGAGCACTGGTTCAGCAGCCGCGAACGGCTGCGGGGCTATACGCAGGCGCTGGCCGACAGCGGCCAGACGCCGCACACGATCTATATGCCGGATACCACGGTCAACATGGGCCATACCGCCATGCTCGAAGCACTGGCGACCTACCCTGATCTGCAAGGGGTGGTGGCGGTCAATGATGCTACGGCTGTCGGCGCGATTCGAGCGTGCAAAGAGACGGGCCGCCGCGTACCGGATGATATCGCGGTGGTTGGATTTGATAATGTTGCCTGGGGTCCCCTGCACGATCCGCCCCTCACAACGGTGCGTATGTTCAAAAACGAAACCGGCATTCAGGCTGCGCGTCATCTGATCGACATGATCGAGCGCGACCAGGTGCCGGGTTTCCAACTACGCCTGGGGACCCAACTAATCATCCGCGCGTCGTGCGGCTGTACGCCTGACGACGACCAAGACTACCCGGACCGGGGCAGTTAGCGATGCCCGGTCGAACAACTGAACTTCGTTTGTTGGGTTGGACTATCGTGAATATGGGATAGGCCCCCAGGGTAGAAAGGATGGCGTGCTATCGAGGGAACACAAACGATCAACGATCCCAAAATCACTTCTGTCTAAATAATTAGTTACCAAGAGGAGACGCAAAAAATGTCCAAGTATCTTCGCATTGTGGTGCTGCTGGCGCTGGTGGTGGTGATGCTGCCCATCGCCGGTGTTGGCGATGCAGCCCAAGAAAAAGTGACGCTCCGCATTACCAACTGGGCCGGTGTAGATGAAGCCGCCGAGTTCCAGGAGATTGTGGATGAAGTCAACGCCGATTCGGACACCTTCGAGATCGTCTACGAGCCGAACCCTGCCGACTACTATACCCAGTTGCAGACCGAGTTGGCCGGTGATACGGCGGCGGATCTGTTCTGGCTGGACCAGAACCATATGTACTGGGCGTTTGATGATGTGCTGCTGGACATCTCCGGTTACATGGCGGAAGATGACCGCGACGTCGTCAATCCCGACGACTACTTCTCCGGCGTCTGGCAGACGGTCGACTTCGGCGAGGGTGTGTACGGCCTGCCCTGGATCGCACAGCCAGTGGTGCTGTACTACAACAAAGACATCTTCGACGAGATGGGAATGGACTACCCCACCGCTGACTGGGACTGGGACACCTTCAAAGCTGCAGCGATCGCGCTGACGAATGATGATCACTATGGGTTCATCATGAGCGGCTGGCCGCCGATCCACATGTTCATCTGGTCGTTCGGCGGCGAGACGGTCGGTCCGGACCTGCAGACCAGCCCGATCGATACGCCTGAGGCCATCGCTGGCGCAGAGTACTACGCCAGCATGATCTACAACGAGGACTGCTGCCCATCTGAGCAGACCATCGCTGAGGAAGGCTTCGGCGAAATGTTCAAGGCCGGGCGCGTGGCGATGTTCATGGGCGGCGCTGCCGATGACCTGGACCGCGTTGAAGGCTTGAATGTGGGCGTGTCGCCGGTGCCGCAGGGCGTCAATGGCGAAAACACGACCTTCGCCTGGACGGCGGCGACGTGCATCAACACCGACACCCAGCACCCGGACGAGGCGTACGAGGCGCTGGTCGCGCTGACCGATGGCATCCACCACTGGAAGATCGTGTCGCCGCGCGTTTCGCAGGCCAACGCCGAGTTCCTGGCCGAGGCTGAACCGCGCAAGGCCGACAGCGCTGTCGCGATCATGGAAGCAGTGCCGTACATGCGCGGCTTCCAGGCGATCCCGAATCACGGTGAATGGGACACCATCTTCTGGGAACAGTTCCAGGACCCGCTGTTCCACGATGAGGACAGCGCCGAGAATCTGGCGGCTGTGGCCCAAGTCTTGCTGGAAGAAGTGCTGCAAGAGTAAGGCTGCACACAGGCTGTTAGGTGAGTGCAGGGGCGGTTTTAGCCGCTCCTGCATCTTACCATCTGTGCGGGGTGGCGTGATGGCAGAAAACGGCAGCTTACAAGCTGACTGAGGTGGCAAGATGAATGTAGAATGGCTGATCTTTATGACCGTCATCTGGGCGGGGATCGGCGGAGTGATTACGGCCATCCTTTACGCACGGCAGGATCAGCCCCTGGCCGGCGGGGTGATGCTTGGGGCCGCCGCTGGGATGCTCAGCAACTATATTGTTGGCCGTTTACTGACCAATCTGTCGGGCGAACTGTGGGGTGAACTTGGTGGAGCGGTGGGGGGGCTGGTGATGCTCCTGCCGCTGTGGCTGATAATAGCCATTCAGATGCGCGCGACAGCCGGGTTGGGGCCTATCGATCTGCGCCCTGCAGGCTGGGATCTCGGCGCGGTGTACCGGTTTGGTCAGGCGTTGTGGCCGTTCCTGGTGATCTGGGGGGTGATGCTGGCGATCGTGGTGCTGGGGGTGTTCTACCCTGATGTGTTTGTCGAAACCTACTACGCGACGTTGGTCCGCTATATCGGTGTGGCGATTGGGGTCAGCGGGGTGATGTTTGGTGTCAACCGGGCGCTGCGCGTGCTGGGCGTCAAGCCGGAGGCGGCGACCGGGTTCTCGTTGATCATGCCCTGGATGGTCGGATTTTTGATTTTCACCGTGTTTCCAGTGGGGCTGTCGGTGTACCTGAGCTTTCAGGAATACGACATCAAGTGGGACGGTCCGCGTGAGATGGAAGATCCGCTGTATAACTTCAAAAGAGTGTTTGCCTTTAAGATTGCGGAAAAAGAAAACCCCGACGACCTATGGGTGCACGTGCTCGGCGTCAAGGAAAACACACACAAGGACATCCGCTACATGCTGATGGACGAGGTCAACTGGAGCGGGAACACGTACCTGATCGGGGCCGGTGATCCGTACTTCTGGAAAGGACTGTGGTTTACACTGCGCTACACCGTGCTGAGCGTGCCGCTGGGCTTGCTAGGCGCGTTGGGGGTGGCGCTGGTGCTCAACCAGGATGTGCGGGGCGTGGGCTACTGGCGCACATTGTACTACTTGCCGGCGGTGCTGCCGGCGGCGTCTGTCGCCCTGCTGTGGTACTGGTTGTTCGCGCCGAACAAGGGCTTGATCAACGAGCTGCTTGAACCATTCCTGACCACGTTTTCGTTGGAGCGTCCGGGTTGGTTCACCGATTCAGATTTGCGCCTGCCGGCCTTCATCATCATGGGGATGTGGGGCGTGTTTGGGGCCAACACCGTGATCTTGCTGGCCGGGTTGAAGAACATCCCGCCCATGCTCTACGAGGCCGCCGATATCGACGGGGCCGGGACCTGGACCAAGTTCCGGCACATTACGATCCCAATGCTCAGCCCGGCGTTGTTCTACAACCTGGTGACGAATATGATCGCCGCGCTGCAGATCTTCACCCAGCAGGCGTTTATCCAGCCTGAAGGCATCAACCGTACGGATGGGTTGTTCATCAACTGGTTGATTTACCTGGAGGCGTTCGAATATGGGCACATGGGCTATGCTTCGGCGATGGGCTGGCTGGTGGCGATTCTGATCGTGATTATGACGATTGGGGTTTTTCGCTCGTCGTCGGCCTGGGTCTTCTATGAAGGTGACCGGCGTGAGGAAGGGAGCGCGGCGTAATCATGGCTACCGACACACACGCTGCAGAATGGCAGCCCGTTCGCGAGCCAGAGGCGGCGCGGCGGCGGATGCAGTACGTGATCAAGATGACGATCATCTATGTGCTGCTGCTAATCGGTGCGGCGATGATCCTGGTGCCGTTTTTCTGGATGCTGTCCACATCGCTGAAGACAGAAAGACAGGTGCTCCAAAGCTGGAAGCTCGAATGGATCCCCGATCCGATTGCCTTCGAGAACTACGTCGATGCCTGGGACTCGCTCAACAGCATCGCCCCAGCGCTAACCTTCTCGCGCATCATCGGTAATACCGTGTTTATCACGGTGCTGGCTATGTTCGCCGAGATGTTCAGCGCGGCGATTGTGGCCTACGGTTTCGCGCGCTTCCGCTTCCGGGGGCGGGATGTGCTGTTTTTTGTCATGCTGGCGACGATGATGATCCCGCCGGTGCTGACGCGCATCCCGGCCTACCTGATCTGGAAGGAGTTCGGGCTGCTGAACACCTACGACCCGCTGACCGTGCCGGCGTGGTTTGCGTGGGGACCGGCCTATGTCTTCCTGCTGCGGCAGTTTTTCCTCACCATTCCGCGCGACATGGAAGACGCGGCGATCGTCGACGGGGCCAACACGGTGCAGATCTTCTTCTACGTGATGCTGCCGCTGGTGAAACCGGCGTTTCTGGCGATTGGTGTGCTGTCGTTCCAGGGCAACTGGAACAACTTCGAGGGGCCGCTGATTTACGTCAAGCCGCGCGAGATGTTCCCGTTGATCCGGTGCATCCAGTTCTTCCAGGAGTCGCTCTCCAAAGAGGCTCCCAAGTGGCACTATATGATGGCAATGTCGACGATGATGGCCGCCCCGATTCTGCTGTTGTTCTTCATGGCACAGAAGTACTTCATCGAAGGGCTGACCGTGGGCGGCGTGAAAGGATGATCGCGGATGTGTGGAATAAGAAAAAAATCGTTGTGTGGGCTGGTGGTGCTGGCGCTGATCACACCATTGGCATTAGCCAGCCGTCCGCAGGCCCGCGCGCAGGATAGCGATACGATGCGACACGGGTTGGTGAATCTCGATCACCTGCTGTTCCTGACGGAGCCGGTCAGCTTTGACGGGCGTGATGTGGCGCTTGTGCACATCTACTCCGAGCATCCGGAATATGAGTGGGTCGACGCTTCGGGCGAAGGGATTGCGGCGGTTGATGATGTGGCGCGGGCGGCGCTCGTGTACCTGTGGTATTACGACCAGACCGGCGACGCGCGCGCGTTGGAGCAGGCGCGGTTGTGCCTGCACTTCGTGCGCTACTTGCAAAACGACGACGGCACGTTTTACAATTTTGTGACCGACCGCGACGGAACGATCAACACCCAGGGCAACACCAGCTACAAGTCGCTGGGCTGGTGGGCGATGCGCAGCCTATGGGCGCTGGCGGAGGGCTACCGCGTATTTGGTGCCGTCGATCCCGACTACGCGGCGGAACTGCAAGCCGCTTACCGGCTTACCGAGGCGGCGCTGGCCGGTACTTTCCAGCACTACGGCGAGTACAACCAACTGCACGGTTTCTCAATCCCGGCCTGGATTCCGGGCGGCGCGGCGGATGTGTCGTCGGTGGCGCTGCTGGCGCTGGTGGCCTACTACCGCAGCGATCCGAACCCCGACACGCAGGCCATGATCGAGCACATCGCGGATGGGCTGGCCGCGTACCAACTGGGCGACAGCGCGACGTATCCCTTCGGGATGCATCCGGTGACGACCAACGCGCCCGGCTACTGGCACGCCTGGGGCAGCCGGCATGTGCACGCCCTGGCCGAAGCCGGCGATGCACTGGCGCGCGCCGACTGGATCGCATCAGCCACCGCCGACGCCGACACGTTCTTGATGCGCCAGCTTGCGTTTGGGCGTTTCCGCGAAATCGGGGTGTTGCCCTACGAGCGCGAGCAGATCGCGTATGGCACCAACGTGATCGTGCAGGGCTATATGGCGCTCTACCGGGCGACCGGGGAGGAAAGGTACGCGCAGTTGGCGGGGCTGGCAGCGTCGTGGTTCTTCGGCAACAATATGGCCGGGGTGCCGATGTACGATCCCGCCACCGGGCGCTGCTTCGACGGCATCAACGGCCCGGTATCCTGGCGCGTCAATCACAACGCAGGCGCGGAATCGACCATCGAGGCGCTGATGGCGATGCTGGCCGTACACCAGGACCGCATCGCGTCGAAATACCTGGATTACACTGAAATTGACGTGCGGCCCGCCATCATCGCCGAGACTGAATGGGGCTACAAGGTGGCGGGCAAGCCGAACTTCCGCAACGGGACATGGACCGGCGAGGCGTATTACAGCAACGGCAGGTATTACATGCTGAAGGGTGACGATGTGCTGGGCATTGATTTCGATGTGCCGGTCGCGGGGGACTACTGGCTGTATGTCGCCCACCAGCGCCAGGATATCGCCAGCGAGGAGACGACGTTGGTCGCCACGCGCGCGCCGCAGCCGATCACGGTTGACGGGGTGCTGGACGAATGGGCGGACGTGCCGGTCTTCGAGGCCAACACGCCGCGTAACATCCTGCGCGGGGCGGCGCTGTGGCGCGGCCCGGACGTGGACAGCTTCGCTCTGCAGTTGATGTGGGATGTGGATAATCTCTATCTGGCGGCGACGGTGCGCGACCCGGTCTTCGAGCAGCTTGAGGTCGGCCCGGCCACATGGCGCTATGACTCGCTGTGGGTGTACCTGGATGGCACGCGCCAGAAGATCCGGCTGAGCACCAAGCTCAACCTGACCGAAACGCCCCACGGGCCGCAGATCTGGGACTGGATCGCGGGGACATTCCTGCCCAACGGTGAGTTGGCCTGGCAACCGTTCGATACCGGCGACGGCTACATCTACGAGGCGACGCTGCCGTTTCGCTCGCTGCGCATTCGTGATATCCACGCCGGGAAGGTGATGGGCATCGAAGCCGGGCGCGGCTTGGGCGGCGATTCGTTCATCGACCTGACGGGCAGCGATCCCGATACGGCGGCTAACCTGGCGCGCCTGATCCTGGTCAACGAACTGAGCGACCTGGACGAGATGGGCGGGGCCGAGACTGTGCTCTCTAGCGCGGATACCGCGATTGCTGTCGGCGTGTCGCTGGATGGCGGCCCGCGCGTCGTCGTCCCGGCCAACACCGCCCCAGACCGGCGCTACCTGTGGCTGGACCGTGTCGGCGACGGGCCGGTCACGCTGGGGGCAGGAGAGCATACGCTGCATGTGTCCTATGCCGGCTCCGAAGACAAGCAGCTGGTCGTGGTCGATGGTTTCCTGATCCAGCCGGTGGTTGCACGGCGCGTGTTAGAGGGGCCGGACGGGTCCACGCTCACGTTGACATATGACACGGCTGCGTCGCGCGTGACCATTGTGGAAAAGTAACGCATGAGGCAAGCGCTGGACGTATTCTGGCAGGCGAGTCGTGACTGGTGGAACAGCATGGTGGGCCTGGCTTCGTTAAACCTGTTGTGGTTGGTCATCAGCCTGACGGTGGTACTGTTCCCCCCGGCGACGGCGGGCATGCACGGCGTGACGTACAGCATCGCACGCGGCAAGGGCCAGCACATCGAAGACTTCTGGGGGGCGGCCCGGCGTTATGCCGCGCTGAGTTGGTTATGGGCCGGAGCAAACCTGCTGGTGATTGTCATCGTCTATGCCGATGTGGTGTTCTACAACGTGGTGGGGGGCATCTTCGGGTTGGCGCTCCAGGTGGTGTTGATCGGCCTGGGGTTGTTGTGGATGGCGATGCAGTTCTACTTCTGGCCGTTTATGATGGTGCAGGAAGACAAGCGCTTCTGGCTGGCGCTGCGGAATGCAGCCTTTTTGGCCCTCGGCGCACCGTTGTATACCTTGCTCATGGTGACGATTGCGGGGTTGATCTTGATCGTGAGCGGGTTGATAATTGTGCCATTTGCTGTTTTTACGCTTAGTTTTATTTCGCTGTTGGGTAATCATGCTGTGGTCGAGCGTCTGTCGACTTACGGCAAGCTGGCTCACACTTCTGGAGAGGAATCATGTCCAAACCCCTGAAACTTGCACGCTTTGCTGGTAATCCGATCCTGATGCCCTCGCTACACAACGAGTGGGAGACGGATAATGTGTTCAACGCGGCGGTCATTGAGCACGATGGCCTGATCTACATGCTGTATCGCGCCCAGGGTCTGGATCGCATCTCGCGTATTGGGTGTGCCATCAGCATCGATGGGTATCATTTCAATCGTCTCAAGGACCCGGTGCTGGTGCCCGAAACCGAATATGAGGTGTTTGGCGTCGAAGACCCGCGCATTACGAGGTTAGACGGTGTGTACTACATGCTGTACACCGCGTACTCGTCGCACGGCACGCGGGTAGCGCTGGCCCGCAGCAAGAACCTGATCGCCTGGGAGCGTGTGGCGGTAGTGCTGCCGGACGAAGATAACAAGGACGCGGTGTTGTTCCCCGAAAAGATCGGCGGCCAATATGTGATGTTTCACCGCCGCATCCCGGATATCTGGCTGGCCTCCTCCGATGACTTAATCCATTGGCAAGACCACCAGATCATCATGCGCCCTCGCCCCGGGTTATGGGATGGCGTCCGCATCGGGGCCGGGGGACCGCCCTTCAAAACCGAGGATGGCTGGCTGAACTTCTATCATGGCTTTGGCGAGGAGCATGTTTACTGCCTGGGGGTGGCGCTGCACGACCTGGACGATCCCGCTAGAGTGCTCAAGCGCCAGGAAGCACCGGTGCTGTGCCCGCGCGCGCCCTGGGAAGTGCACGGCGACGTGCCGAACGTGGTGTTTACCTGCGGGGGCATCGAAACTGACGACGAATACCTGATCTATTATGGCGGCGGGGATCATGTGATGGCGGTGGCTGCCATCACCAAGGGCGAAGCAATGTCGATTGCGTCGGCCAGCAAGCACGATGTCGCCGCGTTCACCAAAGGCTAGCACTCCGTCATTTTGGATATGAAGCATAAACTAGAGCGTGTTATGCACTTTTTGAGAAGTGCCGATGTAAAATAGGGGTATGAGCGAACAAAAACCATACCCCAGCGATGCCAGTGATGACGAATGGGCGTTTGTCGCCCCCTATTTGACGTTGAGACGGAAGGCGAGTGACACTGCTGCCGATGAACAGGACCGCGCCCAGGTGGGGCAGTTGGCGCAAGAAGTTCAGGAAGTGACTGGTCAGACCGTCGAAGTCGCCGGGCTATACCGGCGCAGCCGCCGAGCAAGCTGCCGCTGACCAGAGCATCTGTTTGGAAGTCGTCAAGTTGCCGGATGCCAAAACGGTCTTACGGATCTCGATGGATGCCAAAGCAACGATTCCGGTGGAGAGGAAACGCTCACGCCATATGGTATTTTCTTGCCGGAGCACGACGAACTCTATCTGTATTTCACAACCGGACGGGTCACCAGCGATTTCATTGTCGATCACGACCCGCAAGCGCACCTGTCCGCTGGCGCGGCGGATCGTCAGGGTCCTCGTGCGGAATGCCTTTTTCACCCGCATTCTGAAACACCTCATCCCCTTCGGCTTCCGCGTCAGGTAACGGTTCCTGTACTTGTTGGTCTTCTCCCTGATTACAGTTTATTGGACATTTCCGGTGTCCACCAATTCAGGGTAAGTCCAGCTTTTCCATTACGCGAATGATGAGTGCATTTGCTGGGGTTTGCGTAATTCATCAACAACATCACGTCATATTTTGAAACGGAAACGATCGCCTCGTAAAAGGATTTTGACATATTCAAGCGGCTGGGTGGCGCTCATAACACGGGCACGCAATAGAAACAACGGTGCTCCAGATTGAATGCTGAGGCGCCTGGCTTCCCATGCGTGTGCGCTTGCGATTTCCAGGGTCTTCTCGGAGAAGGTCGGATACAGTCCATATTCTTCACGCAGGACTTGGTAGAGCGATACTTGGTTAAGATCGTGTTTTTCAAGATCAGGGCAACGTTCGAGGCTGAGGTATGAAGTTTCGATGGCAACAGGGGTGTTATCCGAGAAACGCAGACGGATCAGTGTTAGCACTGGGGCTTCACTATAGATGTCCAGTTCCCGCGCCAATCGTGCAGTCGCCGGGATCGTTTTTGCTTCGAGTAGTTGCGAACTGGGTTCCAAGCCCAATGCCCGAATACGTTCTGTGAAGCTGGATACGTCAACCAACTGGCGCTCAATCTTGGGTGTGGCCACAAAGGTCCCTTTGCCTGCCTGGCGTACCAGTCGCCCCTCCTGGACCATCTCGGCAATGGCACGCCGAACCGTAATGCGCGCTACTCCATAACACTCGACAAGGTCTAATTCCGTTGGGAAGCGATCGCCAGGTTTGAGCTTTCCTGTGTGCAGGAGGCCACAGAGTTCTTCGTAAATCTGTAGATAGAGCGGTTTTGAGCTGTTGCGGTTCAACGTAGATGCAGCATCATGATTCAGGTGTGGTTGTTTAGGCACGGATTTCTCCCTGGCTTGCAGATATCGAGCGTCTGACTTTTTCTGTTTTGACGAGGTCAATGTTCTTGCGATCGTCAGTCAGGACTACCCCGTAGACTTGCAGGGCAGCTTTGGGCGAGATCTTCGCCTCGATCACATCGCGCAACACAGCATTGGGATCACGATCGAGCGGAGAGCCATATCCACCAGAACCAGGCGTACGAACGCTAACACGATCCTCAGTCATCAGTTTCACGTCCGATACTTTGGAACTAAGAACCGACGAACCCCCATCTTTCCGTTGGAGTATATACGCTCCTGTCATACCTGCCAAGCCCTCAGCGATGCCCCATGGCTCAATGACTTGGCGATCAGCCAAGCCGGAAAATGTGACGTTGTCATGCAATGCGCGCACATCGCGCTGAATGCCCAGCCCGCCCCGATAGCGCCCTGGGCCTCCTGAGTCAGTTCGAAAGGCGTAGCGCTCTACCAGCAGGGGATACTCGCGTTCTAAAGCTTCAACAGCCAGATTCGACGTGTTGGTCATATGCACTTGTACGCCGCTTAACCCGTCGCCATGGGCATGTGCACCCTGGCCCCCAGCCACCGTTTCCAGATAGACGTAGAATTCGTCCGTGGTAGGATGGATGCCGGAAAACGTGGCGGTTGTCACGCTGCTGTTGCTGGCTGCGATGACGCGCTCAGGTGCAGCATGAGACATTGCTCCGAAAAACGCATCTGCGATACGCTGGCACGTATCAATGCGTTCGCCAACCGGTGCTGGAGGCTTGCAGTTCACGATACTGCCTTTGGGTGCGAGAACGGTCAACACGCGGTAAATACCATGATTCGAAGGGATATTGGGCCCAACAAGAGCCTTGAAGCAGTAGAAAATCGTCGCCAATGTGCCATTCAGTGGCACATTGATCGGGCCGGAAACTTGCGAGCTGGAACCGGTGAAATCAACTGTGGCCAAGTCACCTTCTATGGTGACAGTGATTTTGATCGGCACCGGATGACCGAGGTCGATACCATCATCGTCCAGGAAATCGGTGAAGCTATAGGTCCCCGGTGGCAGTCTGGCAATGCCAGCACGCATCATTGTGGCGGCATAATCGAGTAGCGCTTCAGTGTTACGTTGATAGTCATCCACGCCATAGCGCTGAACCACATCATGCAACCGGCGCGCGCCTACGCGATTGGCCGCAATTTGGGCTGCCAGATCGCCTTCGCGTTCGACTGGCGTACGACTGTTGAGTGCAATGAAGTCGATCACATCCTGGACCACATTGGTCCCGTCGCACAAGCGAAGCAGGGGGATGCGCGTGCCTTCCTGATACACACTGGTTGCATCACCGGATGTGCTACCCGGTACTTTGCCGCCCACATCAGCGTGGTGTGCGATGTTGGCGACGAAGCCGACGAGCACATCCGCAACGAATACGGGCATTACCACCGTGATATCGGGCAGGTGTGTACCGCCCCCAGAGTACGGGTCGTTGGCGATGAACATGTCACCGGGTTTCAGCGTCGTGACCGGGTGTTTGCGCAGCGTGGCTTCTACAGACCCCAGCAGCGAGCCCAGATGCATCGGTATCTGCTCTGCTTGAGCAATCATCTGACCCGTCGCGTCAAACACAGCTGTCGAGCAGTCACGGCGCTCCTTAATGTTTGTCGAATAGGCTGTTCGGATCAGAACTGCGCCCATCTCTTCCGCGACTGATAGAAGTCGATTGCTGAGGATTTCCACGGTCACTGCATCGACTTGCGCGTCCGAGAGATTCTGCTTACCTGTCATTGCTAGCTACCTCGATCAGTACATTACCATACATATCTACCTTGCAAGCCAAATCTGGAGGCACCAGTGTCGTAGAATCCAGTTGCTCTACGATGAATGGGCCACTCAGCCGATCCTTGGCCATCAGTTGGTCGCGCTCAAACAGGGGACATGCCACAAAGCCCTGTTCCTCCTTAAAGAACACCTGGCGTGTGTGGTAAGGCTCAGGTATTCCATTCGCACGGGGGCTGTAGGTGGGGATAGGGGCTTTGGGCAGTTCGCCGATGGCGGTCAATCGATAGTTCACAAACTCGACCGGTGCTTCCGGACGCACGTAATCGTAGAGTCGGAGGTGCTCGTCATGGAATCGCTGTAAGAGCAATGGTAGATGCTGTTCGGTCAGTTCGTCCAACACAACGGGGATCGCCAGTTCGTAATTCTGGCGCTGGTAACGCGCATCGATCCATCGCAGGAAGCGTCGTTTTTCGGCGGGGATGCTTTCCTGGTCAAGCACGCGTTGCCCTTCTTCGTCCAGGGCGTCGAACAGTGCCACGATCTGCGGCAACGTGTCCAGACCCGGGACCAATGACAAACTGCGCACATGATCGGTACGGATGTCAGTCACGAGCAACCCCAGTGAGCACAACGTTCCCGGTGAAGGCGGCACCAGAACACGAGGAATATCCAACTCTTGCGCCACCGCGACGGCGTGCAGTGGCCCAGCACCTCCAAACGCCATCAATGTGAAATCGCGCGGATCGTAGCCACGTTCGACGGATACCAACCGTGTCGCGCGAACCATGTTAGCGTTGACTACATCGACAATGCCGCTGGCCGCATCGAGCAGCGACAGGCCAGTCTGGTCACAAATCTGCGTGCGGATCGCGGTTGCAGCAGCTTCGGCATCGATCCGCATCGCGCCGCCTACGATGGCCTGCGGATTGATGCGGCCTAGCACGACGTTGGCATCCGTGACTGTCGGGGCGGTACCGCCAAACCCATAACACACCGGGCCAGGGTTAGCGCCTGCGCTCTGCGGGCCTACCTTTAGCGCTCCACCATCATCAATCCAGGCAATAGATCCCCCTCCTGCGCCGATAGTCACGATATCCAGCATAGGGATACGGGATGGCCATCCTTCGACTGAACGCTCCACAGAAGACAAGGGGGTGCCTTCGTAGATCAGGCTAATGTCAGCACTGGTGCCTCCCATATCGAGCGAGATAAGGTTGTCGAACCCGGACAACATACCAATGTGAGCCGCTCCAACTACGCCGGCGCTTGGTCCAGAGAGCGCGGTACGCACCGGGGCACGTGTGGTTTCACGAATGGAAAGAATGCCGCCGTTTGATTGCGTCACAAAAGGCGTGCGTGCGATACCAGCATCGTGGACGGCAGCCTGGAAATTCTCCAGGTAACGCTGCATCACCGGCCCGAGATACGCGTTCAACACCGTCGTGCTCAGGCGAGGAAATTCGCGGAATTCCGGTACAATTTCATGGGAGGCCGACACAAAAGTGTTGGGCATGAGGCCTCTAAGCTCGTCAACAACGCGCTGTTCATGCTGTGGGTTCAGGTAAGAAAAGAGGAAACATACCGCAATTGCTTCAACGCCTGCCTGGCGAAGCTCTTCGATGGCCTGGTATGTTGCGTCCAGATCAAGGGGGGTGCGGACCGTGCCATCTGCGTAAACACGTTCTGGGGTTTCTTTACGCAGGTGACCAGGCACGAGTGGGACCGGCTTTTCCCGGTGCAAGTCGTACAGCGATGGGCGCATTTGTCGCCCGATCTCGAGCAGATCGCGAAAGCCTGCCGTCACCAGCAGGCCAGTCTTTGCACCCTTCTTCTCGATCAGTGCGTTGGTTGCCACTGTAGTGCCGTGCGCGAGGTAATCCACCTGCTCGTGAGAGACATTCACGCGCGCCAGCAACGTGGCAATCCCCGCCATGATTGCCTCCGAAGGATCGGATGGTGTCGAAAGTACCTTATGCACATAGGCGGTCTGATCCGCAATGTCGACCAGTGTCAGGTCCGTAAATGTGCCACCCACATCTACGCCGATCATATAGTACACAGTATCATCTCCTGGGTTGGCTCTTGCCTAAAAGGGGACCTTTCCCATGTAGCGCCGTGCAGCAACTGAATGATTGCGTTCCAAACCGAGGTACCAGTTCAGCCATTGCAGCGGCAGATGTAAGCCAAACGGCGCCAGCCAGGGATGGATACCGGGCATATCGGCCAGGTCGAATACCATAGTGTGTGCTCCCTGTGCCTGTGAAAATGATAGTGCGCGCTCGGTGATCTCCCGCGACTCGTCTAGTCCAAGCAGGAAGATCATGGACAAACCTGGCTGCACGATCTCCAGCGGGCCATGTCGGAACTCCCCGGCGTTAAATGACGCGGCATTGACCCACTGCATCTCGATCAAGTTGCAGTTCGCATACTGGTAGGCCAGCCCACTCAGCAGGCCTGCTCCAAGTACATAGAACTGGTCCGCCTGGCGAAATTCAGCCGCAAGTTCACGGCTGCGCGCTTGGGTAGCTGTGCGTACGTCGTGCATGGCCGTGGGCAATTCGATCAATGCCTCGCGCAGTTCGTGAATGCCGGGCATCTGGTCTCGTTGTCGCAGTACTTCGAAGGTGAGCAGATAACCGAGCAAGAGCTTGGACAGGTTGGCTGCAGATGAACTGTAGGTCAGGGCTGCATCAGTTTGAGCACCGAGCGGCGTACCGGGCTGGGTCAGTGCGACGGTCTTCGCTCCACGCGCTGTGGCCAACTCACAAGCCAGCATGATTTCCTCAGTGGTACCGGAGTGTGAGCCTAGCGCGACGGCAGAATGTTTATCCAGGCGGGCAGGAGCACGATTGACCATTTCCCAACCTGTGTAACGATCAACGGGTAAGGTTGAGAAGCGGTCGAGTAGCCATTTCGCGGGCAAGGTTGTCGCAAACGATCCCCCGCAACCAACCCAATAAAGCTGGTGGAGATCTTGTTTCAGCCACGTCGAAACAATAGTCGCCGCGTGTTGCCATTCCCGTTCAAGAATATCCGCCATTGCATCGCGAACAGTAGTACCTTCCATATAGTTTTGTGCTGGGGGATTCGGGAGTTGCTCATTCAAACCGTTTGCTCCAAATGTTCTATTGTTCTATTTTGTCTGATAGCGCTTTTATGATATTATAGGGCTAAAGTGAATATTCCGTCAAATAGAAATTTATCGCTTTATCGGCCTACATGACTTAGTTTTTATGGACCCGTGCTTTGATTAGATTTCTTGCCCAGCGGTTGTTATGGGCCACCATCCAGGTCTTTTTTGTCGGCACATTGGTGTTTGCCTTGTTGCATCTATTGCCAGGTGACCCTGCTCTAACCATCCTTGGCGCAGAGAGTGACCCCAGCCCCAAAGCCCTGGCAGCGGTGCGTGAGCGCATGGGACTGAACGACCCACTACCTGTCCAGTACGCTGAATGGATCACGGGATTGGCCCAGCTGGATATGGGAAATTCGCTGGTTGACGGCTCACCTGTGTGGGGTACCCTATCCCAACGCTTGCCGCGGACGTTACAGCTTGTCGGTGCAAGCATGTTGCTGGCAGCGCTTTTGGGTGTACCACTCGGCATCATAGCCGCTCTGACCTGGAACAGCGTCTGGGATCGTCTGCTGTCATTGTTTGGCGCTGTGGGTATCTCGCTGCCAGTGTATGTTTTCGGTATGTTGCTGGTCCTCGGTTTCGCCGTCGAACTGGACTGGCTCCCAGTCGCTGGCTACGAAGCACCCAGGGAGGATTTTGGCGCTTTTCTAGAAAAACTGGCGTTGCCTGCGATCACGTTGGCCTTGGGGCCAATGGCGATCATCACCCGTGTAACACGCTCATCTATGCTGGAGGTGCGCAACCAGGAGTATATCAAGACGGCACGCGCGAAGGGCCTGCGCGAACGCGTTGTCATCTGCCGCCACATGCTGCGCAACGCCATGATTCCTGTCATCACAGTCATTGGCTTGCAGATGGGAACACTGATTGGTGGCACGGTGGTTGTCGAGCACATTTTCAACTGGCCGGGGCTTTCGACGCTGTTGATTCGCGCCATTCGCCGTCGCGACTATCCGACAGTACAAGCTGTGGTGCTTGTGTCGGCCAGCTTGTTCATCTTGATCAACTTATTCGTTGACGTTCTGTACGGCATTTTCGATCCACGCATTCGGCACAGCGATGCAGGGGGTAAATGAGTGTCGCCGCGCAAGAAACGGGTATTCTGGCTGATCATCAGTGGCAGTGTTGTGGGGTTTGTGATTGTGATGGGCATATTCGCCCCTGTGTTGGCCCCCTATGATCCGCTGGAGATCAACCACCAGCACGTGCTGGAGCCAGCAAGCAGCAACAACCTGCTGGGCACCGACGAATATGGCCGCGACATCCTAAGCCGTTTGCTGTACGGCACCCGTCCATCACTCACTATCGCGGCAGGCGCGACGGCGCTGGCTTTTGCGCTGGGAACCGTCGCCGGCGTGTTCGCGGGTTACAGTGGCGGTTGGAGCGAGCAGATCGTCATGCGTCTGGTGGATACGTTGTTATGCTTCCCTCCCATCTTGCTGGCGATGGTGGTGGTCGGTTTTTGGGGGGCAGGTGTAAGCAAACTAATCTTGGTGATCGGCATTCTGTATTCGCCTGCGTTCGCCCGTCTGACATATGCATCGACGCTGCAAGTCAAGAATATGGATTACATCCTGGCGGCACGTGCAGTTGGGGCGTCGCCATCGTATATCGTGACGTTCCATGTATTTCCAAACATTGCCGCTATGGTGATCGTGCAAGCCAGCCTGACCGTTGCGGCGTCGATTCTATTGGAATCCGGCTTGAGCTTTCTGGGACTGGGGGTAATACCTCCCACTCCGTCCTGGGGATTAATGATCAAAGCAGCGCGCAGCTACATGTACCAGGCTCCCGCTTACGTAGTGTGGCCGTCTTTGGTAATCGCAGGGACGGTGCTGGCCGTGAATACGTTTGGCGATGCCCTGCGCGATGTGCTCGACCCGCAGCTCAAACAATGATTTTCAGTTATTTAGTGTGTTTTTTGGAGCGTCTAGCATAGAGAAAGGAGCAACCACTTCGGCTAAAACCAAAATTCCATCCCTAATCAATGAGATGTAGAAAGTTTATAGGAGGCACGTGATGAACCACAAATTTGTTCTTTCTTTCGTGAGTATAGTCTTGGTATGCGCGGTAGTCATCGGCTCAGGAGGACCGCTAGTCGCTGCGCAGGACGGTTCAGAAATCGTAGTGGCGATTTCCAGCGAACCGCCGAACCTGGATCCCCACATCAATGCTGGTACGGCTGCACGGACTGTGCGGTTGAACGTCTATCGAGGCCTATTCAACTACAATACGGAAGGTGTTGCAACGCCGGAATTGGCCGAATCGTATGAAGTGTCCGATGACGGTCTCACTTATACGTTTGTGCTGCGTGATGCCGTGTTCCACAACGGTGATCCGGTGACGGCTACGGATGTTAAATTCTCCTTCGAGCGTATCTTGGAACCAGATACAGGGGCAACGTTCCTCTCCCAGATGTCGGTCATTGAAAGCATCGAGGTGATCGACGAAAAAACAGTTGCTATCACGCTCAGTAAGCCCACTGCACCATTCATTGACTACCTGGCGCTGCCAGAGTCGGCGATCGTGTCGAAAAGCTGGGCTGAAGCGCATGACGGCGATCTGAGCGGCAACCCAATGGGGGCTGGTCCTTTCGAGTTTGTCGAATACAATGAGGGCCAGAATATCGTTGTTGAGAAATTCGATGACTACTACAAAGAAGGCCTGCCCAAGAGCGAGCGCATCGTCTTTGAGTTTTACGCAGATGCCACTACCCGTGTCAACGCACTGTTAAGCGGTGATGTCCATCTGATCTCCTATGTTCCCTGGCAGGATATTCCGATGCTTGAGGCGAACGACGATGTCGTAGTGCTGGGCGGAACCGGTCCGTTTATGGGGTTGATTTTTAACACCAACTTTGAACCCTTCGCCGATCCACGGGTACGCCGCGCAGTGGCTTATGCTGTTGACCGCTACGCAGTGATCAACACCGCTTTCTCTGGCCAGGGCGTTCCGATCCACGGGATGGCCGTGCCGTCCAACTCATTGGCTTACGATCCCAAATTCGAGGATTACTTCGAACTAGACTATGATCGTGCCCGCGAACTGCTGGAAGAAGCCGGATATCCTGACGGCTTTAGCGCACGCTTGCTTTCGACCTCCCAATACGGGATGCACGAGCAGACGGCGGTAGCCGTGCAGGCTGAGCTGGCCAAGATTGGCATCGATGTGGAACTGGACCTGCCAGACTGGGCGACGCGCCTGGAGAAGAACCTGGATGGTGACTACGACCTGTTGGTGGTCGGTACAGCGGGTGACATCGCCGACCCGGACTACCTCAGCGACTACTATCTGAGCGGTGAAATCCGGCTGAACAACGCGCCTGGTTTTGCCGATGAGCGCGTGGATGAGCTGCTTGAGCTTGGGCGCACCACGCTGGACCCAGCAGAGCGCAAAGCCATCTATGCTGAGCTTCAGGAACGCGTTCTCGACTTGTCGCCACTGGTGTTCCTGATGTGGCGCGATCAGAGCTACGCTGCTACGCCTGATTTGCAAGATTTCACCAATCTGCCGGGCTTCCTGACTTTCCAATCCGGTATTTCGCTTGAAAACGCCTACTTGGCTGACTGATATGCTTTAAGTTCTGCCAATAGGAAGACATCGCGGTACGCTTGGCCGTGCCGCGATGTCCATTTTAGCTCTTCTCTATGGGGCATCATGTGTATCAGACCATCTAGCCAGGATGACAAGATTGATATTCTATCCGAGGCTGGCTGTCTGACATACTGCTCTCAGCTCCATGCGAGATCTCGCAGCGTTATGCTGCGAGTGGACCGCGGCATTCGGAAGGCAGGATACTAGTGATGGTGCGTGTGATCGGTGTCGGTGACAATACAGTTGACAAATACATGCATATGGGTCGTATGTTCCCCGGAGGGAATGCGGTAAACGTAGCTGTTCTGGCCCATCGCGATGGCCATCCAGCCAGCTATATCGGTTGGTTGGGGAATGACGTATATGGTGATCTGCTGCGCCAGGCTTTGAACAAAGAAGGCATTGACATGTCACACTGTCGCGTGGTTGACAGGGTTAACTCGCACTGTGAGGTCAATCTGGTAGATGGCGAACGCGTCTTCAGTAAATCGACACATAGTGCAACCACAATGCTAGCGCTAAACGACGACGATCTAGGTTTTGTGCGCCAGCACGATCTGGTGCATACCAGTATCTACAGCTACATTGAACGCGATTTGCAAAGACTGAGTGACGCAACTTCCACGCTTTCGTTCGATTTCTCAGCCAGCTGGTCGCGTGATTACCTTGCTCAGAACCTTCCCTTTGTGGATGTCGCCATTCTGTCATACCCAGAGCAAACACGCGCCGCCGCGGAACAACTCATGCGCTGGGTATTCCAACAAGGCCCCCAGTTAGTCTTGTTGACCCAGGGCGAGGATGGTGCATTGGTCTTTGATGGTCAACGTGTTTGTCACCAGAATATTATAGAAACCGAGGCCGTTGATACGCTAGGCGCTGGTGATGCGTATGCTGCCCGTTTCCTGGTCGATTATCTCGGCGGCACTTCTATCAACCAGGCCATGGCTAATGCTGCCGAGGCTGCTGCGACTACTTGCGGCTACTATGGAGCATTTGGGCATGGCATTCCAATACCATAAACCCGCTTGAACGCAGGGAACATTCATGCCTGGCGGTGGACCATTGACTGGTAACCCCAGCTTCAAGCAGTGGTCGGTTGCGGTTAGCATTGCTGACGACGGATAAGCTAATGACAGGAGGATTGTGTTGCCGGAGAAGAAAGTCGTTCGTTTTGGCCTCATTGGTTTGGGACTGATGGGTCACGAATTCGCCAGTGCCACCAAGCGCTGGTGCCATGTCCTGGACCTGGACATGGTTCCACGCATCACAGCGATCTGCAATCGGAGCACGGAGAAATTTGACTGGTTCACAACAAACTTTGACACGATCGAATTGGTAACCACCGACTATCGCGAATTACTCAACTGCAACGCAGTGGATGTAATTTACTGCGCGGTGCCACACAACCTGCACGCAGAGATGTACATCGACATCATCGAGGCTGGGATTCACTTGCTGGGTGAGAAACCGTTCGGTATCGATCTGGTGGCGGGCCAGCGCATTATAGATGTGATCCGCCGCCACCCGGATGTATTTGTCGCCTGCGTGTCGCAGTTTCCATTTTTCCCTGGCGCACTGCGCATCGCTGAAGCTATCCAGCAGGATGCTTTTGGCCGCCTAATTGAGGTCGAGGTCGGTTTGCTGCACAGTAGCGACCTCAATCCGGAAAAACCGATCAACTGGAAGCGCATTGTCGCAATCAATGGCGAATACGGCTGCATGGGCGATTTGGGTATGCACGCGCTGCACATTCCCCTGCGCGTAGGATGGATGCCTGCCAATGTGCGTGCACGGCTGTCCAATATTATGACCGAGCGCTATGGGGACTCTGGTCAGAAAGTGCCCTGCGAAACCTGGGACAACGCGATCCTCGACTGCGAGGTAACCAGCGGCAACTATAGCTTTCCCATGACGATCAAAACACACCGCATCGCGCCCGGTGAGATGAACACGTGGTACCTCCGTGTACTTGGCACCAGGCGGAGTATGGTGTTTTCGACCAAATACCCGCGCACGTTACGTATCATGGACTATGAACCAGGCCAGGAGCAAGGGTGGCGTGAGGTAGACATAGGATATCGTTCGGCCTACCCCACGCTCACTGCCGGGATATTTGAATTCGGCCAGCCCGCCGCGCTGCTTCAAATGTGGGCTGCATTCTGTGATGAGTTAGTGCATGGGCGCGAAGGGATGGCGCAACCTTTCTACTGTGCCACGCCAGAGGAAGCGCTCCAGCAGCACCAGTTGTTCACAGCGGCGCTGGAATCGGCACGGACTGACCAGGTAATCAGCTTAGATCAGGGGCTGTGATCGTCCCTGTGGGAGCCAAAAAAGCCTTGTAGTATCCCACAATTAATCTACGGGGAAATCCAGCTCTAGGCAGGCTCCCGATAGTAATCTCGAATGATGCCGCCGGCGAATGCGTTGGCATTCGGAGCCTGATAAGGGATATTGACTATCTCAACACCATCCCCCGCCAGGAACTGATCCTTTGAGATTTTTCTTATCGATCGGTTTTTGGATATTACGTGTAGAGCAGTATATACTGGGTGTTATGGCTCCAGGGATACCGTCGTATTCACTAGCGATCCCGTGTCTATTCAATACTCATTGATAATATTGCGCTCTAACCTCACCAAATCTTCGCGAGGCAATGGCGTAATTAGTTCTCGTTTTCTGTAGATATTAGGAGGAAACACGATGCGTACAAGAGTTTTCGCGACCGGAGCAGTCCTATTGATGTTGGTGATGGCGGTGGTTGTCAGCGGTCCAGGCTTGCCAAAGCCACGCGCCGCTGTCGCGCAGATGGATGGGTTTGAGTGTCCCTCGACTGGCGGAACGTTCATTACTGCAATCACCGATGATCCCGTGAGCCTGAACGGCATCTATGCCAATGATGGCGCTTCTGTTTCGGTTTTGTCGTTTGTGTTCAATCCACTAACGCTCGGAGGAGAGAATTGGGGCACAGAAATCACCGGCGATCTGGCTGAGAGTTGGAGCGTGAGTGACGACGGTTTGACCTGGACCTTCAACTTGCATCAGGGAGTGTTGTGGCATGACGGTGAAGAACTGACTGCCGACGACGTGGTTTACACTTTCCAGACGATTCAAACATCTGAGAGCGACATTGCACCATTCCGCCCGCGTTTTATGCAGGGCGACGAACCGATTCAGTTTGAAGCGGTTGATGATTACACGGTGGTGGCGACCCTGAACGCACCCAACGCCTCGCTCTTCACCGACATCAGCGTCCCGATTGTGCCCCAGCACATTCTTGAAGGGCAGGATTTGCGCGAAGGGCCGTTTAACCGCCAGCCTGTGGGTACAGGGCCATTCAAGGTAGTGGAGTGGAACACGGCTGAAAGCATCGTCTTGGAAGCCAACGAGAATTACTTCCGGGGTCGCCCGTGCATTGATCGCTTGATCTTCCGCATTATCCCGAACGAACAAACTCAGGTTGCGGCCCTCCAAACTGGTGAATTGGACTTCTTACCCAATATTCCAGGCGCGTCGGTTCCCATATTTGAGGGTGATTCCGACTTCAACATCTCAATTGCCGAACAAGACAGCTTGTTCCAGATGTTCTTCAATCTAGACAATCCTAAGTTCCAGGATGTGAAAGTGCGGCAGGCGTTAATGATCGCGATCGATCGTCAGGCAGTCGTGGATATTGTACGGCAAGGTTATGGCGTGGTTCACAATTCGCACTTTGATCATGTAGTGCCATTCTATGATCAGGATAAACAGGGAGGGTACGACTACGATCCCGTCCTGGCCGGTGAACTGCTCGACGCCGCAGGTATCTCCGACACAGATGGTGATGGCATCCGCGACGTGGATGGCGAACCCTGGGTAGTCAATATTCTCTCCTTTTCCGGGGGCTTCCGTGACTATTCGGATTACGCGGTCGTCGTCCAGGCCTACTGGGAAGATATTGGCATTCAGACCGAATTGGAACTCCGCGATCTCTCGACCATGGTTGAGCAAATCTACCAAGAGCGCAAGGTTGACAAACCCTTTGAAGTGCTTACGTCGGGCTGGAGCGTGATCGGGCCAGAACCCAACAGTTACTCCAATTTCTATATGTGGACTGACGCCCTAGGTCCGAATATCGCCAACTATCGTAATGAAGATGTGAATAGCTTGTTTGAGCAAGCACGCATCGAGACCGACTTCGATACGCGCATGGCGCTTTACGAACAGATTGAGGCTATTCTCTGGGAAGAATTGCCCACGCTACCGTTGTATCGTAATACGGAGCCCGCAGTGGTGAGCAGTCGCTTCAACATTGAAGATGCCGTGTTGGATATCTCGTTGGGAACGAACTTCAAACACCCAGAGCGGATTTACGAGAACTAGGGTTGAACAAACGATCGGTGAGGACACTATCCTCATCTTGCCGGGGGCCAATCTCAGCCCCCGGCAGTTGTTAAGGGGGAGAATGCTGCATGCTACGGTTCATAGTGCGCCGCACGATCCAGATGATTCCATTGCTAATTGGTATCTCGATATTGGCATTTCTGATCATACGCTTGGCACCGGGTGATCCAACATCAGTGTATATCGATCCTAACAAACCGCCACCCAGCGCCGAAGATTTGGCACGGTTGCGATCTGATCTGGGTCTGGACGATCCGGTGCCAGTGCAGTATGTGCATTGGTTGCGAAATGCAGTACAGGGCGATTTGGGTTTCTCTCTGTCTGGGCGACGGCCCGTGACTGAGGAAATTGGGGAACGTTTGCCCAACACGCTGTTGCTGGGGTTGGCTTCACTGGCGCTCACGATAGTTTTTTCGATTCCAATCGGGATTCTATCTGCCGTTTACCGCTACACGATTCTCGATTACACGATTACACTCCTCTCGTTCATTGGGCTGAGTGTGCCAGGCTTTGTCGTAGCGTTGTTTTTGATTCAATATTTCGCGGTGGAACTCGACTGGTTGCCATCGACTGGCATGCATGACGTGCGCGAGGAGTACAAAGGCTGGCAAGCTATTCGTGATGTGGCCAAGCATCTGATTCTGCCTTCGATTGCCTTGAGTCTGGCCTCCGTAGCCCGTTGGGCTCGCTACCAACGATCAAGCCTACTGGATGTGCTCAACCAGGACTACATCCGTACTGCGCGCGGAAAAGGGGTGCGCGAGCGCGGCGTCTTGCGTGTGCACGCGTTGCGCAATTCGTTACTGCCGATGATCACGCTAGGCGGACTTTCGATTCCTCAATTGGTCTCGGGGGCGTTCATCATTGAGTATGTGTTTGGCTGGCCCGGCATGGGGCGTTTAGCAGTCAATGCCGCTCTGAAGCGCGATTATCCGGTGATTATGGGTGTGACGATGATCTCCGCTATCTTTATTGTCTTGGGCAATTTCCTGGCTGATGTGGCTTACCATTGGGCGGACCCGCGTATCCGATATGAATAATCCACCACTTGACCTTGGCGTATCACCCCGACAAGATAATCTATGGCAACTGACGTGGCGTAGTTTCCGGCGACATCGTCTGGCATTGCTAAGTCTTATACTGTTAATCGTGTTAGGAACGATGTCGCTGTTCGCGCATGAAATTGCCCCTTACGATCCGAATGATATCGATCCCCGTAACCCTCGCGTTGTCCGGGGTATTCCCCAGGAGCCTAGTACGAAGCATTTGTTAGGAACAGATAACTACAACCGTGATATGTTTTCGCGCGCACTTTATGGGATGCGTGTATCTTTGGGTGTCGGTTTCTTAGCCATGTTGATCAGTATCAGCGTAGGCGTGTTGGTTGGGGCAGTAGCCGGCTATACGGGCGGATTACTGGATAATCTACTGATGCGTATTGTAGATGTCTTCCTGTCGGTCCCCAGCTTCATCCTGTTCTTGGCCTTGAATGCGATCCTCGATCCGAGCATCTGGAACCTCATATTTATCTTAGGTTTTTTCAGTTGGATGGATGTCGCCCGTCTCGTGCGAGCGGAATTTTTGGCACTAAAGGAGCGGGATTATGTGCTGGCTGCGCGTGCGGTCGGTGCGACACCGCTACGCATGATCCTATCGCATATGCTCCCCAATGCGCTTGCTCCGATCGTCGTGGCAGCTACGCTTGTGGTCCCGTTAGCGATCTTAAGTGAATCGGCGTTGAGTTATATTGGGTTAGGTGTGCCGCCACCTGACGCAAGTTTGGGTAACATGCTGGAAGATGCGAAAGCCTGGATGTTGACTGCTTGGTGGATGTGGGTCGTGCCTGCAACACTGATTAGCGTCGTTGTGCTGGCTTTCAATTTCATCGGCGATGGATTGCGTGACGCGTTTGATCCCATGTTGTACCGTCACTAAACTGAGATGCTACCCGTACCCAAAAAACTCCATGTAACGGAAAACTGAGGCGAGATCAGTCCTTGAACTAGCTGGTAGAATAGTCGCCGTTTCTAACGCTAGGAAAGGGCAATACATGATCTGGTTCATGGTGCTCCAAGTCGTGGCGACACTCGTCGAATTGGTAAGGCTGGGACGTCAAACGGAGAGCGAGAGGGACTTGGAGATTCTGCTGCTGCGCCGCCAGTTGGCGATCTATGAGCGCCAACACACTCACAGCGACGAAAGCGAGTAATGCAATGGTTACGAGCAATTTCGGTTTCACAGGCGAGCTTCCTCCAACAAGTTGACTTTCTTTGCAAGGCAAAGTGATCGCACGGAATTTACAGTACATCCTTCAGGATTAAGGCTGCCACGATCAATAAGACAACTCCGAACACTGTTTTGAGTCGCTTCGGATCAAGCCGCGTGGACATAAACCGCGAGCCTAGTTGGCTGCCTAGCAGCACACTGAGGACACTCAAGACCCAGATACCCCAGTCCGGTGAGGCGGCGGTAGCCAGATGAGATATGAAGCTGGATAGGCCAGATCCGGTAACCACCAGCGCCGACGTAGCAGCAGCGGATTGGGGATCAAGCCCGGCGATGTACAGCAGCGGGACCACAAAACTGCCGCCGCCGCGTCCAATCAGTCCGGCAATCAACCCCAGGATGCTGCCTGCCGACAGCCCTAGAATGACGCGTCCACGCGGCGACAACTCACCCCGCTTAGGTTTCCAGCCGGAGAGCATCAACAAGGCGGCGGCTGCCGTGAACATGGCAAAAAAGATCAACAGTGGTTCAACCGGAAGCTCCACATTGAGCCACGCGCCAACGGGAGCCAGGGCAATCATCGCGACCCCAAAGGGGACAGCCACGCGCCAGTTGATGAGCTTGTGCCGCGCATAGGTAACCGCTGCTGACGAACTGTTCACCACGTTGAGCAGCATTCCCAGCGGAATGGCTTCTGTTTTGAAGTCCATCCCCATCCAGTACAGGATGGGGACGTAGAGTTGGCTGCCCCCCATGCCCAGCATCGAGAAGATGAAGGCAATGACGAAAAACAGAGGTGGGGCAAGGTATAAGGTGGACATTGTCACCGGCTTTGAGCTAGCTTGCGGGCTTTGCCCGGCATGAGTTCGCCGACCAGTTCCGCATACTGCGCATCGAGAATACGCACGTTTTCCAACCCTTTGAGTTGCAGATAGGCATAACCAATCGCTGAACGCACCCCCGATGAACAAAAGGCTGCCACCAGCCTGTCGCTGGGCACTTCCTGCCAGCGCTGAGGTAGATCATCCACAGGGATATGCAAGGCGAAGGGGAAGACCAGGAATTGGGCCTCTTCGGGTGAACGGGTATCGAGCAAAACGACATCCTCGCCGTTACGCCAGCGTTCAAAAAACTGAGCAGGCATGAGCTTGTGCTGGGCGGTGCCCCAGAACTCCAGATCAAGTGCCGACAACCATTCGTCAAACGTTTTCTCAGACATTGAATTTGTTCCCTATGTGTATGCGATACGAATGCAGATGAATTTCAGGCTAAAACGTCGCCAGCGCGACGCCAAATAGATACCCCGCCAGGGTGCTGAAGATGGTCACAAGCACGACGTAGACAGCAGTTTTTTTGCGGCCCATGATTTTGCCGGTCACCAGGATGCTCTGCGCGCTCAGTTCCGGGTCGGCCAGCAGGTAGGCCAGCAGCGGCCCGCGATGCATGCCCAGGTCCAGGAAGGCAGCCGCAATCGGCACTTCGACCAGGGTGGGGAAGTACATAAACACACCAAACAGCACGCCGATCAGGTTGGCCCAGATGGTGTTGCGTCCGGCGAGCTGCTCCACCCATTCTTCCGGGGTAATCTCACGGAACATACCAGCCAAGAACACGCCAATGATGAGCAGCGGGAAAATCTGCTTGATAAAGCGCCACGTTTCCCACAGCCAATGCGCCAGTTCGTCGCGTTCCAACTTCTTAACCGCCACGTAAGCGATCACGCCCAGCAGCAGCAATTCCGCGAAGAACCGCCCGGTGAAGTTGATCACCAAGCTCCCGGATTCGGTGGTCGGGGCGGCCAGCAGCAGCGTGAAGGCTGACATCCCCAACGCCGCCCAGGTCCAGTGGTTGAACCCGGTCAGGATGTTGTTGAATCCCTTCCAGGCCACCGGCGCGATCAGCAGCAGCATAATGATCAGCACGGCACCTTGATAGGTCAGGCTCAAACCATCCAGGGTTTCTTCGACACCATCTGAAAACTCAACCGGAAGTCTGACACTGAACGCTGTACCGGTCAGCAGGCCGATTTGCAGCGTTCCGGCGATGAGCACCGCCAGCAGCAGCCCAAACAGCGCCCACAGCGCGGGACGCATGGAGGCGGTCTGCTCAAACATGGCAGCCTGGGCCGGATCGGCGGCGGGCTGCTTGAACAGTGCCGCCATCGTCATACCGATCGTGATACCGAACGCGATCGCCAACACGACACGTGCCAGGGCAATATCCATGCCGATCGCGGCCCCGGTGTAACTGATCGCCAGGATGTTCACCGCCGGGCCGACAAACAGAAATGTGATCGCCGGCCCCAAACCCGCGCCGCGCTTCCAGATGCCCGCGAACAGCGGCAGGATGGTGCATGAACACACGGCCAGAATAAACCCGCCAATCGCCGACGCCGGGTAGCTAATGTATCTGGGTGTCTTAGGGCCGAGATAACGGGTAACGACCTCTTTGGGCATGAGGCCGCCCAGATAGCCGGCAATGAAGAACGCCGGGACCAAACACAGCAGCACATGGGCTGCCAGATAATCGAGCAGGCCGATCCACCCGGCACTGAGAAGATCGAGAACAATGTCCATGGTCTAACACCTCAGTATATTCATAAGCGTGAATGAAGTTTTTCCAAAAAAAGATACCTCACCGCCCGTGAGGCATCTTTGCATGTCGTCAGGAAGTCTGCATGGCTTCTGCCAGATAGCCCTTGATTTCCTCCGCACTGGGAATGCGTGCGGTGGCGACTACCTTTTCGTTGACGACCAGTCCGGGCGTGCTGAGGATGTACGCGCTGATCTCCAGTGGATCGGTCACTTTGACGATTTCATATTCGGGTTGGGGGTCAAGTGCCGCTAACGCTTTGCGCGTATGCGCTTCTACCTTTTGGCAGTTAGGGCAGCCCGGACCGAGAACTTTGATAGTAAGCATAGGTTTTCCCTCGATTTTCACTCACGAAACAGATTCAATAACGGACACGGAGCAGCGTGGACACGAGCACCCTTCCAATCGCGCCGGTTTTTCCTCCTCGACTGGCCCGAGGATCGTATCCAGCAGCGCGGCTGTAACGTCGTCAGCCAGACAATAGAAGACCTGCAGTCCCTCTTTGCGGGTATCCACTAATCCGGCGTCGCGCAGGACCATCAACTGTTGGGAGATATACGCCTGGCGTTTGTCGAGCGCAGTTTCCATGTGGCACACACACGCCTCACCGCTGCGCAGCATATCCAGGATTTGCAGACGCACCGGGTGTGCCAATGCCTTGAAACGAACCGCGAGTTCATCGTATGAGGTCACTGTTCCACCCCTTATATTCACAAAGTCGAATGCAGTTTACTAGATTGGCATCTTGAAAACAAGGGCGAATAGTCACCTGATTGACGTGACTTATTTCGTATCCATAGCCTTCGGTTGTTCGAAGTCCTTTTCGTGACAATGTTCACGTGCCTATGATAACAAAACACACTGTCAGGAATTTTTAACGAGTATATTCTATATATTGAATGTTGAATATGCCGTTCTTGTCTGAACCGTGAAGGCGCATACGCTCGGGGAGATAACACAATGGCAGCCAATCCGAATTTTACGAAACCCTGGCACGGAATCCCGCGCGAGGAGATTGAATGGTTTCCGACTGTAGTCGCCGACCGGTGTGTAGGATGTGGCATGTGCGTCACATCCTGCGGACGACAGGTCTACACATTCGACTATGAGGCGAATGTCGCGGTGGTTGAACACCCGATGCAGTGCATGGTGGGCTGCACGACCTGCGCCACAATCTGCACCCGTGACGCCATTGAGTTCCCCTCACAGGGATACATCCGGCAGGTGATCCGCGAGAAGAAAATCCTGCGACAGGCCAAAGACATGCTCAAAGAAAACCGGGAACAGTACGACATCCGGCTGCGTGCCGAAACGCCTACTGAATAATGTATCATCAAACATTGTTGGCCAGTCAGGTTCAATTCCTGGCCTGCTTCTTGAGGAGGAGTTATGCTCAGAATCAGGGTGGTCGGATGTGAATGCAAGCTATGCAGGAAGATGCTGGCAATCGTACAGCGCGCAGTGGATATCTTGGGCCATGACTTACGTCGAAATGCAGGTCGTGTTGGGTACGTCGCTATCCTGGCTGGATGGTGCTGGTCCCGCCTGCGAACCGGTCAGCTCGCCCGCCAGGCGCAGCAGGCGGTGCGCGTCAAAACCAGGCGTGGCCGCCGTTGAGGAAGCCTGCCTAAAGTGTGTATCGTGCGGCGAGAACAGGAGAGGAGTTGCTAATGCTGATTGAAGATTACGACGTGGAGGTTTTTACACCCCCGTGTGAACCTGGAGCCGAGCGCTTCGCTGCGAGGGCGCACCTGCCGGTAGACATTTCCAAAGTTCTGCCCTATCTCAACGCCACGCTGCGGGGCGCAGTGTACAATCCGGCGGCGCAAGCGCTCACCTGGAAGAAGGGCGGGCATAACATCGCGTTTCATACCTACGAGATCGCAACCAGCAACGTGGAGGATCGCGACGCTGCCGAGAAAGAATTACATGGCCTGATTGCCCTGGTGAATCGGACATGGGAGCGGCGCGAAGAGATTACACCCGATCATGAAATCCACCAGCGGCCCACGCCGATGGCCGTTTTTAACCTGCTGCCGAAAACAAACTGCCGGAAGTGTGGGGAGCCGACCTGCTTTACGTTTGCTTTGAAGTTAGTGGCGTCACAAGTGAGCGTTGAAACTTGTCCCCCGCTATTTGAACCAGAGAATGCTGATAAATTGACTGCGTTGCAAGCGATCATCATTGATGCCCCGTCTATCAACTAACCTGGAGAATTGGTGTATGACTGATCCGAAAAAAGAATCTACGCCCGAACGTGATGCGGCGGATAACCTGTTATCCGGTTGTGGTTGTGCTCAAGACCCATTTGCTGCGCTGCCGCCCGAACTGCGCCCCAAGTCGAAGCCGAGAATGGGCGGCTTGCGCAACGTGACCTGTCCGGGCTGCGGATTGTCGTATTGGACGAACCGGGCCACCGATCTCTGTAAAGATTGCGAGAAAAACGGTGTGAAGCTTCCTCACACCGACGCGACACAAGACGAATGATCATCCGGCTATACCGGATCATGAGTAACGAAACCACGATACAGCATCCTTTACGCATGTTGGCCGAGACTATCCGTATTGAACAGAATGAGAATGCCGTCTGCCTTAGAAGTGATTTTTTTGGAATCAAAACGACAAATTGAACTGGGTGTGGCTACTT
Organism: Anaerolineae bacterium; assembly: GCA_034437275.1. Lineage (GTDB taxonomy): Bacteria > Chloroflexota > Anaerolineae > Aggregatilineales > Aggregatilineaceae > TC-15. The sequence goes on from DAOTUD010000154.1 coordinate 31,197, forward strand.
TGCGTTTTAAAAGGGGTTGTCACGCGCGCCGGTACATTATTGGCAACGTCAATGAGCGCAGTCTAGCTGATCTGTGGCAGGGCCCGGAATACGCCGAGTTCCGGGCGCAGGTCCAGGCGTTTGACTTTGCCCCGTGTTGTGGCGTTTTTGCCCGGCGGGCGGGCCTGATAGCGAGCCAGCGCTGGTTACTGTATCACATCAATCGGAAACGGCTCAGGGTTGGGCTGCTTTCTTGAGGTTGGCAAACTGATACCTGTTAACCCCTATTCGCAATCTGTTAAAATGGACTGGGTATGATTGGATTACCCGGTCAAGCTCGCAATCTAAAGATCATCGGAGCATATGGCACACACACAATCGATTCAAAAACGCTCGTTCGTTCAACGGTCTCCCGTATTCTACGGGTGGGTCGTGTGGGGAATAGCTACACTTGGACTGTCCGCGACATCGCCCGGACAGAGCTTCTCGGTTTCGCTGTTCATCGATCACTACATTGCCGACTTTGGTCTCAGTCGTACCACCGTGTCGGGGTTATACGGGATCGGGACCTTTCTCGCAGCACTTAGCCTGACCTGGGTTGGCCGCCAGATCGACCGGCGCGGAAACCGGCTGGCTGGCACGGTAATTGCCGGCTTGTTTGCCCTGGCGCTGCTGGCTTGTTCGCTCATCATGGGACCGGTGACGATCCTCATCAGCTTTATCGCCATTCGTGGATTGGGGCAGGGATCATTAGGCTTGACCAGCTCGACCGCCATTGCCGAATGGTTCAATGCGCGGCGTGGGTTCGTGATGGGCCTATCGCTGGTCTGTTTCGCCCTGTTCCAGCGTCTGTACCTGCCCTGGTTGCAGAGTTACATCGATGCACACAGCTGGCGACAGTCCTGGCTCCTGCTGGGTGGTGTAGTCGGGGTGGTCGTGCTGCCGTTGACCTGGCTGTTGATGCGCGACCGGCCAGAGGATTTTGGTTTGTGGCCAGACGGCACGAAAGAAGACGTAGCGAGTCAAACACCTGATTCCAACGGCGATTGGACACTTACCGAAGCCATGCATACGCCGATTTTCTGGACGTTTATTGCAGGTCGTGCGCTGTCCTCGGCATGGGGAACCGGGCTTATCTTTCACCAGATTTCCCTCTTTGAGAACCTGGGGCACACGCCGCTCAAAGCTGCCGAAACATTTGGTTATGGAGCACTGGTGATCGCTGCTTCAACCCTGTTCGCCGGGTGGCTGATCGACCGGCTGCGCCCAAACAGCGTCATGGCGCTGCAACTCAGCGGTTTGATGGCGGCGAACGGGCTGGCGACCAGCATGACCCCAGAAGTGCTGCTGCTGGTGTATGCGCTGACGTTTGGGTTTTTCATGGGGATTGGGTCGGTCTTTGATGGTACGGTGTGGGCCACCCTGTTTGGCCGCAAGCATCAAGGCACCATTCGCGGTTTTGTAGCGACTGCGATGGTAGCCGGTACGTCGATTGGGCCGATCGTATTCGGGCTTGCCTATGACCAGCTTGGCAGTTATAATGCGGTGCTCTGGTCAGGTGTTGTTTTGGCCGCTGTTGTGAGTTTCCTCAGTTTGGCTGCCCCTCAACCCCAGCGAGCCAGGTAATCGTTTCTCAAGGAGTGGATGGAACAATATGGTGGTTCGAGATTAATCTGCAATGTAAGGCGTGTTGCTGATCGATCGTCATCAGTGCAGGTGACGCACCAGCCGCTGTGTTTACCGTTTCATCTATCTTGCGAGAAAAGGATTATCATGAGTTCCCGTACTGTGTCATTTGCCAACCTTAACATCAAGCACGAAATCGCCCGGCGGCGTACCTTTGCCATCATTTCGCATCCTGACGCAGGCAAGACCACGTTAACCGAAAAGCTGCTGCTCTATGCTGGTGCCGTTGACGAAGCGGGGGCAGTGCGTGCCCGCAAAAACCAGCGCCGCGCGACCTCCGACTGGATGGCGATGGAACAGGATCGCGGTATTTCTATTACTTCCACTGTCCTCCAGTTTGAATATCAGGACTATGTCTTCAACTTGCTTGATACACCTGGACACCAGGATTTCAGTGAAGATACCTACCGCACGCTCACGGCGGCGGACAGCGCAGTGATGGTGTTGGACAGCGCCAAAGGTATCGAACTGCAAACTCGGAAACTATTCGAAGTTTGCCGCCAGCGCCACCTGCCGATCCTGACCTTCATCAACAAACTGGACCATCCTGGACGCGACCCACTCGAACTGCTGGATGAAATCGAACAAATGCTGCACATCCAGGTGGCCGCCATGAACTGGCCGATTGGCGACGGTGGCACATTTCAAGGAGTGTACGATTTGCAGAAGCATCGCGTGCTGCTCTTTGAGCGTACTGCGCGCGGCAAGTTTCGCGCCCCGGTCCAGGTAGCTGATCTCTATGATCCCCAACTGGAAGCTACGATAGGCCAGCGCGCTTACCAGCAGCTACGGGACGATGTGGAACTGCTTATTGGAGCCGGGGTGTCGTTTCAAGAGCACGCTTTCTTGAAGGGCGAACTAACGCCCGTGTTTTTTGGCAGTGCCTTGAATAATTTCGGCATTGATCCGTTCCTGGAGGCTCTGATCACCCAGGCCCCACCCCCGCGAGCGCGAACAAGTGACCAGGGCGTTATCACGCCCGACAGCGAAGGTTTCAGCGGGTTTGTCTTCAAAATCCAGGCCAACATGGACCCTCGACACCGCGACACCGTAGCTTTCTTGCGGGTTTGCTCGGGCCGCTTCGAAAAAGACATGAGCGTCCACCATCCCCGGCTGGGAGAAACAATCCGGATGGCACGCCCACACCGATTATTTGCCCGCGACCGCGAAACACTTGAAGTGGCGTTTCCCGGTGATGTGATTGGCTTGAACAGTCCGGGTGTGTTTGCCATTGGTGATACCGTCACCGCTGGTGAAGACTTCGAATATGTGCCGGTTCCGCCGTTTCAGCCGGAGTTCTTTGCCCGGCTGCGCAATCAAAACCTGGAAAAGTACAAGCAGTTCAACAAGGGCCTGGAGCAGTTTCAGGCGGAGGGTGTGATCCAGGTGCTTTACAGCCCGGGCCAGGTGCGCCGCGAGCCAATTCTGGCGGCAGTGGGTGAGCTCCAGTTCGATGTTGTCACCGCGCGTCTTACGGCGGAATATGGCGTTGAGACTGTCCTGGACCGCCTGCCGTATACCTCCGCTCGCTGGGTTATCAGCGACCATCCGGCAGAAAGCATCTCGCCGCCCTCCCAGAGCTTGCGTGCCCGTGACCAGCACGGACAAACGGTGGTCCTGTTTTCGAGCGAATGGGAGATGAAGTATTGCTTTGAGAAAAACCCCGGTGTGACCTTTGGCCTGATCCATGAAGCGCGGGCGAGTCAATAAGACGTCCTCATTGATTTTCAGAATGCCATCTATCTGATCTGCAAGTCCGAAAAGCAATCGTTGTTAGTTTATAAGGAAACAGTCCCTCATGCGGTTAGGAATCGATTTTGGCACCACAAACTCAGCCATCGCCTTTTATGATGGAAACGAACTGGTGCCGGTCGAAGTTGACTCCCAGAACGAAAATCGTTTCGTTTTACCCTCACTCATCTTTGTGGATCGGGCGTTTCAGTCTATGGTGGGGACTGATGCGGCTTACCAATACCTGGAACATGAAACCGGGCGGCACATCCGGTGGGAAAAGCGCTACCTGGGCCAGGTCGATATTCTGGTGGCAGGCACCGGCAGCAGCCCCATCCACTATATCCAGGATGTGCATACCTTGGTGGACGAAGCGGCCAATGGGCGGCTGTTGCAATCGATCAAAACGGGTTTGCGCAATCCCGGTTATGAAGGCACACAGATTTTTGAGCGTTTTTTCACCATCAATGAACTGATCGCGTTAATTCTTTCATCGCTCAAGCAGGCTGCCGAAGAACACTTTCGGCAGAAATGCGATGAGATCGTCCTGGGACGTCCGGTGAAGTTTTCGGATGACGTAACGATCGATCGCCGTGCCGAAGAAATCCTGTTCTCGGCAGCACACTTTGCCGGTTTTCGCCGTATCTCGTTTGAACAAGAGCCGATTGCTGCCGCCAGGGTACACCACCTGTCAAGTTCGGAACGTCATGTGGGATTGGTCTTTGATTTCGGCGGCGGCACGCTCGATCTGACGGTCATCCGCGCTGGTGGACACCAACCGCCAGAGATTCTTTCAACACGCGGCGTGTTGGTCGGCGGTGATGACCTTGACCGGCGCATTATGGAATCATTGTTGAAGCATTTTGGTAAAGGCCTTGTGATTGATGGGCACCCGCTCCCGGAAAATCATCTTGATTTGTTGCTTAACTGGCAGACGATGCCGGAAATCTCCAGGCCGCATAACATGCAGTTCATCCGTGACCTGAAGCAGCTCAAGAGCAGCAACCCTCAAGCGCTGGAGGCACTGGAAACCCTGGTGAGCCGCAATCTGGGCTTCAAGCTCTTCCGGGAAATTGAGCGGGCCAAGCGCGAGCTATCCACGAAAATCATCACCCGATTAGATTTTGAGTATGGCCCGATCAAAATCCGCGAGGTGATTACGCGCAGCGATTTTGAGAAGCTGATCCAGCCGGAGTTGGTCGAGGTTGAAGCCGGGGTGTGCGCTGTGGTTGCGCAGGCCAACCTGACCCCTTCGGATATTGACGTTGTTCTCAGAACCGGCGGCACATCCAGAGTCCCCGCCTTCGCTGATATGCTTGCCAATATCTTTGGCCGCGACAGGCTTCAGGACATAGACCCATTCACATCGGTGGTTGGGGGGATGGCCGTGGCCGCTCACGAAAAGACAAGGCCAGTATCCCATTTCACCTCGCGTTATAAAGGTTTGAAGAACGTCATTCAAAATGTTCGTGCCGAGAGCGGCCAAATGTACAAGCCCTATATCTTGCGGGTCGGCAAAAAGAGCTATATCGATCGCACATACGAAATCAGCCGCTGTCCGGCCCTGCTCAATGGCCTTCTGGCGCTGCGGACAGCCTTTGCCGACCGCGATGCAGTCTCAGAGACTCATCTGCAATTTGAGATCACTCAGCCTATGCGTATCTTTGTTGCGTTTGAGGCGGGCGCAGATACACTGCCAGCATGGCTGAGAAAGTTCCATGCTGAGGATCTTTGCATCCACATCCGGAACGATTTTATGAATGTGGAACGCATTTTGAGGGTCTACAGCAGGGACTTTGAACCCGGCCAAGTGACGCTGGGCGGCACCAGCGCACCTGGTTATACGAGTAAAACGCCGATTTCCTATCTTGTTGTGATGCAGCGTATCCTTTGAGTGCGATTATCGCACGATGACGGTTTTCTGTTTTTACCCTTATCTTAAAAGGACCATCTCTTGCGGCCACGGTTCCAAAGAATAGTTGATCGTATTCCTTCATTCCTGGGAACAAAACCAGAGACAGAAGCCATTGGCGGAATATTGCTGATTACTGCCACGTTCCTCGCGCTCGTTTGGGCAAATTCGCCGTGGTCAGCGGCATATGATCGCCTCTGGCACACCCAGCTTGGCATCGATATTGGTTCATGGTCGCTGTCAATGTCGCTTCTCCATTGGATCAATGATGGCCTGATGGCAGTCTTCTTTTTTGCGGTCGGGCTGGAAATTAAACGTGAGTTGGTCGAGGGTCAACTATCGTCTCGACGCCGCGCCAGCCTGCCCGTTGCTGCGGCTCTCGGCGGAATCGTCGTTCCCGCTGCGATCTACCTCGTCGCAAATGTCAACTCAGAGGGAATCCGAGGCTGGGGCATTCCGATGGCTACCGACCCGGTTTTCATGCTTGGGCTTCTGGCGCTGCTTGGGCAGGGACTTCCGAACGCCCTCAAGGTCTTCTTGATGACCCTGGCTGTTGTCGATGATATAGGCGCAATCGCCGTTATCGCGCTTGTCTATTCCGATTCGGTCGCCATCTTTCCCCTTCTGTTAGGGTTAGTCGCATTCAGCCTGGCTGTTTTGCTCAACCGCGTTGGGATACGCAGACCGCTCCCATACATCGTACTCGGCCTGGGACTATGGTATGCGGCACTCAGCGCCGGTATCCACACCACGGTTGCAGGTGTTTTGCTCGCGCTGACTATTCCCCTGCACGGACAGGTGCCCCATGAGCGTTTTAGCCTCGAAATCTCCCGTATTCGCGGGCAGTCTGAAGAACGTCCATCTGAACATACGAGACAGGCTCACCGACGCGATGCGAAGCGCGATATTCACCAGACACAGAGATTAATCGACAGCGTTCAGTCGCCTGCGGATAGTCTTGAGTACACGCTGCGTCCCTGGGTCACGCTGATTATTCCGTTTGTGTTTGCCCTCGCTAACGCGGGGATTCGCATCGTGGACGTTGACATCTCGACAGCACTGGGGCACCCTGTTACTGTTGGCATCATCATCGGCCTGGTGATCGGGAAACCGTTGGGGATCATGCTGTTCACGCGCCTGGCTGTGTTAAGCGGTCAGGCGTCGCTGCCACCCGGCATGAGTTGGCGACAGGTGCTGAGCGGTGGTGTTCTAGCCGGGATTGGCTTCACCGCGTCGTTTTTTATCTCAACGCTGGCTTTCTCTGCGGACGCGCTGCTGTTACAGGCAAAACTTGGCATACTGGTCGCATCAGCGCTGGCAGGAATGATGGGTTGGCTCGTATTACGCCTGGCTATTCGAGCAAAACGGCGATCTCCTATCTCGTCGTGATGAAGCGCATCCTTATAAATGGCATATTCACAAAAAAACTACAGCGGCAAAATGGACCTAGTACATTAGGGCGCAAAAAGGGCAAGGGATAGGGTAAAATAGGCAACCTCAGTCAAGGAGGATACGATGCCTGGTCCTAAACCTGAACCCATCGAATTGAATGATAAAGTGCGGCAAGACTTAAAAAAACTGGTGAATCGCCATACGACAAGC
>DAOTUD010000155.1:0-10456 GCA_034437275.1 Anaerolineae bacterium
CGCCCCCGCCGGTGGACGGGGCCGACACCGCGACTAAGCTGGCGTCGTCCCAGAAGACGTCATGAAAGCGCATGGTCGCGTTGGCGCTGTAGTAGGTGAAGACCGTCAGGCGGTTGCTGCGCGCGGTGGCATCGACCGAAATGCCCTGGAAATCGACCCAGCCGTCGAGATGGCCGGACAAAAACGGGCTGATGAACCCACTCCACTGGATGTTGGCGCTGGTGGGGTCGCTGCCGCCGTAGGGATCGATCCCAACGCGCACCGCCGCCCCGGACGATTCGTCGGACCAGATATCCTCGGCTCTGCGACACTGCCATTCCCCGTCGTTGCAGGTCCAGATCAGCGCGTAGATCGCAAAGCGGTAGGTCACGCCGGCTTGCACATCGACGGTCTGGTAGCCGCCGCCGGTCGGCAGGCCGGGCCGCGTGCGGAAGCGCCACGAATACGGGGCCGAGCGCACCAGGCTGATCAGGCTTTCGTGGTCGCTGTTCTGGAAGCTGCCCCACACCTGCCAGCCCTGCGGCACACCCCCGCTGATGTTGCCCTGCGGGACGTATGCCCCGTCGAAGCTGGCGTTGGCCAGCAAATTGCCGCTTTGGGCGTCCGCCGGTCCGATCATGCCCCAGGCCCCGGCTGCCAACAGCCCGGCCAGGGCCAGCCATCCTGCTTTCATGCGTCTGTATCTCCTGCCGCTGACTCGTCTCGCCCCCAGTGTAACAGAAAAACCCGCGCCATACCCTGACGCTTGCCGGGTGAGTGGGTGCTGCCTGCCCAACGCCAGGCCGCGTCACCGTCCGGCAGCGGCGTCGTCGGCGCTGCGCAGCGCCTTGAGCTGGTGCGCGCCGGTGAAGAACTGGCGATACGTCAGGAAGGCGGCGCTCAGCCCGGTGAACATGTTGGCCCCGACCAGCAGGTACATCACGATGATCTGCAACTGCACGGCTTCCAGCGGCGAGGCCCCGGCCAGGATCATGCCGGTCATCGCGCCGGGCAGCTTGATCAGGCCGACGGTCTTGGTGGTGTCGATGTGCGGGATCATGGCGATGCGGAGCGCGCGGCGGAACTGGATCAGCGCGGCGTCGCGGCTGGTCGCGCCCAGCGCCAGCATTTGCTCGATCTGGTTGCGCTGGTCCAGCAGGTCGTCGGACATGCGGTTCATGACCTGCGAGGCGCTGCTCATCGCATTGCCGATCACCATGCCGCCGATGGGGATGATGGCCTGCGGCGTATAGTCGAACACGCCCAGCGCCACCAGCACGCCCAGCGTCGCGGCGGCCCCGAAGCCGATCGAACTCAGCGCGACGCGCGTGGCGTGGGGGGTCTGTTTGCCGCGCTGGCCGGAGGTGCGGCCCGCAATCGTGATCATGATCACCAGGATCAACGTGGTCCACAGCGGGTGGTCCTGGTCGAAGACCAGTTCCAGCAAGTAGCCGATGATCACCAACTGGATGAAGCCGCGCACGGTGGCAACCGTCAGGTCTCTTTCGAGATCGGCGTGCTGCCAGCGCGACAGGATGATGGTCACGCCCACCAGCGCCAGCGCCAGCCCGATACGCGGCAGGTCATCCATGCTGGCCATGACGTCCCCGATCTGGTTCAAAGCGTCGTTGAGGATATCCATCTCAGGCTTGCTCCTTTTCGCCGGCGGCAGCCGGTTCGTCTGTGGCTTCCTCGTCAGTCAGGCGCAGGCCCTCTTCGTCACCTTTGGCGAAAGCCAGCACACGCTGATCGCCGTTCTCCGGGTCGAGCATGGCCTCGACGTCGTCCACGCGCACCACGCGCCCCCCATCCAGCAGCAGCACGCGGTCGCCGATGCGGCGCGCCTGCTCGACGATGTGCGACACCCACACCAGCGCCAACCCCAGCCGGTCGCGCAGATCGCGCAGCGTCTCCTCGACGGTGTTGGTCGCGATGGGGTCCAGCGCCGAGGTCGGCTCGTCGAGCAGCAGGACCTCCGGCTCGTTGGCCAGCGCCCGCGCAATGGCGACGCGCTGCGCCTGCCCGCCAGACAGCTCACGGGCCGGTTTGTCGCGCAGGGCCGGGTCCAGGCTGACCATCGCCAGCAGTTCATCGACCTGGTCGGCGGGCAGCGGCTCGTCGATCAGCCCCGGCCCGAAGTTGATGTTGTCCGCGATGGTGCCGGGGAACATCGCGGTTTGCTGGAAGACCATCCCCACCCGGCGGCGCAGCTCGGTGACGGGCAGCGTGGTGATGTCCGTGCCCTTCAGAAAGACCGTGCCCGCCGCCGGCTCTTGGAGGCGGTTCAAGCAGCGCAGCAGCGAGCTTTTGCCGCTGCCGCTTGGCCCGATCAACATGAATATTTCGCCCGGCTCCACCGTCAACGAGACGGCGTGCAGCACCGGTGTGCCGCTGCGCTCCAGCGACAAGTCGCGCACCTCGATAACTGGCATCCTGCTCTCCTTATGGGCAGATCAACGAGAGTCCGCCTCCATTGTAACGCACGAGGGCCGCGCCGGGCGATTGCCCCGCCCCGCACCCCGTAGGGTCGAATCATTCAAATCGGAATCAAAAGCATTATGGGCGGTATGTTAGTCTTACCCCTCCCCCTGGCGCGCGGAGAGGGGGAAAGCGACACGCGAGCAAAGTCCCTCTCCGTTTACGGGGAGGGATTTAGGGAGGGGTAAACCGTCGACAGCAAAGCCAGCATCTAGCCCAAGTCCTGAATTGGTTTTTTCTTCTGTGAGAATGATTCAACCCCGCCCCGCCCCCCGCACACAGCAAAAACCGGGCGGCGGGTGCGGCCCGGCAAGTGATGATCCTGTGATGATACACGGTGTGGTCACTGGCGGCCTACGAATCGATGTACACCTCTTTGAGCACCAGCAGCGTGATACGCTCGTAGGCTTCGTGCAGCGAGTCGAGGAACTCGACGCGCGGCATGGACTGGTACGCGCGCCCAAAGATCGAGAACGCATTGCGCAGCGCGCCCCCCGCCCCCACGAACAGCAGCCGCGACAGGTTGTCCGGCCAGTGCGGCGCCAGGCGCGCCCCGATATCGAGCAAATCCGACGGCGTCACCCCCTGGTTGATGCACAGCGCATAGACCTTGTGGTCGACGGAACGGGCCAGCGTGCTGGCGTCTTGCAGCGCGCCGAACAGTTCGTCGTTGGTCCAGCGCCCGGTCATTTCCCAGCGGATGATGGTATGTTCGTTGTTGTCCCAATGTACTTTGACGGCCACGTTGTACTCTCCATTGATGGACCCTTAAGATAAATCATATATAAAGTTGCAGCAAAAGGCAAGCCCTTAACTGGCGCTTTTCTTTCCTACGACTTAAACTACGGAAGAGCAATAGTTATGGATCGGGACTCATGATCAATTTGTACGACATTCTAGAAGCCGCCGACGGCCAGCTTTTCGGCGAGCCGGAAGCGCAAATCTTCACCGACTTTTGCTTTGATTCGCGCCGCGTGAACCCCGGCGAGTTGTTCGTCGCGATCAAAACCGATCGCGGCGACGGGCATCACTACATGGCCGACGCGGTCGCCGGCGGGGCCAAAGGCATCATGTGCACCAACCCGCCCACCTTCGACACCGAAGGGCTGACCGTGATTGTGATGCGCAGCGTTGAGGATGCGTTGATGCGGTGGACGCAGATCGTGCTCCAGAAGTTCGGCACAACCGTGATCGGCGTGACCGGCAGCGCGGGCAAGTCCACCGCCAAAGAGGCCATCGCCCGGGTGTTGGGGACGCGCTTCAACGTCTACAAGAACCCGGGCAGCTTCAACGGGCGGTTCGGGCTGCCGCTGGCGTTGGGCCGCCTGGACAAAGCACACCAGATCGCGGTGTTGGAGTTTGGCACCAACCAGTTTGGCGAGATGGCCGAGATGGTCGCGGCCACCAATCCGCTGGTCGGCGTGGTGACGACCATCGGCCACGCCCACACCGACCGCCTGAGCACGCTGGAGAACATCGCGCACGAGAAAGGCGAACTGATCCGCAGCCTGCCGCCGGAAGGGCTGGCCGTGCTGAACTTCGACGATCCGCTGGCGCGGGCGATGGCCGCCGAGACGGACGCCGCGATCCTGACCGCCGGCCTGGATATCGCCGAACCGTCGTTCGGCGCGGACCTGCTGGCCTATAACATCCTGGTCGACCGCTACAAAACCGGCTTCGACCTGCGGCACGGCCAGCAGCGCTTCCCCGGGCGTTGGGTGCCGCTGCTGGGCGCGCACCAGTTGTACGCCGCGCTGTCGGCGCTGGCGGTCGGCCTCAGCTATGGCATTGCACTGGAGGAGGGGCTGCACGCCCTCACCGAGCTGGAGCCGCTGCCGGGCCGGATGCACACGCTCACCGGGCCGAACGGCTGCCAGCTTGTCGACGACAGCTTCAACGCCACGCCGGAGGGGATGCTCGCCGCGCTGGACTGGGCGGAAACTGCGTGCGACGACGACAGCCGCGTCGTGTTCGTGATGGGCGATATGGACGAACTGGGCAGCCATGCCCCGCTGGCGCACATGCAGGTCGGCGCGCGCGCCGCCGAGGTCGTCGACCGCTTCGTGACCAAAGGCGATCTGGCCGCCGAATCCGCGCGGGTGGCGCTGGAACACAACATGGACCGCAGCCACGTGCACATCACCTTCAGCACCGAGGACGCCGCCAACGCCGCCCGCACGGACCTGGGGCCGCAGGATATCCTGCTGGTGAAGGGCAGCCCGGCGGCGCGCATGGAGCGCGTGGTCCGGCAGCTCCTGGCCGACGAGCACGACGTCAGCGAATTGGCCCGCCAGGAAAGCGCCTACGAACAGGTCTGGATGGACCGCCCCGACCGCCCAACCTGGGTGCAGATCGACATGGAGGCCATCGCCTACAACACGCGGCGCATGAAGGCGATCATCGGCCCGGATGTGACGCTGATGGCGGTCGTCAAGGCCAACGCCTACGGGCACGGCGCGATCCCCGTCAGCACGACCGTGCTCAACAACGGCGCAGACTACCTGGGCGTGGCGTCCATCAACGAGGCGATGGACCTGCGCGAGGCCGGGATCGACGCACCGGTGCTGATCCTGGGCTATACGCCGCCCTGGGCCGCCCGCCAGGTGATCCGCTACGATGTCGCCGTCACGCTGTACGATGTCGAGATCGCGCGCGCCTTCGACCGCGCCGCCCGCGAGATGAACGCCACCCTGCGCGCCCACGTCAAGGTCGATACCGGCATGAGCCGCCTGGGGCTGCTGCCGGACGAGGTGACGACGTTCTTCCGCAGCCTGCGCAACCTGGACCACTTGCAGATCGAAGGCATCTTCACCCATTTTTCGGTCGCGGACGAGGACCAAACCTACACACGCCGCCAGGTCGACGCTTTCGAGCAGGTGGTCGACCCGCTGCTGGCCGCCGGGTTCCGCTTCAAGTACATTCACGCCGCCAACTCCGCCGCCGCGATCCACCTGCCGGAGTCACGCTTCAACATGGTGCGCTGCGGGATCGCGCTGCACGGGCTGAACCCGGGGCCGCTGGCCCCCGTCCCGGCGGACTTTAAGCCCGCGATGGTGTGGAAGACGACCGTCGCCCTCGTCAAGCGGCTGCCGCCGGGGAGTTTCATCGGCTATGGCAACACGTACCGCACGCACAGCAACGAGCAAATCGCGATCATCCCAGTCGGCTACGCGGACGGCTTTCGCCGCGCGCCGCGCCGCTGGAAGCATGTCCTGGTCAAGGGCGAGTATGCGCCGCTGGTGGGCCGCGTGAGCATGGACCAGGCCGCGATTGACGTCACGGCCATCGACGATGTGCAGATCGGCGACGAGGTGGTGCTGATCGGTGAGCAGGGCGACCGCAGCATCACTGTCGATGACGTGGCCGAATACCTGGATACCATCAGTTACGAGGTGGTCAGCACTATTCTGGCGCGCGTGCCGCGTGTCAAATAGAATTAATCTTGTTGCGGCGCATTATCAGTTATAATTAGGGCGTTATGCTAGTTTTACCCCTCCCCCTGGCCCCTTCCCCGCACGCTGAGAGGGGGAAACAAACCGGGACCCAAAGTCCCTCTCCGTTCACGGGGAGGGATTTAGGGAGGGGTAAACCATCGACACACGCGCCAGGATATCTAGCATAACCCCCAATTAGCCCGGATCACATTCACTTTAACGAAAGGAAATCCCATGCGACGGTATTTGTTCACGATCCTGCTGGCCGCGCTGGTCATGCTGGGCGGGCTGGCCCCCGCCGGTGCCCAGGACGGCGACGGCAACGGCGATGGCGACACCCCGCCGGAGTTGGCCGAAGTGAGCGCGGCGCTGGAGAGCTTTCTGGCGCTGGAGAGCTACGCCGCCAGCCTGTCCCAGCAAGTCGACCAGACGATGACGCTGGCCTATCTCGACCAGACGGCAACCATGACCCAGACGATCAACACCGAGGGCACCACCAGCCTGCAGAAGGTCGCCGCCAACACCTACCCCAACCAGCAGAGCATCCTCAACCAGACCATCGAACAGGACATGTCCGGGATGGGCGTGGCCGATCAAACCACCATCGCCATGACCATCGAGATGATCGTGGTCGACGATGAAATTTACATGAAGCTGGAGGTCCCCGACGATATGCAGGGCTTCGTGCCGGAAGGCTGGCAGGACGTCACGGGCGGGGCGAGCGCCTTCCCCGGCATGGAGATGTTCGACATCGACCAGCTGCTCGCCTACGGCAGCGTGACGATGAGCGACGCCTATCTGGACGCGCTGGTCGGCAGCGTGGACGAGGTCGAAAACCTGGGCGAGGACACACTCGGCGACACGACCGTGACCCGCTACCGGATGACGGTCGCGCCGGCGGTCGCGTTCAATGCGGGCGGTGTGTTCGATGTGCAGGACATGTTCCGCCAGAGCGCCATGCCCTTCGACATTCCGGCCCTGATCGATAGCATCGTGCAGGATGAGGACACAACCTTTTCCCTGGAAGTAGCCATCGGCGTGGACGACCAGATGTTGTACGAGATCACCACCGGCATGACGCTGGATATCGCCATCGGCGACGAGTTGATCACCGACCCGGCGCTGGAAGGGGCCGAAATGACGCTGGCCCAGACCGTCAGCCAGACACAGGTGCTCTCCGGCTTTGACGAACCGGTCGCGATCACCGCGCCGGACGTGGCCGAGTAACGACCGCCAGACACGAAAGGATCATGTTATGCGCCGTGCAGCTTTGTTCATCACCGCCGCTGTTATCGCCGTTGTACTGCTGGCCGGGCCGGCGCTGCGGCTGCCCGCCAGCCATGCCCAGGACGAGGTGCCGGCCAGCGTCCGCGAGGCCTACCAGGCGTACACCAACTGGGAGCAGTTCAGCGCTGAGGTACGCCAGGCGTCCAACTTCGCCCTGTCCGGCAAAAAAGACGACGATTCCTTCTGGCAGCAGAACGAATGGGAGTTCGAGCTGTCCGGTTCCTACGATATCGCGGCAGCGGACGGGCCGCTGGCCGTGATGACGGCGTCCCGTTATGCACAGGCCACCGGCGGCATGGGTGACGAGAGCGCCGAGAGCGTGCTGGCCTTCAACCTGGACCTGGCGCGCGTCGCGGACGAGGTGTACTGGCGCGGCAGCTTCACCGCCGATCCCGATGGCGGGCCGGATGTGCCGGGCGAGTGGGACATCCCCACCGACCGCGACATCGACCCGCTGACGCTCAACGGCTACCTGCTGCGCGAGCGCACCGATCCCTTTGTCGGCGACGCCGAGGCCTGGCTGGACGCGGTGCGCACCGTCGATGGGCCGCGCACGTTCGACATCGACCGCAGCACGCGCGGCAAGCTGTACGTGATGGACATCGAACCGGTCGCGGTGCGCGATGCGCTCGAAGACCGCCTGCAGTTGATGGCCGCCGGCGTGGACGAGTATATTGAGATGGACGTGCTGCTGGACAGCCTGCTGGACGAGGCGACCGTCACCTGGGGCGTGATCCTGGACCCGGACAGCGACCAACTGCGCGGCCAGTACGTCACCATCGACCTGTCGGCCCGGCTGGAGGTCCCCGGCTATGCACTGGTGTCGGTCCAGTGGTACGACGAAGACAACGTGCTGTTCGATCAGGTCGGCCAGCCGGTTGAACTGCCCGACGACCTGCCGGAGTAAGTTTACCTGCCTGACGGGGACTGCGTGGTCCCCGTCTTTTGTCAATGAGGACTTCATGACTCGTTTCCGTTACCCTCGCCGTCGCCCGGTGCGTTTGATCGTGAAAAACATGATCCGCGTGGCGTTTACCCTGTTCACGCGGCGCGTGCATGTGGTGGGCCGCGAGCATGTCCCCCCCAACGGCCCGCTGCTGGTGGTGATGAATCACTTCAACTTCGCCGACCCGGCGATTGTGGTCGGCGTGGTGCCCTGGCCGATGGAATTTCTGGGCGGCTTGCAGTTTCCCAACGCGCCCAAAACCCTAGCGTGGATGACGAGCATATACGGCTACTACCAGGTGCGGCGCGGCGGCGTCTCGCGCGATGCGCTGCGCGCGGCGCTCAGCGTGCTGGACCAGGACGGGGTGCTGGGCATCTTTCCGGAGGGCGGCAGTTGGGCAGCGGTGCTGCGTCCGGCGCGCCCAGGGGCGGCCTATCTCGCGGCGCAGTCGGCCACGCGGCTGCTGCCGGTCGGGATTTCCGGTGTGGGGGACCTGTTCCCGCTGCGCCTGACCAACCGCGCGGAGATCACGGTGCGGTTTGGCGCGCCGTTCGGCCCCTTCGAGATCACCGGCAAGGGGCACGCGCGGCGCGCGCAGCTCGACGAGGTCGGCCACGAGATCATGCGGCGCATCGCGGCCTTGCTGCCACCCGAACAGCACGGCGTCTACTCGGACGACCCCAACCGGCGCGCAGCGGCCCAGGAAGCCGCCATTTTCCCCTACGACGACCTGAATGGGTAAAACACTGGGCCGGGTTGGGTGTTAAGTATTCAGAGTGTGGGTGTATTCTGCCTTCTCCGGCACAGCATGACCGGAGCCGGCTAGCTATTGGATGGTGTGTATGCAAGCAGCAGTCTTTGAATCAGCAAATGTCCAACGCGATCGGTTGGCCTGGTACCTGTACGATTTTGGAAACTCCGCCTACGCGGCGGTTGTTTTGTTGGCCGTGTATTCGGCCTATTTCCAGGATTCGGTCGTCGGGGGGGCCGAAGGCTCGCGATTATGGGGGATCGCCGTCGGCATCGCGATGTTGTTCGTGGCCATCACCTCGCCGGTGTTGGGGGCTATCGCGGACTTCGCGGGCACCAAAAAGCGCTTCCTGCTGTTCTTCACGGCCCAGGCGGTGATCTTCACCGGGCTGTTGTTCCTGGTCGGCAAGGGCGATGTGTTCTTCGGGATGGCGTTCTTCATCATGGCGGAGATCGGCTATCGCAGCGCGCAGGTGTTCTACAACTCGCTGCTGCCGGAGATCACGGACGCGGACGACATGGGCCGCGTGTCCGGCAACGGGTGGGCGATTGGCTCGGCGGGCGGCATCGTGTGCCTGCTGATCGTGCTGCCGCTGATCGTGCTGATCGGCGGGACGCTGATCGTGCGCGTGTCGCTGGTGATTACCGCGATCTTCTTCGCGGTGTCGGCGGCGCCGATCTTCCTGTGGCTGCACGAGCGCGCCCAACCCCAGACGCTCCCCGCGCGCGAGTCGTATGCCAGCGTCGGGTTCAAGCGGCTGTGGGCAACCTTCAAGAAGGCGCGCCAGTTCCGCGAGTTCATCAAGTTTATGCTGGCCTTCATCATCTTCAACGACGGGATCATCATGGCGCTGAATTTCTCGGCGATCATCGGCGTGGTGCTGTTCGACATGAAGCAGGAACAACTCATCATGTTCGTGATCCTGGTGCAGGTGACGAGCGTGCTCGGTGCGTATGCCTTCGGACGCCTGGCCGACCGCTGGACGATCAAGAGCACGATCGTGGTGTCGCTGCTGCTGATGATCGGCGCGGTGGTGCTGCTGCTGTTTGTGCAGAATGCAGTGGGTTTCTTCGCGGTCGGGGCGCTGGCCGGGTTCTCGCTGACGGGGGTGCAGTCAGTCAGCCGGACGATGGTCGGCAAGCTCAGCCCGCCCGGCCAGAGCGCGGAATTCTACGGACTGTATGCCGTCGCGGGGCGCGCCTCGTCGTTCGTCGGCCCGACCGTCTACGGGATACTGGCGGCAGAGGCGGCGCAGTGGTACATGGCGCACGGCGAAAGCGACACGACTGCCGAACAGTTGGGCCAGCGCGTCGCCATCCTGTCAATTATCGCGTTCCTGGCGATTGGCCTGACGCTGCTGTCGTTCGTGAACGAGGCCGAAGGTCAGAAGGCGGTCCAGGCCGTCGTCGGTGACGAACCAGCAGCCTAGTACATTAGGGCGCAAAAAGGGCGAGGGATAGGGTAAAATAGGCAACCTCAGTCAAGGAGGATACGATGCCTGGTCCTAAACCTGAACCCATCGAATTGAATGATAAAGTGCGGCAAGACTTAAAAAAACTGGTGAATCGCCATACGACAAGC
>DAOTUD010000156.1:0-4646 GCA_034437275.1 Anaerolineae bacterium
TGCAGGCTGTTTACAGTGGATTTTTCCCGTAAGTTTCACCCCTCCCGAAATCCCTCCCGTAAACGGAGAGGGACTTGCGCCGCGTGCGGGGTCGGGGGATAGGGGTAAAAAGTGCATAACAGCCTCTAGGCTCCGGCAGAATCGCCCAAACTGCCCCTCGCCCCCCGATCCCCTCTCCCACACAGTGGGGCGAGGGGATATCGCCCACAGAGCGGAGGGGTGAGGGTGTTTTGCGGCGCTGGCAGCATATCCAGAACGAACGAAGCAAACCCATGACTATTCACCTCTCCCGGCGACAGATCATCCTCGGCATCGTGCTGGCGGCACTGATCGGCATCGCGATCTATGCCGCCAACGACGAGCCGGACACGCACACCGCATCGATCGGCTATGTGCCGCTGGTCACGCGCACGCCGAACACCGCCCCCCCAGCGCGGATCGTGTCGCTGCCGGGCGGGGCCAGCAGCACCAGCGCGCTGGTCATGGTGCAGGGCGCGGTCGAGCGCCGGCTGGTGGTGTGGCCGCTGCTCAGCGATGGCTCGCCCGAGGAAGTCGACCGCGCGGTCAATATGAGCCTGCTGCAAGCCTCCCCAGGTGGCACGCATGTGCTGTACCGCACCGACCGCGCGCTGATGGTGCTCGATGTGGCGGCGCGGCGCGCGGTGATCGCCGGCACGCTGCCCACCGACAGCAAGCTCATCCGGGCGCAGTGGTCGCCGGACGGCAAAGCCATCGCCTATGTGCTCTCCACAGCGGAGCAGCACGTCGCGTATTACACGCGCTACAACGGCACGCAGGACGCCGAACCGATGCTGAGCGTGCCCAGAGGGCTGCCGGTCGACGTGGCCTGGCTGCCCCCGGCGCGCCCGGTCGTGATCTTCATGAGCATCGGGCCGTTGGGCGGGCTGGAAGCGCGCTACGTCACCTACGACCCGAACACCAGCGACAAACTGCTGCTCCCGGAAAAACCCCCCGTCCAGCAGCCACATGACCCCTGGCGCTCAGCGGACGGCGCGCACCAGTTGTACCAGGTCTTGCGCTGGCCCTACACCGTGCAGCCCGGCAACTGCACGACCAGCACGCTGGCCATCACCGGGCCGGAATGGGTGTCCCTGGCGCTGGCGGGCAGCGGCCAGCCGCACGACGTCGTCTTCGCGATCAATGCGCTGTACATGGACTGGCCGACCTGGCTGCCGGATGGGCGCGTGCTGTTCCGGGGCATCAGCGACGACACCTGCCTGCCGCACGGCTCCGGGCTGTATATTGGCGATGTCGAGGCGCAGCAGGCGCGGCTGCTGGTCGAGGCCGACCCGGCGTATATGCTCAGCGCGGATGAGGACGTGGTGTGGGACTTTTCCTACGATCTCAGCCCGGACCGCACGCTGGTGGCCTGGACGCATAACGACATGGCGGCGCAGACCAGCCGCGTGCAGATCATGCCAATTGACAGCGGCCCGGCGGAGGTCCTGTTCCAGACGCAGCCCCCACCGGACGATGCCCAGTTCGACTTTGTCGACCGGCAGATGATCATGCACTTCATCTGGCTGCCATGAGTGCATACTCCAGCGCGGCGACGGCGTGGATGCGCGCCGTGTCGAACAGCGGCAGCCCGGCCTGTTCCTCGTCCACCGGGCGCGGATGCCGATGGGTGGTCCATTTCGCTAACGTCGGATACGCACGGCAGATTTTGAACTCATCGCAAGCCACACTATAATCAGGACGGTATTGCTCACAGCACGCAGGGGGACGCTATGCATCTCATTTTCCGCTTGATCAAAACGCTGCTGCTGCTCGCGGTCGAAACGCCCAAGCGCCGCCGGGAACGCACCGCCAGCAGCTATTACGCCTGGGGCGACACCACCCGCCAGCGCCAGGCCATGCACGACTGGTTCGCCGACCAACGCCACCCGCTGCCCCACGACCTGCCGACCAACGGCGGCGGCATGATGCTGACGCGCGGACGCTGGGTGCTGGATGCCGGCGGTGAGGGCACCGGTCGCCACGAACAGCGCGATGATGGCCAGCTCTCGCTGGGCTACGGGCAGGGGCGGCTGGATGCGGGCTTCATGCTCGTCAAAACGCGCTGGCTGCGAGTCTTCCCACTGGCCGGGATCGGCGGGGCTGGCGGCGGCGTAGAGTTCCAGCCCACCGGCGACGATGCTCCGCCCATCGAAACCAACGTCGGCACGTTTACGGTCAACGGCGGGCTGGGGATCGACCTCACGCTGCGCGTGTGGCGCGTGGGGCTGATGATCGGGATGCGGCTGGGCTACAATTACAACGTGATCCACAACGGTGACGCCCTGCCGACCGATGGCCCGTTCTTCCGCATCGTGATCGGCCCCCGGCTGTTCTTCAGCACGGACGGCTGACGGGCCGCGCCTTACGACTCGGCCAACAGCGCGAGCGCCTGGGCGGCCAGTTCCATCCGGTCCAGCCGCGAAATCCAGCCATTCCGCGCGATGCGCAGCGTGCTTGCGGCCTGGTAGAAGCGCGCCCGCCGCCGCAGGGCGGCCACATCCCACCCGGGGGACAGCGCCGCACAATACGCATCAACCAGGTAATCCACCTCCGGCAGCGCCTCGCTCACACTGCCGCCGTGCTGTTGCAGGCTGTGGATCACTTCGGCCACCAACCGCCCCAGGTCGAACGCCGGATCGGCCAGGTGCATCCGCTCCCAGTCGATCCCGACGATGCCGCCCAATGGTGGAAAAACGAAGTTCGAGGTGGTTGCGTCGCCATGCACGCGGGTCGGCGTAAAGCGCCCCAACGCTGGCAGGCTTAACCAGCGGTCGATCTGGTGCGTAAGCGCACGCGCGATCACCGGGTTATCGGCCAGTATGCCATGCTCGACCAGCGTGCGCAGGTATTTGTGCGCTTTGGTCATGCGCGGAATCTGGTCCGGCGGGGCATCCGGCTGGCGCGCCGCGCTGTGCAGCCGCGCCAAAAACCCGGCGGTTAGCGCCAACGCGGCCAGCAGCGTACCGGGACGGCTGCGCCGCACCGCGATCACGTCCTCAAGCGTCAGGCCGTCTACATACTCCAGAAACAGCACACCCTGCCATACGCCCCATGCGTTAAGCGCGCGCATCTCGTCCTGGGCCAAACCCAGGGCGTGCACCTGCTGGATGTATTCCTGCTCGCGGCGGGCATGTTTGGGCGCGGAATCACCCGTCTTGACGGTGTAGAATTTGGCCACCATCGTCCAATGCGTCGCTCGTTCGCGGTAGAGATAGACCGCGCCCGACAGCCGCGCCACATCCCATGCTGCGGGCGGGGACGGCTGGTCCCAGTAGTGCGCGCCGATTTCACCCAACACCGCATCGTCAGCGGGCACCGGGCACCAGACCCCGCGCAGCATCTCCGGGGAACACGCGGGCGGCTCGACCAACCCAAGATCATTCTGCTTCTTGTCTGTCATGGCGGCTCCTTTATCGTGACACTCACGACGACGACACGCGCAGGCTGATCGCCTGCTCGACGCGGGCGAACAACACGCGCGCCAGGTCGCCATTTTCCCGTGCCAGGTCATCCTCCAGGGCCTGCACCTGCTCGCGCACGGTCGCAAGCTGGCCCGCTGCGCGCGGGTCCACGCCCTGCGCGGCGGCATCCTGCGCCACCAGCTCGACCAGCCACGCGAACGGGTCGGCCTTGTCGTCGCCGTAGGTCTGTTTGACCGTCTCCGAGATGCTGATGCCGTGCAGCGGCGGCAGGTACCAGCCGATGCTGATCAGCTTCAGGACGTACGGATCGTCCAGGCTTTGCGCCTGCCATGCACGCACCGCGTCCAACACGCGCTGCTCCAACGCCCCGCTGACCGGCTCGTCCGCGCGCGGCCCCCGCGCCAGCAGGTAGCCGCCGGGATCGCTGCTCAGCAGGCGGGGCATGCCGCTGGTGATCTGCCGCCCGCGCCGCACTGCCAGCCGTCCCCGCGCGATCAGCCCCAGCAGCGCCCAGCGAAACAGCCGGGGGGCCAGCAGTTCCGGCGACGTTTCCGGCTGCCAGGCCGCGATGCTGGGGGGATGGGCCGGGACATGCTCGAACGCCAACCCCAGATCGAGCGGCTCCGGCGGCAGCGTGATCTGGTCGTAGGTGCGGCCCAGCATCCGCGTCCGTATCCACGAGGTGCCGGTCTGCTTGTTGATCAGCATCGGCGAGGGGCCGGACATCAGGCTGTACACCCCCAGCAGCGCCATCGCCCCGAAGATGCCGGCGAAAATGAAGGCGTACAGGGTGCCCCCCGCGCTGAGACCGAGCAGCACCAATCCCGCCGTCACCGACGTCATCAGCCCGGTCCCCAGCAGGCACGCCCGGCGGCTGCCGCTGACAAATTCCAGTTGGTAGGGGCAGTTGCCGGCCTCGCGCTTCGGGCAGGCCAGCATATCTGGGCCGGCTTCGCGCCCGCACTGCTCACAACGCAGCGTGTGCTCCATACAAAACCTCCCATAACGAGAGTGCGATCAAGACCGTGCCTAGTATCCCCCGATTGGGCCAGAAATTCAATTCGCTGCCCAAAACGGGTGCATGCAAAACCTGACAGGCAATCTAAGCCACACGGGCGCAGAAGGCATCCCATTGACCGCTGAGATAGGCGGCGCGAGCTTTGGCGACGAGCCGCGCACCGCGCTCACCCCATTGGGCGCCCG
>DAOTUD010000157.1:0-16526 GCA_034437275.1 Anaerolineae bacterium
CTTTCAGCGCTTGCGCCCCTTCAATATAGGCGGTCCGCAGTTCTTCCGTCCATTCCATGCCTATGCCCTCCTATGACGAGGGTTTAGTTTACCTCATTTCTGGGATTTTTTAATCCTGGAGTTCCCTAAAGTGTCCGGGGACAGCAGGCGGACTGCCATCCCCCGAGGCGGTAGGTTACACGGCAGCGCTTGCCGGGTGGGCTGGCGCGTTAGCAAGCTGGCAGCGGCAGGGCTGCGAGGTCTTTTGCTACTTCGATAACGATGAAGCGGGCTATGCCCTGGCCTGGCAAGCGATGCTGGCTGACCAGAGGTAGCGAGGTCCAGCGCGAACGGACAGAGCAAGTTTGCCTGCGCCGATCCCCTTTGAGAAAAAAACCTTGACATCTTCAACTTTATCTAATATCATTAGGAAAATAAGTTAGCATTAGGTAAACTATGCCAAAAAACAAGAAGCCTCTTTCCATCAAGCAGCGCCGCCAGCGCAACCGCGACGCGATCATCGAAGACATCGTGCAGATTGCCCGCAGCATGATGCAGGCGGATGGCGCGGCATCGCTCAGTTTCAACGCCATCGCCCGCCAGTTAGGGATCAAGCCGCCGTCGCTGTATACCTACTTCGACAGCAAACACGCTATCTACGACGAGCTTTTTTGCCGCGGCTGGAAGCTGTTCTTGCAGCAAATCGAACTCGACGCCGTGCCGGACGGAGCCATACACGAAAAGCTGGTGCATCTCTTTGCATCATACATGCGGTTTGCACAGGAAAACCCGGACCTCTACCAGATCATGTTTCAGCGGCCTGTGCCGGAATTCGTGCCATCCGAGGAGAGCCTGGCGCTTAGTTTTTCGGCCCTGGCGCAGTTCACCGAGTATCTGCAAGACATCTTGGAAAGCGAAGGGATTGATCCGGGCATCCCCACCGAACAGGCGCGCGACATCATCATCGCCCTGAATCACGGCCTAACCGAGCTGCATCTTGCCAACGACCCCGAACTGCCTGTCGGTGAGGGGCGCTACGGGGGGCTGATTGAGCAGGCGGTGACGGTCCTTCTGAAAGCGTGGTCAACCGAACAATAGAAAACAAGGAGAGTAACATCATGGTCGCAACATCCCTCTCACATGCACGCACTGGGGCCGGCATCAAGCAGGCCAAAGACATTGCACCGGTCACCAGGCACGAAGCTGCACAACTCGCCGCGGACGAGATTGATCGGTTACTAGATCTGCTGGAGCAACTGGACGGCGACAACTGGACACAGTCCACCGACTGCACCGAGTGGACCGTTCACGACATGACCGCGCATCTGGCCGGGGCGTGTGCCGGGTGGGCTAGCTGGAAACACTTCCGCCGCCAGATCATCTTTAATCCGCACATCCGCAAAGCAGACGTCCCAGTCGACGCGATCAACCGGCGGCAGATCGAAGACCGCGCGGGCCAGACGCCGCAGCAGTTCATCGACGAGCTGCGCGAAGTGGGGCCGAAAGCCGTCCGCAACCGGAAGAAGCTGCCGGGCATCCTGCGCAAGATACGCATTGATGCCAAACCCATGCCCGGTAAAATGTCGATGGCTTATCTCGTGGATGTGATTTATCCGCGTGACCAGTGGATGCACCGCCTGGACATCTGCCGCGCGACCGGAAAACACCTGGTGATCACCCCGGACCACGACGGGCGCCTGCTCGACCTGGTGATGCTGGATATTGCGAAAACGCTGGCCGGCGAGATCGCGATTACGGTCAACGTCACCGGGGCGTTGGCGGCAGCGTATCGTTTCGGCAGTGGCGAACCCCAGGCCGAACTCGACATCGATTTCCTGACGCTGAACCGCCGGGCGTCCATGCGCATCACTGCGGACGAGGCGCGGGAGACCGTCACAATGCGCGGTGATCGGGCGGCTGCAGAAAGATTCCTGCAACACTGCAAAATCCTCTACTAGCCGAGTTCACTGCTACCATTGAGGTGTGGTCTGGTTAGCTTTTTGTCCCAGGCCGCACCTGTTACCCTTTCGAACTGGTCGGGCCTGTTTTGCTTCCTCACTCAATCGGTTTTTGTTCGTCGTTGCCCCACTCTTGCCATGATGTGTCGTAGTTGCTGCCGTGCTCGAAGCCGGCCACGCGCAGCGCAAACACGCCCAGGCTCGAGTCGACGCCCACATTGCTGTACGCCACGACCTCTTCCTCCGCGCCGTTGATGTCGACCTGGGCGAAGCGCTGGCGCAGTTCGTCGGGGGAATGGAGCGTGCCATCTTCGCGTATAAGCGCCGTGATCGGCAGATTGACGGCTCCGGGGATGTGCCCGGCCAGGCGCGCGAGGGTGGCCTCGCCGGAAAATTCCTCCGGGGACCGCATATCGAGGATGATACGGGCGCTGTTGAGCATGTGCAGCACCTCGTCGCCCTGCCGCCGCAGCGCCTCATTGACGCGCGGGGTAAACTTCCTCGCTCCGATCTGCGGGGCTTTGGTGCTGGTGGCGCGATCTTCAGCGTGCCATTTGTTCCAGCCGCCATCCAGGATCGCCGCTTTCGTGTGGCCGTAGTAGTGCAACGCCCACCACAACCGGGCGGCCAGGCGTCCGTTGGTGTCGTCGTACGCGACCACCAGCGTCGACTCATCCACGCCGATATCGCTCATCAGCCGGGCGAAAGCCTGCGGTTCGGCGACGCGCAAATGGTTCGGATCGTCGCAGAGGTGCTCGATCCAGTCGATAAACACCGCACCGGGAATGTGGCTTTGCAGATAGGCCGGGTAATGGCTGCGGTTCTGGGTAGTCGCATCATTGGGCGTGATGACGTGCCCGCGAATATCCACAATGCGCAGGTCGGATTCTGAGAGATGCTCTTCTAACCAGTCGGTCGACACAAGTAAAGGTGTTTGGTTCATTGGTTCCTCCTATCAGCATGCAATAAAGCCGGATTAGGTACGCTCAATATGACAGTTGGTCCAGATCGCGATTGAAATGGATGCGATTCACGACACGCGCCAACCGGTCCGACAGATCGCTGATCTCGATAAACGAGAGTGCGCGAAAAGCCTCCGTCTGGGGAATGCTGTTGGTCACGACCATGTCGCGCAAAATCCCATCGTTGTGCAGGTGCTGCAAACGCTCATAGGCGCTGTCCATACACA
Organism: Anaerolineae bacterium; assembly: GCA_034437275.1. Taxonomy (GTDB): domain Bacteria; phylum Chloroflexota; class Anaerolineae; order Aggregatilineales; family Aggregatilineaceae; genus TC-15. The sequence goes on from DAOTUD010000157.1 coordinate 3,127, forward strand.
GATTGTGTGAAATTCCTAAATGCATCTCTTCGATGCCCTTTTCGGCCAGTTTGCGCGCCAGTGCTTCGATGGTGCCGCCGCTGCTGATCATGTCGTCCAGGACCAGCGCGGTCCGCTTGCCGGAAAAATCGCCGATGATCTCGGTGACGTTGGCTTCTTCTGGGCGCGGGCGGAATTTCGACGCAATGGCCGAATTCAGGTCGGCGGTGCGGCCAAAGTGGGTCACGAATTTGGAGGCCCCCGCATCTGGTGCGACCACGATTACATCCTCATGGCCAGCAAACCGCCGGAAGATATCGGCGAACAGGGACTCCGGTTGCAGCGTGTGGACCGGTGTTTTGCCGTAAAACCCGCGTAGCTGGCGCGTGTGCGGGTGCCACATGACCAGCCGGTCCAGGCCAGCCGCCGCGCACATGTCCGCCAGCAGCTTGATGCTGGTCGGTTCGCGGTAGTAGCGGGTGGGCTTGTCCTGGCGCGCATAGGCCAGATAGGGCAGCACGCCGGTGATGCGGTTGGCTCCCCACTCGCGGAAGGTGCGCACCGCGATCAGAAACGCCATGTAGTTCTGGTCGATGCTGCGCGCAGACGTGGGATCGTGGAGCGCCTGGAACAAAAACACGTCACACCCGCTGACGTCGACGTCCAGCCGGACCGTCGTCTCCGCGTCGGAGAACTGGCGGTCGATGTCGTACAGCGTGACGGGGCTGGCCGGATCGCCGGCCTCGTCGGCCAGGGTCGCGTAGCGCGCGCAGGTTGCCCTGGCGAGCGGCGTGCCGGAGCGACAGCTCGCTAGCAGCAGCTTGCCGGTCGGGAGGCCGGTCGGCGCGGTGATGAATGGCTGGGGCATCAGCCTGCCGCCTGGATCGTCAGTTCGTCCAGGATGCCGGTGACGCCAGTGGTGTGCAGCGCGGATTGGTACGCCTCACGATAAGCCAGCCAGGTGGGCACCGTCCCCGCCAGCGTGACCAGGCCGTTTTGGACCGAAATCTTGATGGCGCGGTCGTCCACATGGACGTTGCGGGCCAGGGCTGTCTTGACGGCTTTGGCGATAACCTCATCGGTGGTGGCCGGTTCGGGTTCGACGGCGATGTCGTTTTTGATGGCGACGACGCCCCCGATATCAGCGACCAGGCTTTCCACGCGCTGTTTTTTCCAGTAAGCATCGACAGTGCCGTGTAGGCTCACGCGGCCCGCCTCGACGACCGGTTCGATGCTGGCGGAGTCAATCGATGGGTGCATGCGCAGTATCCGGTCGATGTTGTCGCGGATTTCGGCATCGGACGGCAGTTCGTAGGTGTCCGGGGGCGATACGAGCAATTGGTTATCGACCGACACCACGCCGGGCACAGTCCAGGTGTCTTCGTAGGCGGCGATGCGTTCGCCGTAAGTCTGCGTGGTGCCCACCAGTACAACTGCGCCGTCTTCCACCTGCACATCGATATTGATGGGATCGACGCGCGCATCCCAGGCGAGATGTTCCAGGATGTCCTGCCGGATCGTTTGGTCATTGCGGATCACGCTGTATCTTTTCTGCTAAAAAATCGTATGGTTTGCAATGCGTTCTAAACCGGACCGTCCTTCACGACTGTGCATGCCCGGCCTGGCTGGCGGGCCGCTGGGCGGCTTGACGCAGCAGGTCGCGCACTTCGTCGTCCGTCGTCTGCGAAAAGTCGCGGTACCAGCGCCCGACTCCGGCAAATGGTACGGGCGTGATGGCGCACACAATTTGGTCGACTTCGGACTCGAAATCGGCGCATGTCTCCGGGGACGAGGCCGGGACCGCAACTACGATCTGCGCCGGGTCAAGCTGGCGCAGTGCCACCACTGCCGCCCACATCGTCGCGCCCGTCGCCAGCCCGTCATCGACCAGGATCACGGTTTTGTCCTTGATCGCCGGCTCAGGCCGGTCGTCGCGGTAGGCGTGCTCGCGCCGTTGCAGTTCCTCGCGCTCGCGCTGGGTAATGCGATCGATGACGTCCTGACTCACGCCGGTGCCTTGCACAACATCGCGGTTCAGCACGCGCGTGTTGCCAGAGGCAATCGCCCCCATCGCCAGCTCCTCGTGGCCCGGCACGCCCAGCTTGCGCACCACAAACACATCAAGCGGTGCGTTAAGCGCCTCGGCGACCTCGTAGGCGACCGGCACACCACCGCGCGGCAGACCCAGCACCAGCACATCATCACGGTTGGCGTACTGCTGCAGTTTGGTGGCCAGGAATTGGCCTGCGTCGTGACGATTGTTGAATTGGTTTGGCATCGTTAACTCCTCTCGTTTCATGCTGTTGGCGTCAAATATTGGCTAAACCAGCCAGACGCCAGGTCGGCAACTTGTTCCAATGCACCCGGCTCCTGGAAAAGATGCGTCGCGCCGGGCACGATCTCCAGTTCGACCTGGCTGTGCATCTGTGCCATCGCCTCGCGGTTCATCCCGATGACTGGGATATCCCGCCCGCCCACGATGAGCAGGGTGGGCGTTTCGACGCGGGGCAGCGCGTCCCCGGCTAGGTCGGGCCGGCCTCCACACGAAACCACCGTGCGCACCTGGGCAGGGTTGTCTGCCGCCGCGCCGGTGCTGGACCCAACAATCCGGGGATCAAATTCTGCGTCGCGGCCTGCGTCTGGAGCCAGTCGAGCGCCCCACTCACCCGGCGCGCGAGCAGCGGAATATCGAAGCGATACTGCCGGGTCTGCACATCGACGCGCTCTTCGGCGGTGGTCAGCAGGTCGAACAACAGCGTCGCCAGTCCGGCCTCGTAGAGCACTTGCGCCACAAACTGGTTGCGCGAACTGTGGCGGCTGCTGCCGCTGCCGTGTGCAAAGACGACAATGCCGCGCGCGTCGTCGGGCACGCTCAGGAAACCGTCCAGTTGGGCGGCGTCCGTCGTGACTTGAACTTGCTCTTTGGGAAAATTGCCGGCGCGCATTTTGTCGCTTCCTTCCTCATGTACAACCTCGCCATTAATATTCAAGCTGCAAAAATAAGGACCTCAATCCACAAACGAGAGCTGCTCCAAACCTTCGATAATTTGCTGCGCGCCCTCGTCCACCGTCAGCGCAGCCGTGTTCACCACGATTTCTGCATATTTCGGCGCTTCGTAGGGCGTCTGCAGGCCGGGCAGTGTGGCGATCTCGCCTGCTCGTGCTTTGGCATACAGCCCCTTCGGATCGCGTTCCATACACGTCGCCAGCGCACACTGCACGTACACTTCAGCGAACTGCGGGATGCGCTGCCGGGCGCGCCCGCGATAGTGCTGCCGGGCACCGGTTGCGGCAAAAAGCACGTTCACATCGTTTTGCGTGAGCAACTGGCCGATGTACGTCATGACGTCGTAGAACCAGTCACGTTCCGCGTCGCTGTAGGTGGGCTGCGGCGTCAGCACGGCGCGGAGGTCGTCCGAATCGAGAATTTGCACCTGCACCCCCGCTTCGTGCAGCCGGGCGCGCACGTTGCGCGCCAGCGCCGATTTGCCGGACGCCGGTAAGCCCGTCAGCCAGAGCGCGAAACCACTCATACGCCCAGGTAGTCGTTGATGTGGGCCGGGTCGAAGCGCTTGGTGTCCAGTACGTTTTCGATCAGGGTGAACAGCGTTTGGCGCAGCGCATCGCTGAGGTTCGGATACCAGATCGGATGCGCCACTACCAGCGTGCGCCAGGCGTAAAACGGCGCGATCACATCCTGGATTTGTCGGTCATCCGTGCCCGCCAGGTAGCGTTCCCAAAATATGTCGAACAGGTGCGCCCACTCGCCCTGCAAACGTCCATACTGCCGCACCGAGAAGAAAATGTAATTGATCGTCATCGCGCTCAGGTCGTCGGCAGGGTCGCCCCACGCGCCGCGACTACGATCCAGCACCGTGAAGGACGGGGCGCTGCCGTCGAACAGCACGTTCCAGGGGTGGAAATCACCGTGTGACTGGCTGAGACGATGCTGGTGCCCGTTGATCCGCCAGCGCCAACCGACGCAGCGCTGCTCGATCTGCGCCAGGCGCGCGGGCGGCGCGATAGCGAAATCTGAGGGGTAGGTGTCGGTCATGCCCATGATGCCCTCGCCATGTCCTAACAGGTCGCGGATACAGCGCTTGTAACGCGCCGCGTCCGGCTGCTTTGTGGCGTGGATGGCCGCCAGGTAGTCCGCCAATGCCACCGCGCGCGCTTCGTCCTGCGGGGTGAGGGCGTTGGTTTCGGTAATCCGCTTGAGGTCGTCGGCGTATAACTGCCCTTCGACGAACGGCGCGACCAGGAAAAATTCGCCGCTGTTGCCCAGCGAGATCAGGCTGTCGTCGGCGAACGCGCCGACATCCAGCGCGGGGACATGCTGCGGCAGATCGTTGAAGGTGTCGTAGTCCAGCAGCAGATTCCGCGCGCGGTCCGAGCGCCGCTGGTGCCCGAAACGGTCCTGGGACATGGTATGCAGCACCACTTGTTGGGTGTCGGCCTGGTCGGGCGCAAAGGTGATCAACAACGGGCTGCCATAGCCGAAGGCTTTGATGGCGTCCTCAGACTGCGTTTCCCCGCGGAGTGGTTTTACATCGTGCACTTGAACGGTTTGCTGGTGTAACATAGATAAATAGGCTTCCAGGCTAGTTTGATCAAACGGCAGGGTGGTCCAATCTACCACTGCTAACTATCTCCTTCGCTGGTGTGTGAGCATTTGGCGGCAATAAGCGGCAGAAGCCGCGATTGCCCTTGCTTCTGCCCGGTAACATCCTAGCCACAGGGTACGAGAAGCGGACAGCAAATACATGATGGAGTTGGCATGAATTTCATTAGCCCAGGTGGTGGGTCTGGCAATAGGTCACCTGACCAATCGCCGCCTGCGCTCCCCCACCTGGGCCATACCGACATCCCTCATCCAGCCCATGCACAACGGCGGCGCAGCCGGGATAATAGAGCGCGAATCTGGAGTGTGCTGGCGGTCCGCTGCCCCCGCCACCATCACGTAGCCGCCCAGCGCCGCCACGATCGACACGGCGGAGAAGAAAAGCCCTGTCTTCCTGAACATCATTTTTTGCTCCTCGTCACATAACCATTTTTCGTAACCGGCGGTGGGAGGGGAACAAGCCGCCAGACCGTGTCGTCTTCAGTTATCCGCCGGGTTGCCATGATTGCCGTTGTGTTTGGCGAGCGGCGTTTGCTCCGCCTCGCGCGTGATGCCTTCGAGTGTCGGGCTGGTGTCTGCGATCAGGTCATGCGCCGGGCGCATGGTGCGGAAATCGCCCGCCGCTTTGTTCCACTCTTTGGTAGTGTTGCGCAGTTCTTTTGTTTCTGGATCGAGGTCGCTTTTCAGCTCTTTCGTGAGCTGCGTCCACGCCCGGCGGGCGTCATGGCTCTAGCGGCCCAACTGCCTGGCCCATTTGGCGGTGTTTTCTGGGCCGCCGACCACAAATCATAATCAAAATGACGAGCATAATTTCCGCCACGCCGACGCCAAAGATGCCATCCATCGCGATCCCCCAATGCTCTGAACTTACGACGCGGAATGCTGCTTCTTATCCCGCAGCGGGCGCGGGTAGGCGATAGCAGCCAGCCCAATGCTGATTGCGTACAGCACCAACAGCGGCCCCAGCACCAGCAGCATGTTGAACGGATCCACAGTCGGCGTGATCAGGGCCGCCGCGACGGTCGACAGCACCACCGCCAGCCGCCAGTTCCGGATGAGCGCCTGCGGTCCGAGCACGCCCAGCCGCGCCAGCACGAAGATCACCACCGGCATTTCAAACGCCACGCCGATCCAGAACAGCAGCGACGTCAGGAAACGGATGTACAGTTCCGCCGTCCACTCCGCGCGAAACACGCCGCTTTCGAAGTCGCGCAGGAACTTGAACGCCGCCGGCGTCATGATGAACCACGCGAAGGCTACGCCCGTGAGAAACAGCCCGGTCGTGGCCGGCAGCGCCAGGTAGATCACGCGCTTTTCCCGGCGGTGCAGCCCGGGCGCGATAAACATAAACAGTTGAAAGGTGATGTAGGGAGAGGCCAGCACCGCCCCGGCCAGCAGCGCGACCCGGAAGTACATCATCACGCTCTCAGTCGGCCCCAACACCTGGAGTTCCTTGCCATAGGGCTGGATCAGATATTTCAGCAGCAGGCTGGTGAAGACCACCGAGAGTAAGACGGCGGCAATCAACACCAGCACCGACCGCAGCAGCCGGGTGCGCAACTCGCGGAGATGCTCCAGCAGCGGTTGCGGCGCTTCGTCGGCGTCGTCACTGAGCGCCTGCCAGGCCGAATGGCGGGCCGGTTGCTCTTCCTGGGTGGATTGTTCGATCAGATGGTCAGGCATGAGTTGCTCCCCTTCCGCATGAGGTGATATAAGCAACGGGGCGGGCGAAGGCGCGCGGTCCGCGTGGGATCATGCACCTTCGCCCATCGCTGGTCCCCACCCGGCTACTCGCCGGCGGGTGTCGACTCGTCGTCTGACTCGTCGTCGCCCTTGATCCCTTTGCGGAACTCACGGACGGCGGTGCCCATTTCCCCGCCGATCTTGGAGACACGCCCCACGCCAAACATCAGGATCACGATGGCCAGGATCATCATCAATTCCGGTGCGCCAAGACTTCCAAACATGATTTTGCTCCCTCAAGAAACTCTATTTTCTGAACGAAAGACAGCGAGTTTGGCCCGGATGACTGTCTGCATGGCCTCCACAGCCCGCTGCATGATGTCGAGCAGGTCAGGCGGGGGCGGCTCGCCGAACCGCGTTTTGACCGCGTCCAGATAGGCCATCCGGACCTCGGTGTTGACGTTGAACTTGCACACCCCACGCGCGACGAGTTGACCGATCATCGCATCCGGCAGGCCGGACGTGCCATGCAACACCAGCGGTACCTGCACCCGTTCCCCGATGGCGGCCAGCCGGTCCAGGTCCAGGTGCGGCTCGCCGGGATAATGGCCGTGCACATTGCCAATGCACACCGCCAGCGCGTCGACGCCGGTGGCGGCCACAAACGCCGCCGCCTGATCGGAGTCCGTCATGCGGGCTTCGATGTCGGCGACGGTCAGCCCGTCCTCGGTGCCGCTGATGCGACCCAGTTCGGCCTCGACCGCTGCACCGGCGGCGTGAGCCAGGGCGGTCATATCCCGCGTGAAGTCGACATTGGCCGCGTAGTCCAGGGACGACCCGTCGGCCATGATCGAACTGATCCCCGCCGCCAGCGCGGTGCGGATTGCGGCGGGTGACGTGCTGTGATCAAGATGCACCGCCACCGAGACGGCTGCCTCGCGCCCGGCTTCCAGGCAGAGCGCGATCAGCGGTGTGCCGCCGTGGGCCAGCGCTGTGGGGTGAATCTGGAGCATGACCGGGCTGTGCGCGGCTTCTGCCGCACCGATGACGGCCTGGACTCCTTCCAGATTGTAGACGTTGAACGCGCCGATGGCATACCCGCCATCACGCGCGGTGGCCAGCATGTCTGCGGTTGCGGTTAGCATGGGTCCTCCGTGAAGGCGTCGTATATCGCGCACAGCGAGTTGGCATCGCCGACGTTGCCGGGGAAGACCACGTATGCCGCGCCGGGGTAGCGACTCTCCGGCCCCAGCTTCCACACCGGCACGCCGGGCAATATCTGGCCCATCACCTCGGCCCGCCGGACGTTCAAGCCCTTCGTGGCCACATCGCTCGACGTGATGCCGCCTTTCGCCACCAGGTAGCGCGGCTGCGTCTCAATTGCGCGCATAATCGCAATCAGCGCGTCGGACACGCTTTGCCCAATCGCCAAGCTGCTCTCGACGTCATCGCCAGTGACCACATCCCGGCTGGTGAAGATCACCGCGTCGCGTCCGATGCTGAGCGCCGCGTTGGCCTGGTTGGCAATGCGCCGGATCGCGGCGGGGCGGGTGGTGTCGTCAAGCAGGGCCGGGACATCCATCTCCAGCGGCAGCACGTCCGTCTGCTGGATCAAGGCATTGACCTGGCTGGTCGTCTTCGGCACATAGGACCCGACGACGAACAGCCCGCCGCCGCGTGAGGGCAGCTTCAGCTCCCCGGCGGTCAACAGCGCGCGCGGCGCGATCCCGGCCCGCACGCGCACAAATGATGCCGCCGTGCGGTAGATATAGCGCCAGCCCTCGGCTTCCGCTGCCAGCAGGCCCAACACGAACACATCCAGGTCCCGGTAACTCGCAGCGTTGATCGCACACACGCTGCCCGGTGGCAGCGCCAGCAGCCGTTCCGTGATGCGCGGCGGCCCGCCCTGGCGGATATCGTCCAGGCTGATGCTGTCGATCTGGGCGGGAGCAATGCGCCCGCCGGTCTTTTCGGTCACCCAGTCGCGCAGGTTGGAGTACGCATAGCCGAACGACGCATCCTGGGCATACGGGGTCTCGGCTGCCGGAATCAGATGATCGTCTTCGGCCACATAGTGAATGTCGTTGATGGTATAGCGCCCGCCCTCCAGGAAGAACGGACACAGCAGCCACGCGTCGAAGGCGTCGCCCAGCGCAGCCGCCAGCGCGTCCACCTCGCCGGGGAAGTGCCCGCGCAGCGTCGAATCGCTGCGGCTGACGATGGCCAGTTTGGTGCCCGTTGCGGCGGCGGCCTGTTTCAGATGCGTGCCGATGGTGGTGTTGAGCGCCTGCGCCTCAGCCAGCGGCAGGCTGCGCGAGTTCGTCAGGATGTAAAAACACGGGGGATCGTCTTCTTGCAGCGCCGTCTTCAGGCTGTCGACAGACCATTCCGTCAGCACGGGGAGGCCGTGCACCGTTTGGGTGCCGGTGGGATCGTCATCAAGCACGACGACCCGGCGCTGGCTGTGATGTACCTGTTCGCGGATGGCCGGCAGCAGATCATCCGGCCATGCGGGCGGCAAGCGGTCGAATAGCGCAGTTTTGGTGATCGGATTCATCGCTCTACCTATGTATCGTACGTAAGGGCAACTTTGATCGCGCCGTCGTCTTTGGAGGCAGCCAGCTCGAAACCGCACTGCGCCTCATCCATCGGCAGGTGATGCGTCACGATGGGCGTCGGGTCGACCTTGCCGCAGGACACCAACTCGATGGCTTTTTCGAAGCCGGGCGTTTTCTTTATGTCGGCGTGGCCTTGCAGGATGCTGTCCAGTTTGCGCGGTGTATCCAGGTGCGATTTATCGAAGGAGCCACGCTCGGCCAGCGCCGCATACCACACCGGGCAGGCATGCCCCTTGGACAGAATGAAACGGTCACGATCGGGCCAGTGGGGACGCTGTGGGTCAATGCGCATCAGTCGGAAATACAGCGTCGTGACGATATCGGCGGCTGAGAGAGACCCTCCAGGATGCCCGGCCTGTGCTGCGGCGATCATGTGAATGATGTTGACGCACACATCAACGGCCTTTTTTTGGAGTTCAGCGACCGAAAGCCGCACCGATGGATCGTTTACCACGTCGCTCAACACCACCGGGAACCCCAGGGTGTCCCGGTAAAACGCCAGCGCGTCGCCGGTGTCCTTGACGGCGATGGCGATGTGATCAACCCTGTTAAACAGCATGGCGTCCTTTATGCTTCTTTCAGCCCCAGCGCATCATACATCAGTTCGTATGCTTCCAGGGCGTCGTTTTTGTGGATGGCAGCCCACAGGGCGTCCTTGTCCACTTTTTCCAGCAAATTCATGCCGTACACAATCGAGCGCCCGACCGCGCTTTTGACTTCGATGCCGTCCAGGCGCGAGGGCATCACGTCACTCACCAGGTAGCCGTCGTAGCCGACCTTGTCGATATACAGCAGACACTCGATCCAGTCCCACCAGTTCACCGAGCCGGGCACCAGGTCCCAGTCCCAGTTGCGATAGTTGTCGTTGACATGCACCAGGAACAGCTTCCCGGCGTGGGCCATCTGCGCGATCGACAGGCTGGGCGTTTCCATGCCATACAGCGCGTGGCCGATGTCAATCGTCACGCCGAGGTTATCCAGCCCGACCAGATCGCAGATGTGCAGTGCCGAGGTCGCGGTGCCCATGATGCAGTGCGCGCGCGTCTCGTTGAGCTTGTATTCCAGCGACAGCCGCACATCCGAACGATGCGCCGCCGCTTCGCGGATGCCTTCGATAAACCAGCCCCAGGCCTGAGTATAGTCGATCTGGAAGGCGTATTCGTGCCCATCCCCCAGCGGGCAGCAGGTGACAATGTCGGTGCCCAACTCCGGGGCGAGGTCCATGCCCGTCTTGAGATATTCGATCGCTTTGTCGCGCACAGCCTTGTCCGGGCTGGTCAGCGCGCCCCGGTGGAAAATTTCATCGGCTTTAATGTTGACATTGAGCGACGAGCACCCCAAACCGAGGTCGTCCATCAACGGTTTGACTTTGGAAGGGTTCTGCACTTCGCCCGGGTAGACGATCTCGATAGCCTGGCAGTGATCCACCTGTGCTGCACGTTTGATCTTTTCCTCGACGGTGTACGCCGGCCCGAAGACCTGGAAACGATCTTTATGTTGGCCCAAAAAACCAATAATCACGGAATACTTGATGTCGATAGCCATTAAGAAAACCCCTATTCGTTAGCACTAGCCTTTGACTGCTCCGGCAGTCAGGCTGGAGACAAAGGATTGCATGAGAAAACTATACACGATGGTGATGGGCAGGGACGCCAGGACTACCCCAGCCATGTAGAGAACGGCACCAGCATCGTAGGATACACCAGGATCAACGCCCACAGCGAATTGTAAAGCCGGCGTGTCTCGAAGCTGAGGCCGCGCTTAAGCGGACGAAGGGCAAACGTAAACTCTGGCAGTGGCAGCTCGATCCGCGCGGTCAGGTTCATCATCGGGAACAGCAGCAGGATGGGCGGCACCAGATAGGTGATGAACATGCCCATGCTGCGTGCGCCGGGGAATTTGAACCGGACCAGCGAATAAGCGGCCAATGTGTCTATGATCAGTGAAAACAGCGTCGTTGTCAACAAGACCGTCAGGCTGGTTTTCATCCAGTGCCGAAAGTCGTCATGCAGCGGCGGGGCGTCTTTGATGGCGGTGTCGATGTCGGCGTCGCCAGCCGCAATACGGGCGAACATGCGGCAAAAGACGCAAGCGGCACATGGCATCCTGTGCCTGCTGTCCGACAAAGTCGAAGTAGACCTGATCCAGGCTGCGCCCGACCTGAAAGTGATCAGCCCGATAGCGGTCGGCTTCGATAACATTGACGGGCAGGTGGTCGCGCGCCGCACGCGGGTTCGACATGCGCGTGTTCTATTCCGATCAGCGCGAGGTCCCCGCCGCACAAGACATCGGGGCCGAATATCACCCGCTGGAGGCGGTGCAGGCCGAGGCCAACTTCCTCAGCCTGCATACGCCACTCACGCCCGACACCCGTCACCTGGTCGATGCCGGCGCGCTGAAACGCATGAAGCCCACCTGGGAAGCAGATGGGCTTAGTGATTGCGATGCTGTGAAATGGTGTGTGGCGATGAGTTAGAACCCGGCCAGTTCGCTCAGGTCGGCGCGACCGTCCGCCAGGCCGGCGACGGCTTGCAGCAGCCCCAGCCGGTTCTCGCGCACGGCCTGGTCTTCGGCGTTGACCAGCACGTCGTCGAAAAAGCGCTGGATGGCGGGGATCATCGGGTGGAAGGCACTCAGGAATGCGTCGACGTTGCTCTCCGCGTCGAGTTGATCGGTGGCGGCCTGGTAGGCGGCATACAACTCGTGCTCGGCTTCCTCTTCGAAGTGCAACGGATCGACGGCATACTGCTGCGTTTCGGGCCGCGTGATCCGCACACAGCGCGCGTAGTTATCCAGCACGCGCGCCCAGTCTTCGCGCGCAACCCAGGCGGTGAGTTCTTCAACGCCTTGCTGCGCGCGCAGCGGGGTGTCGCCCTGTTCGGCCAGCACGGCCATGATCACGTCGTGTGCCCAGCCCTGCTCGTGCAGCCACACATCCAGCCGCCCGGTGATGAAGGCCAGCACCTCGCGCTGGATGGCGCTGTCGGCAGCGATGGGCTGTTCGGCGGCGGCGTGGGCGAGGGCCTGAGTGAGATCAAGCTCGATCTCGCGTTCCAGCATAATCTGGATGATACCCAGGGCGGCCCGGCGCTGGCCGAACGGATCGGCGCTGGCAGTCGGCGCGAGGTCCGCGGCAAACAAGCCCACCAGGGTATCCAGCCGGTCGGCCAATGCCAGCAGAATGCCGGGTCGCGATTCCGGCAGTGCATCATCCGCGCCGCGCGGCAGCCAGTGCTCGAAGATGGCATCGGCGACGGCTTCGGGTTCGCCCTGGTGCAGCGCGTAGTAGCGCCCCATCACGCCTTGCAGCGACGTCATTTCGACGACCATCTGCGTCGCCAGGTCGGCTTTGGCCAGGTGGGCGGCACGGCGCGGAGTCTGCAGTTCGCGTTCCGAATAATCCAGCAGCTCGCCCAGCGTTGCAACCAGCCGCTCGACGCGCTGGTTTTTCTCCAGCATGGACCCCAGCTTTTCCTGGAAGGTGAGCGTATCCAGGCGCGACAGATAGTCGTCCAGCGGCTTTTTGATGTCCTCGTTGTAGAAGTATTCGGCGTCAGCGAAACGGGCGCGGATCACATGCTCGTTCCCGCTGCGCACCAGGTCGAGATGCTGATCGTCGCCGTTGCGCACCGCGATGAAGTAGGGCAGCAGGGTCCCCGCCGCATCCTGGACCGGGAAATAGCGCTGGTGCTTGCGCATGACGCTGATCAACACTTCGCGGGGCAGTTCCAGGTATTTTTCCTCGAACGCGCCGCGCAGCGCGGTAGGGCTTTCGACCAAGTTGGTCACCTCGTCCAGCAAGGCCGGGTCGTCCGGGATCATCCCGTCCACCTCGGCGGCCAGATCGGCGGCCTGCGCCTGGATCGCGGCGCGGCGGGCGGCTATGTTCAGGATCACGCCCTGTGCTTCCATTTCGTTAAAGTATGTGCTCACACTGCCCAGCACGATCTCCGGCGAGCCAAGCGGGCGAATGCCGCGCGTCATGCCATCGCTAGGGACGTCGGCATACGAGAACGAAATGCCCAGCGTACCGTGCAGCGCCACGATCCAGCGGATCGGACGCGAAAAGCTGACGCCGCTGGCGTTCCAGCGCATGGACTTGCCGAACCTGAGCGACGCGATCAACTCTGGGAAGGCTTCGGCCAGCACCTCGGACGTCGGGCGGCCCTCGACGCGCACGAGCGCCACCACGTACTCGCCGCCGTCGATCTCGCGCACTTCCAGGTCGTCGACGTCAATGCCTTTGCTGCGGGCGAAACCCTGGGCGGCTTTGGTGGGCTGACCATCGTCGTCGAAGGCGCGGTTGGCGGGCGGCCCCTTGACCCACGACTCTTCGTTGCGCTGGCTGAGAGCGACGTTTTGGGCGTGGACCACCAGCCGGCGCGGCGTGCCCATGATGTGAATACCCTCGTGCGCCAGCCGCAGCTCGTCGAACAGCGCAGGCGCGCGGTCCTCCAACTGCGCCAGGGCATCGGCCAGATCGCCTGCCGGCAGTTCCT
>DAOTUD010000158.1:0-23201 GCA_034437275.1 Anaerolineae bacterium
ACCTGCCACACGCAAAACCAAAACATCGTTCTTCCCTTTCCAGCGGTAAATCAGCGCTCCATTTTACCAGCCAGATCAGGCTGTTTCTTGCCTCAATTTTGGATTGCATGAATATTTTGAGACTACGGGGTACCCGCTCGTGGATTTTTTGCAACAGAACCACATTAGGCCCGTGCGTTGTCGCGCGGTGTTGGGTGGTATCATCCACGACTACTACCGCGATGCCGCATGAGGGAAGAAATCGGTTATTGCACGAATTTTTTGAGACTACGCCAGGATGGCCAAACCGGCTAAACCGGCACCCAAAAGCCAAAGACACTGCCCTGGCCTGGCTCGCTCTTGAAATACACATCGCCATTGTGATTTTGCGCCACCGTCTTGACCGCCGACAGGCCTAAACCGATACCCGGAATCTGCTCTGTGCCAAGTTGTTGGGCGCGATAAAATGGCTGGAACAGGCTGCCTTGTAGTTCTGCCGGGATGCCCATGCCGTTGTCCTGAACTTCTACGGTGATGCGCGGCTTATTGCGGGTATTGGTCATAAAGGCGCGCAGCGTGATATCGCCGCCCGGTGGCGTGTATTTGATCGCATTGCTCACCAGGTTGGTGATCGCCTGGCTAAGCTGTGTCCGGTCCCCCTCGATTACCGGCAAGTCGGGATCACATTCGACCCTCACACTGTGATCGGCCTGGGTGAGCCAGTTGTCTTGTCCCTCGACGACTTTTTCGAGCAGGTCCTGCCAATGCACCGGTTCCTGCAAACGCCCCTGCGCCTCAATACGTTCAAGCGATAGCAGATTGCGGATAATCTGGTCCATTTTGGTGATGTCGCTCCACAGGCGGGGAAAATACTCGTTTTGGTACCCGGAAAGTTGATCGGCAATGTCGTCTTCGAGCATTTCCAGCATATTGTGGATGCTGGCCAGTGGGTTACGTAAGTCGTGCGAAGCCATCTGGATCATGCGCGATTTAAACTGCTCAAGCTGCTGGACATCGGCGAACAGGGTAGCCTGTTTGATCGCAATCGACGCCAGATCGGCCAGTGCCTTACACGTCTGCACTTTGCTGAGGGTGGGGACACGGTGCGGGCGGTTGTCGCGGATGATGGCAATCCCGATGATCTGGCCTTCGTATTCCAGGCGTACAACAAGCGCTGTATTGACGCGGCGCAAGCAGGGCACAGCGTGTCCGAACGTTTTTAACGTACTGGCCTGCAAAATTATAGTAGGCTGGTTTTCGAGTTGAGCATGAAACTCAGGATGGTCCAGGCTGATCTGTTCGCCAGGGGCACGGACTAATTCGACAATCCGGACATTCGGGCGTAAGTAGATTGCTTTGATGGTGCCCTGGCGTGTGTTGGGATCGTAATCGAAAATGAGGGTGCTGGTTGCGTCGGCGACATTGGTCATTTTTTCGGCGAAATACAACAGCATGTCGTCGAGATTGATATCATTCAGGGATGACAAAACGGCTTTGCCTGCCCGATGCAAGATATTCAGCTCGTTGACGTGGGTTTGTAGTTTCTTGTACAACTGCGCGTTTTCGAGCGCAATGCCGGCCTGGATCGCGTAAGGCTTGATGACCTCGAGATGCTCCTGGGTATAGTGATTGGGTTCGCGTGAATCAAACGAGAAAAACCCCAGGACTTTTTGCTGGAACGTGATCGGTGCCCCCAGCCACGAACGTATCCACTCGGTGTTGGGTATCCGAAACCAGGCCGGTTCCTGGTGTACATCGGCACACATATACGGTTGGCGGGTGTCGCGCATCTGCTTCAAAAACTGGGCCTGCTCAATATCGAAGGAAATCTGGCAAACGGCCTCGTTGGTTAACCCGACGCGCTCATAATTACGCGCAGCAGCAATCCTGGCCCGGTTGCCTTCGATCAACATGACGTTGGCCGAATCGTATGAAAATGATTTTTCGATCTCAGACAACAGGCGCTGCATGACCTCGTCAACCTCCAGCGTGGATGATAGGATGTTGCCAACCTCACGCAGGGTTTCGGCGAAGGCGTGTTTTTGCTTGAGTGCTTCCTCCACCTGTTGGCGTTCGAGCGCGGCGCTCATGCTGGCCGCCATAGTTTGCAACAGGTGTTTTTCTTCGTCCGTCCACTGGTATTCGATCTGGCAGTTGTCAAACCCAATGACACCCCAAAACCGGTCATTGACAAACACCGGGACGAGCAGCGCCGAGAGAATGTGCACTTGTTCCAGCCAGTAGCGCTCGGCAGGCGGGCGTTGGCTGGTAATCACGCTGATCGGCTCCTGTGCTAAAAACTGCTCGTAAGCCCAGCGGGTCTGGTCGTTGATCCACGCCACGTGTTGCAGTGCCAAATTCTGATCGGGGAGTGGCGCAGAGGCCCCGCGCCATTCATGCCGCAGCATGAACGCCGGTTCGCCCGTATCCGGGTGCGGTCCCAGGAGCAAGGTATATATGCGATCCGCGTTTACCGCCTGGCCCAAAATCGCCAGTGCATTCTCGATGGCCTTGTTGTGGTTGCCGGGAGCCAGCAGACTTTTCGTCGCATCGGCGATGGCTTTGAGCAGGCGCGCCTGGCGTTCGGCCCGGGCTTCGGTCCGCTTGCGCGCCGTGATATCGCGCGCGAAGAAGGCGATGCGGGTCACGCAGTCTTCGGAATCGAACAGCGGATAGACGGAATTGGAATAGTATTTATCGTCCCATTTGTCACCAAACCGCAGCGGCAGCCTGGTGTGAAAAACCATGTTGATTTGATGGTTGCGGAAGCTGGCTATTTTCGGCGGCATATTCTTGAGGCATTCCGACAGCGGCTGTCCGACCAGGTCATCGACCGCGGTGTCACATTGCTTGGCTCCCATTTCATTCACCGCGAGGATCGTCCTGTCGGCTGCGACCAGGATCGCTGCTGTATCGGCCATCGCGTCCATCAAGGCCCGCGCGGTGGCCTCGCTTTCGCGCAGGGCGTGCTGCATTAGCTTTTGCTGGGTGATGTCGCGTACAACGGCGACTACTTCATTAGCGCCGCTTACGTTGAAGCGCGCTTCGTAATGATGCAGGCCGCCCGGTTCCTTGATCTGGTACTCGAGCGTCTCAATCTGACCGGTCTGGATCACACGGCGAATGACCGGCATCACGCGGTCGGCTACCCCTGGGGGCACCACTTCGTGGACATACTTGCCCAGAATGTCTTCGGGGGGCAGTTCGCGCAGACCAAGCCCGGCAGGCAGTTTATAGTCCAGATACAACCCATCCCCGCGAATGCGAAACAAAAGGTCTGGAATGGCATTGACCAGCGACCGGTAGTGCGTTTTGCCCTGGTGGTGCTGCGGCGGAACGTGGGCCAGTGAGCCATCTTCGATCAGCAGCAAGCCCCCGATGATCGTCGCGTCGGCGTCGTACAGCGGCTGCCCGTGTACTGTCAGGCTGAGATTGGCGTGGTGTGTGGGCGAGAAGATTTCGGCGGTGGTCTGGAACGACTGCCCGCTCATTACACTTTCCAGCTTGTCTGCCAGTTCCAGTTTGTCGAGCAGCAACTGTGGCTCTGCCTGATGCGTTATAGTCTGGTTCAAAGTATCCCAGGCAGCGTTGGCAAACACCGGGCGTCCCTGGACATCGCACGTGAGGATGCTCACAGGTAGTTGCTCCAATACGGACGTATGGTGCAGCGGCTGTTGGCGCAGCACGCATACCAGGCAGGGTTTACCGTCGATCTCACTGCGATTCACATGTGTATTTGCGGCAATGATGTCGCCGGTTCGGGTCGCGATACAGCTCGTATAATTCAGTGTATTCTGGCCATCAAGCTGGGATAGCTGCGACGCGACACGCTCAGAACCAGCGCAATACAAGGCCGGCAAAGTTAGCGCCAGCAGTTCCGTCTGGCTGTAGCTGGTGGTGGCCGTTGCCGCGCGGTTGGCATAGAGAATATGCAGTGTGTCGGGATGGATGATAAACACCATGTCCGGTAGTGCGTCAAATGCTTCATGCAGGAGGGCTTCCTCAAACATGTGATTCTCCCCGCAATTTTCTCCCGCTTCTATCAGTCAGCAACCATGCCATAATGCCTAAACTCGCCAATCCCACCAGACCAAACAGCCCGGATTCTGGAACCCAGTCCGTAACCCCCGTGATCCAGCGCGGCCCCGTGAAGGACTCGATAAGCACATCTTGCAGGCTGAAGCTAGCCACATTCCATCCGAAATGCAGCGCCACTGGCAGCATCAGGTTGTGTGCTGTCCGTTGGTAGGCCCAGCCCAGGATGATTCCCATCAGAACCAGCGCACCCACCGTGACAGGGATGTGCCCTTTCGGTACATTATGATATACGATGTTGGGAATGTGAAATGTACCAAACAGGGCCGAAGCGCCCGCCAGTCCCCACGCCGGGCCATATCGCGCCGTGAGCAATCGCTGGCACACACCGCGAAAAGCAAGTTCCTCGAAACCGGCGACCACGAGCTGATGCGCGGCCAGGCTCACGATGGACCACAGCGCAGCCTGGTCGATAGGGTGGGCGTCCAGCCAACCCCCGGCGAAAAGCAGCAGCCCGCCGCTCGCAACGATCCCTGCTGCGCCGGCAACCCCCAACATAGACTGCCTGACCGGCAAGTGCGCGGGGCGTAGCTGTCGCCATGATCGGCCCTGGAGTCGCCAGAGGCCAACTGCGCCGAGCGGCATCCAGCCGAAATACACCACGAACGACACCCAGCCCAGGCCATCCAGCAACATCGTCGCCAATCCGCCCAGCAGCAGAATGTAATAGACCGCTAGCAAGATCATGATTAGGTTATAACTCAGTCTGGACTTACTGGAAATCCCGATTACCCTGTATGTGCAAACGCATCTTATCGTATTTCATTTCTAAAAGCCAGTTTGTGGCATTGGGGCTGCAAATCTGAATGCGCTATATTCGACATGAATCCAACTCATCCTAAATTGCATCTAAGCAAATGGATATAATACAATGCAGATTCAATTTCTATGGTGGAAAGACTGCCCTTCGCACACCGAAGCCTGGCAGCGCTTGCACACCGTGCTGGACCAGCTCGCCGTCCAGCCGCAGGTCGAACGGATCGAGATCAGGACCGAAGCGGAGGCGGAGCAGTGGCGTTTCCCTGGCTCGCCGACGATTCTCGTCAACGGCCAGGATATCGACTCGGACGCCCCAACCGTGTATCGCCTGACGTGCCGGTTGTACTTCCGGGAAGATGGCCGCCCTTCGCCGCTGCCTTCCGAAACCATGATGAAGCGTGCCATTCTTAATGCTGATAAGGAGCGATAATCTATGCTTGACATTGGTCAAACCGGCCCCAATTTTTCCCTGCCCGGCGTCGATGGGCAGACCCACTCACTCGCTGACCTGCTGCAACAGCACCAGGCCGTGGCTGTGATCTTTAGCTGCAATCACTGCCCGTATGTCCGCGCGTGGGAAGACCGCATGATCGCCATTCAGCGCGACTACGCGGACCAAGATGTTGTGCTGGCTGCAATCAACGCCAACGATGCCCGGCGCTATCCCGAAGACAGCTTCGACGCGATGAAAGACCGTGCCGAAGCCGAAGATTTCAATTTCCTCTATTTACACGATGAAAGCCAGGAAGTCGCACATGCTTACGGTGGGACGCACACCCCGCACGTATTCTTGTTGGACTCCAACGGTGTGCTGCGCTACCGGGGAGCCATCGACGACAATTACAACGATCCCGACGCCGTCCAGGAGCTATATTTGCGTCAGGCGCTGGATGCTGTGCTAGCCGGCAAGACCCCCGACACGACCACCACCAAAGCGGTCGGCTGCACCATCAAGTGGCGGAGTTAACCCGTATCGTATCGCGTATCCTGGCGGCCCGGCACTCCCCCACCTTTCCGGGCCGACCAGTTTGTTGTCATCACAAAGGAGTTATGGATGGGCTATAAACATATCGAAGTCCCCGACCAGGGCGAAAAGATCACCTGTCTCGAACATCATCACTGCGTGCCGGATAACCCGATCCTGGCTTATATCGAGGGCGACGGCATCGGGCGCGACATCATGACCGCGTCCCGGCGCATCTGGGATGCTGCCGTCGAAAAAGCCTACGGTGGCCAGCGTAAAATCGTCTGGATGGAAATTTACGCCGGCGAAAAAGCCGCCAGGCTTTACGACGGGGACTACATGCCGCAGGAGACGTTCGATGCACTGCGGGAGTACCTGGTCGGGATCAAAGGCCCGCTGACGACGCCGGTCGGCGGCGGCTTCCGCAGCCTGAACGTGACGCTGCGCCAGGTGCTTGACCTGTATTCGTGCGTGCGCCCGGTGCGCTGGTATCGCGGGGTGCCCGGCCCAATGAAAGAGCCGGAGCATGTTGACATGGTCATCTTCCGCGAAAACACGGAAGACGTCTACGCCGGGATCGAGTACGAGTCCGGCTCGCCGGACAACGAGAAGCTGGCGAAGTTCCTGCGCGAGGAGATGGGCGAGGACTTTTTCGAGGGGGCCGGATTGGGCGTCAAGCCGATCAGCGAATTCGGCACCAAGCGCCTGATGCGCTCGACGCTGCGCTACGCCGTTGAGCGCGGGCGTGAGAGCATCACCATCATGCACAAAGGCAACATCATGAAGTTCACCGAGGGCGCGTTCCGCAACTGGTGCTACGAGGTGGCTGCCGAAGAGTTTGGCGAGCACACCATCACTGAGGACGAACTGTGGGATAAATATGATGGGCAGCGCCCCGCGGGTAAGATCGTCATCAAAGACCGCATCGCTGATATCATCTTCCAGCATATGCTGCTGCGCCCGACGGAGTTCGACATCATCATCGCGCCGAACCTCAACGGCGACTACCTCTCCGATGCGCTGGCCGCGCAGGTGGGCGGCGTTGGGATCGCACCCGGCGCGAACATCGGCGACGAAGTGATGTTGTTCGAGGCGACACACGGCACCGCGCCCAAGTACACCGACCAGGACAAGGTCAACCCCGGTTCGCTGATGTTCAGCGGCGTGATGATGCTGGAGTTCATGGGGTGGACCGAGGCGGCAGAGATGGTCAAGGACGCCTACGAGCGCACACTCGACCAGAAGACCGTCACCTATGACTTTGCGCGCCAGATGGAAGGTGCGACGACGGTCAGAACTAGCGAATTCGCTACCGCAATCATCGAGAATATCCAGTAGGCATCTCACATCGAAGTCGATATACAGCCGCCTCACGCAGCGGGAGATCGAACGGTCTCCCGCTTTTGCATGTTCCCCACCGGGCCGCCGCCGTGGTTTGCATCCCCTCCCGGAACGACTAGAATGTGAACAATGCGGGACTACATTTAAGGAGAATACGATGCCTGCTACACTGCCTGATTTTTTCCTGGTGAACCCGGTAGCGCGCAGTTTTGTGATCGGGGATCGCTTCAACGCGCCGCGCGATTATGCCTTCGCGCCGGATAAGCTCCAAAAACACGAAGGGATCGACTTAGTCGCCATCGATGCGCAACGCCGGCCTGTCGCAGTGCTGGCAGCGCAGCGTGGCGTTGTGGACCGGGTCGCGTTCAGCCCGTCCGGCTATGGGAATTACGTCCGGATTGTGCACGATTGGAAAGACGGCAAGTGGGTGACGTGGTACGGGCACCTATCCGAAACCAGCGTCAGCCCCGGGCAGTTTGTGCTGGCCGGGCAGAAGATCGGGGTGGCAGGCGATACCGGCTACTCCTTCGGGATTCACCTGCATCTCACGCTGCAGCACATCGGGCATGGCCTGTCCGGGTACACGGTGCGTGATGTGGTCGACCCGGAGCCGTTTTTTCACATGGGCGCGATCCCAGCGTATGATGATTTCTCGTATGTGTCGGATGTCACCGCTCCGGACGGCACGGAAATGCAACCCGGCCAGCAGTTCCGCAAAGTGTGGCGCGTGCGCAACACCGGCACGACGACCTGGGACGCCGGCTATAAGCTGGCCTTTGCCGGTGAGGAGCAGATGGGCGGACCGGATCAGGTTGTGCTGCCCACCACGCCGGTCGAGCCGGGCCAGTTGATCAACGTCGCGGTCGAGCTGCTCGCGCCAGGCGAGGCGGGCCGGCACCGCAGCGTGTGGAGCGTGCAGAACTCGGCAGGCGAGATGCTCCGCCATCGACTCTATGCTGAGATCGCGATCCAGGTGCAGGAGATGGTCGACGAAGCTTCCTATGTGGCTGATGTGACCATCGAGGACGGCACCCTGGTCCAGCCTGGCGAAGAATTCGTCAAAACCTGGCGGATACGCAATACCGGGACGACCACCTGGGACGAGGAATACGCGCTGCGTTTCGACCGGGGCGAGCGCATGAACGGCCCGGATGGCATCCCGCTTCCGCGCCAGGTCAGGCCGGGCGAGATCGTGGACCTGTCGGTGCGGCTGACGGCTCCCCGCGAAGCAGGCCGCCACCGCAGCTATTGGCGGATGCACAACGCGGCGGGAAACAGCTTCCGCTACGTGCATTTTGTCGAAATCCGGGTGCCGGAAGCGCCCGCCGATCCCGCGAAACTCAACGAAGCCCGCTATGTGGCCGATGTGACCATCCCCGACGGGAAGGAGCTGCGCCCCGGCGAGCCGTTCGTCAAGACCTGGCGCATTCGCAATAGCGGCACGACCACCTGGGGCGACGGGTACCGGCTGGCGTTCTTCGACGATGAGGATATGGAGGGGCCGGAGAGCGTACCGCTGCCGCGTGCCAGGCCGGGCGAAACGGTCGAGGTGTCGGTGCCGTTGGTCGCTCCCACTACGCCGGGCGAACACAAGAGTACCTGGAAGCCCCGCGATCCAGATGGCAATGTCTTCGAGTTTGACTTCTTCGCGCTGATCAACGTGATCGCGGAGGAAGCGGTGATCGACGAGTTAAGCTGGGTGGCCGATGTCACCGTCGACGATGGGATGATTATGCAGCCGGGCGAGCGCTTCCTGAAGACCTGGCGCGTGCGCAACACCGGCACAACCACCTGGGACCGGCGGTACACATTGGGCTTCTTCGGTGATCAACGCATGGATGGCCCCTCTGGGGTGAGCCTGCCCTCCGCAGACCCCGGTGAGGCGGTTGACATCACGATCATGCTCACCGCCCCGACGACACCCGGTCCCCACAAAAGCACCTGGAAAGGGCGCTCCCCGCGCGGCCAGTTCTTCGATTACGACCTGTTCGCGTTGATCGAAGTCGCCGATCCAGACCAGACCTACGACATGCTGACCTATCTGAAGGGCGACGGGCGGCTGTACGAACTGGCGTATTCCTGGGATAGTGGAGGCCACCAGCGCATCCAGACCCAGGAGGAAGGTGGGCGCTTCTACATCGTGAAAGGGGCGGAATGGGAAGAACTGTGGGCGGATGAGCACTTCATCTATCGTGGGACCGATACCTCCCCCGGTGGCGACAGAGTCTATGTCCTGACCGAACAGGGGCACTATGGCAGCGCGTGGATTCCGCGTTTCATGACGGTCGGGGTGCGGTTCCGCCGCACACCTATCGTCACCTTCCGGCGCAAGAGCGACGGCGAAGTGCTGCGCACATTCCCGCATGTGACGTGGATCGAACTGGAAGCGATCAAGCATCGGACCACGTTTCCCAATGGGTTTGAGGTGGAGGATGTAGCGATCTTGGCGGCCTATGAGGATGAAGAGGGCAGCCCGGCAGCCGAGCCTTTCGAGCGCTACTTCTTCGCGCGCGGCTATGGGTTGGTCGCCTGGGGTGGGCAGTTGGGCCACTCCGAGATCGTGCGCGAATTTGCGCCCGGCAGCCAGCCTAACAATCAGCGCGAGGCGTTACCCTGGCTCAACCGGTGAGTCTTCCTGCGAACAAAAAGGGGGGAGTGGTCCGAAACCTGCTCCCCCAGTCCCCATTTGCTGCTGAGTCGTGCTCAGCCTGTTATTCATTGTCGAGTTCTTTGATCTCCCCGGTTACCATGAAGCTTACCCGCTCGCAGATGTTTTTGATCCGGTCGCCGATGCGCTCCAGGTAGTGCGAGACCCACAGCAGCGCCGTGGCCCGGTTGATGTTGCGCGGGTCTTGCAGCATGAAGGTCAACAGTTCGCGGTACACCTGATTGTCCAGCTCGTTGATGGCTTTGTCGCGTTTGATGGTGTGTTGGGCCTGTTCGTCGTCCCAATCCAGGTAGGCGTTCAGGCTGGCGCGCATCATCTCACGGCCTATCTGGGCCATACGGGGTACGTCGATCAACGGCTTGAGCAGCGGTTCTGACGACAACTCAACCGCGATCTGGGCGATGCCTTCGGCATGGTCGCCAATGCGCTCCAACTCCACCACCACATGGATCGCGGTCACTATCGAGCGCAGATCGCGGGCGGTCGGTTGTTGCAGGGCCAGCAGCCGGTAGCAGTCGTTTTCGATCTGGTAGCGCAGCTTGTTGATCTTCTCATCGTCGGCGATCACCTGGCGCGCCAGATCGATATCTTGTTCCTTCAACGCGTGAAGTGACCGCTCGATTGCGGAATCGACCATGTGGCTGATCCGCAAGATATTGTCGCGCAGCACGGTTAATTCACGGTCCAGCAGCGTACGCGGTTTTAGATGATTCTTTTCAGGCATGACGCCCCCTGTGGCATAGCGCTGTTCTATCGCACAGCCATGTTTATCCAAAGCGCCCGGTGATATAGTCCTCGGTGCGCGGATCATCGGGCCGGTTGAAGATCTTCTCGGTACGGCCAAACTCCACCATCTCGCCCGACCGGCTCTCATCCGACAGCATAAACGCCGTATAGTCGGAGACACGCGCAGCCTGCTGCATGTTGTGGGTTACGATGACGATGGTGTAGTTTTCTTTCAGTTCGCGCATCAATTCCTCGATGCGCAGCGTGGCGATGGGGTCCAGTGCCGAGCACGGCTCGTCCATCAGGATCACCTCGGGCTGCACAGCCAGCGCGCGGGCAATGCATAACCGCTGCTGCTGCCCGCCAGACAGGGCCAGCCCCGACTTTTTCAGATCGTCTTTGACTTCGTCCCACAGCGCGGCGCGTTTCAGGCTGGTCTCGACAATATTTTGCAGCACCGCTTTGTTCCGCTGCCCCAGCACGCGCGGTCCATAGGATACGTTGTCGAAGATCGACTTGGGGAAGGGGTTCGGCTTCTGAAAGACCATCCCCACCCGGCGACGTACTTCGACGGGGTCCACTGCTGGATTGTAGAGATTTTGCCCGTGAAACAAAACCTCTCCCTCGCTGTGGGTGCTCGGAACCAGTTCGTTCATGCGGTTCAGCGAGCGCAGCAGCGTGCTTTTGCCGCAGCCGGACGGGCCGATCAGGGCGGTGATCTTGTTGCGCTCGAAGTGCAGATTCACATCCTGGATGGCCTGAAAATCGCCGTAGTACACCGACAAGTTGCGCGTTTCCATCGCGTACTTGCCATTGGAATATGCTTCGGTCATGTTAATCTCCTGCTAAAACGGTTCCGCAAGATAATCGCCAGCGAGTTGAGCGTCAGCAGCATCGCCAGCAGCACCACAATGGCGGCGGCGGCAGCGTTGCGGAATTCGGCTTGTGGAAGCGTTGTCCACCGGTAAATTACCAGCGGCAGCGCGGTAAAGCTAGAGAAAGGCCCTTCGGGGTCTTTGGTCAGGAAAGTGGCTCCGCCGATCAGGATCAACGGTGCGGTTTCGCCAATCGCGCGTGAGATCGCCAGGATGGCCCCGGTCAGAATCCCCGGCAGCGAGTAGGGCAGGACGTGGTTCCAGATGGTTTGCCACTTCGTCGCCCCCAGGCCATAGCTGGCCTGCCGCAGCGAGCTGGGCACAGCCCGGATCGCTTCCTGGGCGTTGATGATGATTAACGGCAGGATCAGCAGCCCCAGGGTCAGCCCGCCGGATAGGATCGTGCGTCCGTTGGCGGTATCCGTCCCCATGACGTTCCCACTGGTCAGGTGTTCCAGGGCGCGCACAAAGATCGCCAGGCCAAGCATCCCGTAGATGATGGATGGCACCCCCGCCAGGTTGTTGATGTTGGTCTGGATGATGCGGTTGAGCCAGTTGTCAGCGGCGTATTCTTCCAGATAAATGGCCGCCCCGAGCCCAACCGGAAACGCGAATACGATGGTGATCACAATCAACAAGAACGACCCAAACAGCGCCGGGCGAATCCCGGTCGCATCAGGCTTGCGCGGATCAAGCGGGCTGGTGATGAACTCCCAATTGACCCACGAACGCCACTCTACGCGCGCGTTGGGATAATTGGTCGCGGCGACCTGCTCAATGTCGTCCCGCTTGGTCAGCGAATCCCACAATGACCATCCTTTCTGAACTTCAGGCTGGATGATCTCGTCGAAAACCAGGTCTTCCAGGTCGTCCCGTCCCATGTTCATCATGATCAGCAGCGCGAACTCGCCCTGGTTCAATTTACCGACGGGCACATCGGCCAGCGTCTCCGGGTAGCTTTTCGCCTTGAGCGATTGGCTGACCGTCTGCTGGTTCAGCTTCGGCCACTGATTTTCGTTTGCGCCGAGCACGTTCGAAAAGAGCAGGGTGCGCAGGCGGAATTTACGGCTGTTCGCTGCCAGGATGGCCGCTAGCTGCTGTTTCGACAGGTCTTTGAGATCGGCGGCCTGAATTTCTTCCAGCGCCAGGGTTTCTAACTGACTGCGTGTCAGGTTGCGCAGCAAAATGTCTGCCGCTTGCTCGCTTGTGAGTTGGTTAAACGGCAGTTGGGCAACATCGCCTTCATCGGCGAACGCCTGCGCTTTCATGACCTGCCAGGTCGGCAGCGGGGTCAGCGCCTGGCGCTCAGTTTCTGGCACGGCCAGGACATGCTCCATGATCAGGCTGCGCAGCCGGGCTTTGTCGACGTTGTTGGCCAGGATGTCGATCAGCTTTTCGTCGGAATAGCCGGCCAGCAAAGCCGGTCCCGCTTCGTCAACTACCAGGGCTTCGAATTGGTTACGGTCCAGGCTGCGCATCAGGACTTGCGTGGCTTGCTCCAACGAAAGCACCGGTTCCAGGACCAGTTCCGGCCAGTCTTCAGGGCCGGTCAGCAGCACATTGCTAACCAGCAGCTCGTGCAGGCGTTCCAGGCTGGTGTTGGCCGCCAGCACAATCGCCAGTTCGGACTCCGGTAGTTGTTCCAGCAGGCCCTCGCGTGCTTCGGTAAACACCAGATTTTGTAAGGCGGCGGCGTCCAGGTTTGCGGTCAAAATATCGACCGCCTGGACCGCGCTCAGTTGGCTGAAGGGCAGCTCCGCGACGGTGTCTGGGTAGGTTTTGCCGCCAAGCACGTCACTTACTGGCGTCGCGGCGGCATCTGGCCACAGCGCGGGGCCAATGTCCGCCATCTCCAGCACCAGCACGCGCAAACGCGGCTCACGTATGGTGTTTAACAGCAGGTCCGCCAGTTCTGTCGTGGACAGGCTTTCCAGCGGTCGCCCGACAGCAAACGTGGGCGTTTCCTCGACGATTAATTCGCGCAGGTCGTCTTCATCCATGCCCCACACCAGGATGCTGGCATACTGCTGCGGGCTGAGTTGGTTGAACGGCGTATCGGGATTCACATCATCCGGCAGCACGATCGCGTCATCCAATACCTGGCTTACCGGCTGTGGCCCGACTGTTGCCCAGCCATCGTCCACATCAGCCATGTCGAGCACTGTTTCACCCAGTTGCTGGTGGTTCATATACTCGGCCAGCACGGCGGCCAGTTGATCTTGCGACAGGTCGATCAGTGGCGTCCCGCCCAACGCCGGGTGCGCTACCTCAGTGATCACCAACTCCTGCAGATCCAAGCGGCTGAGATTGCGTTCCAGAATGTCGACCGCTTGGCGCGCATCCATCTGGTTGAAGGGCATCAGGGCCAGCACTTGGGGATATTTGTTGTCGCCGAGCACTTGCTCGACTGGCGCTGATTCGTCAGTGGGCCACTGGTCACGTTCGAGCTTGGCCACTTCTTGCAGCACCAACGCGCGCCACCGATCCTCGCGGATAGAGGCGTTCACTAACATGCTGGCCAGCTCGGCTGTGGACAGATCGTCTAGCGGGCGCGGCACCACCACCAGGGGACGTTCTTCCTTGAGCAAGCTGCTGCCAACTTCGTTGAGCGTCAACTCCTCGACCAGCGGGCGGTCCAGGTTCTTGACCAGAATGTAGGCCGCCGAATATGTGTCAAGCTGGTTAAACGGCTTGGTCGCGATGTTGCCGGGGTATTGGTTGACTTTGATAACCTGCCACACTGGCGTGGTGCCGGGCAGTGGTTCGTCCGGCTGTACGACATATTGCAGGATCAACGCCTGCAGCCGGTTGCGCTCGACGTTCTGGGCCAGTTGATAGGCGATCTCTGGCGGTGAGAGTGCATCTTCTACTTCGATGACTCTTTCGTTCTCATTTTCGCCATCGCTGCTGCCGTTGTCGTCGTCGCCGGTGGTCCGTATAACGCGGAACTGGTTGAGCGAGCGTCCTGCCTCCAGCACCAACACCTGTTCGATGGTGCGCCGGTCCAGGTTGGCGACGAGCAATTGCGCGGCATCTTGCGGCGCTAGCTGCTCGACAGGCGTTTGCAGCAAAGCGTCGGGATACGCGCTCAGATCAATGTCTGAGGACGCTAATATGTCCACGAGGGGCTGCGTGCGTAGTGCATCCCAGTCGCTCTCGCTGGCCCCGGCCAGCTCGCGCATTACCAGATAGTGCAGGCGGACTTCGGTGAATTCTGCGGCGAGTGTCGCTTCGAGTTCGGAGTCCGACAGTTCATAGAAAGGAGTGTCGATATCAAAGGTGTTCATCGTCACAACGTGTGGTTCGACAGCATATTCGACCGCCGTCAGGCCAAACGTCTTGTCGATAATGGTCCACATCAGGGTCGCCAGCGCGACCAGCGCCACAATAATGGAAACAAAGAACATCCCCAGCGAAATTCTGCCGCGAATGTGCCGGGCCTGGATGTTACGCACGAGTTCGTCCCCGTCGGGTAAACTCTGCTCCGGCGGAATCCGGGAGCGGTCAATGGTGCAGTCGGGGAGCTGCGACCAGACCACACGCAGGGCGATCCACGCGCCGATAATTGCCCCTGCCATCCCGGCCAGCGGAAGCTGGTCGAAGGCGAACAACGCGACCACTGCTGCCAACAGCCCGCCTAAAAGCCCAACCACACTTCCCAGCACAACGCCCCATTTGGGGTTATACCCTTTTTGGGCCATCACCGGTGGGGTGGATAGGCTGCCGTTGAGCGCCATCAACAGGCTGAAGAAGGCAGAACTAATCAGTGCGACTCTATCCATAATCGTTCGTCTCTCTTACTCGTACTCTTCGCGGAAGCGAGTGATGACCACGCGGCTTAGGACGTTCAGGCTCAGCGTCATCAAGAACAACAGCAGCCCGACCACGAAAATGCTGTTGTAGTCCAGCGTGTCGTAGGCCAGGTCACCGCCGCTGATGCTGGCAATGTACCCGGTCATGGTCCAGGCCGACTCAAACGGATTCGCCGTCAGGTTGGGGCGCGCACCGGCAGCAATGGCCATAATCATGGTCTCGCCAATCGCGCGCGAAATGGCGACAATAAACGCCGCAATAACGCCGGAAATCGAGGCCGGCAGCACCACGCGCATGGTAGTTTCCAGCTTGGTGGCGCCCAGGCCATAGGACGCCTCGCGCAGTGAGTAGGGCACGGCTCGCAGTGCATCCTCACTCATCGACGCGACCAAAGGCAAAATCATCACGCCCATGACCATACCCGCCGAGGCAATGTTGAAAATGCTTACGGTCTCTTGGCCAAAAATATCCTGCAGCAGCGGTGTCATAAATTGCAGGGCAAAGAACCCGTAGACGACGGTGGGCACGCCGGCCAACACCTCGAGGATGGGCTTAACTGTGTTTCGCACCCGTGCGGAGGCATATTCGCCGAGATAGATGGCCGAGCCTAGTCCCAAAGGCAGCGCGACCAGCATGGCGATGAAGGAACTCAACAGGGTAGCGGCGGCCAATGGGGCAATCCCTACTTCAAAACGATGCGGCTGCCATTGGGTGCTGTTTATGAAGTCCAGGACGCTCACCGACTCAGTGCGTACTACGTCGCCCGCCTCATTTACGATTTCGTATTCGCTGGTGATAAGCAGCACTGACTCGCGTCCGAGTACGATCACGATGGCAATGGTGGTAAAGATGGTCAGGAAGCCACACAGAAACAGGAAACTTTGGATTATCGCCTCGCGGCTTCGCACTCTGCGGCCCAACCCCAACCGGTCTTGACTCATGTCACCGGTTCCGCCAGATACCGAGGTATCTTTGCTCACGACCGCCGCATCATCCATCATGTATGTCCTTTCTATTTTGCTGGTGGTCCAGTTTGCGCCTGGTGCCACCTGCCCTGGCAGACGATATGGGGAAAGCAGGTTACAGTCTTCCCCCATATCGTGAAGCTACCTTAGGTTGTTAAAGGCGTTCTGAAGGCTTAGCCCTCGACCTCAGCGACTGCGTCCAACCACAACTGTTTGGAGGCGTTGAGCGTTTCGGTGGCGACGTTGAAGTAACCAACCTCGGTGACGACCTCAGGCGCGTTGGTCAGGTAGTAGTTGATGAAGGCCGTAACCTGGGGCTTTTCGGCCATGATGCTGGCCGCCGAGTAGACGAACAGCGGGCGGCTGAACATGTATTCGCCGGTTTCGGCAGTTTCGCGGTTCGGTTCCACGTAGGAGACGCCTTCGTCTTCCCATTCGGCTTCGGAGATCACGACCAGGTTGCCGTCATCGTCGTTAACCACATCGTTGGCCAGCGCCAGCGCGGTCAGGGTATCCTGATTCTCGAAGTAGTACGCAAACCCGAAGTAGCCGATGGCGTAGGGGCTGCTCTGGATGCCCTCAACCAGGGTGTAGTCGTTCTCGCTGGTCGTGGGATCGGGGGCCAGCAGTGCTTCGAAGCGCGCCGAACGCTCGGCGTAGTCGCCCTTCTTGCCCAACACGGCCTCGCCGAAGAAGTCGAATGTACCGCTGTCGGTGCCGGGGATGAACAGCTGGATGTCTTCGTCCGGCCAGCCTTCGCGCACGTCGCTCCACTTGGTAACCGCATTGCCATCGAGGTCGACACCGGTGAAGATCGCGATCATTTCGCTGCGCTTGAGTTCGGTCACGAAGTCGTTCTCGATGCTAACCGTCACGGTGATGGCGTCGATGCCAACCTTGAAGGCCAGCGGCTCGCGGCCAATGGCCTGGCAGTCTTCCACCTCGGAAGCCTTGATCGGGCGGCTGGCGTTGGAGACGTCCGTGGAGCCTTCTTTGCAGAAGCGCTCGAAGCCAGCGCTGGTGCCGGTTTCGGCTACGGAGATGTTGCCCGTGAAGCCGTCGTCGTTGAAGCGAGCGGCCATCGCGATGGTCACAGGCTCGACCGTCGAGCTACCGGCAATGGCGATGTCCCCGGTCGCGCTGAGGGGGTCAACTTCCGGTAATTCGATCGGTTCCGGTTCGTCGCCGTCACCATCCTGCGCCCACACCGAAGCCACCGGGAAGACCAGCGTCAAAACAAGAGCCAAAATAATCCAAACATTACGTTTCTGCATTATCCTCTCCTCATGTAGGACAACTATTCCAGGGCGGGTCAATGTACGGGTTTACCCTGGCAGGCCAGATAGTAGTGAGAGGAGATAAAGCGGCAAGAAAACAGAGGTTAAGGGGGTGTTGATTCAAGTTTAATATTATTTAATGGAGGTGTGTGTGCTGCGGGCTACGTATTGGCCAGAGCGAGCACGATGTGGAAGGTCGCGCCTTCACCTTCCTGGCTTTCGGCCCGCACCCGGCCCCCATGCGCCGCGATAATATGGCGCACGATGGCCAGGCCCAGCCCCGTCCCGCTTTGGCGTGCACGGTCCACCTGGTAGAAGCGCTCGAAGATACGCGCCAGTTCATCTGGGGGGATGCCTGGGCCGTTGTCGCTAATCGTCAGGGCTGCGTCCTCGTCATTGACCGTGACCGTGATGTGGATTTGCCCGTTGTCGGGGGTGAATTTGACGGCGTTGTGCACAATATTTTTGATCGCGCGACGCAGTTGTGACTCATCGGCCCACACCATAATTCCCGCCGGCACGTTGGTATAAACCGTTTGATTCTTGTCTTCGGCCAGGGGCGTTAACGGCTCGATGCTGGCATAGACCACGCTTTGCAGGTCGGTGGGGGTCAACCGGACCGGCATCTGGCCCGATTCGATCAACGACAGATCGCGCATTTCCTGGACGAGTTGGGCCAGGGTGCCGACTTCGCGCTGGATATCGCGCACCATCTTTCGGGTTCGCTTGGGCTTTTCCTTGAGCGCATTGTCCATCAGCGTGTCGGCCAGCAGCCCCAGTGCGGTGATCGGTGAGCCGAGTTCGTGGGAAATGTTGGTGACCATCTCGCGGCGCGAACGCTCCAGGCGTTGGATCTCCGTCACATCGCGCATCGTCAGGACCTCAAATGTGTCGCCGTCTTTGAAGTCCAAGACGACCGCCCGCGCGCGAAAGATGTGCTTTTCAAACTCAAAGCGGCGTTCGACGCCTTCCCCGCGCACCATTTGCGCATCTTCGATGAGGGTTTCCAATTCGGGTTGGCGGATGGCGCCGATCAGGGTTTCGCCGACCAACGATTGCCCCAGCATCGCTTCTGCTGCCGGATTGGCGATCAGAATACGCTGCTCAGCATCAAGCACGAGCAGTACATCGTCGACCGCTTTTAGAATGCCATGCTGGAAGTGTTGGGCTTGCTCAAGCTGGGCGGTGAGTTCTTGTTGGGTATGGCTGGAACGTTGCTGCAGCTCGGCGATCCAGGCTTGTTTTTGGAGCAGCAGCCAAAGCAAAAACAGCGCTGCTGCCAGGGCAACCCCCGCGAAAATCCATGCCGTCATGGTCTGGTCGTTGTCTATCCTTCGAACCGGTAGCCCACGCCACGCACGGTGATGATCCGTTTGGGACTCGAAGGGTCTTCTTCGATTTTTTCCCGCACCCACCGCACATGGACATCGACTGTTTTTGTTTCACCGCTGTAATCATACCCCCAAACGCGCTCTAATAACAGATCGCGTGATAGCACCGCGCCCTGGTTGCGCATCAGGGTAGCCAGCAGGTCAAATTCTTTGTGCGTCATGCGGAGTTCTGCGCCGCTGCGCGTGGCCCGGCGGGCAATCAGATCGAGGACCAGGTCGCCGGATTCCAGCTTGTCAATCACGGTGCGGGACGTGGGGACGCGGCGCAGTACAGCCCGCACGCGCGCCAGGAACTCGCCCAGGCTGAAGGGTTTGACGATATAGTCATCGGCGCCGATCTCCAGCCCGACGATCCGGTCGACCTCACTCCCGCGTGCAGTCAGCATCACAATGGGCACTTCGGACTCGTTGCGTAGAATCCGGCAGACCGACAACCCATCCAGCGTGGGCAGCATCACATCCAGGACGATCAAGTCGGGTTCGTGTTCGCGTGCCAGGGTTAACGCTTCGGCCCCATCCCCTGTTTCAATCACCTCATAATCCTCTTTCGTCAGGTTATAGGCCAGCGTCTTACGCAGGGTGTCGTCGTCTTCAACGAGCAAAATCGTTTTCATAGCAGCCTCAACATCTGGATAGAATAGACCATTCCTCATTCTAACCCGTTTTACTTCGTGCTTATTTAAGATTTTTTAAAATATTCTTTAATTCGTCAATAGCTTGGGTCACGCGCTGTGTGTGAATAGACGCCGGGGGACCAGAGGCGATGCAAGCGCGGACAAGCTGCCAGCCCTTAATATATAGGCTACCATACTATCGGTTTTCAGAGCCGGTGACTGCGGGGCAGGCTCGCTTTTGCATTTCCCGGTGAAACAGACGGGGGACGCCGCGTAAATTAGCCTTGACAGCCCCCTGGCGAACTGCTAATATCAAACTCTCTATGTGAGATTCGCGCGGCATCAACCCTGCACCAGCAGGGCGATGGTGACCGAATTGGATGAGGTATCGTACGTGAGGCCATCGTGTGCCATGAGATTGATGGCCTTACGGTATGTAGAGTAAAAACGGGCGGCGTACGCCCGTGTGTTACGCCAAGTATCAAGCAGGATGGTGCCAGACCTGATCTGGCCTAGGCGTGGAGGCAGAATATGCCGACTATTAACCAATTGGTTCGCAAAGGGCGCAAGCCGAAGAAGAAAAAGAGCAAATCGCCCGCACTGCAATATACTTTTAACTCCTACACGCAGCGTCGTACCCGCCAGCCAAGGGGTGCCCCGCAGAAGCGCGGGGTCTGCACCCAGGTGAAGACGATGACGCCCAAGAAGCCGAACTCGGCGTTGCGCAAGGTGGCCCGTGTGCGGTTGACGAACGGGATCGAGGTGACGGCCTACATCCCCGGCGAGGGGCATGGCCTGCAGGAGCACAGCGTGGTGTTGGTGCGCGGTGGGCGTGTGAAGGACTTGCCCGGCGTGCGTTACCACATCGTGCGCGGCAAGCTCGATGCTGACGGCGTTAGTGAGCGCGGCCAGGGACGCAGCAAGTACGGTACCAAGAAACCCAAGTAAAGCTCTGGAGAAAAGACATGCCCAGAAGGTATAGACCACCCAAGCAGAAAGTCGAACCCGATGTGAAGCACGACAACGTTCACATCACGATGTTCGTAAACCGGATGATGTATGGCGGTAAGAAAAGTACCGCGCTGCGCGTGATGTACGAGGCTCTCGAGTTGATCGAGGAACGTGCCAAGCGTGATCCGGTTGACCTCTTCGAGCAGGCAATCCGCAATGCGACCCCGGCGCTGGAAGTGAAGCCCCGGCGCGTTGGTGGTTCGACCTACCAGGTGCCGGTCGAGGTTGACCCGTCGCGCGCGCTGTCGCTGGCGATGCGCTGGCTGTTGGCCGGGGCACGCACACGCGGGGGCCGCAACATGGCCGAAAAGCTGGCCGGAGAACTGATGGACGCCGCCAACAATCAAGGCTCTGCTGTCCGCAAGAAAGAAGATACGCACCGGATGGCCGAGGCCAACCGTGCTTTCGCACATTATCGCTGGTAAGCAGGGAAACAATACTTCATGGCGAAGAAAGCCATCACCGGAAAAGCTCTGGACCTGGAGAAGGTTCGCAACATCGGAATCATCGCCCATATCGATGCCGGTAAAACGACCACCACCGAGCGCGTGTTATACTATGCTGGCAAAATTCATCGCATGGGCGAAGTGCATGATGGTGCCGCGACGACCGACTATATGGATCAGGAAAAAGAGCGCGGTATCACCATTACGGCAGCCGCTATCACAGCCTCCTGGCGTGGGCTTCAGATCAACCTTATCGACACTCCTGGCCACGTGGATTTTACGGCGGAGGTGCAGCGCAGTCTGCGCGTGCTGGATGGTGGTGTGGTCGTGTTTGATGGCGTTGCCGGGGTTGAACCGCAATCGGAGACGGTGTGGCGGCAAGCCAACCAGTACCACGTGCCGCGTATCTGCTTCGTGAACAAGATGGACCGTGTCGGCGCAGATTTTCACCGCTGTGTGAATATGATCGTCGATCGGCTCCAGGGCAACCCGGTTACCATTCAGATTCCCTATGGTGAAGGCCCCGACTTCAACGGCATCATCGACTTGATGTCGATGCAGATGGTCATCTATGGCGATGACCTGGGGACGGACATCCAGCAGGCCGGCATCCCGGACGAGATGCGCGATCAGGCCGAAGCCGCGCGCGCCGAGATGATCGAACAGATCGTCGAAACCGATGAGGACCTGACCGAACGCTACCTCAACGAGGAGCCAATCGAAACCCAGGAACTTATCCGGGCGCTGCGACAGGCCACCGTTACCGGGCAGATCCAGCCGGTGATATGTGGTGCAGCGCTCAAGAACAAGGGCGTCCAACTGCTGCTTGATGCCGTCGTCGACTATCTGCCTTCCCCGCTTGATGTTCCCCCCATCCAGGGCATTAGCCCCAAGACCGAAGAAGTCGAAGAACGTGGGCCATCTGATGATGAACCACTGGCGGCATTGGTCTTCAAGATCGTGACCGATCCGTTTGTGGGGCGGCTGGCTTTCTTCCGCGTCTATTCCGGGGTGATCCAGGCTGGGTCGATGGTCACCAACACCACGAAAGACCGCCGGGAGCGCATCGGGCGTGTCGTGCGGATGTTTGCCGACCGCCGTGAAGACGTGGAGGAAGTGCACGCCGGAGATATCGCGGCTACGCTTGGTTTGAAGGACACCTTCACCGGGGAAACGTTGGCGGCTGAGGAACACCCGATTCTGTTGGAAGACATCGAGTTCCCCGAACCGGTGATCGCGGTCGCTATCGAACCCAAGACCAAAGCCGACCAGGACAAGATGGGCGAGGCGCTGGCCAAGCTGGCCGAAGAAGACCCAACCTTTGTGGTGCGGGTCGATGACCAGACCGGTCAGACGTTGATCTCCGGCATGGGCGAGCTGCACCTGGAAGTGTTGATGGACCGTCTGATCCGGGAATTCAAGGTGGGTGCCCGGATCGGCAAGCCGCGTGTCTCGTACCGCGAGACCATCACCCGCCCCGCCGAGGGTGTGGGGCGCTTTGTGCGGCAGACGGGTGGCAGCGGTCAGTATGGCCATGCCGAGATCGAGATCGAACCCCTTCCCCCCAATCATGAGGACGATGAAGACATCGTGTTCGAGAACGAAATCAGGGGCGGTGCGATCCCCCGCGAGTTCATCAAAGCCGTTGAAGAGGGCATTCGCGAGGCTGCGCAGAGCGGTATCTTTGCCGGTTACCCTGCGACCCGCTTCAAGGTGTCGCTGGTGGATGGCACCTATCATGAGGTGGATTCGTCGGAAATGGCGTTCAAAATCGCTGGTTCGATGGCGCTCAAAGACGCCTTCAACCGGGCCAAACCCGTGTTGTTGGAGCCGTTCATGCGCGTCGAGGTGGTGATTCCCGAAGAATATGCGGGCGACGTGATGGGCGATCTTTCGGCGCGACGCGCCAACATCGGCGGCATTGATACGCGCGGGGACAACCTGTCCGCGATCCATGCCGAAGCCCCGCTGGGCCAGATGTTCGGGTATGCTACCAACCTGCGCAATATGTCGCAGGGCCGGGGCAGCTTCACGATGGAATTTGACAAGTACGAACCGGTCCCAGCTTCAATTACAGAAACGATCCTGAAGGGGGGGCGCTAATCAGCCCCCTTGTATAAAGCAATTATCGATAAGGTAGGAGGCATTCATGGCCAAAGGTAAGTTTGAGCGGACGAAGCCCCACGTCAACGTGGGCACAATCGGCCACATTGATCACGGCAAGACGACCCTGACGGCAGCGATCACCAAGACGCTGGCGCTGAAGGGGTGGGCAGA
>DAOTUD010000159.1:0-12448 GCA_034437275.1 Anaerolineae bacterium
AAGAAAACCACGCAAAAAATGCACACAGAAAGCCTATTTGTGTGTGGGGCATGTGGGGCATGTGGGGCAGATAGAGACATAGACTCACAATAGTGGCATCATTATCACCGCTATAGGTCATTATTCTCATCTTCACAACAATCAGGTGCCCCACATCGTCCTCGCACATCCGGGGCAGGGCGGTTGGTCGATGCCATCTGGCAACCCGTCCACGTACTATCGCTATTATTCCTTGTGGATTATCACTGCGAAACCTGTCAGAAAGGGTATTTTCCTCCTCGATGAGCAACTCAAATTGACAGGCAGCGGGTTTAGCCATGACTTGAGTAACAGAGGGTGTGGCTCAGTGAATTGTTGCCCTATGATCAATGTGAGCAAGTCATGGAGCGCATCGGTGAACGGTACGTTTCTGACAGTAGTATCTAGCGTCAAACGCAACGATATGGTGCAAGAATGAGAGCGGAAGTTGAACACCAACATCAACGGGTGAGCGTAGAGCGTATTCAATTCCCCGATGCTCGCTATGATCATGACCAACGCGAGGCACTCTCAATAAGATAGGGGCATGGTCAATATTCGCCATGATGGGTGGCGTGAACTCAAAGTAGGGGCGGTGTTTGACTTGGGAAAAACGCCTGGAACATAACCCACAAACGCAGGAACTGGATGAAATGACACATGGAGGCAATGTGAATTACACGGCCGTTCTCGTGCTTAAAAGATGCGTTCAAACCCGCGTTATGGGCGTGGCTGTACAGCATCTCCTACTCACCGCAAGTAACCGAAGTGTCGTTGCAGATGATGGCTTGTGGATTTGGTATGTGGCTGAGGATGTTTATCCCGATGGCACACAGGTAATGGGCTAATTTCACAATGTTGAACATGTTAGCGAGGCAGCCCGTGCTTTGTATTCCGATGACAAGAATACTCACAACCGCAAACACTGGCTCAGAACGCCCAAAGACCACAAGTCCATCTTATACTTGACAGAATAGTCAAAATGGTATTATGGTAGTGTGGTATGACCAATTATGAAAGAGCCTGTCATGCCAGCGAATTTCGGACAGCCCCTTAAACAAAACCATCTTTACGATGAAGTTGTCAGTCGTATTCGAGAAATGATCCTTTCGGGGGAAATTACCACTGGGGCCAAGTTGCCGAGTGAGCGAGAGCTAGCTGATCAACTTGGCGTGAGTCGGGTCGTGATCCGTGATGCAACCCGCATTTTGAATACCCAGGGTCTGCTTGAAATTCGCCCCGGTAGCGGGACATACGTCCGCACAGTTGGAACGGATCATGTGGTTGATTCAATTGGTTTGTTCCTGCGGATGAACCATAAGGCAACAGAGTTAGACAAACTGTTGGAGGTGCGCTTTGCCCTGGAGATGGACATCGCCGGGTTAGCCGCACAACGGGCGACTCCGGATGACATCAAACGTCTGGAAGAAAACATCCATGCGATGGAACAGGCGAACGGCAACGTTACCGCATTTACGCGACTCGACTACGAATTCCACCAATTGCTTGCTACAGTCACCCGCAATGAATTGTTCAGCATGCTGCTTGAACCCTTAAGCGGCTTGCTGCTTGAATTTCGGGAGCGAACATATATCCATGACTCGGAAGAAGCCACACAAGGGGCCTTAATCTATCATAATCGTATTCTCGACCTGATAAAGCGAAAAGATAGTGTAGGAGCCAAAGAAGCTATGCGGGACCATTTGCGACAGGCTGAAGAAGTTTACTCGCGACTGCGCGATCGCTGGTCCTCCTGACCGGTACGACTGGTGCACAGGAGAGCAGATATATGACAATTCGGGGTGCACTTATCGGCTGTGGCTACGCTTCGCGGTTTCAACTCAAAGCATGGTCGCAAATTGAGGATGTAGAAATCGTCGCGGTTTCGAGCCGCAATCAGGACCAAGCGCAAGCACGCGCAACTGAATTCAGTATCCCAGCCTTTTATACCGACTACCGGCAAATGCTGGATGACGAAATGCTCGATTTTATCGATATTGCCACGCCCCCATCTGTTCACCTTGAAATGGTTAAAGCCAGCGCGGAACGCGGACTGCACGTACTTTGCCAGAAACCCATCGCCGAAACGTTATCTGAACTTCGGGAGATGATCCAGATATGTGAGGATTCGGGGGTGAATTTCACCGTCAACGAAAATGGCCGCTTTCAGCCCTGGTTCCGGAAGATGAAGTCCCTGATAGAGGCAGGTGCTATCGGTCACCCCTTTTACAGCAATTTCACGTCTCGCTGGCGGGGCGCGCTAGAAGACCCGCCCTTCCAGGACCAGCCATTCTTCGCCACCATGCCGCGCTTGATCATATATGAACTGGGGGTCCATTTCCTCGATACACTGCGCTACCTGTTTGGTGAGGCCAACAGCGTTTTCGCGCGAAAAGCTCGGATCAGCCCAGCCATCCAGGGGGAAGACCTGGCGATTATCACGCTGGATATGGATGATTTGCTGGCGGTGGTAGACCTCTCATGGGCCTCGCTCCCGGCAAAAGAAAATGCGAAATCCATCACCTGGGGTGAGGTCGTAATCGAAGGCGATGCGGGCACTCTCTCACTCACGATGGACGGACACCTGCATCTGCACACGATGACGCGGCAGCAAATATTTGCTTTCCCCGATCACAGCGAGGTGCTCGGCTACCAAAACGCGCAACAGCACTTCATCGACAGCCTGCGGAGCAAGCAGGAAGCCGAGATCAGCGGTAGAGAAATGGTGAAGACGATGGAGCTTGTATTCGGAGCCTATGATTCTGCAACGAACGGTACAAATTATCGCGTTACTCTTGATATAGAAAGGCTGGCATAGTTCTAATGCAACTTGGTGCAGCTTGGTTTGGCTTCAGACAACAGACTTACAGCAATTATTTTGAGATGGCTGCTTCTCTTGCCCTGACCTATGTTGAGATGCCCCTATATTGGCAAATCATCCAGGAATCTGTTGCTGACGGCGCGAGCAAACCCTCGTTAGCGGTGTTCGAGCAGCTTCGGCAACAGGCGGAGCAGGCTGGCGTAAGAATGATTGCCGGGGTTTCCGCATTGGAGTTGGCCGGTGATTACAACATGCGTGGCGAGCGCATCGACGCGAGTGAGTGCCGCTTTGCGAAAGCCTGCGCCTACCGCACGCTGGATATTACCGTGCAGCTTGGCCTGGAAGTTGTACGCCTGACCGAACCCAATGTGCCGCCTGATTTCACACAGCAGGAATCCAGGGCATACATGGACACCTATGGGTTTGTGCTACGAGAATTGGGAGATTACGCAGCCGATCATGGAATACAAATCGTGGTTGAAAACTACGGTATGACCTCCACCCAGATGAACTGGCTGCTAGATGCTGCG
This sequence comes from Anaerolineae bacterium, assembly GCA_034437275.1. Lineage (GTDB taxonomy): Bacteria > Chloroflexota > Anaerolineae > Aggregatilineales > Aggregatilineaceae > TC-15. The sequence goes on from DAOTUD010000159.1 coordinate 3,370, forward strand.
GATCATCCTGCTGTCGGTACGCTGTACGACCCCTGCAATTATTTTCGCATCGGCGAAGATCCTTTGACCGCTCTCCATAACCTGGGACAGCGAGTCTACTACTGTCACATGAAGGATACGCGCCGCGACGAGGTTCGCCCGCCAGACATCCTCTTTAAGGGGTCGCGTTGGGCACCCTCGGTGGCCGTGGGGGAGGGAGACATCGATTGGAAGCCAATTCTCGCGAAGCTAAAGACCTTCTACAGTGGCTACTTGTGTGTTGAGTACGAAATGGCCGAGGATGTGATGCGGGGAACACGCAGCAGTATTTCCCATATCAAAAACATCTTGCAGGAGGCTATGTGTTGAGCAGACTTGCTGTGTTCTTGAATGATGCAATGACACCAGAGGCCCCGGTGGCTCTGCCAGACGGCGGTTGGCTCTTTACAGAGATGGGCCGAGGTTGCGTAAGCCACGTTCCGGCTGGCGGCGAACCACGAAAAACTCTGGCAACCACTGGCCGACCCAACGGCCTCGCAGTTTCTGCTGATGATACAGTCTGGATTGCAGAATCGAGACACCCTGCTCTGCTGCGTCTGCGCCCTGGCGCTGCCACAGAGGTGGTGACCGCCGGTTACCCGGATAATCCTATACGCTGGCCCAATGATCTCTGTTTAGGGCCTGATGGCATGATCTATATGACGGACTCCGGTGTCCTGTTCGCGGATTTTGAGGGGATCACATCACCGGAAGAAGCTTACAAGATACCGATCGATGGCAAAGTGCTGCGTATTGATCCAAATACCAGGGATTATGTTGAACTGGACAGCGGCTTGCAATTTGCAAATGGGATTGCATTTGGCATTGGCGGCGAATATCTCTACATCAGCGAGACACTGACCGGAAACATCTACCGTTACAGACATCAAAAAGGTGCAGCTAGTGAGCGGGAATACTTCGGCAATGTAATGCAGCAACCACCGAGGTCATATGGCCGTGTTGCTGGACCGGATGGCATGGCCTTCGACGCAGACGGCAACCTGTATGTTGCCGTATTAGTTGAGGGAACAATTATTGTTTTAAAGCCAGATGGTACTGTTAAAGATCGCATTCACCTGCCAGGCCATTATCCGACAAATCTCGCTTTTTCTCAGACTCATCCCACACAGGCTGTAATAACAGAAAGTGAGGGTAATCAACTGCTGCATGTTGATTTACCTGTACCAGGTCTGCCGCTATTTTCGTGACATGACATAAGGAGCATCACCTTGAGTGTAACGATTCGCTTTTTAGGAACAGCCGCTTTTGAAATCATTACTGAGACCCACAAGCGCATCCTGATCGACCCGTACCTGGATGAGAATGCGTTTAGCCCGTACAAAGTGGATACACTTGAACCTCTGGATTTGCTGCTCGTCACCCATGCAGCTTACGATCATCTGGGCGACACACTGGCGATTATGCGCCGGTTTCCTGAACTGACGCTCATTTGTGGGGCCGATGTTCGCGGCTACCTGATGCACTACGGCATTTCCAGCGATCGCCTGCGGGCAATTCCCTGGGGCATGATGATCGAGGAATCCGGCGTCAGGGTTCGCCCTGTTTACTCGCGCCATTGGTCATATATCCAGACCGAGGACGGCCTCTCCTTTTCCAGTACACCTCTTGGCTTTATCGTATATGCCAGTGAAACGATCAGCATTTACCATGCCGGTGATACCGCCCTCTACAGTGATATGAAACTCTATGGTGAACTGTACCAACCAACAATCGGCCTCATCAACGTCGGCGTCCCGGAAAATCACCGGGGTGCAGAACATGGCGTGCCTGAGTATTTAAGCGGCGAAATGGATGCCCGTGAAGCTGCGATGGCCTGCGATTGGCTGGGATTACGCTATGCCATTCCCTGCCATCACGATAATCCTGAGCTACCACAGATTGTCGAATTTGGGGAGCTTCTACAGGAAAAATTAGCGGAAAACCCCAACGTGACAAAGCCAATTATCCTGGCACCTGGCGAGACCTTCACATTAGAAAGCGAAACACAATGAAGATCGCCGCGTTTCCGAAGTGCTATCTGGAAGATATTGCCCGCTATCGTACCATGACGGTCTTTGACTGGATTGACGAAGCACGGGTTTTATCTGCGGATGGTCTGGAAATGTATGAGGGATTTTTTGAGTCCCTTGATGATGCTTATGTGGATCAGGTCAAAGATGCCATCCAGGCAGCAGGATTTGTTATGCCAATGATGTGCTGCTCGCCCGATCTGACAAACCCCAACAAAGACGCCCGCCAGCGTGCTATTGCACACGAAGCCACTATGATACGCATTACGGCGCGTATGGGAGGCCCGGGGGCAGTATGCCGTGTGCTTACGGGCCAGCGTTATCCCGATGTCACGCTTGAACAGGGATTAGAGTGGGTCGTTGATGCGCTGCATGAACTAATCGCTGTTGCGCGCGAGTACAACATTATTCTCGGCCTGGAGAATCATTACAAGGACGGCCACTGGGAGCACCCCGAGTTTGCACAGAAACAGGACGTATTTTTGCAGGTGCTCGCTGCTGTGCCCGAACGCGAGCATTTCGGTGTGCAATATGACCCTTCAAATGCCGTCGTCGCCGGTGATGATCCGCTTGAGCTTCTGGAACATGTTGCGGATCGGGTTGTGAGTATGCACGCAAGTGATCGCTACCTGATGCCAGGCAAATCGCTGGAAGACATGCGACAGGGCGATGGCACCCTGGGCTATTCCCCTTACCTCGTCCATGGTGTGACCGGCCAGGGCTTGAACGACTACGATAGCATTTTCTCCAAGTTGCAGGCGGTCAATTACCAGGGATGGGTCAGCATCGAGGACGGGATGAATGGCATTCACGAAATCCAGCAGTCAATCCGGTTTCTCCAACAGATGCGAGAGAAATATTTTCAGGGTTGACGAGATATCTTTCAGGTGTGGGCATGAGGAGGAAGTCTATCGCAAAAAGACTAGCGCATAAATACACAGCACCCGAAAAGCATGTTTTACGATTGAATCCAGTTAGGAGGAACGAATCATGAAGCAAAGAGTTTTGTTGGCCCTGGTGTTGATCCTGGTCTTCTCCGCGACCTCGACGCTCGCGCAAGAAGACCAGGTTACCCTGACCGTCTGGCATCAATTTGTCGATGAGGACCTGGAAGCCTGGGAACCGGTCAAGGCGGCCTTTGAGGCAGCGAATCCCAATATCACCATCGAAGATACAGCTTTCAACTTCGAGGATTTGCTAGATGCCTTAACGGTGGCACTACCGGCAGGAGAAGGCCCGGATGTGTTTTATCTGGATGCCAGCAGCGCCTTCCTTGGGAATCTCGTCGAGTCCGACCTGGTCGTTGACCTATCGCCATACCTTGACGAGCGGGGATGGGACGCAATGTTCCCCTGGGCGCTCGAAAAGACCAGTGTCGGCGGCGTGCCCTACGGGGTCGGTGGTTTCACAGAAATCATCGGTCTCTACTATCGCGCTGACCTGTTTGAAGAAATGGGGCTTGATGCACCGACAAGCTGGGATGCCATGACAGCCGCCGCGGATCGTGCCGTCGAAGAGGGCATGATTGCGTTCAATTTTGGCGGTTTGGAAGGTTGGCCCATCGGCCAGTTATGCGGCACGATCATGCATAGCATGGTCGCCATCGACACCATCGGGGACATCGAACTGCTGGAAGGTGAAAGCACCTATAACGATCATCCGCAGACCGTGGATGCGCTGGCTGAATGCCAGAGCTGGATCACAGAGCGCGGTTGGCTTCCTGATGATGCGGTAGCCGTTTCCTACTTTGACGCACAAAATGACTTCGCCAATGGTGAAGGTTTGATGCGCGTCGATGGTACCTGGGCTGTGCCTGCTTACGAGGACTCCGAGTTCGACATCGAATTCGCCGTCTTCCCCATGAAAGACACCGAGCTGGCACCGCAGGCCGAAGGTGGCCTAAGTTCAACCTGGATTATCTCAAACCAGACGACTGAACTGGATGCTGTCCTCGATTTCCTTGATTTCGTGGTGTTCTCTGACGAAGCCAACACAGTCTGGATGAACAACGGCTTCATTCCGGCGGTCAATTTCGATACCAGTGGGGTCGAAGCATCACCCTTGCTGGTTGCCAACCTCGAAGGCATCGACTATGTCTCTACCGAAGGCAATGGCCTGGGCTTCTGGGTGTTCTTCATCACTGATCCGGCGGTGACTGATGAGGCACTTAATGGACTGGGTGGCCTGATGCTGAATGCGGTTGATGCAGAACAGCTTGCCGATACGCTGTCGGCGGCGATTGAACTCGCCCGCGAAGACCGTCAATAAGCGCAATTTGCAAGCATAGGGAGAAAGTCGATCGAGGCCGCAAACCAGATGATCGCCTTTTCTCCCGTCTGAACTGTTTTATAGTAGCTGAAACGCTTGATTTGATAATGAGAAATGCCCCGATAAAGACGCTTTAGGAGTCCCAGAAGTGACGAATCAACTCACGGGTCATGAAGTCCCTTCCAGTTTCGCGCAAGCGGTGAGCCGTATGTCTGGCACAAGCAAATGGGTGCGTGCCGCCATCGGATATGGCTTCCTGATTCCGAGTCTGATCTTATATGTTATTTTCATCATCTATCCCTTTTTCGACATGATCTGGCTATCTCTGCACCGGTCACGCGGGTTGGTGCCTCAACCAGAGTTTGTCGGCCTCGACAATTATGTTCGCCTTGTCAATGATGGGCGATTCTGGGCCGCTTTGCAGAACAACCTGATCTGGTCTGCGCTGACGCTGGCAATTCCACTGTTGTTTGGTTTCCTGCTTGCCGTAGTGCTTGCTCGCGGTAACGTGGTCGGCATGAACCTCTTCCGGGTACTGTACTTCATCCCCGTGACCTTTTCACAGGTGGTTATCGCCATTGTCTTTATCTGGATATTTCAGCCACGCTGGGGCGCAGTCAATACTGTGTTGGAAGCCGTGGGCTTGGATGAGCTTACACGGGCCTGGTTAGGCGACCCCGAGGCCGCGTTATATGCGTTGATTATCGCCGGAGTATGGGGGCAAATTGGCCTTTTCATGGTAATTTTCTTGGCCGGTCTGCAAAAAATACCGGTCGATCTCTATGATGCTGCTAAAGTCGATGGGGCCAATCCGACCCAGGAATTGCGCCATGTTACGCTGCCCGGTTTGCGACAGGAGATCACATTCATGGTCGTCCTGTCGATGATTATTTCATTCAAAGTCTTCGACATCGTTCAGGTTCTTACGCGAGGCGGTCCCTTCCGGCAGACAGAGGTGATCGGCTTTTACATTTACGAGCTGGCATTTAACCAGTTTAACTGGGGATATGCCAGCACAGTAGCCGTGATGCTCACGTTGTTCATCTTCATTATCTCTTCTATCGTCGTCGTCATCCGTATCCGTGGTGATTGATATGATCGACCGACGCATTGAGTAAGGATTGTACGTGATGTCCAGAATCATTAATCGCGGCCTAGTTTACAGTTTTCTATTGTTCTGGTTAGCCGTGACTCTGGTTCCACTGCTGATCATCTGGAGTTCGGCGTTTAAATCCAATGAGGAAATCGCTGCATCTCCATTCACGCCACCCTCAAGCATCACCATGGAAAATTTCGAGGATGCCTGGACGGTTGGCAATTTTGGTATTTATGCTAGGAATTCGCTCATCATTGCCACAACCACAGCTGTGCTTGTTGTGTTTTCTTCGTCGCTTGCAGCGTATTCCCTGACAACACTCAAGGTTCCCGGTTCACCAAAGATTACGCTCTTCTTTTTGTTGGGAATGGCGGTTCCCCTGCACGGCATCATTATCCCACAATTTGTGTTGATGCAAGGGCTAGGCCTAATCAACAATTTGCTCGCCGTCATTATCTTGCTGGCAGCGCTCAATATACCCTTTGGCATTTATCTCATGCGCACGTACTTCATCGGCATGCCGCAAGATCTGGTTGACTCTGCGATGATCGATGGATGCAACGAGTTTCAGGTCCTGTGGTATATATTGCTTCCACTGGCTCGACCCGCGCTGTCGTCACTTGCGGTTTTTGTCTTTATGTGGTCCTGGAATGATCTAATCCTGCCATTGATTTACCTGACCGAGAATGACCTGCGTACCGTTTCTGTAGGGCTTACGTTCTACCAGGGGCAGTTCACAATCGACTACGCGATGACGGCTGCCGGTACGACAATTGCAACGATCCCGGTCATCATCGTCTATTTCCTGTTCCAGAGGCAGTTTGTCGAAGGCCTGACTGCTGGCTCCATCAAAGGATAACCCTGCCTGAAAGGCACATTTCATGCAAGCGAGTATTCTTGTCGCACCCCGTACATCTGAAGTTCAACACATTCCTGAGCCGAATTTGGAGCCAGATGAAGTCTTGATCGAAGTCAAAGCCTGTGGTGTCTGTGCATCGGAGTTGCATCGCTGGCAGCACGGCGGCAAACAGGGATTTCCACAGCGTATGGGCCATGAACCGAGCGGCGTTGTACGAACTGTAGGATCAAATGTCGCTGGCTGGCAGGTCGGCGACCGTGTTACGGCATTAGCGCCGGGCAAGGGCGCATTCGCGGAAACAATCAGTGTTCACCAGGATCGTGTCATTACGCTGCCGGATGGGGTAGACTTCAGCGAAGCGATTGTGGAACCGGTCGGCTGCCTGGTTAGTGGGCTGGACCGCACGGCCATTCGCATCGCTGATGAGGTTGCTATTGTCGGCTGTGGCTTCATGGGGCTGGCTCTTCTACACCTGGTGCGATGGCGCGGTGTGCGGCGCATCATCGCGATTGACCCCCGTGAAGAAGCTCTGGCAGCGGCTCGTCAGTTCGGGGCCGATGAGGTGATCTTACCCGCCGATGTTGCCCCGGTGATGAAATGCCTAGGTGCTTCTAGGCTTCAACAGGGCTTCGATGTGGTCTTCGAGACATCCGGCACCCAGGCCGGTCTAACCCTCGCCGGTGATATGACAACGGTACATGGCATTCTTTCAATCGTTGGATGGCATGCGGATGGTATGCGAGAAGTGAATATGAGCTTGTGGAATTACAAAGCCATTACAGTGATTAATGCGCATGAGCGGCGCATGGAGCAATTGGTTCAATACATGGCAGATGGAATCCACATGATCGCTGCTGGCAAATTGGCTATGTCAGACCTTGTCACACATCATTATACCCTGGCGGAAGTTGACGAGGCTTTTGCTGCTCTGGAAAGCAAACCGGCTGGCTTTATCAAAGCCGTTATTTATCCCTAATACTCGATAATGATGAGTTTCTTGAGTGAGATCGAACTAGAGGGTGACTTTATCGGTTACCACCATGATATTGAGCCTGATATCAAGAAGGTCGATTATATCAGCCCAGGTGGTTCGATGATCGCAACGCGCAGGGTGTTGGCATCTTCTTGAGAGCACGGATACGATTTTGTTCTGTTCGCAACCTCGACGAGTAACGACATAGAAGCGACCCTACCGCTCATATATGACCGCATTATCTAAATAGCACGCAGGTAGGGTACGCTTCATAGTCAACATTGTCCAACACCATGAGCCAGATTGCTCATTTCTTATCACCTACCTGTAACTCCCCTCTGTGTCAGCGTCGTGCCTAATTGATACACGGCGTTCGGTCTATAAGATAGGTAGCTACAGAAGAAGAATTAACGATGGAACTGGTCCAGTTTATTTATGAGAGGTGCTGCATCATACACACTCACCGGTGCACGGGTTGAACCATCCAGCACGCCAATGTAGTCCTGCGTCGTTTTGACATCCGCGTGACCGAGGTTCTGCCGGATGACCTCGGTCGGAATGCCCGCCAGGAACAGGTTTCGAGCGTAGCTGCGACGCAGGCCATGGGGTGTGACGGTTGTCGGCGTGCCGTCAATCGAGATCGGGTAACGCTTCAGCATCCGCTGGACGCTGCGCGTGGTCATGCGCTTGCGCGTCGTCCGCTGGTCGAGCATGTCGCCACGCCCATCGATCATCGCCGTGAACACCGGACCCGCTTCACGCCTATCCAGCCAGATTTCCACGATCTGCCGCGCCCACAGCATATCCCCGAAGGGTACCATCCGCGCCTTCGCGCCTTTACCGGACTTCACCCGCAGCGCCGGGACATTGCCGTAAGTCTGGTAGAGGTCATCCACGTTCAGCGAGACAATCTCACCTTCACGTAAGCCGGTCGCCAGCATCAGCGCGATCATCGCCACATCACGCCGTCCCCGGAGTGCCGTCACGTCAGGCTGCATCATCAGTGCCGCGCCCTGCGCCGGAGTCAGCCGGATATGCTTGCCGTCCTCCTCGTCCTGGACGGTCTGTGTCGTCACCCGCGACCGCTCCGGGTCGGTGGCGCGGGTCAGGCGCAGCTCCAGCTCGTCGGCTTTGGCTTTGATGGTGGCGAAGTCCTCATCGGGGAACTGCGCTTCCAGATACGCAATCAACGCCTGCCGGTGCGCCAGACTGTTGACCAGCACCTTATAGCTGCGCCGGATGTTGGACAGATGCACCTTGACGCTCGACAGCTTGAGGCTGTCCAGCAGGTGGTCACGGTAGGCTTCCAGATCGGGCTGGTAGAGCCGCCGCCCGCTTTCGACCAGCCAGCGGTTATAGCGGTTGATCTGCGACACCACGTTTTTCTCCTCGGAATGAGGCGGTAGCTGCCCCTGCTGGATGAGTTCGGGCAGGCTCAAATTCTGGCTCATTTCGCAAACTCCTATACCGTCGCGTTTCTACACCAATACGACGGATTATAGCCCAAAAATCGCCCCCTGAAAAACGCCAAAAACAGTCGACGTGATTCGGTAGGATAGAGTCGCTGCACTTCAACGATGTGAGTTGCGGATGGCTTTCTGCTACCAGGACCGAACAACCTCAGCACGCAGAAACGGGTACGTGGTGGCCGCGTGCGTTTCTGGCAGTTGAGAGCCGATCCCTTACTTGAGCCAGTTGAGCCACCTGAGACGGGCAACCACTGACCGCAAAAGCAACAGCCTGAGTGCTGGTTCTGTACCTGAGCCAGTTGAGACAGACCCTGTTGGCGAATCGACATGAGAGCGATTTTGAGGGAAAATGGGTCGATATAGTCC
>DAOTUD010000160.1:0-17330 GCA_034437275.1 Anaerolineae bacterium
TCAGGCCAATGTTGCCGATCTCGGTTTCCACAATCGGCATTTTATAGCCTTCGCGGAAAGCCATCCGCTCTTCGCCGCGCAGATGCACTTTGTTGTAGCTGCCAAGCATCTCGCCGTCCGGTCCGACCAGGACCGCCGTATTGAAGATGATACTCTCGACTTTTTCCTTGGTGACCAGCCCGAACGCAATGTACACGCCGAACTCGGCGGCACGCTGCGCCATGAGATTCACGGTTGGGCCGGGGATGCGTTGGGCCATTTCGGTGAAGCGTACGCCTAACTCATACCCGCTGGTGGTCAGTTCGGGGAATACAATCAGGTCGACTTTTTGCTGGGAAGCAATCTTGGAGACAAAGTCGGACATTTTCACCAAGTTGTCTTCTGCTTCGCCCAAAGTCGGTTTCATCTGAACCGTTGCTATCGTAATTTCGCGCATGGATTCTCCTCATTCGCGGGGTTAATTCCTCATTTGGGGCTGAATTGCAATTCCTTAATGTAGCGCCAAAACATCTGTCTTGTCAAATGACAGAACACATGAGCGCCCGCACACAAACCAGAACAGAACATAAAAATAGAGAGGCACAACAGCCTCTCTACATAAGTCCAGTGCCATGCAGGACGGGTTATGTCAGGTCCAGTGTGCCTTTCTGCCCGTCCTGGTAGGCCTGGAGGATGCGGTCGGCCACTTTCTGGGGGCTGGCCGCGTTGGACGGTAACTGCATGGGCACTTTGTCCCACAGCGGCGTGGCGACGGCCCCGGGTCGCACTACCGTGACCCGCAGCTTGCGCTGCTCCTTGCGAAGCGCATCCGCGAAGGCTTCGATGCCCGCTTTGGCGCTGGCATACGCCGCCAGGCCCGGCAGCCGCAGCCGTTCGCTGACCGCGCCCAAAAACACCACGTGCGCATCCGGCGCGAGCAGAGGCAGGCTGTGGTGGATGGTCACGAAGGCCCCCGTCAGGTTCGCGTTGAGGATACGCTGCCAGTCGTCGAGGTCCTGGTCGGCGACGGGTTGGGACGTGATATCCCCGGCGGCATATACCCACAGATCGATGGCGTCGACCTCCTGCCCGGCCAGCATCACGGCCTGCTGCACGGCGGCGTCGTCAGCAGCGTCGGCCTCGAACACGTGCGGCGTCAGGTCGTCCAGTCCGGCTGGATGGCGGGCGGCGGCCAGCACTGTCCAGCCCTCCTCCACCAACTTGGCGGTCAAGGCGCGCCCAATGCCGCCAGTGGCTCCCCAAATCATCGCGGTTGGCATGGTAATGTCTCCTATTCGTTCCGGTTCAACTTGTCCAGCATGTTCAGGATGCGTTCGTTTTCAGGGATGTCGCGCATCGAATTGCCGTGATGCTGGTAATGCACGCGCCCCTGCTTGTCGATCACCACCAGCGCGGGCATCCGGCCCAGCTTGAGCAGCCGAACCTGCTGGCCGAACAGCTTGGCGACGCTGTGGTCCGGGTTGGGCAGGCCTACGAACGGGAGTTGTTCTTTCTCCCAGTATTCCTTAAAAGCTTCGGGTTTCTCTGGCCCCACCACAAGGATCTCGGTGTCTCGTTTCACAAATTCCTGGTAATCCTGGCGCAACTGCGCCATGTGCCGGCGGCAGAACGGTCAATTAAAGCCCCGGTTGAAGACCAGGACGGCGTGCTTTTTGCCTTCGTAGTCGGACAGGCTGACTTCGCGGCCTTCGGTGTCGACCAGTGTGAAATCTTGCGCCTCGAGGGTGGATACGTCTTCCGGCATAGGTCCTCCTTGCTGCATGCTGACATTCGGTCTGATCAATCTGTCATTTAGAGTGTAGCAAATTGAGCCAGAAGGACCGGGTGTTTTAAACAACTGCTTAGCGAACGCTGATCGCAGATTAAGCTATAAGCTAGCGGGGCAGCTTGCGCAGCACATCCTGGAGTGGCGCCGGCAGCGGAGCGTCGACGGTCAGCGGGGCGTCGTCATCGGGCCGGGTGAGGCTGATCGACGCCGCGTGCAGGAAATGCCGCTTGAGCTTGACGCGCTGCTTGCGCCGTCCGTACACCGTATCGCCCACCACCGGATGCCCGATAAACGCCATGTGAACGCGAATCTGGTGGGTGCGCCCGGTGTAGGGGAACACCTCCAGCAGGCTGAAGTCCTGGTAGTATTCCGCGATGCGAAATTCGGTGACGGCTTCGCGCCCGTCGGAGAGCACGCGCATCCGCTTCCGGTGCTTGGGGTCGCGGCCAATCGGTGCTTCGATCCGCCCTTCGGGCGTGTCCGGCGTGCCTTCCACCAGCGCCAGATACTGTTTGTGAACTTCCCGATCTTTGAACTGCGCTTGCAAATAAGCGTGCATGGCTTCAGTTTTGGCGATCACGATCACGCCGGAGGTCTCTTTGTCCAGGCGGTGGACGATCCCGGCGCGTTCCGGCTCCGACCATGCGCCAAGCGGCGGCCAGCGAGCCAGCACCGCGTTGACCAGCGTCCCCGAACGGTGTCCATAAGCCGGATGCACGACCATCCCCGCCGGTTTGTTGACCACAGCCAGCGTGTCGTCTTCGTACAGCACCTCAAGCGGGATCGCTTCGGGCTGTGGGCTGTCGTCCGCCGGGGGCAGGGGAATCTGCACCTGGACCTGCTCGCCGCCTTCGATACGGTACGAGGGCTTGACGGGCTGCCCATCGACGGTGACGCGCCCGTCGCGGATCAGGGTTTGGACCTGCGCGCGTGAAAGCTGCGCGAAGCGGGCGGCCAGCGCTTTGTCCAGACGCTCGCCGGGGGATTCGGCGATAAAGCCGACGGTTTCATAGTGTTCGCTCATGTGCTCATCCTCACATTGCGGCCCATCCGGGCTGGCGCTAGAATGGCGGCGGCGTAAAGGAGTTTGGACAACCATGCCACCAACTGACCGCTTTGTCTCCGAAAATACGTTTTACGTGCGCTATGCCGAAACCGACGCGATGGGCATTGTCCATCACTCGGTGTCCATCGTCTACTTTGAGGAAGCCCGCAGCCACTACTCGCGCGAAATTGGCGCAGACTATGCTGAGTTTGAGCGCAGCGGCTACTGGCTGACCGTCGCCGAAGTCCACGCCCGCTATATTGTACCCACTCGTTACGCGCAGCGCCTGACGGCGCGCTGCTGGGTGGAGGAACTCAAAAGCCGGACGCTGACCTTTGGCTACGAAATCGTCGACGCCGAGAGCCAGCAGGTATGCGTCACCGGCTATTCCAAACATGTGTGCATCAATCACGATGCCCAGGTGTGCAAAATCCCTGCAAGCTGGCACGCCGCCTGGGGCAAGGGGCTGGGCACGGGCTGAGCGCGCTCAGATGGCGACCCACTGGCCCATCGCCGCCACATCGTAGCCCGGCTGGGCCGCTACCGCCGCCCGGAAGGCGTCGTCTTCGAGCAGCGCCAGCACATGCTGGATGCGGGGCTGGTCGCTGTAGCGGGTGGGGATGACCAGATCGTAACGCTCGTGCGTGACCGGGATGAAGTCCAGCCCCAGTGCCATCGCCGCGTTGCGAATCCCCATGCCGCAATCCGCGCTGCCCGAGGCGACCGCCGCTGCGACCGCCAGATGCGTGTATTCTTCACGGTCGTAGCCTTCGATCTGGCCGGGATCGATACCGCGCTGCTGGAGTTCGTAGTCCAGCAGGACGCGGGTCCCCGCGCCGCGCTGCCGGTTGACGTAGCGTACGCGCGCCAGATCGTCCAGCGATTCGATGTCCAGCGGATTGCCCGGCGCGGCCATCAAACCCTGCTCGCGATGGGTGAACGTCACCACCGCGACCGGCATGTCGCCCAGCGTGCGCCGGATGTAGGGCACGTTGTACTCGCCGGTGTCGGGATCGAGCAGGTGCGTGCCGGAAATGTGCGCCTCGCCGCGCTTCTGGGCAACCAGTCCGCCCAGGCTGCCCACGTTGGCCGACGCCAGCCGGTAGCCGGGGAACCGCACCGCCAGGTATTGCCCCAGCAGGTCGAGCATCGGGTCGTGGCTGCCGACGGCGACTACCGTGCGGGCGATCTCCTCTGCCGTGCGGTACAGCAGCACCTCGACTTCGCTGCCGACGTCCAGGCCCTCGCTGAAGCGGGGGATGTGCAGCAGCCCATCCGCGCGCACCAGCGACGTGATTACGCCCGCGCCGCGTTTCAGCGGCGTGGCTAGCGTGCGATCCCCAACCTGCCCGACCGTCACGCGCACGTAATCATCGTCCCCGGTGGGCGATACGATCTTGCGCGTCAGCGTCGCGGGCAGGCGCTCGTAGCGGGGCGGCGGCTGGCCCATCCAGCGCCGCAGCACCGGCAGCATGAACAACTCGCCGGTCAGCGCGGCTGACACTGGGTAGCCCGGCACGCCGAATACCAGCACATCTGCGACGACCCCCATGATCACCGGATGGCCGGGGCGCACCGCGATGCCGTGCACCAGCAACTCGCCCGCCTTGCGCACCGCGCGCGCGGTATAGTCACGCGAACCGGCGGACGATCCTGACAGCACCAACACCAGGTCATGCTCCGCCACTGCCTCGTTGATCGCGGCCTGGATCGCGCCGGCATCGTCCGGCAGCATGTCCCAGCGGGTGAACGTCCCGCCAGCGGCGCGCACTTGTGCCCCGAGCACGATGCTGTTGTACTCGATGACGCTGCCCGGCTGCGGATCGCCGCTGGGCGGCACCAATTCGGAACCAGTCGGCAAGATGGCCACGCGCGGGCGACGCCGCACCATCACCTTGCTGTGCCCGCTGCCGGCAATCGCGCCGATATCGTGCGGGCGCAGCACATGATTGGCGGGCAGCACCAGCTCCGTCGCGACCATGTCCTCGCCCATCATGCGGACGTGCTGCCAGGGCGCGACCGGGGCGCGGATTTCGATGGCTTCTTCGCCGATAGCTTGCGTGTGCTCGATCATGATCACGGCGTTGTAGGGGACCGGGAAGGCGGCACCAGTGTTGACCGGCAGTGCCTGCTCGGACACGTCCAGCCGGACCGGGCGTGTTTCGGTCGCGCCGACCGTATCGGCGGCCCGCACCGCGTAACCGTCCATCGCCGCCGCGTGGTAGTGCGGCGAGCTGATCTTGGCCCACACCGGCGCGGCGGTCACCCGCCCCAGCGCGTCGTCCAGGTCGACCCGTTCGCCGGGCAGCGCCTGCCATTTGTCGCACGCCGCCAGGGCCGCTTGCAGCCGGTCCTGGGCTTCCTGCATCGGAATATCTTCCAGATAAATATCACGCTCGTCTGTCATCAGAACAACACTACCTCTCCCCACGACCTGTCGCGTAAGCCGGTCGCGTTCAACGGCACTTTGAGCAAGCCGTCCGCCCCCACCAGCGTGAAAATGAGATTGCTTTTGCCGAAGACTGGTTCCGCCCACTGCTCGCCGTTGCGATTAAACAGGTGGACCGGCACGTAATCTTCGCGTCCGGCTACGGACGGCACATTGGCGGCGATCCGCGCATGGGTCCGCACCTGGAGTGGCACGTCCGTGCCGAGCAGGTGCGCGATGGCCGGTACGCCGAACAGGCTGAACATCACCAGCGCCGAGACGGGGTTGCCCGGCAGCCCGATCACCGGCTTGCCGTCCACCACGGCCAGGATGGTCGGTTTGCCGGGACGCGCTGCCACGCCATGCACCAGCACCCCCGGCGCGCCCAGGCGATTGATCACCTCGGCGGTCATATCGCGCACGCTGACGCTGCTGCCCGCCGTGACGACCAGCATGTCGGACACGTCGAACACCTCAGACAGCGCGGCATAGAGGGCATCTGATTCGTCCGGGACGATGCCCAACATCCGCGCATCCGTCCCCGCCTGGGTACACAAGGCGTGGATCGTGCTGCTGTTGATGTCCCTGATCTGGCCGGGGGTCAGGTCCTGGGTGCCCGGTGTGACCAGTTCATCCCCGGTCGAAAACAGGCTGACGCGCGGACGCCGCGCCACCGCGATATCATCCGTCAGCCCCAGCGCCATCAACGCGCCGATATCCTGCGGCTGGAGCCGGTGCCCCGCCGGGATGATCGCCTGGTGCGGTTCTACATCCTCGCCGACTTGCAGCACGTTTTCCCCCGGCGCGACCGGCTTGAGCACCTCGATTTCGTCGTCGGAAAACGGCTGCGTGTTCTCGACCATCACCACCGCGTCGGCGCTGGCCGGGAGCATCCCGCCGGTGTGGATCAACGCCGCCTGCGCCGCCTCGATATCCAGCGCTGCATGCTGGCCCATCAATACCTCCCCCGCCACGCGCAGGTAAGCCGGGAGCGTCTCCGACGCGCCAAACGTATCGGCGGCCTGCACCGCGTAACCGTCCACCGTCGAGCGCCGGAACGCGGGCAGCGCCTCGGGGCTGCGCACGGCCTGCGCCGTGACGCGGCCTAGCGCGTCGACGGTGCGGACGCTGTCGGTGGCGCTGCGCAGCGTGACCTGTTCCAGCCAGACCGTGCGGGCCTGGTCCGGGGGCAAAACCTCGAAAAACTCTGGCATACACACTCTCCCACACGTCAATTAACATTTAGAATCGTACCAAAAAAATGGTGCTGCTTACACAACACCATTTTTTGATCTATCCGGTGGGTTGCCCTACAACGCCATGACCAGGTAGCCGAACGAAGCCAGGTTCAACAGCAGCAGCAGTACGATTGTGCCCAGCAGCATCACGGCCCGCCCGTTCAGCCCGGCTTTGGGCTCGATGTCGTCGGGGATGTATTGGTAGTACTCGGCGAGGCTGGCATCACCGCTGTCGCCCAGCAGCGATGTCAATTCCTCGCTGTCGTCATCGTCGCCGAACAGGCTGTCCTCGTCATCGTCGAAGTTGAAGAGCAGATCATCGTCGTCATCGTCCAGCGCCAGCTCGTCTTCCAGGGTTGCTGCATTGTCAGGTTCGGCAAACGGTGCCCCGGCATTGTTGTTAACGGCAGCGGGGTGGTCCGGGAAGGCTCCGCCCGGTTCTGGGGCGTCGAATACATCATTGGCGAAAGGAGCCGGATCATCACTCCAGGACGCTGCGTCTTCCCCAAAAAGATCGCTGCCAAACGTGGACTTTTCAACCGCAGGTTCGCTGCCGGGCGCGTCATTGGCATCCACCATAAACGATGTATCGCCAAATGGTGCAGCACTGTCGGCCACAAACGGCGAAGCGTCGTTCGCATCCTGCGAACCCGTGTCTGCCTCTCCGCTGTCGAGGTTCAGGCTGCTGACCCAGTCGTCATATTCCTCGTTGCTGGGCTGATCAACCTGTCGCCCGCTACCATGCGCGACCGGTCCCGCAGAGGGCTGCCAGTCGACGCTGGTCGGGGGCGTTTCGGGTGGGTCGGGGTCGGATACCTCTGCGCCGCCAAACCAATCGCCAGTACCCGGATCAGAATCCGGGGCTGACTGTCCAAAGGGGCTATCGCCGGGCGATTCGGCATATTCTGCGCCGATGGGGGCCGACGAAGACCGGCCAGAGGGCGGTGTAGATGACGGCGGCGATTGGGCGTTTGTTGATTGGCGCTGCTGTTTGGCTAGCTTGTTGTTTATGGCGTCCAATCCCTTGCGCGCCCGTTGATTGCTGGGGTTGACGGCCAGCACGTTTTCCAGGCAGATCTGCTGCTCTTCGAGCGTGTCAACTACCGCGCTCAGCCACAACCAACCCTGTTCGTGGTGCTCATCTTGATCGACCACCTGTAACAGCAGTTCGCGTGCTTCGTCTATGCGCCCCCCGTTATAAGCGGCGATTGCCTGTTGGACCAGTTTGTCTGCTTCAGACATATCCGACTGTCCTCATCCGTTAGAACAACCCTACAACGTTGCCATTCTCATCGATATCAACATTCATAAACGCGGGACGGGTCGGCAAACCGGGCATGGTGCTCATCGTGCCCAGCAGCGGGTAAACAAACCCCGCCCCGACACTCGCCCGCACTTCGCGCACCGGCACCGTGAAGCCGGTCGGTACGCCCTTCAGGCCGGGATCGTGGCTCAGGCTGAGGTGCGTCTTTGCCATGCAAATCGGCAGATCGCCAAAGCCACTCTCTTCGTACTGTGTGATCTGTTTTTCGGCCAACGGCTCGTAGCTCACGCCGTCTGCTCCGTAGATTTCCCTGGCGATGATTTCGATTTTGTCCTTGATGGGCATATCGAGCGGGTAGAGAAATTCGAACTTGCTAGGCTTATCACAGGCTTCGACCACGGCCTTCGCCAGGTCGAGCGCCCCCTCGCCGCCTTTGGCCCAATGATCGGACATTTCCACTGCTTCGGCGCCGGCTTCCGTCGCAATCTTCTTGACCAGGTTGACTTCGGCTTCGGTGTCGGTCGTGAAGCGATTGACCGCGACCACCACCGGCACGCCGAACTTGCGCGCGATCTTGATGTGATGCGCCAGATTCCCGGCCCCGGCTTCGAGTAGTTCCAGGTTTTCGCTGGTATAGGCCGTGTCCAACGGCGCGCCGGGCGACACCTTTGGCCCGCCGCCGTGCATCTTGAGCGCACGAATCGTCGCGACCAGCACGACTGCATCCGGCACCAAGTTGGAGTAGCGGCACTTGATGTTGAAGAACTTCTCCATGCCGATATCGGCCCCAAAGCCGCTTTCGGTCACGACATATTCGCCCAGCCGCAGCGCGATCTGGTCGGCCAGGATGCTGCTGTTGCCATGTGCGATATTGGCAAACGGCCCGGCATGGACAAACGCGGGCTGTCCTTCGAGTGTCTGCATCAGGTTGGGCATGATCGCGTCTTTTAACAACACGGTGACAGCCCCGGCGACGCCCAAGTCTTCCAGCGAGATCGGCGCGCCGGCCTTGGACGTCCCGATCACTGCCCGGCCCACGCGCTCGCGCAGGTCCTTCAACCCGGTCGTCAAAGCCAGGATCGCCATCAACTCGCTGGCGACCGTGATGTCGTAGCCGGTGTCGCGCGGGAAGATTGGGCTGGGGGAGCCATCGCGCAGTTTGTCGTCGTTGAACCCGATCTTGATGCTGCGCAGGCTGCGATCGCAAACGTCCACGATCCGGTTCCAGGTCAGCGCATCGGGGTCGATATCCAGCCGACGATCAATCCCCCGGCGGGCCAGCGCGTCGTCAGTCTGGCGACTCTCGTGGTACATGCGCGTGTCAATCGCCGCGGCGACCAGATTGTGCGCCACACTGATCGCGTGGATATCGCCGGTCAGATGCAGGTTAAAGTCCTCCATCGGGATCACTTGGCTGTAGCCACCACCGGCAGCGCCGCCTTTGATCCCAAATGTCGGCCCCATACTTGGCTGGCGGATGCAGGCAATTGAGTTATGCCCCAAACGGCCCAGCGCCTGTGTCAGACCGACGGTTGTGGTGGTCTTGCCCTCGCCCAGTGGAGTTGGTGTGATAGCAGTAACGTCAATGTATTTTCCTTGCGGGCGATCTTTAAAATTTTTGAGTACAGAAAGATGAACTTTAGCCTTATATTTGCCGTAAAGGTCCAGGTCATCTTGAGATAACCCCAGTTTTTCGGCGATGTCCATAATGGGACGTAAGTCGGCAGCCTGGGCAATATCAAGATCACTCGGTACAGATGTCATGTGCTTACCTCCTGAAGAAATTAACTCACGTTGCTTAACTGTAGTATGACTACCCGTACTTGACAAGTGATGGATATAAGGAAAAATGCGCCCATCCCGAATGGGGCAGGCGCATCAAAAGTTGCATAAGCCGGATGAAGGTGGATTATTCGTCCAAAATCCCCATATCAATCGCCTCATCGTAGCCGACGCGTTCGTCTCCCTCGTCTTCAATCGACGCCGCAATGTCCTCCAAATCGTCCGGGTCGAACATAGTGTCGGCCATGGACTCATCAACCGACTGCCCGAACAACGAGTCGGGGTCAAAGCCGGCGATTGGCTCGGGTTCTGGGGCTTCGGCGGCGGGTTCTTCGACGACCTCTGCCGGTGCCGTTTCGGTTTTTTGCGGGGCTTTGCTGACGGGCTTCTTGGGGGGCGCTTCGGGGGCAGGCTTGACACTATAGGCCGCATCGCCGATCATCTTGATCATCTGGTCGGCAGCCCGCCGGCCAAACATGGTAACGGCACCAAATGCTCCGCGATTGGTCCCCTCAAAGATCAGCCCCATAAAGTAGTGCATGCCGAGCGCCAGGCCAAAGATATCCAGCCGCTCGCCGTCATAATACTGCATCGTCCAGGCGTTACCGCCCACCAGGGGGCTGATGTCTGCCGAACGGGCGAACGATGGCCCGAGCAAGGCAGCCAGCTTTTCGCGATCCACATAGCCAGTCGCGCCTTCGTCGACCAGCACCCGACCGGTCCGGTCGGACAGAATAACGCCCATTGCGCCGACATCGCGCATCAACTGCACCAGGATGGTACGCAGTTCGTCAATGTCGACCGGCGGTACCGGTCCCAGGTCGGATTCGGGTTCGTCTTCGTGAGGCTCGTCAACGACTGCCGTTTCGCCATCCAGTGCGATCCGCAGGCCACGCAGAAACGGCTCGGCGACCGGGCGCATGAAATACTGGAAGGGTGCCCCGGCAATATCAGGATCGTCGGGAGCAGGATCGCCGGCTTCGGCCAGGATGATCACCGGCGTCTCGAGCGATTCGTGATTGATCCGCTTCGCCAGTTCGACGCCGTTCATCTCGCCGGGGACGGTGTAGGCGGTCACGACCAGCGCAATCGACGCCTGGGCAACTTCATCGAGTACCGCTTCAGTGGAGGGAACTTCGACCAGAATGTAGTCGCGGTCTAACAAGGTGAGTGCGCCGCGCACAATATGCGCAACGTCATGAGCAGCATCCAGGACAACAACACGGGGGACCAAAGGCATGGTTTAACTACCTGTTTCTCGCTCTCAATGTTGAAGACGACATAATATCATTATACCCATTTTGGGGCACAAATGGGAAGCCAATACCCCTGTATTCTATCGTAACGGATTTGCCCAGGGTTGCAAGTGTATTAAGGTTAGGTGCAGGCGAGCCGGGTCAAAAATCACGAAAAATTCATGATATCTTCATGCTAATGGCGGGTGCTTGTGCCAGTTGCGCGGGTTGTCGGCCAGGTCGCCAGCGCGTCTTCCTCATCGCAGGGGGAAATCTGGCGACCCCATGCTCTGTCCTGGTCTCGCCCGCTGGATGGGGACAGTGTCGGGCCGCGCGCGAGATATCAAGGCTGCAAATATTGGTTGGGTATCAGCTAATATCACCCGATTGGGTGATGAAAGCTGCCAGTCATGTATGCTATGCTGAATATTATAAGGGGAGTGGTGTGTTTTAATTACACTCCGCAATGTGGTTACTTGCTCCAGTCCTTGATTATTGTTCTTCTAAAGTAGAAGGAGCCAAATCTATGGAGGACAAAAATTCTTTGTCACAACTGGTGACTGATGCTGCCCTCACCCGGCGGAGTTTCCTGAAGTGGAATGCCGCGCTGGGAGGGACAGCAATACTGGCCAAAGGCGGTCTGGCCTACGGTCTTGAACCGACGCAGACCGCCCAGGCCCAGTCAGAAACCGATATCATATCTACAGGCTGTTCCCACAACTGTGGGGGACGTTGCCGTCTGATGGTACACGTCAAAGAGGGCACGATCACCAACATCACGACGGATGATCGCCCCGATACAGTAGAGGACCCGCAGCTGCGTGCCTGCCAGCGTGGGCGCTCGTATCGCAAGCGTGTTTACCATCCTGATCGGCTAAAATACCCCTTGAAGCGCGTTGGCGAACGCGGCTCAGGCGAATATGAGCGCATCTCGTGGGACGAGGCTACTCAAATCGTCGCGGATGAAATTCAGCGGGTGATGGATGAATATGGCCCCGAGGCGTTCATCAATCACTACGCATCCGGTGCCGGCAGCCAGACACTTGGCTCTGGCACGTCGCAGCGTCTCCTGAACCTCATGGGGGGCACGCTCAACGAGTACGGCACGTACAGCGCCGCCTGCCTGGAATACATGTTACCGCGCGTCCTCGGCCAGTTCCAAACCGCCAATTCGCGGGATGACTGGGTGAACTCCAAGCTGATCGTCATGTTCGGCTATAACCCGATGGAGATGATTTCCGGTACGAACACGATGTATTTCCTCAAGCTGGCGAAAGAAGCCGGGGCTAAGGTAATCGTCATTGATCCAATCCTCACTATGACGGCCCAGTGGGCCGATGAGTGGGTGCCCATTCGCCCTGGTACCGACGTCGCTCTGATGTCGGCTATGGCTTACGTCATGATCACCGAAGACCTGCACGATCAAGAGTTCCTGGATACGTATTGCAGCGGCTTCGATGAAGACCACATGCCCGAAGATATCCCGGCTGGCAACTCCTACAAGAGCTACATCTTAGGGGAAAGCGACGACCAGCCCAAGACACCAGAATGGGCCGAAAGCATTACCGGCATTCCGCGCAATAAGATCATCCAACTGGCGCGCGAAATCGCCATGGCCAAACCAACCGCGATCTATCAGGGGCTTGGCGGACAGCGCCGAGCCTATGGCGAAGAGTTTGTACACGCCGGGGTCACGCTGGCCTCACTGACCGGGAACGTCGGCATTTCGGGCGGCGCCGCCGGGACCTTCCCCTTCGCCCCGCGCTATGTGCCGGCAGGGGGCTTCCCCGGCAACGAGAATTCGGTCAAGATAGCCATCTCAACGTTTACGTGGACGGATGCAGTGGTTCGCGGCACAGAGATGGGGCCGGCAGAAGGTGTCACCGGCCTGCCAGACGACCAGGACACACTGCCCTACAACATCAAGTTCATCTACAATAACGCTGGCCAGGCCATCCTGAACCAACATGCTGATGTCAACCGAACTATTGATATCCTCAAAGACGAAAGTCTGGTCGAGTTCATCGTCACCCACGAGCAGTTTATGACGCCCTCGGCCAAGTTCTCCGACATCATCTTGCCCGCCGTGACCTGGATGGAAACCGACGGCATGACCACCAACTGGGTGATGGGTAACACCCTCTACTACATGCAAAAAGCCATCGAGCCGATGTTCGAATGCAAGACGGACTACGAAATCTGCGCCATGATCGCCGACAAACTCGGCGTTGGTGACGAATACCGCGATGGCAAAGAAACGCCCGAGGATTGGATCCGGGAATGGACCGCCGGCATGAAAGACTTTGATCCCACCTTCGACTTTGAAGAATTCAAAGAGAGTGGGCTGCATGTGATCCTGTATGACGAACCGGCGATCCACCTCAAGGCTTTCCGCGACGACCCAGAAGAGAATGCCCTGCCGACGCCGTCTGGTAAGATCGAAATCTTCAGCATGGCGAAGTGGGGGGCGAACGACCCCGAGCATATCCCCGGCGTTCCCAAATACATTCCAGAGTGGGAAGGCCCACAATCGGACCTGGTGACCGAGTATCCGTTGCAGTTACACGGACATCACTACCATAACCGGTCACATTCGACTTTCGACAACATCGAATGGCTGCGCGAATCAATGCCGCAGCGGTTGTTTATGAACCCGTTCGACGCCGACGAGCGCGGTATCTCGGACGGTGACAAAGTGCGTGTTTACAACGAACGCGGCGAAGTCAAAATCGAGGTGCGCCTGACCAAACGCATCATGCCGGGTGTGGTCGATCTCCCGCAGGGCGCGTGGTATAAGCCCAATGGTAATGGCGTCGATGAAGGTGGTTGTATCAACGTGCTGACTTCATTCCAGCCCAGCCCCTTCGCCAAGGGAACAGCCCAGCATACAAATCTTGTTGAAGTAGAGAAGGCTTAGGAGGAATACAAAGATGGCAAATCAGATGGCCTTCTATTATGACCAAAGTGCGTGCACTGGTTGCAAAGCCTGCCAGATTGCGTGCAAAGATGACAATGATCTGGAAGTCGGGATCCTTTGGCGTCGGGTAGTCGATGTCCAGGGCGGTGACTGGATCAAACAGGGCGATACCTGGATACACAGCATCGTCAACTACTCGCTGTCCATCGCCTGCAACCACTGCAAAGAACCGATCTGCATGGAAGTGTGCCCCACCGAGGCGATCACCAAACGCGACGATGGGATCGTCCTGATCGACGAAGATAAATGCATCGGCTGTCGTTACTGCGAGTGGTCCTGCCCCTATGCAGCCCCACAATACCAGTCCGACAAAGGGAAGATGAGCAAGTGCGATTTCTGCGTGGATAACATCGACCAGGGATTGCCGCCGGCCTGTGTCGCGGCTTGCCCGATGCGCGTGCTGGACTTCGGCGAACTGGAAGAGCTTAAAGCCAAGTATGACAATGTCGAAAACATCTATCCCCTGCCCGATCCATCGCTCACTGAACCAGCGATTGTGATCACCCCGCACCCACAAGCGGTGTTAGGGGCGGATACCGGCGCGTATATAGCTAACGAGGAGGAAATCTAACTCATGGAAGTGCGTGATTGGGCACTTGTACTATTCACGATTCTCGGGCAGCTTGGCGTAGGTTCCTTCATCGTGATGGGCATCGTTCACTTCTTCGCCGCTCGCAAAGAGGGCGTAGAAGAGGCCGACCGCATGAGTGACCGGGCGCTGCTGGCCATTGGACCACTCCTGGTCCTCGGGACACTGGCGTCACTTTTCCATCTCGGCGATCCGGTAAACGCCTACAAAGCTGCGACCAACTTTAGTTCGTCCTGGCTCAGCCGCGAGATTGTGTTCAACGTGTTGTTCATCGTCGCCGGCGGTATCTTCGCCGGGATGCAGTGGCGGAAGATCGCCACGCCAGCAATTCGCAATGCTGTTGCCTGGGTAGCGGCGATCATTGGGTTGGCCCTCGTCTACAGCATGGCACAAATCTATATGCTACGGACCGTGCCCGCCTGGGATACGATTGCAACCCCCATCTCGTTCTTCGTGACGACCTTCTTGTTGGGATCGCTGGCTGTTGGCACCGCTTACGTGGTAAACTACAGCTATATGCAGCGCCGCGATGAGTCGGGCTGTGAAGAAGGCGGCGTGCAGTGTTCACTGGTGCGCGGCGCGCTGCGCGGCATTGCAATCGCGGCTATCGTGTTGGTCGGCATCGAGTTCGTCGTCCAACCGCTCTATCTCGCCGATCTGTCCGCTGACACCGGGGCAGCGCAAGAAAGCGCCCGCGTTATCATCGAGGACTACGGCGTCGTGTTTGCTTTGCGACTGCTGTTCGTCTTCATCGGTGCAGCTCTGCTGGGTGGCTTCCTCTACTGGAATGCCAGCAGTCCCGGCAAGCTACAAGTTGCCGGGAACGTGGCTTACGCTGCGTTCGCGTTGGTGCTCATTGCCGAAGTGCTGGGACGGTTTGTCTTCTACGCCTCGAAGGTCGGCGTGGGTATCTTTACGTAGCACCGGACCGACGCAATCCATCGGGGGCGCGCACAGCGTCCCCGATACCTTCCATCTGAAAACAGGCACCCACCATGCTCATTGACATCACACCAGACACGCTGCCCCGAATCAAGAACCCTGCTTTGGCTGCCTATGCCACCATGTACCTCGATATCTATGCAGATTTTATGCAGCAAGTTCGAGGCCTGGGCATCAGCATCGCAGCCCAGGATGACAGTGATGAAGTTGCGGCCAAACGAAAGGCGCTCAAAGAACGCGGCGCGATATTCCGCAACGCCGACAAAAGCATCTACATTAACAGTATATCGCCGGCGTGTATCGTCTGCCGCGATAGTGTAGGCAGCGAGACGTTTTTCGTCTCGCTCAAGTGCCATCGCGACTGTTATTTCTGCTTCAACCCCAACCAGGAAAATTACGATTACTACCAGCATCACAAACGCGATATCATCCGCGAGCTTGACCAGATTTATGAGAACCACCGGCGATTGACCCATCTCGCGGTAACCGGCGGCGAGCCACTGCTGCATAAGTCCGACGTGATCACTTTCTTCGAACATGCAGGCCACCAGCACCCGAACATCCACAAACGCCTGTATACCTGCGGCGACCACACCGACGATGAAACCCTCGCTGCGTTGCAAGCAGCGGGCCTCGAAGAAATCCGCTTCAGCATCCGCATGTACGATCTGGAGGCGGGACACCGCCACACCCTGGACCGCATCCGCCGCGCCGTCGATTTCATCCCCTCCGTGATGGTCGAAATGCCGGTACAGCCCGATAAGCTGCCCGAACTGTGTGATCTTTTGTGCGAACTGGACGCGATCGGGATTTCGAGCATCAACCTGTTGGAGTTTTGCTACCCGTTGGTAGACCCGGAGCCGTTCAATGAGCGGGGCTATGCGATCAAACCACGCCCATATAAAGTGTTGTACAACTACTGGTATGCCAGCGGTCTGCCCATTGCCGGCAGCGAGCTGGCGTCTCTTGACCTGCTGGACTTTGCGTTGGACCAGGGGCTCCGGATGGGTGTGCACTACTGCTCGCTGGAAAATAAGTTCACCGCGCAGCTATATAACCAGAATTTCAATCAGCCGGTTCCGGGATACTTGCGCTTTTCGGAACAGGATTTTTTCTACAAATCCGCCAAAGCATTCGGTGATGACGTCCAACCTGTGCTGCAACGTCTCAAGCGAAAAGGCTGTGAAGACTATGTCCTCCACACGGAGCAGGACATCCTGGAATTCCATGTGGATTGCATCCCTCTGCTGGCCGAACTCGACATTGAGCTTGGCATATCGACTCAGGTCGTCGAAACGCGGGGCAGCGAACGCTACCTTCGTGAGCTCAAAGTCGACTTGACATACCCGCAGCAGTACCGTCGTGATCAGACGGCATCGGAATGACCAACCAGAACGTGCACCTATATAACAAGCACTAGACGCCAAGACAAAATCACTGGCTGAGCAGCAAGTTACCTTTTATATCGATAAACCTGCGTTGCTTCAGCCGTTTAACTGGAAAAAAGGAAAGGTGCGTTTTGTTTCTGTTGGCGGGCATTGGATTGGACTGAACAAACCCTGGTATCCGATGGCGCTTCCCAACCAGCGCCTGCTGCCGCAATGCCACAACCCCAGACGCAGCAAAAAAACTACAGCGGCAAAATAAACGATTCATGCTTGGGCAGTGCCCATCCCTCTTCGGATTCCGGTCGGTATGGCTTGTGATGACGCGGGCAGTTCGTGTTCTGACAACGCCGTACTTTCAGTCTGAGGCGCACCACTTCCGTCATGGTCACAGGGTGCGGTAGTTTTCGTAATCGATCCACATTGGTTCCCCGCAATGGGGACAGTCTTGCTCGATACAATCGAGCACAACGCTGCGCGTCGGTTGGGGTTTGGCGGTATTGCATGCCTTCTTCAAATCCGTTTGCCTCAGATTACCCCATTTGCTTTGCCTAGTACAGTGAGGCTCAAATGAGCCAATGGTTAAGCGGCAAGCGCCTTGCCTTGATAAGTCCAACGGAAAGGCTTTGCCATCGTGCGATTGAAATACTCGATAAACGCCAGCACTTTTGCTTTAA
>DAOTUD010000161.1:0-7798 GCA_034437275.1 Anaerolineae bacterium
CCAGCCGATCCTGGTCGGCCACCACAGCGAACAGCGCGACCGCAACTACCGCCAGCGCATCGAGAACACACACCGCAAAGCCTACGAAACCGGCCAACAGGCCAAGCGCCAGGCGCACAAGGCCGAAGCGGCGGCCAGCAACACGGCCATCAGCAGCGACGACCCGCTGGCGGTGGTCAAGCTGCTGGAGAAGATCGCGGCGGCGGAGCAGGAGCAGGCGCGGATGCGCGCGGCCAACAAGATCATCCACAAGCACGGCGACAATGATCTGCCGGCCATCATGGAGTTGCAGGAGCTCGGCTTCACGCGCCAGCAGGCACGCGAACTGTGGAAGCCAGACTTCGCCCGCCGGCGCGGGTTCCCGCCCTACGCGCTGCGCAACAACAACGCCAACATCCGGCGCATGAAGCAGCGCGTGGATGAGCTGCGTGCCCAGGCGGCCCAGCGTGGCCCCGACGAAGAAGAGGAAGTCCTGCCGGGCGTGACGGTCGTGCGCAGCACCGAGGACAACCGGCTGCGGCTGGTCTTCGATGGCAAGCCGCCCGCCGCCATCCGCGACATTTTGAAAGCCAACGGCTGGCGCTGGTCACGGGCCAACCTGGCCTGGCAGCGTCACCTGAATGCCAATTCTGAAGCAGCGCTCGCGCGTACACTGGACGCGATTCGGCGTGCACGCGGTGACGACACAGACGAGTAACCTTCTAAAACGAAGCGGTGGAGGGCCTGTCCCCGCCAAGAGATACGCCCTCCACCTGAACCCATAAAGGGGTGAAGCTTGACCATAATACCCGGAGTCATTCCAGAAGACAATCTGCCGATCATTGTAGTGGACAAGGGCCACTGCATCGTGGCCCGCTACCGCCAGGTGGCCGCGTATAAATACGAAGTCGAGCGGGCGGCCAACTGGCCGGCGCTGGAAAACGACGCCTGCGCAGCGGTCGAGGCGCAGGTCGGGGCCATCACCGAGGATGGGCACTTCCCGTGCCCGCCAGCGCTGGCCGCGCGGGCCGTGTGGCCGTAGAAAGCACCACTACAGCCCATTGTACGTGAACGCCGCCCAGTAAAACGGATGCGAATACGGCTTATCGTCCGGCTCGAACCGCTGGATGATCGCCGTGAACGCATCCGCAGCGTCTTCCTGGCTCAGGCGCGGATGCAGATATGCCTGGAAATACGCGCCGATATCCTTCGCCGTCGCCTCGCGCAGCCAGAACTGCGCCTCACGCAGCGCCTGGGCCGGCTCCATCGACTGCTCCAGCATGTTCCTGTACATGCGCTCCATGAGCAGCGCCGTGCTGCGATCCTCGACCGTCCACAGGCTGCTGACCACCGCCGACGCCCCGGCCTGCATGAATCCGGCGGGCAGCCCCAGGAACTCATCCGGCGCATCGCGGAAATCGACGATGCCCGTCTCACAGGCCGAGAGTACGACCAACTGGACCTGATCCAGGTCGAGGTGGGCCATGATCTCCGGCAGTGGCAGGGCTTCATCGTTCCCCAGGTAGAGCGCGGACGCGAACGCATTTCCGCCCCAACCGAAGCCGCCATGACACGCCAGGTGCAGGTAGGCTTTGCCTGCCGCGCCCGCCCCGACCGCTTCGACCGACGCCGCCGCATCCAGCAGGGGATCGGCAGTCAACAACTCGGCGATGCTCTCTGCTTCGGCGCGAGTGTTGGGCAGGTCGTTCATCTGGTCATAGTCGCTCACCCCGGCGACGAGCGCGCCCGTCCCGACCGAGGTTTTCCGCCTGGCGTTCGACAGCGCGACCATCGACGGCGTGTAGGTGATCGTGTAGTCGTCGATGAGGTAACGTCGCTCCCCATCCACCTCGCGCCAGGCCGCGTGCAGCGGCAGCAGGTTGGTATCCCCCTGCGGCATGACCAGCACCCGCTGGACACCGAACGCCTGCAACCTGGTGTGAATTTCGCCGACAACGGCATCCCACAGGCGGCGGGTCACGTCTTCGATGCCGTCGAACAGGAGTTGGACACCCGCCTGGCCGAAGCGATAATCCACGTAATAGCGCAGCCAGCCAGGGGCATCATCCGCTTCGCGCGTAATCGCTTGCAGATCATCCAGCGTGAAATCATCCAGCATGATGACATGCTCAGCCGTGACACGCGACGTACCGCCCGGCACGACGAAGACCGCGCTCCCTTCCGACGTGAACAGCGGTGCGACCAGTGCCCCATCCGCTGGGATGAGCGCGAGCAGGTCGTCCAGCGGCAGGCCTTCCGGCATAAAGCCGGGATATGTATCACGCAATTCGTCGATCAGGTCGCGCAGAGCGGCGCGTGCCTCGCCCAACTCGCGGCTGATCTCACGTTCATTGCGGCGGGCGGGATGGTCAGCTGGCAGACGGTACTCGTATTCCAGGTCGCTGATGCGCTCGCGCAGTGCGCCAAGCTGGTCGCGTTCCTCGCTGTCGAGCTGAGCCAGGTTGGCATCACCCAGCGACTGCGCCTCAGCCAGCAGCCGCGCTTTGCCGGCTTCGAGCTGGACCAGCGCGTCGCCAGGTTTCTCCAATTGCAGGGTGCTGTAGGCCGCCCGCACGTACAAGGGCCCGGTTTGTTTGATAGCGTCCAGCCGCCCGGCATCGCCAATGGCAGCGGCGAAGATATCGTCCCCAACGGCGATGGCGTCTTGCGCGGTTTGATAAGCTTCTGACCAGCGTCGCTCACTGAAGTAGAGCAGCACAAGATTTTTGAGCGTATCCCGGTGTTCAATGGGAAACGCCTGGCGGGTATAAACCTCCAGCGCCTGCTGGTAGTGGTGGATGGCCTGCTCCAGGTTCTCACGCCGACTGCCCGCAATCCGATTTCGATACGCATTCGCCAGGTTGTTCTGGGTCATCGCCCACTCGGCTGGAAACGCCTGGCGGGTTCTCACCTCCAGCGCCTGCTGGTAGTGGTGGATGGCCTGCTCCAGGTTCTCACGCCGACTGCCCGCAATCCGATTTCGATACGCATTCGCCAGGTTGTTCTGGGTGGCAGCCCAATCGGCTGGAAACGCCTGGCGGGTATAAACCTCCAGCGCCTGCTGGTAGTGGTGGATGGCCTGCTCCAGGTTCTCACGCCGACTGCCCGCAATCCGATCCCAGTACGCATTCGCCAGGTTGTGCTGGGTCATCGCCCAATCGGCTGGAAACGCCTGGCGGGTATAACCTCCAGCGCCTGCTGGTAGTGGTGGATGGCCTGCTCCAGGTTCTCACGGCGCGCCCCCGCGATGCGATTCACGTACGCCGTCGCCAGATTGTTCTGGGTAGCAGCCCATCGTTCCGGGTCCGCCTGGCGGGTATACACTTGAAGCGCCTGGCGGTAGTGGTGGATGGCCTGCTCCAGGTTCTCACCCCGCGCCCCCGCGATGCGATCCACGTACGCAGTCGCCAGGTTGTGCTGGGTCATCGCCCAATCGGCAGGGAGCGCCTGGCGGGTTCTCACCTCCAGCGCCTGGCGGTAGTGGTGGATCGCCTGCTCGATGTTCTCGCGGCGCGTCCCCGCAATGCGAGAATAATATGCTGTCGCCAGATTGTTCCGGGTTGCCGCCCATCGTTCCGGGTCGGCCTGGCGGGTATACACTTCAAGCACCTGCCGATAATGGTGGATGGCCTGCTCGATGTTCTCACGGCGTGCCCCCACGATGCGATTGCTATACGCAGCCGCTAGGTTGTTCTGCGTTCCTGCCCACTCCACGGGAAACGACCGGCAGGTATACACCTCCAGCGCCTGCTGGTAGTGGTGGATCGCCTGCTCGATGTTCTCACGCCGACTGCCCGCAATCCGATCGGAATACGCAGTCGCCAGGTTGTTCTGGGTCATCGCCCACTCGGCTGGAAACGCCTGGCGGGTATAAACCTCCAGCGCCTGCTGGTAGTGGTGGATGGCCTGCTCCAGGTTCTCACGCCGACTGCCCGCAATCCGATCGGAATACGCATTCGCCAGGTTGTGCTGGGTCATCGCCCAATCGGCTGGAAACGCCTGGCGGGTTCTCACCTCCAGCGCCTGCTGGTAGTGGTGGATGGCCTGCTCCAGGTTGTCTTTTCGGTCTCCAAGTGGATTCTGTGCCAGGCTGTTGGCAAGCTCATTTTGTAATGTCGCCCAAAGCTGTTCATTGCCTTCTTTGGGCAGTAAATCAAGGGCTTGTCGACATAAGTCCACCCGGTGCTGCATGTCGCGCGCATCGCGGGCTGGCTGGCTCAGTTCCTGCAGGATGGCTTGCAGGTCATCGGATACACCGCCACGCTGCTGCGGTTGGTTTTCCATCGCCTGCATCAGTTCGATGATCTGTTGATGCAGGTCTGGGTCTTCAGCTTTGATCTGCTCCATTTCGGCTTCGGGATCGTCGCTCTGAGCCAGCCGCTGCATGGCGGCCTGCAACTGCATCATGCGTTCATATGCTTCAGGGTCTTCGGCCTTCAATTCCTCCAGCACGGCCTGCATCTCCTCTTGTTGTTGTCGCTGGGCAGCTTGAGGATCATCGCTCAGGGCAATTGAGAGCATTTGCCGCTGCACGCCGGGCAGGCCGTCTTGCACCCATGCATCCTGCCAGCGATCACCGAGATTTTGCTGCAACTGCTGCACCAGTCCCGCTGCCTGCTGTTGGTCTTGCTCCTGTGTGGTCTGCTCTGCCGGCGAGAAGAACAGCGGCGGCGTGTGGTTCGGCTGGAAGATGAGCAGAGGCGCATCTAGATCGCCTAGTTCATCCCCGGTATACGGGCTGACAACCGTGTGCAGTTCGCCCGCCCTCGCCTTTTCGATCAAGTCGGGGTGCTCGTCGCGGTCGATGATCAGCCAGACTTCAAACTCGAAGGGCTGGTTGGTCTGCGGACAGGTAAGCTGGGTTTTTTCTGAAAATGAATTCGGCATGGCTAATCCTTAACCGTGTATTTCTCGATAATGCGATAGGTGTCGCCGGTTTGCGCGATGCTCTTGATCTGCGCCAGCCTGCTCAGCGAGTGACGCAGTTGGGTGTCGTTCAAGGCGGGCAATCCGTACTTCTCGCGCTCGGCATTGGTTGCGGTCAGGATGGCGGCTTCGGTCAGGTCGCGCTCGCCGGCCTGGATCATGCCCCAGAACACGCTCGCCTCTTGCTCGGAAAGCTCGATTTTCATCGCGCCATGCAGGGCATTGACCGTCAACAGAATCCCGGCGGCAATCAGCAGCGGGTGCGGTTTGTCCAAAATGTCGAAGCCGGTCGTCACGAAGCCGGCGGCAATCTGCGTGAAATCGCCCAGGTCCAGGCGCATGTTCTTGAGCTTGACGCTTTTGGCCTCGCCCACCGGCCCCTGATTGAACGTCACTGTGCGCTGGCTCAGGTCGTCATCCGGCGCGGGGATTGTCGCCGGGTCGGCTTCCCACTCCAGCCGGGCGTAGGCAGCGGCGCTCAAGCCATCGACGGTGTCCGGATCAAAGCCCAGGCTGCTGGCAATGTCGCGCAGTGGGCCAGCGATATTCCGGCTGATGACCTCCTGCACCTGCATTTCGCCGGTGAGGCGCTGGTTCGCTGCTGTGTGCGGCCACAACAGGCTGCGGAGTTGTGTGGCCGCGAGTAGATTGTTCGGTTGGGCTTCAAGTTGGGCGATGTGCTCGTCAATTTGGGGGCGGAGCGTGCCCCACTCATCGCGCCCCACCAGATCGGGCAAATCATCATAGATGCGTTTGACTGCGGCCAGCGTATAATGCGGCGCGTTGTAGTTCTCCGTCATGTCCTTCCCCTCCAGAGATGCAGCAGTTTCACAGTGTTCATTGTAATCAGAATTGCTATAACAGGAAAGCTGCCGGGCATTGAACGTCTGGGCTAAGCTCATGTTCCGGCTCAAACAACCCCTCACCCGCCGTAATCTGCCTCGTTTCCACCGGACCACCAAACTTTGGTGGCCACAGCATACGTATGATGTCGTATGATGTAGTCAAGCTAGAGGGCGGATGCACCGCCCCGCGCACCAAAAGGAACAGATCATGTTTGACACATACGAAAGCCTCGACCAGCTGAGCCAGCAGGAACGCGCCGCGCTGCGCCAGGTCAACGCCGACGCCATCACGCGCATCGAAGCCCTGCACCAGGAACTCACGCAGCTGAGCGACGACGCCGGGCTGAGCAACGACACCACCGTCGACTACATTGCCGGCTACCTGCAGCTCGCGCTGGAGCACGCCAAACGCCTGCGCTACCGCCTGGAGCACGAGTAACGCGCCCGGACTCAAGTGACCACCAATAATTGGTGGTCACAGCATACGTATCGTGTCGTATGATGTAGTCAAGCTAGAGGGCGGATGCACCGCCCCACGAAGCAAAAGGAGCAGAATCATGAAGAACTACCCGAATCTCCGCGACCGCGCCGACCTGTTTTACCGCTTCGACGATGGCCGGGTGACCATCGACCGCCCGCACCGGGCGCGCCGCGACGACCGCACCGGCAGCACCGACCGCACCTACGACCCGACGCCGGCCAGCCGCGCGCGCGTCGAGATGCTGGTCTACGGCTGCGAATGGCCTCACCGCCAGTACAAGTCTAACGGCTGGGTCGGGCTGCGACACGGTCCGACGCCGCACCTGGACCAGTACAACCCCGACACGCTGCGCACCCGGCAGCACCTGCGCCGGCTGGACGAGGCGCAGGACGCGCTGGATCAGGCCTACCGCCTGGTGAAAGACGCGCTGCGCGAGATCGAGGACCTGCGCGACGAGCTGAAGGATCGCGCATAGAAAAAGCCGCCCCCTGGGGAGCGGCCCGGCGGTGGGGACAGTATCGGAGGCCCCGCCGCCTGGACATAGTATCGCCTATCGCACGATTTCGTGCAAACCGCGCACGCGCCGCCCGATTTCACCGAGGGCCGACCGGGCGTCACCGGACCACCAATTATTGGTGGTCACAGCATACGTATGATGTCGTATGATGTAGTCAAGATAGAGAGGCGGATACACCGCCCCACGAAGCGAAAGGACAAACGCAAGATGACGAACGATAAGTACACCCAAGACGGCGGGATGGACCTCGACGAGCGCATCGAGCTGCTCGAAGACGCCCGCGAATCAATTGACCAGGCCATCCGCCTGATCAAAGACGCCATCGGCGACACCGGCATCAGCGACTACGCGGAAAGCTACGTGCTCCCCACGCTGACGATGTGCGCGCGCAGCGACCACTGGTACCTGGGTCGCCAGCCGGGCAACATCGACGAACTGATCACCATGCTCAACGGTAACGAGGAGTAAAAAAGCCACCCCCAGAGGAGTGGCCAGCGGCGGGGTCGGGATCGACAGCCCCGCCGCCACAGGAGGATATTATGAACTACGACACGATTTCCCGCAAGCAGATGCTGACTTTGCTGAACTTTTTCGAGATCACCCACGACGCCCTGATCTGCCATCGCGACGGCAGCTTCACCCTGCGCCAGGGCTACAAACCCGGCGACTACCAGGACGCCCAGCGGCGGATGATCCAGGTGGTCGACAAACTCACGCGCATGACGAAGGCGCTGGTGGTCCACATGGGCCACACCTACGACGCCCGCGATCCGCACCTCGAGCTGCGCTTCGGCTTCGTCAACAGCGCCGAGCCGCGCTTCGCTGAGGGCACGCGGGTGCGCGTCAACGACCAACCGCCGGCGCGCTGGGCGTACCTGACCGGGCGCAGCGGGATTGTGCACGATTTCGTGCCGATCCCGGAGAACTACCTGGTGCGCCTGGACGGCCAGGACGCGCCGATGTGACTCGATGCCGAGTGGCTAGACCACATGGAGTAATGTTAAGCTACAGGGGGCGCACGACGCGCCCCCACGACCATCACAGGAGGGA
>DAOTUD010000162.1:0-7357 GCA_034437275.1 Anaerolineae bacterium
AGATCGACAAACTGTGTCTGGCGCAGGTGCGGTTCCAGGTCAGGTGCGACATCGCCCGGATACTCGGTCTTGGGGCGTACAATCACCGGCAGGAACTGCTTCTGCAGGCGCAGCGCTTCGCGGAATTCCGCCTGGCAGTACAGTGATGCGAGCGAGTCGTTCGAGACGAGGTAGATGAACAGATCGCACCTGGCGACCTCACGCAGGATCATCGCCCACCAGTCGACGCCGCCGTGAATGTCGTCATCAAACCACACGCTGTCGTGGCCGTACATCCGGCGCAGCAGCGGCACAATCTCGTCCACGAATTGACGGTCGGCCCGGCTGTAGGAAATGAAAATGCGCGACATGACTCCCCCCCACGTGCACGGCGGCTTACGGAACTGGGTACCCTATTATGCGCGGACCGCGCGCGCCCGTCAAACCCCGCCATCCCGCCGCCGGGCCGTTTTGTGGTATAATCGCGCCAATCAGGTTTGATGATAAGCCCCCGGTTTGGGGCTTTTCTAATGAGGTTAGCAATGGTAGACACGACATTACTGGACAAGCTCGCCGGGGTCGAGGCGCGCTACGAGGAACTCGAGCGCATGATCGCCGACCCGGCCAACGTCAACGATTACGAAAAAGTGGCCGAATACGCCCAGGAGCGCGCCGAACTGCAAGACATCGTCGCGCTGACGCGCCGCTACCGGCAGGCCATCGACGAGCTGGGGCAGGCCCAGGCGCTGCTGGACGATCCCGACATGGCCGAACTGGCCCGCGAGGAGATCGCCCGCATCGAGGCGCTGCTGCCGGGTATGGAAGACCGGCTGCGGCGGATGCTGCTGCCCAAAGACCCGCGCGACGACAAAAACGTCATCGTCGAGATCCGCGCCGGGGCGGGCGGCGACGAGGCCGGCATCTTCGCGGCGGACCTGTTCCGCATGTACGCGCGCTATGCCGAAGGCCAGGGCTGGAAGGTGGAAACTGTCAGCAGCCACGAGACCGGCGTCGGCGGCTTCAAGGAAGTGATCTTCGAGGTGCGCGGCAGGGGGGCCTATTCGCGGCTCAAGTACGAAAGCGGCGTGCACCGCGTGCAGCGCGTGCCTGTCACCGAAAGCCAGGGCCGCATCCACACCTCGACCGCGACGGTCGCGGTGCTGGCCGAGATCGACGACGTGGAGATCGAGATCAACCCCAACGACCTCCAGATCGACACCTACCGCTCCGCCGGGGCCGGCGGCCAGAGCGTGCAGAAGAACGAGACGGCGATCCGCATCACGCATCTGCCGTCCGGGATCGTGGTCGCGTGCCAGGACGAGCGCAGCCAGCTCCAGAACAAGACGCGCGCGATGTCGATCCTGCGCGCCAAGCTGTACGATATCGAGCAGGAACGGATCCGCAGCGCGCAGGACGCCGACCGGCGCTCGCAGGTTGGCTCCGGGGACCGCAGCGAGAAAATCCGCACCTACAACTTCCCGCAGAACCGCGTCACCGATCACCGCATCGGGATGAGCAGCCACCACCTGTCCGCCATCCTGGATGGTGACCTGGACGAGTTCATCGACGAACTGGCGACCCGCGAAGAGGCCGAACGGCTGCAAGCCATCGAAGCCGGATGATCCGGGACGTGGGGGAGGCGTTGGCCTGGGCGCGGGAGGTGTTGGCCGGAGCCGCACACAGCGAACCACTGGACGCCGCGCTCCTGCTGGCGCACGTGACGGGGGTCGCCCGCGCGCTGCTGGTCGCCTACCCGGAGCGCGAGTTAACGCCGGGGCAGGCCGTGCATTTCCGCGAACTGGTCGAGCAGCGGGCCGCCGGGACGCCGGTCGCTTACCTGACCGGTCATCGCGCGTTCTATGACCGCGACTTCATCGTTTCGCCCGATGTGTTGATTCCACGCCCGGAAAGCGAGCACCTGATCGGCTGCGTGCGCGCGTGGGCGGGCGACCGG
Source organism: Anaerolineae bacterium (assembly GCA_034437275.1). GTDB lineage: Bacteria > Chloroflexota > Anaerolineae > Aggregatilineales > Aggregatilineaceae > TC-15. The sequence continues at coordinate 1,934 of DAOTUD010000162.1, forward strand.
GCTGGGCTGCGCGTCGTCGACGTGGGGACCGGCAGCGGCGCGCTGGCAATCACCCTGGCGGCGCATCTGCGCGCGGCGCGCGTGTGGGCGGTCGATGTGTCGGCGGCGGCGCTGGCCATCGCCCGGCAGAACGCGGCGCGGCACAACGTCGCGATCACGGTGGTGCAGGGCGATGTGCTGGAGCCGTTGCTCCAGGCCGCGCAGCCCGTCGACCTGATCGTCGCCAATCTGCCCTACATTCCGCGCGCGGACCTGGCCGACCTGGACGTCGCCTGCCACGAGCCGGCGCTTGCCCTGGACGGCGGCCCGGATGGCCTGGACGTGATCCGGTGGCTGCTGGCGCAGGCTCCGCAGGTACTCACCGCCGGGGGTTTCCTGGCGCTGGAGGTCGGCGCGGGGCAGGGCGCAGCAGTGCGGGCGCTGGCGGCGGCGGCGTTTCCCGGCGCGACGATCTGCGTCGAGCAGGATTACGCCGGACATGACCGCATTGTGTGCATTGAGAGGGGGCACGAATAGACATGGCGCGCATTATCTCGATTGACTTTCCCGAAGCGCCGGCGCTGGCCGCTGCCGCACTGGAGTCCGATCAACTGATCGTGTTCCCCACCGATACCGTGTACGGGGTGGCGGCCCGGCTGGACGAAGCCGCCATCGAGCGCATTTACGCCGCCAAAAAACGCGCCATCGAAAAGGCGATCCCGGTGCTGCTGGCCGCGCCGGACGCAGTGAGCCAGGTGGCGCGCAGCTTTCCGGACTGGGCGCAGCGGTTGGCGGACCGTTTTTGGCCCGGCCCGTTGACGCTGGTGCTGCCCAAACGCGACGACCTGCCGCCGAACCTGTCCACGCTGCCGACGGTCGGCGTGCGGGTGCCGGATTACACCTTCGCGCGGACGCTGATCGCTGCGGCGGGCGGCGCGCTGGCCGTGACGAGCGCCAATCGCTCCGACGAGCCCCCGGCCTGCACCATCCAGGCCGCGATCCGCTACCTGAACGCTGCCGTCGCGCTGTACCTGGACGGGGGCGCGTGTGCGGGCGGGGTGCCCTCGACGGTGGTCACGCTGGCCGGCGACGAGCTGCGCGTGCTGCGCGAAGGGCCGATCAGCGCGCGGGCGCTCCGGGCTGTGTTAGAGTAGGGGATAGAACGCCAGTACTAAAAATCTGTGCAAACGCTGTGTTTTGTGGGGTTGCATGTTACAATTAGCTCAGAGAAACCAAAGAAAGTAAAGGATAGCTATGGGTCGCCGTTCATCAATGTTGCGTAGGAAACTGTTGGCTGGGAACCGGTTGGGTGATGATATGGCTTCGGAAAAGCGGATGATGCGGTACGAACGCCTGGCCCTGTGGGCGCAGGAAGAATGGGAAAAACGACACGGCGACGAACCTTACCAGTTGCTCTGGGCCTCCGAAAGTTGTGGGAACCGCGTGGCCCAGTCGCGGGTCAAGCCGCGCCGCCGGCTGCGGGGCAAGTCGTACTACATTGCCATGGAGCAGCTCGCGTGTGAGGAAGTGATCTCGATCAGCGAGTACGTCGTCCCCCGGCGCAAGCCGGTATTGGGGGAGACGGTCGGCGCGTTTATGTTCACCTTCGAGCACCCCGACGGGGATTACGACGTACTGTACGTCAGTTCGTACTACCGCGACGACGATCCGAACATCGTTGCGATCGCGCTCGTCCCGCTGGATCACCTCGCGTCGTGGGTGCACTTCGAGTCGCTGTGCAACGAAGCGGTGCGCCGCCCCACCCGCCGCCAGGACGTGTACATTATCGGCGGCACCAACGCCTATTTCAAGCCGACCGTCGACTGGGACGCGGTCATCTTGCCGCCGCACATCAAAGACGACCTGTACTCCGACATGGAAGCGTTCTTCAAGGACGGGGTGTCGATCTACCAGGAGCTGAACCTGGCCCCGTTCCGTAAGCTGCTGCTGGTCGGGCCGCCGGGCACCGGGAAGACCATGCTCTGCGCGGCGATGGCCAAGCTGGCGCTCAAGAAGAAGCGGGTCGTGGTCTACGTCTCCGGCGCAGACGACGACGGCGCGTCGTTCCACAAGATTCACCACGCGCTGAACGTCGTCGCCAACGCCGGGTATCCCGTGCTGCTGATCGTCGAGGAGATCGACGTCTACCTGCGCAAGGACGACAAGGCACGCATCCTCAACGTGCTCGACGGGCTGGAGTCGCCCAACAACTCGCGCGGGGCGCTGCTGCTGGCCACCACCAACTACCCGGAAGTCATCGACGAGCGCATCGCCAAGCGCCCGGGGCGCATGGACCGCATCCTGGTGATCCCGCCCATCCAAAACGAGGAACTGGCCCGGCAGATGTTGGCGCACTACATGGGGCCGCAGTGGAAGGCGGAGCACGGCGCGGCGGTGCAGTATATGGTTGGGCAGACCGGGGCGTTTGTGCGCGAAGTGGCGCTGCACGCGCGGATGCTGGCCGCCCACAACCAACAGCGCCAGGTCGACCTGGAAACGCTGATGCAGTCCGTGCGCAGTCTGTCCAACCAGATGAACACCGGCGACAACCTGATGCCGCACCGCCGCATCGGATTCGGGGCGGGGGGCAACGGCTTTGGCGCGCTGGAGAATTACGAGCCGGAGCCGCCCCTCGCCGAGCCGGACACCACCAGCGGGGACGAGTAGCCGCCACCTGCTATCCCGCCTCGCTGCGGGACAGCTTCGCGTTATTGGGGGACACCGCCCGGTGTCCCCTCATTTTTTTGCTACCTTGCAAAATACACTCCTCCGCCCCGGCGTGTGCCGATTGCCAAACATGACCGTGATCTTTAGCACTAGTGAGCCGCTGGGCTGGCGTTTATAGTGGGAAAGAGTTGGGGAAAAGGCGTTAGAGTGTGACCGATGAGCGCACAGGCGCAGCTTGAGTCGCTGATTCCGATGGCAGTTGCGTTGGTCCTGGCCGGGGTGATCGGCCTGGACCGCGAATGGCATCGCAGCCCGGCGGGCATCCGCACGCACATGATGGTCGGCATGGGGTCGGCTTTGGTCATGGTGCTGGCGTCCGCGTTGTATGACGAACAGTCCGCCGCGCGCCTGGCGGCCAACGTCATTACCGGCATTGGGTTTCTGGGCGCAGGTGTGATCGTCCGCCGCAAGTCGGAAGTGCACGAGCTAACTACCGCCGCCTCGATCTGGTTTGTGGCGATGGTGGGCCTGGCCGCGGGGGCCAAGCTGTACATTCTGGCAGGGGGTGCCACCGCGTTAGGCTGGTTTGTGCTGGCGGTGCTGCGCTGGTTGACAAAAAGAGCGTGGCCGGATGATGAACTGCCGGGTTAATGTTCGTCGTCAGCCGGCAGATGGCGCTCGATGTGGTTTTTCACGGCAAACACGGCAGCTTCGGCCCGGTTGGAAACCTGGAGCTTGCTCAGGATATTGCCGACATAGTTCCGGACAGTACCTTCGCCCAGGAACAACTGGGCCGCGATCTCACGGTTAGTCAATCCTTCGACCATCAGCGCCAGAATCCGCATTTCCTGCGGCGTGAGTTCGGAGAAGGCCGACGCTTCCTTGACCTGGGCGGCTTCGCGCACCTCTTCGAGCAGGGCTTTGGTCATCGAGGGGTCGATCAGGGCGTCGCCGCGCCCGACCGTCCGGATCGCGTCCACCAGATCGGTACTGCCCACACGCTTGAGGACGTAGCCAACGGCACCGGCGCGGACCGCGTCCATCACCAGTTCGTCCTCGGCATAGGATGTGAGCATGATCACTTTGGTGGCGTCCAGGTCGTCGTTGATCTGTTCGCAGGCTTCGATGCCCGACAGACCGCCCGGCATTCGGATGTCCATCACGACGATATCGGGCTGGTGGGCCTGGGCCTGGCGGACGGCTTCGACGCCGCTTTCGGCTTCGGCCACGACGGTGAAGTCGGGCTGCTGTTCGAGCAGGGATTTCAGTCCGGCTCGTACAACGGCATGGTCATCGACAATCAATATGCGTAATGGGGTCACAGGTTTCTCCGGCATGGGGTTTCGTCAAAGTTTCCAGTTGAGCGCCTTTCCAGATTATACAATGAGGCAGTTTAAAAACCAGTCTTAAAATCACGTGTTTGTGTCTATTTTCATTATAAATATACATAAAATGTGTAAGTTCGTACAGGATTGTGGTGGTGACAATGAACTCGTCCTCTCATGATAATACTCCGGATCGCTGCGCGGCGATGCTCGACGCCCTCAGCCGGGCGGCGGCGGCAGTGACCAGCGACCTGAACCTGCCGCGCACGCTCAAGGCGATCACCGATATTGCCCGCGAACTGGTCGAGGCCCGCTATGCCGCGCTCGGTGTGCCGGATGAAGACGGCAAGCTCAAAAACTTCATCACCTCCGGGATGGAAAACGGCATGGCCCAGCACGTCGGTCCCGAGCCGGAAGGCCGCGGCCTGCTGGGCGCGGTGCTCGAGTCCGACGAACCCATCCGCCTCGACGACCTGACCCAGGACCCGCGCTCTGCCGGATTTGGCACTTCCGAGCACCCGGTCATGCACCGCTTTCTCGGCGTACCGATTATCAGCCGGGGCGAGCGTTTGGGCAACCTGTACCTGACCGACCCGATCGACGGCGAGCCGTTCAGCGAGGACGACGAACGCCTGATCTCGCTGCTGGCCAATCACGCCGCGGTGGCCATCGAAAACGCGCAGCTTTCCCAGCAGCTCCAGTCGATCGCGCTCAGCCGCGAACGCGACCGCATCGGCATGGAACTGCACGACGGCGTGATCCAGTCGGTGTATGCCGTCGGGATGAAGCTGGAGATCATGCGCGGGCAGTTCGCCATGACGCCCGAACAAGAAGCCCAATACCAGGGCATCATCACCGACCTGAACCGCATCATCGAAGACATCCGGCTCTACATCCGCAACCTGCGCAGCGCCCGCGAAGAGCAGGTCACCTTCAAGCAGCGGCTGGAAAACCTGGCACGCCACTTCCGCGATTTCGCGCGGGTGGAGGTGGTGGTCGATGTGCCGGCCTCGCTGCGCACCCTGACCGAAAAGCAGCGCCACTCGCTGACGCAGATCGTGCGCGAGGGGCTGTCCAACGTCGCGCGGCACGCCCACGCCAGCCGGGTGTGGGTCACCGTGCGCGAGGTGGGCAACAAGCTCGTGCTGACGGTCGAGGATGACGGCGTCGGCTTCGCCCCGGCGATGATGAAGGACCCGGAGAGTTTCGGCCTGCAGAACATGGAGCAGCGCGCGCGCCGCCTGGGCGGCACCTTCTCCATCCAGAGCGAGGAAGGGCAGGGCACCTGTCTGCGCGTGCAGATTCCCTTCCGGCCCTGAATTTAACTAGTACAGGTCGGCAGAAGTTACTGTCCAGTTTTGCCCTCACCCGCTGGCCCTCACCCCTCCGCCCTGGCGGGCGGTGTCCCCTCTCCCATATAAGGGGCGAGGGGAAAAGCGCGCGCTGTGACTCC
>DAOTUD010000163.1:0-24905 GCA_034437275.1 Anaerolineae bacterium
ATTGGCCTGACGCTGCTGTCGTTCGTGAACGAGGCCGAAGGTCAGAAGGCGGTCCAGGCCGTCGTCGGTGACGAACCGGCAGCCTAGAGGCTGGTATGCACTTTTTACCCCTATCCCCCGACCCCTTTCCCCGCACGCGGAGAAAGGGGGGAGGCGCAAGGCCCTCTCCGTTTACGGGGAGGGATTTAGGGAGGGGTAAAACTTACGGGAACAATCCTCTGTAAACAGCCTGCGTAAGTTCATAACACGCTCTCAGACAAACGACACTTGAAACACCAGCCGCCCCAGCCGCAGCTCGTCTTCGTCCCGCAGAATGCGCGGATCGTGGGGAAACAAGCGCTGCCCGTTCAGGAACGAGCCGTTCGCGCTGTTCAGGTCGGTGACGGCGATGGTGTCGTCCTCGCGGGTGACCAACAAATGCTGCCGCGACACCCCCTTCTCCACCGCGCCATAGTCCACCAGGTCAACATCCGGCATATCCTCCGGCGGGCCATCGTGCGCGCGGCCCAACACAAGCTGCTCTGGCATATCCACCAGCAAGCTCTCCTCCGTGTCGCGGAAGGCGAGCTGCAATTGGTCTTGCCGTGAAAAATACGCCGTTCCCCACCGCCGACGGGGTTCCAGATTCTCGTAGACCTCGTCGAACTGCGCCGTTTCCGGCACCTGCAAGGCCGACGGCAGAATATGCCCACACGCATAACAGTAGGATTCGGTAGACTTATTCTCTTTGCCACAATTTAGACATTGCTGCATAACAGCCCCTTTGCCACCCCCGATCACAATTCAGCATCAATTATACACGATCTACTTGACGATCTGCTTGCCAACATGCTCACATGTGCGGTATGCTTAGTTAAGAAACCGTTTATTTTTCAACAGACGGTATGGAAAATATTCCGGTGGGGGAAAATCGGAACTGAGCATGATACACATCACCTATATAGACAACGACCAACACAGCATCTTCACCTTCGAGCAAATTACGGTGCTGCTGCGCGCGCGCGGGATCGATAACCAGCTTCAGGTCTACACTTCCGACCAGGAAGCCATCGAAACCCTCCCGCTCGAACGCCCCGACATCGTGTTTATCGACCTGCGCCCGCACAACGGGCGTCAACCGGCGGGGCTGGACCTGGTGCGCATGCTGCGCCATCACCCGCTGTGTAAATCCGTAAAGGTGGTCGGGATGGCCGAATATGCCATGCCCGCCGACCGGACCGCCGCCTTAGCCGCCGGGTGTCACGACTTCTTGCCCAAACCGGCCCGCTACCAGGCCATCGAGCAAACCATCAGGCATCTGATGTCTCAGCCGGCCCAGTAGCAGCGGCGATCAGGGCCTCCAGGTCGGGCGCGTGAACGTCCGTCCCGACCGATAACCAGGCCAAAAACTCGACGTTCCCGGCAGGGCCTTTCAATGGGGAGCGAATCAGGCCCCGCACGGCATAACCCACGTCCTGGGCGGCCCGCAGCACCGTGTGCAATACCTGGCGGTGGATCGCTGGATCGCGCACGACTCCACCCTTGCCGACCTGCTGTTTCCCGGCTTCGAACTGCGGCTTGATGAGCGCGATCACGTCCGCTGCCGCAGTCAGCCAGTTGCGGAACACAGGCAGCAGCTGGCGCAGCGAGATGAACGACGCATCGACCACCAGCCGGCTCACCGGCTCGTCGAGCGCGTCGACATAGCGGGCGTTGGTGCGCTCCATCACCACCACGCGCGGATCGGTGCGCAGCCGATAGGCAAGCTGGCCATAGCCAACATCGATCGCATACACGCGCGCCGCCCCGTGCTGCAACAGGCAGTCGGTAAATCCCCCGGTGCTCGCGCCCACGTCGGCGCAGACGTGCCCGGCTACGTCCACCGGAAACGCGGCCAGCGCCCCCGCCAGCTTGTCCCCGCCCCGGCTCACGAAGCGCGGCGGCTGCTCAACCTCCAGCGCGACGTCACGCGGCACACGCATCCCCGGCTTGTCGCGGATTTCGCCGCGCACGCGCACTTCCCCGGCCATGATCAACCGGCGGGCCGCTTCGCGGCTGGGGGCCAACCCACGCGCCGCGACCAACACATCCAGCCGCACTTTCTCTGCCATCTCGACCTTACTCCTGCTGACAATTCTTGCGCTAAATGCTAAACTGGTACAATGATTCACATTGGATGTTAACCCGTTTACGCCAATCATTGTAAACTAGCGTGAAACTCTGAAGACTATACCGAGAAAAACACTGTGGATGCCACCTTACGTACCTTCTGGACCACCTTACCCGTTTCGCTGCGCGGCCTGATCCGCACCATGCGTCCCAAACAGTGGGCTAAAAACGGCTTCGTTTTCGCGGGAATCATGTTCGACCAGCAGCTTACCAACCCCGAACCGCTGGCGCGCGTGTTGTTCGCGTTCGCGATGTTGTGCCTGTCGGCCAGCACGATCTACATCGTCAACGATCTGGTCGATATCGAGCGCGACCGGCTGCACCCGCGCAAACGCCACCGTGCGCTGCCATCCGGCCAACTGCCGGTCGCGTGGGCGATCACGGCGGCGCTGCTTTTCCCGACCATCGCACTGGGCATGAGCCTCGTCGTCAGCCCGGAACTGGCCGCCGTGCTGGCCGGCTATCTGGTGCTGCACACCGCGTACTCGTTCTGGCTGAAGAACGTCGTGCTGCTCGATGTGTTCGCCATTGCGGCGGGCTTTGTGCTGCGCGTCGAAGCCGGGATTGTGGTGATCACGGTCAGCAGCTTTTCGCCCTGGCTGTACGTGTGCGCGGGCCTGCTGGCGCTGTTCCTGGCGATTGGCAAGCGGCGGCAAGAGTTGATCATGCTCGCCGACGACGCCACCGACCACCGCGCGACCTACAAAGAGTACAACCTGCCGCTGCTGGACGATATGCTGCGCCTGGTCACCACCGGCAGCGTGCTGACCTACATGTTGTACACCATCGAAGCCGAAACCATCCGCAGCAACGGCCACCGGATGCTGCTCACGATCCCGTTTGTCGTGTACGGTATCTTCCGCTACCTGTACCTGATCCACGTGCGCGGCGAAGGCAGCGCTCCCGACGAACTGCTGTTCAAGGACATTCCGCTGCTGCTGGATGTGATCCTGTGGGTTGGCGTGGCGGGCATGTTGTTATACCTGTGACCTGAGAATCATGACGGAACATGCCACCGCCTCTGCACCAGGGAAGATCATCCTGTTCGGCGAGCACGCTGTCGTGCACGGCCAGCCCGCCATCGCCGTCCCGCTGACGGCGGTGCAGGCCACGGCCCACGCCGCCCCAGGCAACGGCCTGACGATCCACGCGCCGGACATCGACCAGACGCTGCACGTCACCCTGGAGCACGACCCCGCCAGCAATCCGCTGCATAATGCACTGGGGTATCCGGCCCAGGTGACACTGCACGCCCTGGACTGCCCCCCGCCCGACCTCACGCTCACCGTCCATTCCACGATCCCCATCGCCAGCGGGCTGGGTAGTGGTGCGGCGCTGGCGACGGTGCTGATCCGGACGCTGGCGGCGGCGCTGGGGCATCCGCTGGCCGATGAGCAGCTTAACGCGCTGGTCTACGAGGTTGAGAAGCGGCATCATGGCACCCCCAGCGGCATCGACAACACCGTGATCGTCTACCAGCAGCCGGTGTACTTCGTGCGCGGCCAGCCCATCGAGACGTTCCACATTCAGCATCCCTTCACCCTGGTCGTGGCCGACACCGGGCGCAGCAGCCCGACGCACCTGGCGGTCAGCGACGTGCACAAGCTGTACGAGACCGACCCCGCGCGCATCGGGGCCATCTTTGCCGAGATCGGTGCGATCGCGCGCGTGGCCCGCCAGGCCATCGAAGAGGGCACCATCGACGCGCTGGGCCTGCTCATGGACGAAAACCACGCCCTGCTGCGCGAACTGACGGTATCGTCGGACCAACTCGACCGGCTGTGCCAGGCGGCGCGGGATGCCGGGGCGTGGGGAGCCAAGCTTTCCGGCGGGGGACGCGGCGGCAACATGATCGCGCTCGGCGCGCCCCATCAGGCGCAGTCCATCGCCGGTGCGCTGCGCGCGGCGGGGGCAGCCCACACTATCCAGACGCACGTACTGCCCGAACACTTCCGGCCATGATGACCGCGGCCTGTCTCTCTGCGCTGGTACTGTCGGCGCTGCTGGTGTTTGTCGGCTGGCGCGCGCGGCAGTTCGTCCGCCGGCATCCCGAAATCCTGACCGCCACCACGCCCTACACCTACCAGCGCTGCCACACCACCCTGGACGCCGTGATCACACATTACAAGACGATCCAGCACGACGACACGCCGCGCATCATCGGCTGGCAGGCCCCCAACGGGCAGCTTTACATCGTCAGCGACGAGGGCATCCGCCAGCGGCGCAGCATCCACGCCGACACAGACGTGTACTTCCTGGCATGGCGCGATATCGGCGGCGTCGGCGTGCGGATGCAGCCCGGCTTCCTGTCCGCCGACAAAAACCGCGACGGTTCGCCGGACCGGCTGTACACCACCGGGTACTCCTTCCACCTGTTGATCGTGCCCATCACCGGCCAGACGATGGACATCCCCATCCCCCTCAACCAGCAGGACGACGCGGTGCGGTTTGTCGCGCACACCATCGCGCTCGCCGAACGGAAAGGGCGGCGCATCAATGTATTCGGCTTCGACAAGCCCCCCGCCCCACAGCGCCAAAAAATCCGCCGGATATGATAAAATAGATATTAGATTTGGTGCCACGCGCTTCTTATCCCTTGCTCTTGGCGTGCAGCATAGCTATAATTTCCCGTACATGAGGGCATCGAACGACAAAAGGGCGTGCTTGTTCAGCGCCCTGTTTGCTTGAATTGACAAAGGCATAACTATATGAATGACTTTCTACTGGGCGTCGCATCCTTCGCGCTGGTCCTGATCCCGCTGGTGATCATCCACGAGTTTGGGCACTTCATCGCGGCCAAGCTCAGCGGCATCACCGTGCTTGAATTCGGGATCGGCTTTCCGCCGCGCGCCGCGATCTTGTTCACCAAAGGCGACACGATCTATTCGCTGAACTGGCTGCCGATTGGCGGCTTTGTGCGGCCTTATGGCGAGGACTTTGTGAGTCCCAAGTCTGACGACGAAATGAGCGTCGACCGCCAGGAGATCGAGGAACGCGGCATCGAGAACCCGAAAAGCGTATTCGATGCCAACCCCTGGCAGCGCCTGTTCTTTATGGCGGCGGGTCCCGGCATCAACTTCCTGGCGGCGCTGGTGTTGTTTATCGTCGTGGCGTTGGTCGGCTGGCCTTTCGCCCGCGCCGACGTGACCGTCTACGAAATCCTGCCCGACTCGATTGCCGAGCAGGTCGGTCTCCAGCAAGGGGACGTGATTTTGTCGGTGGGCGGAGAAGAAGTTGAGTCGGCCTACGAATTCAACGAGATGCTGCGCGACAACGATCAGGACAGCGTCACGCTGCTGATCGAACGCGACGGCGAACAGCAGACGATCACCGTCCCCCTGCCCTCAGCCACCGGCGATTATGCCGAACTGGAACACATCACGGTCGGCAACGTGGCCGCAGATTCACCCGCCGCCGAAGCGGGCTTCGAACCCGGCGACATCGTGCTCACCATCGACGGTGACGACGCCACCAATACCGCGGCGTTGGCGCGCTACCTGGCCGCACACGCCGGCGAGACAGTCGTCCTCAACGTACAGCGCGACGGCGCGATCGAGGAACTGCGCATCACGCCAGGCGATGCGCCCGGGCTGTCGCTGAACGGCACCACCATCGCGCGGGTGTACATCAGCGGCATCTTTGAAGACGAACCTGCCGACAAAGCCGGGTTCGAAACTGAAGACCTGATCGTTGCCGTTGATGGGTGGCCGATCACCCAGGTCGAACAGTTGCAGGAGTACACCGACGCCCACAAAAACGAGACGGTGAACTTCACCGTGCTGCGCGACGAGCAGGAGCTTACGCTGCCGGTCGTGCCCCAGGAAAGCGACGGCAAAGGCCGCATCGGGATTCTGATCGCGGGCGTAGAGCCGGCGGAAGTTGGGGTCATCCCCGTGAATCGCAACGTCGAGCAATACACCGTCGCCATGCCGCCCGGCGAGGCCATCCAACGCGGCACCGACGAGTTCGTCGAGGCCCACCGGCTGCTGGGGCAGTTCGTCGGCGACCTGATCGCCGGGGATATCGCCCCCGAAGCCGCGCGCCCGGTCAGCCCGATCGGGATCGGCCAGCTTGGCGGCCCGGTGCTCGAACAAACCCTCGAACGCAACGCCGCCTACCCCATCGTGCGTTTTGCCGCGATGATCAGCATCGCGCTGGCGATCACCAACCTGCTGCCGATCCCGGGGCTGGATGGGGGCCGCATCCTGTTTGTGATCATCGAACTGATCCGCGGCAAGCCGATGGAACCCGAACGCGAAGGGGTCTTTCACTTTATCGGCCTGCTGCTGCTGTTGGCGTTGATCGCCATCACCGTCATCAACGATATCGTGAACCCGATTGATTTGAATAATTTGAGATAGGGATATGTTGGGAATACACCAGAACAACGCCGCCAATTTCGAGCAAGCCATCAGCGAACTGCGCGATCCACAGGCCGCGTTTAGCGCCGAGACAATCTACAGCCTGACCGATCTGGCAGGCGACCGGCTCGACACGTTTCTGGACACCTGGGAGCAGCTCCCGGTCGAGCGGCAGCGCAGCCTGATCAGCCGGCTGGTCGAAACCACCGAGACGAACTTCGAGTTGGACTTCAGCGCGATCATTTTCCCGGCACTGCGCGACGCCGACGAACAGGTCCGCCGCACGGCGCTTGAAGGCGTGCTGGAAGACAGCCCGCCGCGCATCATCGAGCGCCTGATGGCCATGGCCCAGGAAGACCCGTTCTCGACCGTGCGCGCCACCGCCGCGAAAATGCTGGGCCAGTTCGTGCTCAAAGGGGAACTGGGCAAGCTGCCCGACGACCTTAACGCCCGCCTGCAAGATACCGTCCTGGCGCTGTATCGTAACCTCGACGAAGGGCTGGATGTCCGCCGCCGGGCACTGGAAGCCATCGCCAATTGTGGCCGCACCGGGGTCCCGGAGATGATCCGCGAAGCTTACTACGCCGACGAGCTGCCAATGCGCGTCAGCGCCCTGTTTGCGATGGGCCGCTCGTGCGACCGCGCATGGTCGCCCCAGGTCATGGCCGAACTCAACAGCGAGTACCCGGAATTGCGCTTCGAAGCGGCGCGCGCTGCCGGGGAACTGGAACTGCGGCAGGCCCTCCCGCGCCTGGTCGAACTGGCCTACGAGGAGGACCGCGAGATTCAGGAAATGGCGATCTGGGCAATGGGCGAAATCGGCGGCGAAGATGCCCGCGACGTGCTCACCGATCTGGCCGCCCTGGCCGACGAACTCGCCGACCGCGAACTCGGCATCGTCATCCAACAGGCGCAAAATGCCGCCAACCTGGCCGGTGAGGAGTTGATCCCGCTGTTCGACTTCAGCGAGCACGACGAAACCATGATCGACACAGAAAATTTGACGGAACTGGATGACGATTTGTACGATCTGGACACGGGCGATCTCTGATCGCCGACAGAGTACCTCCCAGTATCATGTGTCGCCCGATTGGCAACGATCGGGCGACATGCTTGCAGGGAACCATCGAACATGTAACACCAAACAAGACGGAGAGACCTATGTCCGACCAGCACCAACATGATGACTCCCAACGCCTGGACGAACACCTGGAGCAAAAGTCCGAAGAACAGTTCCGCCGCCAGATGCATCAGGCCGCGCGCCTGCTGTCGGCAGGCAACGGCAAAGCCGCCATCCCGCTGCTGGAGCGCTGCTACCAGATCAAGCCGGAAGATGTCGACGTGCTCACCAACCTGGGCGGCGCGTACATCCTGGCCGAAAAACATCGCTACGCCGTGCCGGTCCTGGAAAAAGCCAGCGAACTGGCCCCCAACAACCCGGCGGTGTGGTCCAATCTGGCAGCGGCTCATCTGGGCAAGCTGGTCACCGCCACGCGCGCCAAGCAGGACCGCGCCCTGGCCGCCTATGCGCGTGTGGTCGAACTCGACCCAGCTTACCCCAACGTCCATTACAACATGGGGCTGATCTACGTCGACCGGCGCGATTGGGACGCAGCGCACGCGGCCTTTACCCGTGCCATCGAGACCAACCCGCACGACAAAGACGCGCATACCATGCGCCAGCAAGTCGAAGACGTCCAGAACCGCCCCGATGATCCGTCCCGGAATTAAGCGGGCCGATCCATTGTGATGTGTTGCGCCCGCTGCTATACTATCCGCACACGAGAGGAGGCAGAACCATGCCCGATAACGCCCGGCTGCACGCCATCGTGCACGGTTTCGTCCAGGGGGTAAACTTCCGCGCGAACACCCAGCGCCAAGCCAGCCATCACCACCTGACCGGCTGGGTCAAGAACCGGTGGGACGGCACGGTCGAGGTCGTGGCCGAAGGGTCGCGCAGCGCGCTCGAGCAGTTCGAGCAGTATCTCCATCGCGGCCCGGCAGCGGCCCAGGTCGACAAAGTGGACGCTTCCCACAGCGACGCGACAGGTGAGTTTAGCGGTTTTCACATCCGATATTAACGAGGTACGCCATGCTGTCGAACCCCCATCGCCTGGCCTGGATCACCATGCTGGGCGGGTTGATGATCTTTTTCTTGCTGTGTGTGGGCACGGTGGTGTTCACGCGCTGGCTGGTGTTTGAATCCCCGACCCAGCTGAGCGTCACGCTGCACGTCGGACGCGGCACGGTCGGGCTGGCCGAGCCGAACGTCGCCGACGAAAAAGCCGTGCGCGCCAATGCCGCAGTTGGCGAACAGGACACGATCAGCACCGACAGCGATGCCCAGGGCTACCTGGCCTTCACCGATCCCTATTCCGACCAGACCATCGCCACCGTCACCCTGCACAACGACAGCATGATCACGTTGTCCAACGCCAACCGACCGCGCTTCAACCTCAGCGATAACGCCTATACGATCCGCTTGGAGGACATGCGCGGGCATGTCGATGTCTGGGTGCGGCCCAACCTGGACCGCGACATCCAGGTTCGCATCGAAAGCCTGCTGGGCACAGTGCGCATTGCTCACAGCGGGCAGTACATGCTGGCCAGCACCGCCAACGAGTTCCAGGCGACGGTCCGCGAAGGAACAGCTACCCTGGTCTCCGCCACCAGCCAGACCCAACACTGTGCCGCCCGCACGACCGCGCGCATCGCCGGCGATGATCTGGCGATCAGCGTTGGGCCGGCCCCGGTCGACCTGCTGGGCAACAGCACCTTCGCGCAGGCGGGCGAGTCCGACTGGCCGGTCGAGTGGGTGTGCAACTTCACCGAGTCGCCCCAATACCCCAACGCGCCCAGCGGCAACTGGGATTTCACCTCGGTCGGCGGTCATTCGGTGATCCACATCCAGCGGATGCAGCCCGAACCCGGCCCGGGGACGACCGGCTGCCAGCAGATGTTTGGCACCAACGGGAACGGGCTGGACGTGACTGCCTACGACAGCCTGACCCTGCGCGTCACCATGCGCATCCACCACCAGCAGCTCAGCGCGTGCGGCGTAGATGGCAGCGAGTGCCCGGTCATGCTCTACATCAAGTTTGGCGACCAGAACGGCAACGAACGCGAATGGTATCACGGCTTATACGCCGACTATACCCCCGGCCTGGGGATGACGATCTGCGACTCGTGCCTGGTGGCGCATGACCGCATCAACAAAGACACGTGGTACACCTACGAGAAAGACCTCACCAACCTGCCGGTCGACTGGCGTCCAGCGATGATCGAAACCATCGAATTCAGCGCCAAAGGCCACCAGGTCGAAGTCATCATCGACGAAGTGTCACTGTTGGCCTCGCCGGTAACCGAGCCGATCACCGAGTCGGCCACCGAGGCGCAGGTGCGCCCGGCCTCGTGAACATTGCCCGCCGATTCTGGCCGTGCTATACTCCGCGGGTACCGGATTCTGCCACAACTGGAGTGGGGCATGACGCTTGAGCAAGATACGATTAACAACATCCTTCTAGTTCTCATCACCGGGACCGGTGCAGTCGTTTCGGCGATCTGGCTGGGGCTGGTCCTCTGGACGTGGCGCGACATGCGGCTGCGTTCGCGCGACAGCATGGCCCAGATCGCCGCTGCGCTGATGGTCGCCGTGTTGGGCATCTTTGGCATCATCATCTACGTGATGCTGCGCCCGTCCGAAACGCTCACCGAAGCCTACGAGCGCTCGCTGGAAGAAGAAGCGCTGCTGCAAAATATCGAAGAAAAACCGGTCTGTCCCGGCTGCGGGCGACCCGTGCAGAACGACTGGCAGGTGTGCCCCTTCTGCCATACCAAGCTCAAAAAGCCGTGCGTCAAGTGTGGGCAGATGCTCGACCTGACCTGGAACCTGTGCCCGTACTGCGCCACCAGCCAGCTCGACCACGACGCGCCGCAAGCGGCCCCGGCACCTCGCCGCCGGAGTGTCGCCGCGCAGTTAGGGTCGTCCCCTGCCCCGCCGCCGGGATACGATGACGAGAGCGATACGGTCGAGTTCATTGAGGATGAAGATTATTAGGAGATAGACGCGCTATGCTCAAACGCCTGGCCTTGCTGCTGTTGATCGGTTTGCTCGCGCTGCCCGGAGGACTGTACGCACAAGGCAGCCCGCCCCAGGAGCTTTACGACGCCCTCGACGACCTGAGCCGCCGCGTGGGGGTGACCCTCACGCTGGGCGATCTGCGCGCCTGGAACTGGGAACAGGCCGCCTATCCCGATGCCAGCCTGGGCTGCCCGCAGCCCGACCAGGATTACGCCCAGGTAGTGACGGTCGGCTACCGCTTCGTGTTCAATTACGAAGGTGCGACCTATGATTACCGCGCTGCGCGGGACAGTGACGTGCTGTTCCTGTGTTCCGGCCCGCCGACCGCCCCCACCGTCAGCACAACGCCCACCGCCCGCCCCAGCACGCCCACCCCCGACGACACCGGCCCGGCAAATACCGGCACCGGGCGCAGCGTGTGCGCCGGCGCGATGGACACCCAACTGGCGACCGGCGTCCCGGCCCGCGCGCGTGATAACGGCATCCCGAAAAACGTGCGCAGCCAGCCCGGCGTCGGTAGCGCACAGGTCGGGCAGGTTCCCGCTGGCGCGTTGGTGCAGATCGTGGGCGGGCCGCAGTGCGCCGACGGCATGGTCTGGTGGCAGATCAACATGAATGGGCTGATCGGCTGGGTCGCCGAAGGGCAGTACGGCGTCTACTGGTTCAGCCCCGCCGAAACCACGAGTGCCGCCCCGGTCACCGGCAGCGGGGACAGCAGCGCCCCGGCCCCACAGCCCGACTACCCCGGCATTCCAGCCCAACCGCAGCCCATCACTGCCGACAACGCCGCCGCGCTGGTGCGCTTCGTCGATCTGCCGCTGGACGAAGCTATCACCGGTCTGGGCTGGTCCCCGGACGGGCAAACCCTCGGCGCGACCGGGCAGGCCGGCATCTGGCTGTATAATGTGGCCGATCTGAATCGCGGCCAGCCGCCGCGCTTGCTGCAAATCCCCAACGGCCCGGTGAACGATATCGCGTTCAGTTCAGACCAGGCCACGATGGCCACCGCCCATGCGGACGGCACCGTTCGCATCTGGGACATTGAAACCGGGGGACAGCGTGCCGTGCTGCGCGGGCCGGACGAACCCGTGCTGAGCGTGGCCTTCAACCCGGACAGCACGCTGCTGGCGGCGGCGGGCGGCAGTGAGTCGGATTACGCGGTGCGGCTGTGGGATATCGCGGGGCAGTCGCCCAGTACCGTGCTGGAGGGACACAGCGCACCGGTCAACACGCTGACATTCAGCGCTGACGGCACGCTGCTGGCCTCCGGTGGAGAGGATACGACCGTGCGGCTGTGGGACGTGGTGAGCGGTACCCCGGCGCTGGTGCTGGAAGGGCACAGCGCGCCGGCCCTGGCGCTCACCTTCAGCGTGGACGGGGCACAGTTGGCCTCGGCAGGCGCGGACGGCATGATCATGTTGTGGGATATTGCCAGCGGCAGCGCCGTGACGCTGCCCGGCCACACCGACGCGATCACCAGCCTCGCGCTGACGCCCGGCGGCAGCCTGCTGGCTTCCGGCGGAGGGACGCTGCCCGATCCCGCCGACAACACGATCCGCCTGTGGAACACGGCCACCAGCGAACCGATCGCATTCGTCGAGAACTACGGCACCACGCCCACCATCGCCGTGCAGGAACTCGTCTTCAACCCGGCGGGCACGCTGCTCGCCTTCGCCACCACTGACGGGCAGACCAGCACCGTGCGCGTGTGGGGCGTCGCGCCATAGACTGGCGCGTCACTACAACCGCCACTATAGCAAAAACGACAACAGCACGCTCAGCGTCGCCATGCTGAGCAGCGTGCTGGTCAGGATCGTCGAGGTGACGAATTCCGCATCGCTGCCGAACTCGGTCGCCAGCACGCCGCTGATCACGGCGGTGGGCATCGCCGACTGCACCAGCGCCACGTCGCGCGTCACGCCGGACATGCCGAACAGCAGCACCAGCAGCAGCGCGATCAACGGCGCGACGATCAGCCGCATCCCCGACGCCATCAGGATCGGGCCGAAGTGGTTGCGCTGGATCGACGCCCGCGACAGTTGAATCCCCAGCACGACGAGCATGGTCGGGATCGCCGCATCGCTGAGAATCGATATTGCGCGGTCCAGCGGCACCGGGATATCGACCCCGCTGGCGTTGATCCCCAGGCCCAACACCGCCGCATAGGGCAGCGGCACCAAGAACACATTGACCAGCGCCCGCCGCGCCGACGCCGACCCCAGCGACGCCAGGTAGACGCCCAGCGTGTTGGACACCACCACTGTCGCCACGAAGAAGATCAGCGCGCGCTCCTCGCCCTGGATGCCGAACGCAAATTCGTTCAGCGGGATGCCGTAGTTGCCCGCGTTGATCAGCACCGAACTGAGGATAAAGGCGCTGGCCAGCCGGCGCTCGAAGCGGGCGATGTGCGCCACCCCCCACGCCACCAGCGCCACCCCGATCATCATCAGCACGGCCACAGCCATCAACTTCCCGGCTTCCCCGGCCTTCATGTCGGAGTTAGCCAGCCCATCCAGCACCAGGAACGGCGTAAACAGGTAGACCACCAGCCGCGACAGGCCGCGTGGGTCCGGCTTGAGCGTGCGGTCGACCAGGAACGAGATGCCGATCATGATGAAGATCGGGGCAATAATGTTGTATGCTATCTCACCGAACATAACGGCCTACATCTCGACCAGGTCTTCGACCGTCAGCACCTTCAGGAAATTGGTCTGTCCGCCGATGCCAAACGGCACGCCGCCGATGATCACCATCAGGTCGTCGGCCTCCACGCGCCCGGCTTCGCGCGCCGTTTCGACCACCACCTCGATCATCTCGTCGATGGTCTTGAATTCATCGACCAGCACCGGCGTCACGCCCCAGATCAGCGCCAGCCGGTTGTACGTGGTCGGGTTGGGCGTCGCTGCCAGGATCGGCGTATTCGGGCGTTCGCGGGCCACACGCCGCGCAGTATAGCCGGACCACGTCCCGGCCACGATCAGGCGCGCGCCGAGCAGTTCCGCGACCTCGACCGTCACATGGCTGATCGCGGCGGGCACCGTGCGCCGCTTTTCGACGCGCAGCGCATCCAGCGCCAGCCGGCTGGTGTGCAATTCCTCGTGCTCTTCCAGATACTGCTCGGCAATGTGCGCGATGCGCGTCATCATCTCGACGGCTTGCAACGGGTACTTCCCGATGGCCGTTTCGCCGGACAGCATCACGGCGTCCGTGCCGTCAAAGATCGCGTTGGCGACGTCGGTGGCTTCGGCGCGCGTTGGGCGGGGATTCTCGATCATGCTGTTGAGCATCTGCGTCGCAGTGATGACCGGTTTCCCGGCGCGGTTGCAGTGTTGGATGATGTCCTTCTGGTGGACCGGCACCCGTTCCGCCGGAGTCTCCACACCTAGATCGCCGCGCGCGACCATGATCCCGTCCGACTGTTCGAGGATCGCCTCGAAGTTAGCGAGGGCCTCTGCCTTCTCGATCTTGGCGATCAGCGCCGCGTCGCCCTGCATGTGGCGCATCAACCAGCGCAGCTCGCGCATATCGTCCGCCGAGCGCACAAACGACATGGCGACGTAGTCCACATTGTGCTTCAGGGCAAAGCGCAAATGCTCGCGGTCCTGCTCGGTGATCGACGACAGGCTCAGGTTGCTGTCCGGCACGCTGACGCCCTTGTGCGAAAACAGCGGCCCCCCAGTCACCACGTCACACACCACATCGCCGCCGCGCAGGTTTTTGACCACCAGTTCGAGCTGCCCGTCATCCAGCAGCAGCCGTTCGCCTGTACTCAGATCGCGCAAGACGTCCGGGTGTGGCATCGGCACCAGAAACATATCGTCGGGGTCAAGCTCCTCGCGGGCTGTCAGCGTGAGTTCATCGCCCTCGGTCAGGTCCAGCGGCTCCTGCGTGAGTTCGCCCAGCCGCAGCTTCGGCCCGGGCAGGTCACCCAGCACAGCCACAACGGTGTTCTCCTCGTGCGCCAGGCGGCGAATGTTGGCGATGTTGCGCGCGTGGGTTTCATGATCGCCATGGCTGAAGTTGATACGCGCCACGTCCATCCCCGCCCGGATCATGGCCCGCAGCATCCCTTTGTCCTGAGAAGCCGGGCCAATCGTGGCGACGATCTTGGTGCGTTTGAAATGGTCTACGGTCGTGGGGTCCATCGGTTGCTCCTCGCTCCTCTTTTTGCCTGAGACTTCTGGGCTGGGAAAAATAGCAAGCCTGGGGAGTGTCGTATCACCCCGCCCAGGCTTGTAGCGTTCACATGATCGCGCGTCGCGTGGTCTTATCGCGAGCGGTCGATGTTGGGGAAAGCGTCAGCACCGGCATATTGGGCCGAACTCCCCAGGTCTTCTTCGATGCGCAGCAGTTGGTTGTACTTGGCGATGCGGTCGGAACGTGCCGGAGCACCAGTCTTGATCTGCCCGGCGTTCAACGCGACCACCAGGTCGGCAATCGTGGCGTCTTCGGTTTCGCCGCTGCGATGGCTGACGACCACCGTCCAGTTATGCTTCTGGCTGAGGCGGCTGGCAGCAAAGGACTCGGTCAGTGTGCCGATCTGGTTGACCTTGCACAGCAGCGAGTTGCACGCCTTAAGGTCAATCGCCTTCTTGACGCGCTCGGTGTTGGTCACCAGGAAGTCATCGCCGACCAACTGCACCTTGTCGCCGGTCTTCTCGGTGAGCAGCACCCAGTTGTCCCAGTCGTTCTCGTCCAGGCCATCCTCCAGCGAGATGATCGGGTATTTGTCGATCCAGTCCGCCCAGAAGTCGACCATTTCCGCGCCGGTCAGCTTGCGGCCTTCTTTGGCCAGCACGTACTTTCCGTCCTCATAAATCTCGCTCACCGCCGGGTCGAGCGCGATGAAGATCTGCTCGCCGGGCTTGTAACCGGCCTTCTCGATGGCCTCCAGGATCACCTCGATCGCGCCCTCGTTGCTGCCCAGGCTGGGCGCAAAACCGCCCTCATCGCCGACCGTCGTCCGGTAGCCCTTGCCGGCCAGGACCTTCTTCAGGCTCTGGTAGATCTCCGTGCCCCAGCGCAGCGCCTCGCGGAAGCTCTCCGCGCCGACCGGCATAACCATAAATTCCTGGAAATCCGTGCTGTCGGCGGCGTGCTTGCCCCCGTTGAGGATGTTCATCATCGGCACCGGCAGCGTGTGCGCGTACACCCCGCCGAGATAGCGGTACAGCGGCAGCCCGAGGCTGTCGGCGGCGGCGTGGGCCGCGGCCAGCGACGCGCCAAGAATCGCGTTCGCGCCTAGCTTGCCTTTGTTGGGCGTGCCGTCCAGGTCGATCAACATCTCGTCGATGGCTTTCTGCTCGGTCGCATCCCAGCCGACCAACGCCTCAGCAATCGGGCCGTTAATGTTCTCGACCGCCTGCAAGACGCCTTTGCCGCCGTAGCGCTTCGTGTCGCCATCGCGCATCTCAACCGCTTCATGCTCGCCGGTGCTGGCCCCGCTGGGCACAATCGCCCGGCCCCAGCCGCCATCCGCCAGCCCGATTTCAACTTCAACCGTCGGATTGCCGCGTGAATCAAGAATCTCGCGCCCGACAACTGCTTCAATAATCGACATCGTTTTGACTCTCCTCATGACTCAACCATACCCACTGCCGGGTATGCAGCAGCACACCCGGGGCAGGGAAACAAGCGAAAAAGGGGCAGCAACTGCCCTGCGCGAACGGCTACAGCCCAAGCGCCTTGACGAACTTGTCGTAATCCAGGTGCTCGGAAAGCATGGCCTGGAACCGGCTCAGCTTTTCCGGCTGGCCCAGGCTGGTGCGGCCAAAGATCCTCTCGACCTTCTCCACCGCTTCGAGCGTGTTATCCGGCACCAGCAGCACCGCCACGTTCAACTCCTCGGCCCGCTTGATGATGGTCGAGGTCGGCTGGAGATTGCCGGTCAGCACCAGGCACGTCGTCGACGTTTCGAGCGCCGCCGCCTGGATGTCCGTGCGATCCCCGCCGGTAAACACGGCTTTGTTCAACTGGCGGCGGAAGCGCGGCAGTGCCGACTCGACCGACATCGCGCCCACGCTCATGTGCTCCACCAGCCGCTCCTTGAGGTGCGAGCCGGTCAGCACCGACGCATCCAACGCCTCTATGACCTCGCCCACGCTCAGCGCGCGCAGGTACGGATCGTACGGCAGCACGCCAAAAACCGTCACGCCCTGGTTTTCAAGGAACGGGACCACGTTCTGCGTGATGTATTCCATGTCCTCGCGCGGAATCTCGTTGAGCACGACGCCCAACAGGTGATCGCCCAGGCGACGCTTGGAGGCCAGCACGTCGTCCATCATGCACATCCCGGCCAGGCATTCTTCGCCGTGGAAACTCACTACGCTCAGCACCGGGACGCCCAGCTTCTCGACCACGCTCAGGGTATTCAGGCCGACGGCGTAGCCCTCGCGCATACTGGCCCCGCCTTCCATCAGCAGGACGTCCTGCTCTTCGCTGGCCTGGTGGCAGGCATCTGCGAGTTCGGCCAGCAGGTCGCGTTCCAGCGTCCCGTCCATCACCGCATCGAGCAGTTCCGTCGTGATGACGATGGGGGACAGCTCCCAGGGGGGTGTATCCAGCCCAAGCGACCGGCGGACAAAATCGGCATCCTCATCCAGCAAACGACCACCGGCGACGAAGGGCTGGGTGCTCACGGGTTTGAGATACCCGACCTTGAGGCCGGCAGCCTGCATGCGCAGGCCCAGCCCCAGGCTCAATGCCGTTTTTCCCGAAAACGTACTAACAGAAGTAATGTACAGACTTTTCATGTGTGTTCCGCCCTTTATATGCAAATGAATTCACTAGTCCTTGAGCACCAAACGCATATCCAGTGTGATTGCACCATTCCCGCGTTCATAGACCATCAGCGGATTGATGTCCAACTCCACGATCTCCGGGAAGTTGGTGACCAACTGTCCAATCCGCAGCAAGATTTCGACCAGCGCCTCACGGTCGACCGGCGGGCGGCCACGCACCCCGCGCAGCAATTCGTAAGCCCGGATTTCGTCCAGCATTTGCTCGGCATCCTGGCGGCCAAACGGCGCGACACGGAACGTCACGTCTTTGAGCACCTCGACCAAAATGCCGCCCAGCCCGAAGGTGACCAACGGGCCAAACTGGGGATCACGGTTCATGCCGACCAGCACCTCGACGCCGTCCATCGAAACCATCTCCTGCACCAGGCAGCCCCAGATGCGCGCATCCGGCACGTAACGCTGGGCACGGTAGACGATCAGATCGAACGCATCGCGGACGTCGGTCGCGTTCTCCAGCCGGACCTTCACACCGCCGACATCGGTCTTGTGCAAAATGTCGGGGCTGGCGATCTTGAGCACCACCGGATAGCCAATCTTATTTGCAAATTCTACAGCCTCATCGGCAGTTGCCGCCAATTTGTTCTGTGGCAGCCGCAGCCCATAGGCTTCCGCCACCTTGCGGCTCTCGGCTTCGCCCACGCTGACCCGGCCCTCCTCGCGCACCTGTGCAAAGACATCTTTCACCGCGTCGTTATCTACGTCATAGGACACGAATTCTGGATCGGGGCGCTCGCGCGTCTGGCGATATTCGCGCATCGCGGCGAACGAATGCGCCGCCTGTTCGGGGAAATCATAATTGGGAACGTTGTAGCTGGCCAGGACATCCACGCCCGCTCTGGCGCGCTCCTCGCCCATGAAAACCCCAAAGACCGGCTTGTCGATGCGCTGGCTCAGGCGGCCAATGGCGTTCGCCGTCTCGATAATTTCGGTCATGGCCTGCGGCGTCACAATGCACATCAGCCCGTCGACGTTCGGGTCCTGCGCGACCAGTTCCATCGCCTGGGCATAACGCTCGCCGCGCGCATCCCCCAACACGTCGACCGGGTTGGCGGCGCTGGCCGCGTCCGGCAAAAACTCTTCCAAATGCTTGACCGTCTGCTGCTCCATGCGGGCCAACTGCAAGCCGGACGACTCCAGCGTATCCGTCGCCAGGATGCCAGGGCCGCCGGCGTTGGTCACAATCGCGATCCGGTTGCCGTTCAACAGCGGCTGCTTGGCAAACGCGCGCGCGCTGTTGAACAGCCCTTGCAGGTTATCCATGCGCAGCACACCCGCCTGGTAGAAACCGGCATTATACGCTTGCTCGGACCCGGCCAGCGACCCGGTGTGGCTCGACACCGCCCGCGACCCGGACTCCGTCACGCCGCTTTTGAGCACCAGGATCGGCTTCTTGCGGCTGACTTCGCGCCCCACGCGGATGAATTCCTCGCCGTTGGGCACCCCCTCAATATACGCCAGGATCACGCGGCTGTCGGGATCGTCGGCCCAGGCCTCCATCAAGTCAATTTCGCTGATATCGGCTTTGTTGCCCAGGCTGACGAACTTGCTAAAGCCCAGGTCTTGCGCTGCCAGTGCCCAGTCCAGGATCGCGGTTTGCAGCGCGCCCGACTGCGACATAAACGCGATGTTGCCCTGCGGTGGCGTCCCGGCGGCAAACGTGGCATTGATGGGGGTGAACGTATCGATGATGCCCAGCACGTTGGGGCCGATCACCCGGATATTGTGCTTCTTGGCAATCTCGATCACTTCCCGCTCACGCTCGACGCCTTCCACACCGGACTCGCGGAACCCGGCGCTGATGATCACGACGGCCTGAATGCCGACTTCGCCGCACTCGCGCAGCGCGTTCGGAACGTAGTTGTAGGGGATTACAATGACGGCCAGTTCAGGCACTTTGGGCAAGTCTTTCACCGATGCATACGCCTTGTGGCCATAAATTTCCCTGGCCTTGGGGTTGATCGGATAAATATCGCCCTTGAAACCTGACTCGATCACATTGGCAAGCACGGCATAACCCAGCTTGCCAGGGGTTGTACTGGCCCCAATGATTGCCACAGCGTTAGGTTTGAAGAATGCTTCTAGCATACACACTCCCAGGAGGACACACTAAGCTAATATACCCATTAGCGTACCTTAATCAAGTTCAGTGGAGTTACAAGCCTGCACAGGTCAAAATGAGGTCAACTGCATGGGTCATCGCACAGGCCACGCGCCATTATACCGCCCACAGCCGAGCGCGCTACAGAGATAAGTCACTGCCCCGACAGTCAAATTGCAGTCACCCGCTGCGTGGGCCGAAAATAGCCCTGACAAACCCGCCCGCTTTCGCTACAATCTATGTGAATAAGCAATACGATCATAATAGAAACCTACGGGCAAACGCAATGACAACGATCTATCTGGACCACAGCGCCACCACGCCGCTCGATCCGCGCGTGTTGGAGGCGATGCGGCCCTATTTCAGCGAGCAGTACGGCAACTCAATGGCGATCCATGGCCTGGGCCGCGCCGCCGAGCACGCCATCGAAAACGCCCGCGCAGCGGTGGCCCGCAGCCTGAGCTGCGCGCCACACGAGGTGATCTTCACCAGCGGCGGCACCGAAAGCGACAACCTGGGGCTGCGCGGTCCGGCGCAGTACGCCCGCGCCAACCATCGCCCCTTCACGCTGATCACCGGTCCGGTCGAACACCACGCCATCAGCGTCACCGCGCGGCAGTTGCGCACGACGCTGGGCGCAAGGCTGCGCATCGTCCCGGTCGACTACTACGGGCGCGTTGACCCCGACGCTCTGGCGGCGACCCTGCAAAACCTGCCCGACGACGGCATTACGCTGGTGAGCCTGATCCACACCAACAACGAACTCGGCACGCGCAACCCCATCGCCGACCTGGCGCAGGTCGCGCACGCGCACGGCGCGCTGTTCCACACCGACGCGGTGCAGTCCGCCGGGCACGTCCCGCTGGATGTGAGCGCGCTGGGCGTGGACATGCTGTCGCTGTCGGCGCACAAGTTCTACGGGCCGAAAGGCATGGGGGTCTTCTACCTGCGCGACGATACGCCGTTCCTGTCGTCGCACAGCGGCGCGCGCCACGAGGAAGGCCACCGCGCGGGGACGCACAACACGCCCGGCATCGTCGGGACGGCTGCCGCACTCGAGATCGCCTGCGAGGAGATGGACGCCCGCTGCGCCCACCTGCGCACCCTGCGGGACCGGCTGATCGAGGGCGTGCTGGCCGCTGCGCCGGACATTGAGCTGACCGGCCACGCCACCGACCGCCTGCCCGGCCACGCCAGCTTCGTGATCAAGGGGGTTGAGAGCAGCACACTGCTGATGCAGCTTGATCAGCGCGGGATCGCGGCCTCAGCGGGCAGTGCGTGCAAGGTCGGGAATCCGCAGCCGTCACCGATTCTGATGGCACTCGGCTACGGCCCGGAGTGGACGCGCGGCGGGCTGCGCCTCACGCTGGGCCAGCACAACACGCCGGACGAGATCGAGTACACCATCGACACGCTGGCGGATGTGGTGCCGGTCGTGCGCAAACTGGCAGCGATGTCCGTCGCGCCATCACTGGATTGAACGAGACGCTAACCCATGATCCATCACAACACTAAGCCCCGGGTTGTCGTCGCCATGAGCGGCGGCGTCGATAGTTCCGTCGCGGCGGCGCTGCTGGTCGAGCAGGGCTACGACGTGATCGGCATGATGATGCGCCTGTGGGCGGAGGACTGCGGCGCGGGCGGCGCGAATCGCTGCTGCACCCCGTCGCAGATGGCCGACGCGCGGCGGATCGCCGGGCAGCTTGGCATCCCCTTCTACGTGATCGATACGCAGGATGTCTTTCGGCAGAAAATCGTGCAGTTCTTCATCGACCGCTACGCCGCCGGCGACACGCCTAACCCGTGCGTCGAGTGCAATCGCCACATCCGCTTCGAGTGGCTGCTCAACCATGCGCGGGCGATGGACGCCGACTTCCTGGCGACGGGGCACTATGCCCGCACCGGGCGCGCGCCGGATGGCACTGCCCGCCTGTTGATGGGCCGTGATCCGCGCAAGGACCAGAGCTATGTACTCAGCGTGTTGACACAGGCAAAACTGCGGCAGGTGTTGTTTCCGGTTGGTGACTATGCGAAAACGAGGGTGCGCGATATCGCCGCCCGGCTGGCGCTGCCCGTCGCCCAGAAGCACGACAGTCAGGACCTCTGCTTCCTGGCCGACGGCGACTACCGGCGTTTTCTGCGCGAACACGCCCCGCACGCCGTACAGCCCGGCCCGATCCTGACCCGCGACGGGCGCGAACTCGGCCAGCACAGCGGCCTGCCCCACTACACCATCGGCCAACGTAAGGGCCTGGGCATCAGCGGACCAGAACCACTGTACGTGCTGGCAACCGACCTGGCACGTAACGCGCTGATCGTCGGCCCGCGCGGCGAGTTGGGCCGCCGCCACCTGCAGGCCGGGCGCGTCAACTGGATATCCGGTGTGCCGCCGCAGGCCCCCTTCCGCGCGGAGGTCAAAATCCGCTACAAAGCGCCCCCTGCCCCGGCCACCATCACCCCGCTGGCGGATAACCGTATCGCGGTGGCGTTTGACGATCCGCTGCGCGACATCACGCCCGGCCAGGCGGCGGTGGTCTACGATGGCGCGGTGTGCCTGGGCGGCGGGATCATCGCCCGCGTGGAGTGAGCTTAATACGCGGTGCCGATCAGCAAATCCTGCACCGCATCGCGGAACAGCAGCATCAGCAGCGCCCCCACCACGATATACGGGCCGTAAGGCAGCGGCGTAAACCAGCGGTGCTTGCGCCGGATGAACAGCGTCCCGATCAGGTACAGCACCGCGCCCACCGCCCCAACGAACACCGTGATCAACGTCGCGAAGATGAACGCCCGCCAGCCGATCATAAAGCCGACCAACATGCCCAGCATCACGTCGCCGAAGCCAAACGCGACCGTGCCGGGCTGCGTCGCAGCGGCGAAAAACACCCCGCCCAGGAACATCCCGAAGTACATCGCAAAGCCCAGCACCCCACTCAGCGCATAGTAGCCGAACGAGCGCGCCTCGTCCAGCGGCGCGACCGCCGCCACGCCCAGCGCAAACAGACAGGACGGCACGATCACCACGAACAGGATCAGGCGGTGTTCGACATCGATGACCGTGATCAGCATCATGATCGCCACATACACCAGCCACACCGGCAGGTGCGCCTCGCCCCGAAAGCCGACCGCCATCGCGCCAAACGCCAACGCCATCACGATCTCGACAATGGGGTGCCGCCAGCTCAAGTACCGGGACGGCGGCGGCAGCGGCGCATCCTCGACGCCCATCAGCCCCCCCGGCTGCGAATCATCCGCCGCCAGCGCCACATCATCAGGCACAGGCTGCACCGGGTCCGGTGTGAGATCGACGGGCGCGGGGGCTTCCGCTGCCATATCAGCCGCCGCCGGGGACTCACGCTGCCCGGTCAGGAACGCCAGCACGCCCAGCCAGGCCGACGGCGGGCGCGGCGTGCCGTCCGGGTAATGGGGCCGGTGGGGGTTCATACGATGGGGCAAATCGTCGGCCAGCACGTTGATCACGCCGCCAACCAGCAGCCCGACCAGCCCGGCCCCCACTGCAATCACGATGTCCATAGTCACCTGTCCTTACTTCAGCGTTTTTTACGTGTCCAGAAGCATCCTAATGCTCGATCCGGGGACGACCTTCGGGCCGGTCCAGGATAGGAGGCGCAGTCGGGGTCGGATGGCCGGGCGGCGCCGGCAGCAAGGTAAACGCGCTGCCCAGCACGATCAGCGACACGATAAACACCACCGCCAGCAGCAAAACCACCCGCGTTATCACCTTCGTTCGTCGCACAGTTTTTTCCCCTCCTATGCCTGCCATTATAGCCCGTCAGGGGCTGACATCCCAACGTCAGCCGGGTGTCAGCCAAAAAGATTGCCGGTGGAGGGGGGTCGGCACTATAATAATGATTGAGAACATGTGACTTGTAAAGCTAGTAAGCGAGGCAACGAGAAAAAATGCCAGCCAGTGCCTTCACCGACATTTTTGAAGATAACCCCCTGAATATCATCTACGCTGCGGCCTTGCTCCTCGGCATGATGTACACGTTATTCTTGTTGTTCTTCCAGGGCATTGGGGATGCAATGGGCGATCTTGATCTCGGCATGGACTTCGACGTGGACGTCGGCGACTTCGATCTGGACGCCGACGCCGGGTCGGACGCCACCGGGGTCAGTATGCTGGCCATCGCCAGTTTTATATCATCCTTCGGAGCCTTCGGGCTGATCTCGGTGACCCTGTTCGACGCAGGAACGGTCAGCAGCCTGCTGGCGGCGCTGTTTGGCGGCGTCGTGGTCGGCATTGCCGCCCAGTTGTTCTTCATGTACATCCTGTCGCCGACCATCAGCAGCGAGGTGCGCCAGTCCACTCTGATCGGCATGACCGCCAAAATCACGACCCCCATCCCTGCCAACGGGGTGGGCCAGATCGCCCTGGTGGCCGAGGGCAGCCGCATGACGTATTCTGCACGCGCCACCGAAAGAGCACAGATCATTTCACGCGGCACGCCGGTGCGCATCGAGCGCATTGTTGGCGGTGTCGCCTTCGTGAGCGAAATAGACTAAGCCTGTCTGGCCTGCATAGAAAGGATGCTACCCTATGGCTGTTGGCGCATTTATTATTCTGGTGCTGTTGTTCATTCTGTTCACCCTGGTGGCGGTGTACGCCAGCCGGGTCCGCAAAGTCGGCCCCAACGAGGTGCTGGTCATCTCTGGGCGCAAACACCGCAACCGCGAAACCGGCGAGTCAGAACCCTACCGCATCGTGAAGGGCGGGCGCGCGTTCATCTGGCCGATCCTGGAGCGCGTCGATATCCTGCTGCTGGAGATCATGACCATCGAGGTCACCACCGATGACGTGTATACCAGCCAGGGAGTCGCCGTGACGCTGGAAGGCGTTGCGCAGATCAAGATCGGCAGCGACAACATTTCGATCCGCACCGCTGCCGAGCGTTTCCTGTCCAAGTCGCGCGCCGAGGTGATCAACGTCGCGCACGAAACCCTGGCCGGCCACCTGCGCGCCATCATCGGCACGCTGACGGTCGAGGAGATCTACCGCGAGCGCGACAAGTTCGCGCAGAGCGTGCAGGATGTCTCGGCCAGCGACCTGGCCAATATGGGGCTGGCCATCGACAGCTTCGTGATCAAAGATGTGCGCGACAAAGAAGGCTATCTCGACGCGCTGGGCCGTCCGCGCATCGCCGAAGTCAAGCGCGACGCGACCATCGCCGAGCAGAGCGCCCGCACGCGCGAAGCCGAAGCCACCCGGGACTACGAACTGCAGCAGGCTGCCTACGACAACGAAGTGTCGCGTAAACGCGCCGAAGCCAACCTGGCCGGCACCCTGCAAGAGAACATCACCAACCAGGAAGTCCGCGCCGAGGAAATCCAGATCGAGGTGGTCGAGCGGCAGAAGCAAATCCGGGTGCAGGAACAGGAAGCCCTGCGCCGCGAGA
>DAOTUD010000164.1:0-11637 GCA_034437275.1 Anaerolineae bacterium
AGTCACAGCGCGCGCTTTTCCCCTCGCCCCTTATATGGGAGAGGGGACACCGCCCGCCAGGGCGGAGGGGTGAGGGCCAGCGGGTGAGGGCAAAACTGGACAGTAACTTCTGCCGACCTGTACTAGGCATCACCGGGGGTCCCCCTCTATATTCTGAAGTACGAAATGTCACACATGCCAGGAGAGGATACTCATGAGCCAACCGACAACAACGGTTGTCATTTTTGGCGCGTCAGGCGACCTGACCGCCCGCAAGCTGATTCCTGCGCTGTTCAGCCAGTATCGCCGCGACCGGCTGCCGGACGAATTCCAGATCGTCGGCGTGTCGCGCACGCCGTATTCGCACGACGACTTCCGCGACCACCTGCGCGACGGGATGCAGCAGTTCGCGCCGGAGCGCTTCGACGCGGACGACTGGGCGCACTTCGCACCGCACATCTTCTACCAGCCGGGCAACTCGAAGGAACGCGACGATTACAAGAAGCTGGACGCCTTCTTGAGCGACCTGGAAGATGGCCCCGCCAACCGGCTGTACTACCTGTCGGTCGCGCCGTTCCTGTACGAGCCGACCGTCGAAAACCTGGGCGCGGCGGGCATGACGGACGAGGACGGCGGCTGGCGGCACATTGTCGTCGAAAAGCCCTTCGGCCACGATCTGGCCTCCGCCCGGCAGCTTAACCGCGCGCTGCACGCCGTCTTCGACGAGGAGCAGATCTACCGCATCGATCACTACCTGGGCAAGGAAACCGCCCAGAACATCCTGTTCTTTCGCTTCGCCAACACCATCTTCGAGCCGGTCTGGAACCGGAACTATGTCGACCACGTGCAGATCACCGTCGCCGAAGCAGTGGACGTCGGCCACCGGGCGGACTTTTACGACTCGGCGGGCGTGCTGCGCGATATGTTCCAGAACCACCTGATGCAGCTCTTGGCGTTGGTGGCGATGGAGCCGCCGGCCTCGTTCGACGCCGACGCGCTGCGCAACGAGAAGGTGAAGGTCCTCAGCGCGGTGCGGCCCCTCCAGCCGGAGGACACCGTCCGCGCGCAGTATGACGGCTACTGCCAGACGGACGGCGTCGCGCCGGACTCCAAAACGCCGACCTATGCCGCGCTCAAGCTCCAGGTCGACAACTGGCGCTGGCAGGGCGTGCCGTTCTATCTGCGCTCCGGGAAGGCGCTGGCGCGCAAGGTGAGCGAAGTGGTGGTGCAGTTCCAGTGCCCGCCGCATGTCATGTTCGACATGCCGCCCTGCGGCGGATTCACACCCAACATCCTGTCGCTGTGCATCCAGCCCGACGAGGGGATTCACCTCAAGTTCGAGGCCAAAGTGCCCGGTTCCTACCAGGAGACGCGCTCGGTGGATATGGAATTCCACTACAGTTCGTCGTTCGGCGATGGCGTGCTGCCCGAAGCCTACGAACGGCTGCTGGTCGATGCGCTCAACGGCGACGCCGCGCTGTTCACGCGCCACGATGAGATCGAAACCGCGTGGCGCTTGATCGACCCGGTGCTGGATGGCTGGGAAAAGTCAGACGTCCCGGCGCTGGCCAGCTACACGCCGGGGTCGATGGGACCGCGCGCAGCCGACGAATTCCTGGCGCGCGACGGGCGCGTGTGGCGGCAGGGGTGCATCCATGACGACTGACCTGCATGTGCTCCCCGATCAGGACGCCCTGACCGCCACCACAGCCGGGCAGATCACGCTGCTGGCGGACGCCGCGATCCGGGCGCGCGGCCAGTTTACGCTTGGGTTGGCGGGCGGCTCCACGCCCCGGCCCGTGTATGCCCAACTCGCGCGCGAAGCCAGCCTCGACTGGGCGAAGATTCACATCTTTTGGGGCGACGAGCGCTGTGTCCCGCCCGATCACGCCGCCAGCAACTATCGTATGGCGCGCGCGGCACTGCTCGATCATGTGCCGCTGCCGGAGGCGAACATTCACCGCATCCCCGGCGAGCGCCAGCCGGAGGAGGCCGCGCTGGCCTACGAGCGCGAGCTGCGCGCGTTCTTCGTGGGCGACTGGCCGCGCTGCGACCTACTGCTGCTGGGTATGGGCGACGATGGGCACACCGCCTCGCTGTTCCCCGGGACGGCGGCGCTCACGGTGCAAAATCGCTGGGTGGTGGAGAATTACGTGGAAAAGCTGGATGCCTGGCGCATCACGCTGACCGTCCCCGCGATCAATGCGGCAGCGAATGTGATCTTCCTGGTGACGGGGGCCGATAAAGCGGAGGCGCTGCACGCGGTGCGCGAAGGGTCGCCCCTGCCGGAGCAATACCCGTCGCAGCTCGTCCAGCCGGGACAGGGCAGCGTGGTGTGGCTGGTCGACGAGGCCGCCGCCGCGCGCCTGTCACGCTGAGCGCACAGCGTCCCAGGCCGCGATGAAGCCATCGACGACCTGCGCCACCGCCGCCTGCATCCCCTCGGAGAGGGGGGTATCGACCCCGGCGCGGAACGGCTGGATGCCGACCAGCGCCACCGCACAGCCCAGGTCCAGCGTCAGGAAGCGGGCCAGCATGTAGGGCGGCAGGGTGTGGGTGGTGGCGCTGAGGCCGGACGTGTCCTGCCAGTCCAGCCAGCGGATCGACCCCGGCGGCAGGTGCATCTGCGCCGCGTCGACCATCACCACCAGGGCCGGCGCGAAGGCGCGCAGCGTCCCGGTGTGGTTTTCCGGCGCGTGGCCGCCATCCACCACCAGCAGGCGGTCCTGCTCGCTGAGGCGCACCCGTAAGGCACGGGCGACCGCCACCCCGGCCCCGTCGTCGCCGTTCAGGTCGTTGCCGATGCCCAGCACCGCGACGCGCGGCGTACCGTCACGCGCGGGATCACGCGGTGGCAGGCGCTTCAGCGTCCGGTGCAGGTGTGTCGTCCAGCACGGATTCGACATCGTCATCCTCGCCAAAATAGACTTCAAAGGTCTGCTTATCGAGCGAGGCCAGTTCCCAGTCGTCGTTGGCCAGCTCGATGCAGCCCTTGCGGCAGCTTTCGACACACTGGCCGCAGAAGGTGCAGCGGTCGACGTAGTAATGAAGGACAAACCGCCTGGCCTTGCGGTCGAGCGTGATGATCTCGATGGCGTTGGCCGGGCAGTCTTTGGCACACAGCCCGCAGCCGGTGCAGTTGCTCAGGTCCCAGCGCAGCATACTGCGCAGGTGGTGCGGCGCAGCCTGCCGCACGAAGGGGTATTGCTCCGTTGCCGGACGGTGCACCAGCGATCCGAGTGCTTCTTTCCACATCGCACTGAGTTTCATCTACACAATTCCTTCCCAAATTACCAACCCGAAAAATTGAACCAGGACCAGCAGCGCGCCATAGCGCCACCACAGGCCCACCGTTTGATCGATGCGCAGCCGGGTGAGCATCGCCTGTCCCGCCGCCAGCCCGACCAGCAGCAGCAGTGTCTTGGCCAGGAACCACAGCGGGTTGGCCACCCCGCCCAGGTAGAAGGCGGCGACCATCGTCAGGCCGACGACCAGCTCGACGCCCTTGCCCAGGTGGAACAGCGCCAGCCCACGCCCGCTGTATTCGGTCATTGCGCCGGCGACGATCTCGGTTTCGGCTTCCGGCGCGTCGAAGGGCGGCAGCTCCAGCTTGCCCATCAGCCCGATCAACGCCACCACGAACCCGATCGGCTGCGTGACGATCAGCCAGGTGTGGCTTGCGGCGTGCTGCGTGATTTCGCTGATCTGCCAGCTTTGCGCCACCATCGCCGGGCCGAACAGCGCCAGCAAAAACGGCGCTTCGTAGGAGAACAACTGCGTCAGCGTGCGTGTTGCGCCGATCAGCGAGAAGCGGTCCAGCGTGTTCGCCCCGGCCAGCCCCATGCACAGCGTCAGCAGGCTGAGCATGTAGATCGTCACCAGCAGGTCGCCGGGGAAGCTGTACGCCGGAGCCAGCCCTAGCATCGGCACGTACAGCACCGCCGTCAGCGCCCCGGCCAGCGCGACCAGCGGCAGCGCCACAAACAGCGCCCGGTTCACGCCTTCCGGCACGACCTCTTCCTTCGCCAGCAGCTTGATCGTGTCGGCGATGGGCTGGAACCAGCGCGGGCCGGTCCGGTTCTGGAAGCGGGCCACCAGCTTACGGTCCACCCATTCGTATGCCAGCCCCATCAGCAGGATGAACACCCCGCCAGGGAACAGCACCAACGCCACCAGGGCTTCAATCGTTGCCATCATGTCCATTGTTTCCACTGTTTTCGCTGTAGTAATCGATTCCGTATTGTCGTAATTGTTCCCATGTCCACAGTTTCTGCTGGCCGCGCGGATCGTTGACCGCAACCATGCGGTCGTTGCACGAGAAACACGGGTCGATCCCGGTCAGCAGCATCGGCATATCGGCGAACTGGTGCCCGACGGCCAGCGTCAGCACCGACGCCATGTTCGGCAGCGTCGGGGTACGGACCTTCACGCGGTCGGCAGTGTCGGTCCCGTTGCTCTTGATGTAGTAGAACAACTCGCCGCGCGGCGCTTCGACGCGGCTGATCGTCTCGCCGGCTTTGATGCGGCGCGGCATCCGCGTCGTCAGGTCACCGTCCGGCATGGCGTCCAGCAGTGCGCGGATCAGGCGGTACGTTTCGAACAGTTCGTTGATGCGCACCACGAAGCGCGCCTCCAGGTCGCCCGCCTCCGCCGTGACGGTCTGCACCGGGTGATCGACGTAAGCCGCGTAGGGCGCATCGACGCGCACATCGCGCGCCACGCCAGACGCCCGTGCCGTCGGCCCGACGACGCCGAGCTGCTCGGCCTGCTCGCGGGTCATCACGCCGATGCCGCGCGTGCGGCGCAGGAAGGTGGCGTCGGTGGTCACCACGTCCAGGTAATAGCGCGTGCGTTCCTCCAGGAAGTCGATCCCCGTGCGGATGTCGCCGGCCTGCTCGTCGTCGATATCGCACTTGACGCCGCCCAGCAGGTTCGCGGAGTAGTTCACGCGGTTACCGGTGATGTTCTCCAGCAGGTTCATGACCGTCTCGCGGTCGCGCCAGCTGTACATGAACAGCAGGTCGAATCCGGCTTCGTGCGCGGCCACGCCCAACCACAACAGGTGGCTGTGGATGCGCTCCAGTTCGGCGACCAGCACGCGGATCGCCTGGGCACGCGGCGGCGCTTCGACCCCGGCCAGCCGTTCGACGCCCAGACAGAACGCGGTGGCGTGGATGTGCGAGCAGATGCCGCAGATGCGTTCCAGCAGGTACATGCTCTGCACGTAGTTCCGGTTTTCGGTGCCCTTTTCGATGCCGCGATGCACGTAGCCCAGCCGCACCGAGGCGTCCATCACCACCTCGCCATCGACCGCAAACTCGAAGTGCCCCGGCTCTTTGAGCGCGGGATGCTGCGGGCCGATCGGGATGCGGAACGTATCGTACTGGTTCTGGTTAGCGGCCATAGCTCATTTCACCTCTGGTTGCGCATCTTCCATTGAGAAATCCTTACGCAGCGGGTAGACGCCGTCCGGCCAGTCGTCCGGCAGGAACAGGCGGTCGGGGTTGGGCGTCTCGCGCACCGTCACGCCCAGCATTTCCATCAACTCGCGCTCGTAAAAGCTGGCCGACGGAATGACCGGGCACACGGTCGGCACGCTGGCATCGTCGTGCGGCACGCGCACGCGCAGCGTCAGCACTGCCGCCCCGGCGCAAAAGTGATACAGCACCTCGATCACGCCCGCGCCAGTCTCGTCGTCCACGCCCAGATCGACGCCGGTGATCGCCGCCAGGTAGCCCCAACGCTCGTCCTGGAGCCGCTGCACTGCCGCGACGAGGTCCGCCCGGTCGAGCACGACGTCCAGCCGGTGCGGCTCGGGGTCGCTGCGGTCCTGGCTCCACGCTGCCAGCAGGTCCGCCGCCGTTTGCAGCCGTGTTTTCGTATTCATGCCGTCTCCCGGCGCGCGTCCGCCGACTTTTCCGCCGATTTGATGTCTTCCAGCAGCTTGACCAGCCCGTCGATGATCGCTTCCGGGCGGGGTGGGCAGCCGGGGATGTAAGCATCCACCGGGATCACCTGGTCGATGCCGCCCATCACGTTGTAGCAGCCCTGGAACGCGCCGCCGGTCAGCGCGCACGAGCCGACCGCGACGACGTACTTGGGGTCGGGCATCTGCTCGTAGATGCGGACCAGTCGCTCGCGGGCCTGGCGCGTCACTGGGCCGGTGCAGATCAGCACGTCGGCATGGCGCGGGCTGCCTTGCAGCTTGACGCCGAAGCGCTCCATGTCGTAGCGCGGCGTCAGCGTGGCCAGAATCTCGATGTCGCAGCCATTGCACGAGCCGCTGTTGAAATGGATCGCCCAGGGCGAATTAACCCGGGCCCAGGTCTTCAGGTGTTCTAAGGCGTTCTGCCAGGATTTGTCCAGCTTGAGTTCTCTGATATTCATCGTCTCGTCTCCTCGTCTACTTCAAGATCAACGCCAGCAGCGCCAGCAGCAGCCCGGCCAGATACACGCCGGTGATCGCCGACAGGTCACTGCTGCCGACGACCAGCACCCCCAGGTGTGCGATCGCGAAAAACAGCGCGATCACGAAAAAGGGGCGGTAGCCCGGGACTGCCGGGCGCGCAGGCGGCGCTTCGCCGCCGGTGTACGTGCTGGCTTTGGCAGATGATGTCTGCGCCGGCCCGGCCAGCAAACGCCCGAACCCGGACAGCAGGCCCACCAGCGCCAGATATGCGATAAATGCAATGGGTGGTGCCAGTAATACGTCGGCCATGTCGTTCCCTCACTGATTGCCTATAATCCAAACGCCGCCAGCAGCGCGTCGCCTGCCGGGCTGGTCAGCCAGCGCAGCAAGCCCGGCCACACGCCAATCGCCACCACCGCCAGCGCCATGCCCGCCATCGGCACCTGCATCAGGCGCGGCATCGGCTGGCCGCCCTGCACGGTGGCGGAGGGCTGCTGCCGGTACAAGGCGTTGACCAGCGGCGCATAATAACCCAGCGACAGCACGCTGTTGAGCGCGGCGAAGATCACCAGCGCCTCGATCCAGCCCTCGCGGGTGTCGAACCCGGCCACGAAAATCTGCCACTTGGACATGAACCCGGCCAGCGGCGGCAGCCCGCCCAGGCCCAGCAGCGCCACGCTGAGCGCCAGCGCCGTCAGCGGGTAGCGCGTCGCTGCGCCGCTGAGGTCGGCGACGGTCAGCGGGCCATGATCGCCGGCAGCGATATGCAGCGTATACAGCAGGCCGCCCGCCGCCAGAAACGCGAGGCCCTTCATCAGCCCGTGATTCAGCATGTGGAACAGGCCGCCCTGTGCCCCGGCAGTTTCCCCGGCGTACAGCGCGATCCCCAGGCCGAGCAGCATATACCCGACGTGGCTCAGGCTGGAATAGGCCAGCAGGCGCTTGACCTGCTGCTGGCGCAGCGCCAGCAGGTTGCCGCCCAGCATGTTGAGCGCGCCGAACGCCATCAGCAGCGTGCCCCAGGAGTCCGTCACCCCCGCCAGCCCGGACAGCGCGCGCAGCAGCGCGATCAGCCCGGCCTCGATCACCACGCCGGACAGCATGGCGCTGATCCCGCTGGGGGCCTGCGCGTGGGCATCCGGCAGCCAGGTGTGCAGCGGCACCAGCGCGATCTTGACGCCGAAGCCGATCACAAACAACGCGCCCGCCGCCAGCAGCAGCGATGTATCGTCCGCCGCCGCGCGAATTTCGACCAGGTCGAGCGTGCCGGTCTGTGCCAGCACCAGCGCGATGCCCAGCAGCACCAACACCGATCCCACCGCGCTCTGCACCAGGTACTTCACCCCGGCCTCCAGCGAGGTGGCCTGCTCGCGGTAGAAGGCGACCAGGAAGAAGGTCGCAATCGCCATCGCCTCGAACCACACCCACAGGTTGAAAAGATCGCTGGCACAGCCGAGGCCGATCATCACCCCGGCCACCGCCGTGAGCAGCGCGTAATATTTCTCCTGGTGCGCGTCGGCGGCCATGTACGGGCCGGAATACAGCGCCACGAGCGTCGCCAGCCCCAGCGACAGCGCCGCCAGCAGCAGGCCCATCTCGTCCAGGCGCAGCGCGACCGTGCCCAGGTCGTAGACGGTGCCGGTGTTCGCGTCCAGGTCCGCCGCCGCCAGGCCGAACGGAATCCACGTCAGCGCCAGCGCCAACACTGCCGCCCAGCGCGCCACCAGCGCGCCTTGCGCCGTGAAGGCGCGCCCCAGCAGGTACACCACCGGCGCAGCGACCAGCGGCAGCGCGATCATCCAGGTAAAGGCTGTCATCTGTTCCATGTTCGCGTTATGCCCCCACCATCAAAATAATCAGTACGAGGATCAGGCCGCCGATAATGCCGGCCACGTTCCAGTTCAGCACGCCGGTCTGCGTGGTGCGCAGCGCGTCGCCGGCGGCCTGCGTCCAGCTCACCACGCGGCGGTTGATCCACTCGAAGCCGAAATCATGCCGGGCCGCGTAGGCCAACGGCTGCATCCGCGCCGGGACCCAGGCCAGCCGTGCCCGGAACCACCAGCCGAGCAGTCCCGCCGCCACCACGCCCAACGCGCCCCACGTCGCCGGGGCGGTGATCACCGCGGCGAGGATCGCGCCGGTCGCGTCGATCTCCAGGTGGTGGAAGGGCAGGCTGCCGGCGAGCATGTCGCCAAACGCGCCGGCCAGCAGCCACGATGCCAGCGTACCCGCCGCCAGCACCCCGGTCGCCAGCTTCATCCAGCGGCCCGCCGGGTGCGCGTGCTCCTCGCCGTGCGCCGCGCCAAAGAACACCAACCACACCATGCGGAAGGTGTACAGCGCGGTCAGGCCCGCCCCGGCCAGCATCCCGGCGTAGGCCCAGACCGGCCCCTCGTGCAGCCCGTGCTCCAGGATCAACTCCTTGCTCCAGAAGCCGTTGAGCAGCGGCAGCCCGGCCAGCGCCAGCGCGCCGATCACGAACACGTTGCGCGTGAAGGGCATCTGCGCGCCCAGGCCGCCCATGCGGTGCATGTTCCGCGTGCCGGCGCTGTGGATCACCGCGCCCGCGCCCAGGAACAGCAGCGCCTTGAAGACGGCATGGCTCAGCAGGTGGAACTGGCTGGCGAACACCGCGCCCACGCCCACCGCGTAGACCATGTAGCCCAACTGGCTGACGGTCGAGTAGGCCAGCACCCGCTTGAGATCGTCGGCAAACAGCGCCATCAGCGCCGGGAGGAACGCCGACGCCAGCCCAACCAGCAGCACCGCCGTCGTCCAGCCGCTGACGCCCTCAAACGCCGGGTAGAAGCGCGCCAGCAGGTACACGCCCGCGTTGACCATCGTCGCGGCGTGGATCAGCGCGCTGACGGGCGTCGGCGCTTCCATCGCGCCGGGCAGCCAGGTGTGGAATGGCACCTGCGCGGACTTGGCCGCTGCCGCCGCCAGAAAGCCGAACGCCATCACGCTCAGCACGCCGGAGGGCAGCTCGCCGTGCCGCGCCAGGAAGGTGCTGATCTGGGTGTCGCCCAGGTAGGCGTACACCAGCAGCGCCCCGGCCAGCATCCCAACGCCGCCCACCTGCGTGATGATCAGCGCCTTGATGCCACCTTCGACCGCTTTCGGGTCGTCGTTGTAGAACGAGATCAGCGCGTAGGAGCACAGCGCGGTGATCTCCCAGAAGATGAACAGCAGCAGCAGGCTGCCACTCAACGCCAGCCCGGCCATCGCGCCGATGAACAGCAGCACCAGCCCGTAATAGCGGCCCAACTGCGCCGCGCCGCGCATGTAGTCCACCGAGAAGATCACGGCCAGGCTGCCGACGACCGTCGCCACCGCCGCCAGGAACACGCCCAGCCCGTCCGGCACGAACGTGAAATCGCCGAACACGCTGCCGGCTGCGATCCGCAGCTCGACACCGGCGGTGTAGAACGGGATCAGTGCCAGCGCGGCGACGCCCGCCGCACCCGCAAAAATAACGGCCAGGGTATGCTGCGCCTGTGGCCGTTGGTCCCCCATCAGCCAGACGCCAAGCGCACCCAGCCAGGGCAAACCGATTGTCAATCCAATTAACACATCACTCATTCGCTATAACTACCCTCGCAGCCTGGAAAGCTCTTTCACATCCAGCGTACCCATCAGCCGCTTGACCTGGACCGCCATCGCCAGCCCGACGACCGCCACCACCGTATCGGCGACGATCACCGTCAGCGCGAGACTCTGGCCCAGGTTGACCTGATCGCTGGCGTCACCCGCCGCGACCAGCGCCACCAGCGCCCCTTTGACCAGGATTTGCAGCGCCACCACGACCTTGATCAGGTTGCGCGTGATCAGCAGGCCGTACAGCCCGACGCCGATCAGGCCCACAGCCCCGACCAGCAAAACCTCAAACGTCGTCATCCCTGCACTTCCTCCGGTTCGGACACCTCAATGTCGCGCGCGGGGTCGCCCGTTTGCTCGCGCGAATGGGCGTTCCCAGAGAACCGGGCGGCGTGCGCTGCGCGCGATTCGTCTTGTGCTTCCGACGCTGGACGGTCCACCAGCAGGCCGACCAGACACAGCACGCCTGTGAAAATCAGCACAATTTGCGCCAGCATATCCAGCGCCCGGTCGCCCCACAGCACATCACTGAACGTGGCTTCGGCTTTCGAGAAGCCCGGCACATCCAGCGGCAGCAGCATCCAGGCCAGCAGCCCGACGAACAGCGCCGCCAGCCCCAGCGCCACGTAATTCGGCACAAACGCGCGTTCGCGCAGGCCTTCTTCGCCTGCAATGCTGATGGCGAACACAAACAAGACGGTCACCAGCCCCGCCCCAACGCTCAACTCGACGACCGCGACTTGATGCGCGCCCAGGTTGTACAGGATGATCGACACTAACGCGCTCACCCCGGCCAACCAGATCGCGGCGGCCAGCAGATGCCTGGCCCGGATCGCAAAAAACGCACACACAATCGCGCCGGTCACAAGCAGAAGATACAGCATTTGTGACCTCCTTCACAAATTAAATCACACAGATCTTAAGGGTTTGCCTGGCGCGTCCCCAGTGAAAGAAGTCATCTCGCAGCGTGTCATTCCTCCCATAGACCGGGCGCTTCGAGCGGTGCTGATGCGGCCCGCACACACAAAGATTTTGCACAACGACGCCGGCTTCACTAAACTACATAGTGACGTTCATAAATTGCACATGGAGGTATGGCCCATGCTTAGGGGAAAAAAACTGATTGGTTTACTTATTATTGCGCTGATGGCGGTCACGCTGCTGCCGGCGTCGGCAGCCGGCCCGGTCTACAAGGATTTGCCCGACCTTGACGGCCAGGAGATCGTGATCGCGGTCGAGAACCTATACGTCCCGTTCCAGTTCGAAAATCCGAACAGCGGCGAGGTGATGGGTTATGAATATGATATGGTCGAAGAGATTTGCTACCGGATCAACTGCACCCCGGTGTATGAATACACAAGCTGGGACGTGATGATCTCGTCGGTGGGTGAAGGTCAGTTCGACATGGGCATGACCGGCATCAGCATCATCGAAGAGCGCAAGGATCAGGTCGACTTCAGCGATCCGTACATCAACCTGGACCAGTACCTGCTGGTGCGCGCCGACGAGGACCGCTTCGCCAGCCTGGACGAGTTCCTGGCCCAGGACGATCTGATGATGGGCGTGCAGAAGGGCACGGCGGGCTTCTGGGCGACCGAAGGCGTGGTGCCGGATGAGCGCCGCGTGGTGATGAACGAGTTCGGCGCGCTGGT
>DAOTUD010000165.1:0-5795 GCA_034437275.1 Anaerolineae bacterium
ATGGCGTCTTTGATCAGGCGGATCGCCTGATCAATTGATTCGCGGGCGTCTTCGAGCAGCTCGATGCGCTCGTCGAGGTCCATCCCGCCGTCTTGGGTGTACTTGTCGTTCGTCATCTTGCGTGTATCCTTTTGCTTCGTGGGGCGGTTCATCCGCCTCTCCATCTTGACTACATCATACGACATCATACGTATGCTGTGACCACCAAAGTTTGGTGGTCCCTGGCTTGTGATATGGCGTGGCCTGGGCCATAATACTCAGGGAGCACCGCGCGGACAGCAGGAGGGGCCATATGCCACAGCACCACTTCATCAGCTATTCGACCGCCGAAGCACCGGACTTTGCGCAGCGCCTGCACGACGCACTCGA
The DNA here is from genome assembly GCA_034437275.1 of Anaerolineae bacterium. Lineage (GTDB taxonomy): Bacteria > Chloroflexota > Anaerolineae > Aggregatilineales > Aggregatilineaceae > TC-15. The sequence goes on from DAOTUD010000165.1 coordinate 370, forward strand.
AGCCGAACACGTCCCGGCCTGGCTGGACAAACGCGACCTCAAGGCCGGGATCGACTGGGATATTCAAATCCGCGACGCGATCCGCGACAGCTTCACGCTGCTGTTCGTCATGACGCCGGACAGCGTGGCCGACACGTCCGTCTGCCGCGACGAATGGTCGCTGGCGCTCAAGTACAAAACGCCGGTGATCCCGCTGCGCCTGGATTCCCGCGCCGACGCGCCGTTCCGTTTGCAGAACCGGCAGTACATCGACTTCACGGACGGGTTCGACGCCGGGATCGCCCGGCTGCGCGAGCATCTGCGCTGGATGAACAGCCCGGCGGGACGGCTCCAGGCGCTCCAGGATCGCTGGAAGGACGCCGAACGCGCGCTGCGCCGCGCCCGCGACGACCACGAACGCACGCGCATCACGCAGGAAATGGAGCAGCTGCGCGAGGATATCGCCGCGCAGCAGGCGCTGGTCGATGACCCGGAAGGCGTCGCCAAACGCGCCGAAGCCAGCATCGAAGCGCGCATCGCGGTCGAGCGCCAGCCGGAGCGCGCGCCGCGTGCGGCCACCAGGTTCATCAACCCGCCGCCGATGACCGCGCCCGCCTATTTCCAGGACCGCTTCGACCAGACCAAACAGATCGCCGATTTTCTGAAGGATGACTCCCTGCGGTTGCTGACGTTGGTCGGGACGGGCGGCGTGGGCAAAACGGCGACGGTGTGCCGCGTGCTCAAGGCGCTGCACAGCGGCAAGCTGCCCGACGACCTGGGGCCGCTGCCCGTGGACGGCATCGTGTACCTCTCGACCGGGACGGGACCCTACCGCGTCAGCGCGCCGACGCTGTTCGCCGGGCTGCGCGAACTGCTGTTGCCGGACGCTGCCGCCGCCTTCGACGCGATCTACCGCAACGCGCAGCTCAGCACTGCCGACAAGATGGGTGCGCTGCTGGGCTATTTTCCGGCGGGGCGCGTGATCGTGCTGCTCGACAACTTCGAGGATGTGACCGCGCTCGACACGCGCACGCTGCGCGACACTGAACTCGACGAGGCACTGCGCGCGCTGCTGAGTGCGCCGCAGCACGGCGTCAAGGCGCTGATCACTACGCGTGTCAAACCGCGTGACCTGGCGCTGGTCCACCCGGAATGCCAGCGGGTCTACGACCTGGACGAGGGGCTGGAATCGCCCTATGCTGAGAACATCCTGCGCGAGATGGACGACGACGGCGCGCTGGGACTGCGCGATGCGCCGGACGCCGTGCTGGGTGAGGCGCGCGAGCTGACGCGCGGCTTCCCGCGTGCGCTGGAAGCGCTGGTCGCCATCCTGCGCAGCGACCGCGAAACCGGGCTGGACGGGCTGCTGGCCGACCTGCGGCGCTGGCACGCCCAGGAAAGCGGCGACACGTTGGATACGGGCGTATCGCACGTGGTGGAAACGCTGGTGGGCGAGGCCTTCAACCGGCTGGACACGCCCGCGCGGCAGGTGATGCAGGCGCTGGCGATCTACAATCGCCCAGTGCCGGCGGTGGCGGTGGACCACCTGCTGCAGCCGTTCGCGCCGGGGCTGGACAGCGCGCGCGTGCTCAAGCGGCTGGTGAACATGCACTTCGCGCGCCACGACGCCGGGCGCTACTACCTGCACCCGGTCGATGCTGCCTACGCGCTGAGTTTAATCCCGGAGGAAGACAAAACACCGGCCCCGGAACCTGAAGCCAACGACACCAGCGACGAGGAAAAATCCCCGCTGGATATCCTGGCGGAGGCCAATGCCGCGAAAGCGCGAGAGAAAAACCCGCCCTTCACGCGGCTGGCGCTGTACGCACGCGGCGCGGACTACTTCCGATCGGCGCGCACGCCCCGCGACGAGTGGACATCCCTGGCCGACCTGGAGGCGCAGTTGGCCGAGATCGACCTGCGCTGCGCGGCGCAGGATTACGACACAGCGGCGCGCGTGCTGCTCGATATCGACTTCGACTACCTGCTGCTGTGGGGACACTTCCGCCTGATGATGGACCTGCACCAGCGGCTGCAAGGCCAGATCGGCGATTCCACGCTGCAACGAATTAGTGTGGGCAACCTGGGACAGGCTTACGCTGCGATGGGCCGGGTTCGGGAGGCCATCACTTGCTATGAAGCCGCCCTGGCGAGCGCCCGCGAGATCGGCGACCGGCGCGGCGAAGGGGCATGGCTGGGCAGCCTGGGCAATGCCTACCGCGCCCTGGGGGAGGTGCGCCGCGCCATCGAGTACCATGAGCAGGCGCTGGCCATTGCCCGCGCGATCGGCGACCGGCGCGGCGAAGGGGCGGGCCTGGGCAGCCTGGGCAATGCTTACCGCGAGCTGGGGGAGGTGCGCCGCGCCATCGACTTCTACCAGCAAGCGCTGGCCATTGCCCGCGAGATCGGCGACCGGCGCGGCGAAGGGGCATGTCTGGGCAACCTGGGCAATGCCTACCGCGACCTGGGGGAGGTGCGCCGCGCCATCGAGTACCATGAGCAAGCGCTGAGCATTTCACGCGCGATCGGCGACCGGCGCGGCGAAGGGGCGGACCTGGGCAACCTGGGCATTGCCTACCGCGACCTGGGGGAGGTGCGCCGCGCCATCGAGTTCTACCAGCAGGCGCTGGCCATTGCCCGCGACATCGGCGACCGGCGCGGCGAAGGGGCGGACCTGGGCAACCTGGGTGAGGCTTTACGTGATTCAGGGGATGTTCAACGAGCGATTGAATATTTTGAACAAGCACTCACGATATATACTCAAATTGGAGATCGAGGTGGGGAGGCGTTTATATATCGTGAATTAGGCTATACCACGATGGATCAAAGTCAATTAGGTGAAGCAATTCAGATTGCTGATGAAATTGAGTTCACTCAAATTCAAAATGAGGCGCGTTTCAGTCTTGCCCTGGCGCACCTTGTCGCTGGGGACCTGCCCGCCGCGCGTGCCGCCATCGAGGAGGCGCGGCAGTATGACGTTCCCGCGAACAATCACAACGTGCTGGCGCTGCACGGCGTGATCGCGCTGCGGCAGGGCGAGTCGTCCGCCGCGCAGGAGGCCTTCGCCGCTGCCGTCGCCGCTGCGGACGATCTGCTGGCGAAGACTGCCGAGTCCTACGATGCGCTGGATGCGAAGGGGCTGGCGCTGGCCGGGCTGGCGCTGTGCGGGGATGCGGCGCAGGTGCCCGCTGCCGTCGCCGCTTTCCGTGCGGCACGGGCGATCACGTCCGCGCCGGGGATCGTGGCGGGTGCGCTGCAAGTGTTCGACGCGCTGGACGTGTGCGACGCTTCCGGGCGGCTGGCGGAGGTGCGCGCGGCGGCGGCGGGGGAGTAATGCGCGCACGAAAAAGCCCCGCACGCTAGCGGGGCTGCTGTACTCCAAATCTATTCTACTCCGGCCATACGGCCCGCGCGGCCAGTTCTGGCGGGCACGGGAAGTGCCCATCCTCGGTGATGGCCCCGACCTGCGCCTCGACCGCTGCGCGCTACAGCGGGCTTATCCCAAGGTTGGATGGGCGGTGAGGTGATCGAGCCCGTTAGATGATGGCATGCGCCTGGACTTCTACCCGCGCAGGAACGTTGTGACCACCAAAGTCTGCTGGCTCAGTGGGGAAAAAACCCGGCGGCTGCCGGAGTTGTTTCGTTGTGCAATATTCTGCAACGAAAACGTCGCGACGTATATTGTGCTAATAAATTCTACTGGTAGACAGGCTCTCAATCAGTCGGTCTATTGTTCTGGCAATGGAACCTGCATCGGGCCCCTGAACAAGCACGGCCAGTTCGTGATTTGCCAACAAGCCTCGTTTGGATAGATTCGAGGAACCGACAAGTGCTGATTTTCGATCTACCACAACAACCTTCGCATGCAGATCGCTCTCGGTACGGTTAAAATCATATAGTTGAAGGTGATGATACTGGCGCATCAGGTCATTCAGTCGGTTAACTGCACTGGCGTGTTGATCCTCAAAGTGATTTATCACCATCCTGATTTTTACGCCACGAGTCAACGCAGTTTCCAACCACTCGAATAGCAGATCGGAACCAGTGGTAATTGAATAGACTGTCAGGATGATTTCGTATTCTGCTGCCTGGAATAACTTTCCCAGTGCTGATTCAATCGATCTAATCCCACTGCCAATCCAGTCTATTCCGGTAACCACTATCGTTTGAGATGACTCATTCATGGCAGGTTCTTTAACAGCAGGCTGCGATCCAGACGCATGTTTCGATGTTCACAAGATGTCTCAGAAACCAGGGCGCAGGCATAACATGCCGAGCCGTTGTATTTGTTGGGGCCAAACTGCTCTTCGCCACACAGTGGATCGTTCGAGCAGGCATCCAGGTCGCGAAATGCAGTGGCCAGCACTCGCTCAAATTGAGGTACAAGGGCAACCAGCCCTCCAAGCGTACCATCACCACCTGGCTGAGCCGTATACAACAATACCCCCCCACTCACGTTAGGGGTTTTCTCGCCTATCTGGATAAATACCCGTTCCCGTACTGATGCTGAAGAATAGCCGGAATCCACCGCCAGCGCATTGATGAGCCTGTGCGCAAGAGTATGCCACCACACAAAAACCGGATGAAGCTGATCGGCATCTTCCGAATGGATATTCTGTCCAAACTCATCCGGGTCATACCAGGCACTGAGCCAGGCTTCAAACTCCGATCCATGCATCGGAAAATGATATTCCAGGGCATCGACATCTTGTTGAGGTGCAAGATCAATGAAGATGCCTTCACCGAACAACTCAACGCCAGGATACCAGTCACGTTGACTCTGGGTGTCGTGGAACACACAATCGACCAGATTTCCCGACAGCGGATCTAAACGACGACATCCTGTCTGAACCATCACCACACGCAGACGATTTACAGGTGTAATGGGCGTTGTTGAATGAATAGGCCTGAGTTACACTGTGAGCATGGTCAAGAAAAAACGAAACACAAAAATGACAGCAAAGCGCGCTAACAAAGGTGCACAGAAAACAACCCATCGGGTCCGCAATTGGGCCGCGTATAACGACAGTTTGGTTGAACGCAGATCGATCACGGTATGGATCAGTGACGAGGTTATTGAAGGCTGGAAACCCAGACCGGAAGGCCCATGTCAACGCGGCGGGCAAATGGAATATTCGGATCGAGCGATTGAATGTTTGCTGACCTTGAAAGCCGTGTTCAAGTTGCCCTATCGCCAGACCGAAGGGTTTGGCCGGTCGATCATCGCCTTGCTGGGAGTCAATGTGACCGTTCCGCACTACACGACGTTGTGCAAACGCAGTGTAGACTTGGGGATTGATCTGTCGCCCGGTGAGGTACAAGGCACCAAACATATTGTAGTCGATAGCACCGGCTTGAAAGTCTACGGCGAAGGGGAATGGAAAGTGCGCCAACACGGGTACACGAAACGCCGGACTTGGCGCAAGTTGCATCTGAGCGTCGATGAA
>DAOTUD010000166.1:0-26801 GCA_034437275.1 Anaerolineae bacterium
AGAGGGGGCCGGGGGGTGAGGGGGGGATAGGGGATGAGGGCCAACCGGTGGGCATATATTTCCGCCAACGTGTAGTAGTCTTGTGCGCCGGCGCGGATGGCCCGGCATACCTGTTCGGTCATGCCCGCGTCCGCCAGTGCAAGCACAGGGGCCGACGGCTCGAGCGCGCATACACGCGCCACCCGGCCCGGGTCATCAGCCGGCGACGCGGGCAGCCCGACAATTATGGCGTCGACATCCTGCCCGGCCTGTGCCGCTATCGCTTGCTCCAGGTCGGCAGCAGGTGCCAGGTCCAACTCAAACGGATGCGGCAGCCTGTCGCGCAGGGTTTGTAAACAAGCAATGTCTGCCGATCTGTCGTGAAGCAAGAAAATACGGATACAGTTGTCGCCAACCATATGTTTCCCCTCATTTCCACGACAGATGCAGACTTAAAGCCAATTCTAAACGTTTCGGCATAAAATCCCCAAATGTTTATTGATTCGCTGCAATGATCAGCCGCTGCGCCTCGGCCAGTGAATCTCCGGCGCGGCGTGCAGCCACCCGGCCTTCCCGCGCGATGACCAGCGCGACATACTCGCCGCTGTGCGCGCACTCGCCATCCCACAGTTCGGACGACACGCGCAGGTAGTCGCTGGCCTGGTTGATGTGAGCCACAATCGCCTCCGCCGCCGGATCGGCCTGGCGCTCGGCGGCGCTCAGCGTCAGGGCGGGCGGCACGGGAAGCGCACGCTGGCACGACACCGGCTCGCCCGCGATCAACTGGTCCCACAGGCTGATCGCTTCGGCGTGGGCCTGCTGCACGGTCGCCAGGTGCGCGGCGATCCGCGCCTGAGGATCGATGGTCGCGGTGGGGGCTGCGTCGGGTGTTGCGACGCATCCGGTCCCCACGACGCTCAACAGGAATATGCCACACCACCGGATGATCATTTTGGCCATACTTGACGCCTTGCTGTTTTTATTGTAGCGTTGCTCCCGCTGTTCGGTTTGTTAGGAGTTTCCTGGATGACCGGTCGACGTTGGTTAAGCTTGATCGTACTGGCAACCGTGCTTGGACGCCTGGCGTTTTTGGTGTTGTTCAATGATCGGTTGTCGCTTCAGGCGTCGGGATACGATGATTACGCGGTCAACATCATGGCGGGCAACGGCTTTACACGCTTCGACGATGAGGATCCAAACCCGTTTGGCCAGGATGTTGACTCCGACCTGCCCCCCCTGTACCCGTACTTCCTGGCCGGCGTCTACAAACTGGTTGCACGGGACCCGCTGCCGGTGGCGCTGATCCAGATCGGGTTTGATGTGCTGGTCGTCCTGCTGGTGTTTTGGATCGGACGCCGTCTGGCCGGTGAACGGGTCGGGTTGTGGGCGGCAGCATTTTATGGCCTGTATCCGTATTTACTGTATCAAAACTTGACGCTAAATGATACCGCAATTTTTATTTTATTCCTGACCGGCGGCATCTGGGCCGCATACCAGGCCCAGGCGACGGATGACTGGCGTTGGGCGGTGGCACTGGGCGGGCTGTTCGGCCTGGGGGCCTTGACCAAAAGCTGGGTGGTGCTGGTGCTGCCGCTGCTGGCGCTGTGGTGGTGGCGACAGCGTGATCTGCGGGCGGCGCTGCGCCTCGCGCTGATCAGCGGGCTGACGCTGCTGGCCGTGATCGCCCCCTGGGTGGCACGTAACACGCTGCTGCACGACGAACTGACGTTCATCAGCACCAACGGCGGCAGCAACCTGCACCAGGGCAATAACCCGTGCGTGGCCGACCATCTGGCACGCGGCTGGGACGCCCAGTGGGTTAACTGCATCGAGAAGGAGCCCGCCGGCCTCAGCGAAGCGGACACCGACGCCTGGCACCGCGAGCAGGCGCTCAGCTACCTGCGCGCCAATCTTGACGACTGGCTGCACTTGTTTGGGACGAAGTTCTGGGTGTTATGGAGTCCGGCCATCATGCCGCACGAACTGCCGCCGCACGCCGAACTGCAAGACGACGCCGTGCTGCAATATCACACCACGACGTTTCAGGCTGCGCGGATCGTGCATCTGCTGTACTTCACGCCGCTGCTGGTACTGGGGATCGTCGGGCTGGTGATCGCGTGGCGGCGCGGGGTGTTGGTCGGCCCCCTGGTCGCTGTGCTGGTGGCAGTGACAGTCACCTATGTCGTGTTCCACCCCTCGACGCGCTATCGCTCGCCCGCCGACCCATTCGTGTTCATCCTGGCCGCCTATGCGCTGGTGTACCTGTGGGACCGCGTGTCAGGCCGGGACCGCCAGCCGACCGCCGCACCGGGGGACGCCGGGTGATGGCGACCTGCCATATCACGCTTGACGTCGAAGGCCGGGGACAGGTCTATGCTGACGATTTCAGCCCCATTCGCGTCTTTGGCGCGTGGGTGCGCGCCTACATCAGCGATCTGATCGTCCAGGGCGCGATCCAGAAGGGGCAGCGCATCACGGCAACCATCACGCCGCGCTACGATGCGTATCTCGTCCCGGCTCCGACGGTGCAGGCGACCGCCCCACCGGCCACGCCGCCCGCGTCCTGGCTGACGTTGGATACCACGCACGCCGATCCCAACCAGCCGGCGGCGTTCTTCACGCTCAAGCTGCGCGTGTGGCAGACCGATCTGGTGTACAGCCAGGACTTCCCGGTGCGCAGCCTGGAGGAGTTCTGGCACACGCTGGAAGCGTCGCTGCTGGAAGAAGGCGTACTGCACAAAGGCGACCACTACCTGCCCCGGGTGTACATTCGGGACGTCCCGCCGCCCGACGCCGCGCCCGGCGCAGCGGGCTAGGCGCAGCCAGGCATCCCTTCCGCCGGGATGCTAAGAGTCTATGTCGATCCCGGCGTCGGAGGGTGAATCCGGCTCCGGGGGCAGGCTGGCCTCGATATCTTCCGGGCTTTCCCCGCGTTCCAGGCGGTCGACCACTTCGGTAAAATCGTCGCCGATGTCTTCCCCGACTTCGGCGCTCATCTCGCGCAGCACGCGGCCCAGCGTGGCCGGGTCCGCGTGGTCCAGGTCATCCAGTGCGCTGTCGTCATCGTCCCAGGCCCCGTCCATCAAACGCGACACCACCGAGTGTTTGATCGCCACACGCGAGATCAGGCGTGTGAGGTCGGTGCTGCCGCAGTGAGGGCACGTCGGAGTGGCAGCGTCGTACTCCGCGTACGTTTTGTAGCGCAGCGTCACCGGCTGCCCGCAGGCGTTACAGCGATATTCATAAACAGGCATATACACTTTGCTCCCACTCGTCTGATAGCTCTACCTGTATTCTAATGGAAAACTTGCTGAAGGTCTGTCGAGTTTACGGTAAAATCTAACTTATGATGTGTAACACAGAACTGAGAGGTTGACCGGATGTATCGTTTCCAACCCTCGCCCGACAACCAGAACCAACCCAACCGGCAGGAACCACCGTCGCCGCCGCGCATCGCAGTGAAGATGCCGGTCGTCAAGCCGTTCCTGACGTTTGGCCTGTTGGCGCTCATCATCCTGATTTTCCTATATTATCTCAGCCTGTCAACGGGTGACATAGGGGGCCGGGTGCAGTTCCTTAACGACTGGGCCAAGGTCAACGAGCTGATCAAGGATGGCGAGTACTACCGGCTGTTCAGCTCGATGTTCCTGCACCTGAACCTGATGCACATCGTATTTAACGGGTATGCGCTGTACATTATCGGGCGGGACGTGGAAGCGCTGTTCGGCCACCTGCGCTTTGCCCTGATCTATTTCCTGGGCGGGCTGTCCGGCTCATTAGGCAGCTTCATCTTTACCAGCGCGCCCTCGGTCGGCGCGTCGGGCGCGATCTTCGCCATCTTCGGTGCAGAGATGGTGTACTTCTACCAGAACCGGGAACTGCATGGCGCAGCGGGCCGGCGGCACCTCAACCAGTTGCTGTTCATCATGCTGTTGAATCTGGCGCTGGGCTTCTTCTCCACGACCACCGGCAGCTTCAAGATCGACAACGCCGGGCACATTGGCGGACTGATCGGCGGCGTGGTGCTGGCGTGGTTCATCGGCCCGTCCTACAACGTCACGCGCGATCCAAGCGCGGTCAACGGTATCCGGGTGGTGGACGAAAACACGATCCAACGCTGGGCGCTGCCCTCGGTGCTGTACGCGATCGGGCTGGTGGCGGTGTTGGCCTATGCGCTGTCGGCCCCCGCCTAACCCGGCCACCCAACGCACAACGGCAACAAAAAAACCGGTGTAACGCTGCACAAAGCTGCACCGGTTTGTATTTTCGCGGCTGGCCAGACGTTCCTCTACTCCGCCAGGAATTTACTCGCCAACTCCACGCTCTTTTTGGGGCTGACCTTGACCTGGGCGTCGACGATGGTGCCCTCCTCGTCGATGATCCAGTGCGACCGGATGACGCCCAGGTATTTCTTGCCGTACATCGACTTTTCGCCCCACACGCCCCACACCTCCAACACCTCGTGCTCCGGGTCGGACAGCAGGTCGTACGGCAGGCTTTCCTCTTCTTTCCACTTGGCGAGGTCTTCGGGCGCGTCGGGGCTGAGGCCGAGCACGGTGGCGTTGACGTTCTGAAACTGTGGGAACGCATCACGCAGCCCACACGCCTGAGTGGTGCAGCCACTTGTCCCGGCTTTGGGGTAGGCAAACAACACGATCTTCTGTCCGCGCAGATCACTCAGGCGGACGGGTTCACCATCCTGGTTGAGAAGTTCAAAATCGGGGGCTTTTTCGCCAACGGCTGGCATAACGACAACTCTCCTATTTCTGATCTCATTAACGAATGACGCTAGATCAGAATCTAGCACACTTGCCAGCACGGAACGATAAAACGGCAGATGTGCAGGCCAGGCGAGTTGTTCATGTTGGCGAACCGTGCCGTTAATGCAGCGTGCGCATCACGGCCAACACACGGCCCTGGATGTTGACCTGGGCCGCATCGACGTAGATCGGGTCCATCAGCGGGTTAGCCGGTTGCAGCCGGACACGCTTACCTTCGGCGTAATAGTGCTTGAGCGTGGTTTCGCCGTGATCGCTCAGCCACACCGCGACCATATCCCCGTTTTGCGCGATGCTTTGCCGCCGGAGGATCACCACGTCCCCTTCGGCCACCATCGCATCGATCATCGAATTGCCGGTGACCCGCAGCGCAAAGACTTCATCCTGGCGCAGCGTCCCGATCATATCCTGGGGTACGTCGATCAGATCGTCGTTGTCGTAGTAGTAGCCGAAATCCTCGCCGGGAATCGGCACCGGCTCGCTGGCTGCAATCTTGCCCACCAGCGGCACTTGCAGCAGGTGCGCATCATCGGCGACGTGGACCGGCATTGCCTGGGGATCGTCGTGATTGACCAGGCGCAGCCCGCGCGAGACTTCCGGCTCGCGCTCCAGCAGCTCATAGTCAACCAGCTTGTTCAGATTGTAGTTGACCACCGAGGTCGAGGCGATATCCACCGCTTCGCCGATCTCGCGGATTGTCGGCGGAAAACCGTTCTCCTCGATGAAGCGTTTGATGAACCCCAGTATCTTCTCTTGCCGCGTCGAAAGTTTGGGCTTGTCCATGTGATTGCTCCGTGCTTTTTTCGCACAATAGTTCGTATTTAGGAAAAATTATAAGGCGAACCAATGTTCGGTGTCAAGTTTTGCTGTTAGCGAACATCCGCCCTTATACTTGAATCAAATATAAAATTCGGTAGCGAAGGGAGCTTTTTGGCATGTCTATTCAGGTTACATGGCTGGGCCATTCGGGATTCCAGCTTGTGATCGGCGATCATCACGTCTTAATCGATCCGTTTCTGACCGGCAATCCGCTGGCTGCCGCAGACCCGGCAACCATTGAGGCCGACTACATCTTGCTGTCGCACGGGCACAGTGATCACGTGAGCGACGCCCCGGCGATTGCGCAGCGGACCGGCGCGACCGTCGTCGCTAACTTCGAGGTCGGCAGTTGGGTGCAAAACCAGCACAATGTCGAACACGTCCACACCCTGAACCCGGGCGGCGGCGTGCAGCTTCCCTTTGGCCGCGTCGAACTGACGATTGCGCACCACAGTTCGTCGCTGCCGGACGGCTCCTATGGGGGCCAGCCCAACGGCATTTTGCTCTTCACCACCGAGGGTAAGACGCTCTACCACGCGGGCGACACCACCGTATTCTACGAGATGCAGTTGATCGGCGCGCACGGTATCGCGCTGGCGATACTGCCCATCGGGGATTACTTCACGATGGGGATCCGAGATTCGCTCAAGGCGATTGAGTTCCTCAAGCCAGAGACCGTCATCCCCATGCACTACAACACCTTCGACCCCATCGCCCAGGATGCCGCCGCTTGGGCGCAGCAAGTCAACAACAAGACGAGCGCCAAGCCCATTGTGCTCGACCCCGGCGACACATACGAGGTGTAACGCGGCAGCTTGCTGCGACAGCGTGACAGTGTGGGGACGCCGGAGACAGTCCCCACGTTGTCATGTGGCCATCACCACACCCAAAAAGGCCCGCCACCGGGCCTTTTCTAGATCGAGCAGATAGGGACTAATCCGCCGGGCTGGGCCGCAACTAAAGAAGAACATCTCATGTCCCGTGCAGCAGCCCCCCGTCCGGCCCGATCAACACGTGCGTCGCGCGCGTCTGGGCGATGGCCTGGGCATCGGGCGGCAGATCGCGCGCCGCGACCCAGTCCCCCGCCGCCAGTGTGCGCTGCGTGTGCTGCGCCGCATCGACCACCGCGACCGTGCCTTCCACCACCACACACACCTGCTGATCGTCGGATTCAAATACGGGCTTGCGCCGCCGGCAGCGCTTCTCGCGCAGCCCTGCCGCAAGTTGTGCGATCTGCTCGTCGGCCCACTCGTCGAAGGGCGCGATATCGCGCAGCGTGCGCATGATGCGCGCCCGGCGGGCAGTGTCGAACAAGTCCTGCACGTGAGGGAAGTCGTCCTGGGCGTGCGGGAAGCTCATCGCGTCCGCGAAGTACCGGTCGAAGTCCGGCTCCAGGGTGAGTTCGACCACCTCGATCTCCCGCGCGACGCGGTTAGCCTCGGCACGCAGCTCGGCGTTGAGCAGGCACAGCCGCGCCCCGTCCCCGGCAGCGTTGCCGACCGCGTAGGTCGCGTCCAGGTCGCAGTCCGGGATCACGCCCCCGGCCATCGCTTTCGTCTTGTCGATGTACGAGCCGAACGCGCCCGCCAGCACGACCCGCTCCAGGTCCTCAACCCCCAGGCGATGCATCATGATCGCCGCCGCCGAGTACATCGCGGCTTTGGCCAGTTGCAGCGCCTGCATGTCGTGCGTGCTGAACGTGATATCGCGCCCGAGCGCGGTGTCACTGGCCCAGACCAGCACAAACTCGCGCCCAGTGTCGGTGTCGCGCATGCGCGGCGAGTCGAGGGCCGGGTTAAAGCGCCCGGTGCTGCTCGCAACCCCGGCCTTGACCAGTTCCCAGCCCAGGTCAATGATCGCCGAGCCGCACAGCCCGCGCGGGGGACCGCCGCCGATCACGGCATAGTCTACGTCCAGGCTCACCGGGTCGATGGTGACGCGCTCGATCGCGCCTTCGGCGGCCCGCATTCCGAACGTGATCTGCGCGCCTTCAAACGCGGGGCCGGTTGCGCAGGACGCCGCGACCAGCTTCTCAGCATTACCCAGCACCATCTCGCCGTTGGTGCCGATATCCAGCAGCAGCGTGAGTGCATCCTGGCGGTGGAGCTGCTCCGCCACCAGACAGCCGACCGTATCCGCCCCCAGGAAGCCCGCGATCACCGGCAGGACGTGCACGTTGCCGCTGGGGTGCGTGTCCAGCCCCAACTCCCCGGCGCGGATGTCTACCGAGTGATGCAGCCCCGGCGCGAACGGCGTCAGGCCGATGTGGCGCGGGCTGATGTGCAGCAGCATGTGATGCATACAGGTGTTGCCACACACCACCGTTTCCAGCACATCCGCCGGAGCCAGCCCGGCGCGGCGCGTGACGCGCGCGATCAGGTCGTTCAGGCCCGCGACCAACTGCGCGTGCAGCGTATCCAGCCCCTTGTCGTGGTTCAGGATGTACGTCAGGCGCGCCATGACATCATCGCCATAGGCGACCTGTGGATTCATGATCGCGTCGGTGGCCAGCAGTTCCCCGCTGCGCAGATCGCACAGGTACGCGGCCAGCGTGGTCGATCCCACGTCAATCGCCAGCCCCGGCACCTGCTCGACCAGTCCCGGCGCGACCTTGATCACGTCGCGCCCGTCCCACACCGACACCGTGACCGTCCAGCCCGCCGCACGCAGCACATCCGGCAGCGTGCGCAGCGCCGGGTAAGCGGCGTGCAGGCCAGACAGCCCATACTGCTGTTGCAGCGCGGCGCACAGGCGTTCCCAGTCGGCCTGCGGATCGTCGAGCGTGGGCGGGGCCAACTCCACGTAATAGTTGCGCACCGTCGGCTTGAGGTCAAGCGTAAATTCGCGCGCGCCTTTGCGCACCACCTGCTGGTTGGTGCGGCTGTCTTCCGGCACCACCACCACCACCGGCCCGTGGACCTGTGCCATGCAGGCCAGCCGCATCCCCGGCGGCACTTCCATGTCTTCCTCGGCGTCGGTCAGCGGGGACAGGTGCGCCATGCGCGATTCAATGCCGAAACGCTCGAAGAACCCGTCTTGAATGGCCACCCGGCATTTGTTGCACACCCCCTGCCCGCCGCAGATCGCTTCAATACCCACGCCAAGCTGCTGGGCCGCTTCTAACAAGGTCGTGCCATCGGGGATGTATCCGCGCGTGCCGGAGGGTTGGAAGATAACGAGATGTTCGGTCATGAGTTGTCCGTTTCCTGTGTGATCACGATTGCAGCATGCGCGTTTATTGTACCAGACCATGCACTGTCCTGCGTCACGCGGCAGACCGGCGCACCGCGACTGCTGCCGCTTTTTTTCAAAAAGCAGAAGCAGGATATAATGCTAACCACAGTGAGATGGTTTTGGGGGCGTAAACAACAGGTTCAGTGTGTTATCAAAGCGTATCAGGAGGATGATCAATAATGACGACCAGGTTCCGAATCGTATTGGTGTTGTTGGTGCTGGGGCTGCTGCCGATGCTGGCCGGTGAGGTATCCCCTACGGCTGACGCCCAGCAGCAGCTGGATTGTACATTTACTGTTGAGCGCCCCGTAGTCAACTTGCGGAATGGCCCCGGCGTAGTCTACGAGCGCGTCGGCACGCTCACCGCCGACGAGACACTGCGCGTGATCGGCGAGGCAGTCGGCGACGACGGCTATATCTGGTGGGAAGGCCCGGACGATACGTGGGTACGCTCGGACCTCGGCTCGTCTGACTGCCCGGCCATCTGTGGTAACGACGTGTGCGAGTATGGCGAAGACGCGGCAAGCTGTGCTGACGATTGCGGCAGCGGCTCCGGCACAACGGCAGCGTCGAGCGATGGGGATTACTGTCTGGTGCCGGATTGCCAGGCGTGCTACGAGAGCGTGGATTGCTACCCGGACTGCAGCGACTGTACCTGCTCGTCCAATGCCTATGGCTGCGTGACTTGCTACTGCAGCTACCCGGACGATGACACCGGCACCGGCTGCACGTTCGGTTCCTGCGACGAATGCATTGCCGCCTTCCCGTGCTTCCCCGGCCCGTGTACCTTCACCGAGTGCACCCTCAACGAGTTTGGCTGCCCGGTGTGCGAGACGGGGAGCTAGGCTTCATTTGCAAATAGGAAAGCGTGCGTTCAGTCCGAGCGCACGCTTTTTGCATACACCGCCCCGCTATGTGTCGAGGAGCGCCTGCACCTGATCGTCGTTCCACCGGATGAACTCGCCGCTCCATTCGGACGGGGCATGCAGCGCCAGTGCCGCCACCGCGCGCCCAGGCAGTTCCGGGGGCAGCAAGTCGTCGTTGGCGTGGTAGTCGACAAAGCGCTGGTATTCGCTGTCGGTCATGGGGGCGGCCCCTTCTCGGCGGATGAGGGCCTGCATGGCGGTATCCACCACGCCGGGGCGCACCGCAATGGCGGTGATCTCCGGCTCTTCGAGGGCCAGCGCGCGGTTGAACTGGTTGAGCGCCGCTTTGGCGACACAGTACGCGCCCCAGCCCGCGGTCAGTTTGACGGCGGCCCCGCTGGAAACGTTGATCACGCGCCCTTGCTGCGCGCGCAGATGCGGCATGGCGGCCTGCGTGAGCAGCACCGGCCCCAACACGTTGATCGCCAGGTTACGCTGCCACGCGGCGGGGTCGGCATCGGCCAGCGGGGCGATGGGTTCCAGCACCCCGGCATTGTTGACAATTGCCGCCAGGTGGTCGAAGTGAGTCAGGGCCGCCTCGACCAATTGGCGGCTGGTGTCCGGTTGGCTGATATCGCCCCCCACCGCGACGGCATGCCCGCCGTTCGCCGCCAGCTCCTCCTCCAGTACGGCGAGCTGGTCGGCGGAGCGTGCGTTCAGGACGACGCCAGCCCCCATCTCGACCAGCGCACTGGCAATCGCCCGGCCCAGTCCACGCGATGCTCCGGTCACAATCACTGACATAACGGTTGCCCCTCCTTGCAAGTTGTCGGGCGCTTACTCGGGT
This sequence comes from Anaerolineae bacterium, assembly GCA_034437275.1. Taxonomy (GTDB): domain Bacteria; phylum Chloroflexota; class Anaerolineae; order Aggregatilineales; family Aggregatilineaceae; genus TC-15. Next base: position 10,524 of record DAOTUD010000166.1, read on the forward strand.
TGCGTTTCGCGCAGTTGGCGCTGCGCGGCATCAATGTCATTTTGGATAACCCGGATCAGGTGTGCGCGCTGCTCCGGATCGCTCAACTGGTGCGCCATATCCAGCACCCGCTGCAGCGCCGCGACCGCCCGGCGATAGTTCCCCTGCTCGTAGTGAATATAGGCGCGCTCGTTATGGGCATGCACCACCCAGCTTGCCCGTTTTTGCTCTGCATACAGCGTGATCGCCCGGTCGAGGTGCCGCCGCGCCAGGTGCCAGCAGTGCCGCTTCGACTGAATCTTCCCCAGCAGATGCGACAGCCCGGCGACATTTTCGAGATCGTCAATCGCCAGGTACTCTAACCGGGCACGCAGTGCACTGCGACGCGCATCGTTGTAGTGCCCGACATGGAAATGTTCCAGCGCCCGCTGGTAGAACATGGCGGCCTTAAAGCGTGGGTTCGCACTGCGCTGCACCAACGACTCGAAAAGATCCATCTGCCGCTGGCGATAGGTGGCGATGTAGGACACCTGTGTTTGCAGGGCGCTCATCATCAGGTTCATCGCCGAAGCCGCCATGCCATAGATGTTCAGGTCCAGGAAGTACACCAGAGCTTGCTGGGCATAATCGAACACCTGCGCCCGGTTCGGCACTTCGTTGTGGGCGCGAGCCAGCGTCAGAAACACGCGCCCCATCAGGTAAGGACGGTCCATGCCGCGCGCTTCGTCCAGCAGTTGGGCGGCTTTGCGCTGGACCTCTTCCAGGAACATGTGCCGAGCCTCAATATTGAACTGCTCCACGCGGATGGACAATCCCAGCGGTTTGTTGCCGGCATCTTCAGCCGTTTCCAGCGCCACCTCCATCGCTTTGATGGCCCCGGATGGTTTGTGCGTCATATACAGGTAGATGCCCCAGGTCTGGTATAACCGGCTGTACAGCGTGTCGTCTTCAATGTCGCGCGCTGTACTCAAGAGCGGCAAAATCAGGTGAATCCAATCGTCGAGCCGGTTGTTTTTGACCCAATATTGCAGCTCCAGCGCCAACCCCAGCAAAATCGCTTTGGCCTGGTGTTCGCCCTTGAGCTGGCTCGCGGCGTGGATCAGTTCGGTGAAGTCGTCCAGGTGGTCGACCACATAATCCGGGTTTTCCTGGGAGAGCAGCAGGCGCGCCTGTTTGTCGTGCAGGGCATTGAGCGCTGCTTGCTGCAACTCTTCCGGGGTAGGGACAAAGCGCTCGTCATAATCTTCGGGCAAGTTGAGGTCCGGCAGGTCTTCCGGGGGCTGTGTGTCGTTGTGATCCTCGCTGCGGTCCTCGTCGTCATGTGAATCATGGGGGTCATTCGAAAGTTCTGGCGACATTATTTTGCTCCTAAACTATCTTTTGATGATCCAGCTTGAGGACTGACCAAAAAGAGCTGAGTTTTGCACATCAACTATAACACAAAAAACGGGCTGATCAGTGTGCGTTCGATCCCAAACAGTGGGCTTGCGCTCTTTAAACAACTTTAAATTGGCAAATTAACGCAGAGTGTGCTAAGCTCATTCTATCTTTGGGAGGACAAGCGATGTCGAACCAGCTTTCCCACAACCAACCCACCACCACATCCCCCCGCACGGGCCGGGTTTGGTCTGGGTATTATTTTTATTTTGGGAAAGCCATAGGGCAGGTTCGAGCATGGCTGCTGCCGGCATAAGCCGTTAATCCCAACCCAACCTGACGGGTAAAGGGCGCAGAGCACAAGCTCAGCGTCCTTTTTTGTTTTTCGGGAGGTGACCATGACGAATACACCGCTACCGGTCTGTCGCGGGGTGCGCGGTGCGATCACCGTCGAGGCCAACACAACCGACGCGATCCTGGCGGCCACCCGCGAACTGCTGGAAGCCCTGATCGACGCCAACGCGATCCAGCCGCAGGATATAGCCAGCGTGATGTTTACCGCCACGCCGGACCTTGACGCGGAATATCCGGCGGTGGCCACGCGCGAGTTTGGCTGGCGCGATGTCCCGATCCTGTGTTTTCAGGAGATGAATGTCCCGCACAGTTTGCCGCTGTGTGTACGCGTCTTGATTATGTGGAACACCACCCGCACCCCGCAGGAAATCCAGCATGTTTACCTGCGTGCGGCACAGCAGCTTCGTCCTGACCGTGTAGAAATAACCGGGAGATAAGACCATGATCGTTGTTATGCTAGCCAACGCCAGCGCCCGCCATATTTCCGATGTGATCGCCCGCATCCGCGAACTGGGCTACGAGGTGCACCTGTCGGAAGGCAAAGAACGCACCATCATCGGCGTGATCGGGCGCGGTCGCCCGCTGGACCGCGACATGCTGGCGCTGATGCCGGGCGTACAGCAGGTGATGCCGGTCTCGCACCCCTACAAGATCGCCAGCCGCGAGTACCATCCCGACGACACCCTGATCCCGCTGAACAACATCCAGGTCGGTGGCCTGGACCTGGCCCTCATCGCCGGGCCGTGTTCGGTCGAGAGCTGCGAGCAGATCGTCGACACCGCCCACGCCGTCAAGGATGCCGGGGCCACCGCACTGCGCGGGGGAGCCTTCAAGCCGCGCACCTCACCTTACAGCTTCCAGGGCCTGGGCGAAAAGGGGCTGCGCTACCTGGCCGAAGCCCGCGAGCAGACCGGCCTGCCCGTCGTGACCGAAGTGATGGACCCGCAGCTTGTGCCGCTGGTGTGCGAGTATGCCGACGTGCTGCAGATCGGGGCGCGCAACATGCAGAATTACGCCCTGCTGCACGCCGCCGGCGAAAGCCAGCACCCCGTCCTGCTCAAGCGCGGCATGAGCAACACGATTGAAGAATTATTGATGGCGGCTGAATATATTTTGAGCCACGGCAACATGCGCGTCATGCTGTGCGAGCGCGGCATCCGCACCTTCGAGACCTACACGCGCAACACGATGGACATCAACGCGATCCCGGTCCTCAAGCACATCTCGCACCTGCCGGTGATCGCCGACCCGAGCCACGCTGTCGGCAAGTGGGAGTATATCGAGAGCATCACGCTGGCGGCAGTCGCAGCCGGGGCCGATGGCGTGATCGTTGAAGTGCACCTCGAGCCGGAGATGGCCCAATCGGACGGGCGGCAGTCGCTCAAACCGGAGCGTTTCGCGCACCTCGTCGCCAAGATTCGCCAGCTTGCGCCGGTGGTTGACCGCCGCATGAGCGATGTTAAACCGGTCGTGTCCTCATGACCGACGGTTCTTTTACGGCGCGGACGGTACACATCATCGGCTTGGGGCTGATGGGTGGCTCGCTGGCGATGGCGCTGCGCGGCAAGGTGGAAAGCATAACCGCCGAGGACATCGTGCCGGATGTGCTGGCCCAGGCCCAGGCAGCGGGCGTGATCGACAGCCTCGGGACGGCACGCGAAGCCGACATCGTCGTGCTGGCCACGCCCGCCGACCACATCATCACGCTGGTCCCGGCGCTGGACGTGCGGCCCGGCACGCTGGTGATCGACCTGGGCAGCACCAAGGCCCGCATCTGCCAGCAGCTCGACCGGCTGCCGGAGGGGGTGCTGGCGGTGGGCGGGCACCCGATGTGCGGGCTGGCGGAGAACGGTTACCATCACGCCGCCGGCACGCTGTACCGGGACGCGCGTTTCGTGCTGTGCGCAACGCAGCGGGCCACACCGCACGCCCGGGCGCTGGCCGAGGAACTGGTCGCCGCGTGCGGGGCGGTGCCGCTGTGGATGGACCCGGCGCACCACGATTATCTCACCGCGCTCACCAGCCACCTGCCGCACCTGCTGAACTTCGTGCTGATGCAGTTGGCGGTCGATGCGGCAGCGGACGACCCGACCCTATACGCGCTGGCGGCGGGCGGCTTCGACGGGGCGACGCGGCTGGCCCGCACCGACGAAGCGATGATCACCGGCATGTTCAGCACCAACGCAGCGCAGATTCGCGCCGTGACGGCGCAGTTGCGCGCGCACCTGGACCAGCTCGACGCGCTGCTGGACGATCCGGCGCGGCTGCGGGAAGCGCTGGCGACCATCGTGCAGGCACGGCGCGCGTATACGGCGGCATATGGCGAACGGTTGATCACATGACCGAGCACAAGACTCAAACGACAATGACCACACTCCGGGTGCGTCCCGGCGCGGCGCTGCGCGGCACCGGGCGCGTACCGGGCGACAAGTCGATCTCGCACCGCGCGCTGATCCTGGGCGCGCTGGCTGATGGCCCCAGCCGGGTGCAGGGCTTTCTGCCTGCCGGGGATACACTGGCAACGCTGCGCTGTGTGCGGGCGTTGGGCGTACCGGTCGCGCGCGACGGCACTGCGCTCACCGTACACGGGCGCGGGCTGCACGGGCTGCGTATGCCGGATGGCCCGCTGGATTGTGCCAACGCCGGCACCGCGCTGCGCCTGCTGGCGGGGGTGCTGGCCGGGCAGCCATTCAACAGCGTGCTGGACGGCAGCGCCCAGCTTCGGCGGCGACCGATGGGACGGATCACCACCCCGCTGCGCCAGATGGGCGCGCACATCGCCGACCAGGACGGGCGCGCGCCGCTGGAGATCACGCCCGCGCCGCTGCACGGCATCACGTACCATTTGCCCGTCGCCAGCGCACAGGTCAAAAGCTGCCTGCTGCTGGCGGGCCTGTTTGCGGAGGGGCCGACCGTCGTCATCGAACCCGGCCCGGCCCGCGATCACACCGCGCGCATGCTGCGCGCGATGGGTGCGGATGTGCGGGTCAACGGGCCGCGCATTACGTTGACGCCCGGCGCGGCGCTGGCTCCGCTGGCGATGACGGTCCCCGGCGACGTGTCGTCGGCGGCATTTGTGGTGGTGGCCGCACTGCTGACCGGCGGGGCGGTCCAGGTCGCCGGAACCGGTGCCAACCCGACCCGGACCGGCGCGCTGGATATCCTGGGCATGATGGGTGCACCGGTCACCATGATCCCGGCAGGTGACCAGATGGGCGAACCGGTCGCCAGCCTGCGCGTCCAGCCGGGTGATCTACGCGGGGCGGCCATCAGTGGCGATCTGATCGTGCGCGCCATTGACGAGTTCCCGGTGTTGATGGTGGCCGCTACCCAGGCACACGGGCGGACGGTGGTCCGCGAGGCGCGTGAGCTGCGCGTCAAGGAAACCGATCGCATCGCGGTGATGGCCGGGGAACTGCGCAAGCTCGGCGCGCAGATCACCGAGCATAATGACGGCTTCACCGTCACCGGGCCGCAGACCTTGCGCGGCGCGGTGGTGGACGGTCACGACGATCACCGCGTGGCGATGGCGCTGGCGGTGGCCGGGCTGGTGGCGCGCGGCGAAACCGTGATCGAGGACGCGGCCTGTGTCGCCGATTCGTTCCCCGGCTTCGCGGCGACGCTGCGCCGCCTGGGCGCGGATATCGTGGCGAACGAGGAGCCGCGCCATGCCTGAGCGTGTTGGATTGTTGGGCTGGCCGGTGGCGCACAGCGTCTCCCCCGCGATGCACACCGCCGCCTTTGATGCGCTGGGGCTGGATTGGCGGTATGATTTGCTGCCGGTGTCGCCAGACGAATTCAACGGCGCGGTCGCGCGGCTGGTCGCCGAGGGTTACCGGGGCTTTAACGTCACCATCCCGCACAAGGCCGCCGCGTTCCGGCTGCCGGGCGTGCGCCAGGTGTCCGCGGCGGCCCGGGCGATTGGCGCAGTGAACACGCTGACCGTCCTGCCGGATGGCACGCTGCGCGCCGGCAACACCGACTGGCGCGGGTTCGCTGCGGACCTGGACGCGCACGGCGTCCCGATTGCGGGGGCGACCTGCCTGGTGCTGGGCACGGGCGGCAGTGCGCAGGCCGTGCAGTATGCGCTGCGCCAGGGGGACGCCGCCCGGGTGACACTGGTCAGCCGCACACCCGCCGGGCGACCCAACATCGTCGGCTACGATCAACTGGCGGCGCTGGCTCCGGGCGCGGACGTGATCGTCAACTGCACGCCGGTCGGCATGGCCCCGCACACGGGGCGTTCGCCCTGGCCGGACGACGTGCCGCTGCCGCCGGGTGCGGCGCTGGTGGACCTGATCTATAATCCGCCGGTCACGCGCCTGATGCAGCAGGCCCGGGCCGCCGGGCTGTTAGCGCTCAACGGGCTGGGGATGCTGGTCTGGCAGGGCGCATTGAGTTTCGAGCAGTGGACCGGCGTCGCGCCGCCGCTGGCTGCCATGCAGCGGGCCGCGCAGCACGCCCTTGATAATCGAGAGCAGTGAAGGAGTCGAACGACACATGACCGAAAAGATCGCCGCAAACCTTGCCGAGGAGCTACACTGGCGGGGACTGATCCACGACGCAACCGAGAACGCCGGGGACGTGCTGGCGAAGGAAAAAGTCACGGCCTACATTGGCTTCGATCCGACGGCGGACAGCCTGCACGTCGGGTCGCTGCTGCCGATCATGGTGCTGGTACATTTGCAGCGGCACGGCCATTCCCCGATCGCGCTGGCCGGGGGCGGCACCGGCATGATCGGTGATCCCAGCGGCAAATCCAAAGAGCGCCAGTTGCTCTCCGAGGACGACCTGGCGCGCAACCTGGCCGGGATCAGGCAGCAGTTGAGCCACTTCCTGGCCTTCGACGGCGTAGAGAACCCGGCGCGGCTGGTCAACAACGCGGACTGGCTGGCCGAACTGAACCTGATCGAGTTCCTGCGCGACATCGGCAAGCATTTCACCGTCAACTACATGATGGCCAAAGATTCGGTCAAGACCCGGCTGGAAAGCGAGGAGGGCATCTCGTACACCGAGTTCAGCTACATGCTGATGCAGGCCTACGATTTCCTCACGCTCTACCAGGAATACGACTGCGCCTTCCAGATGGGCGGCAGCGATCAATGGGGCAACATGACCGCCGGGGCCGAACTGATCCGCAAGATGCTCAATCGCAAGGCCCACGCGATCACCGTGCCGCTGGTCACCACCGCCAGCGGGACCAAGTTCGGCAAGACCGAGGCCGGGACGGTGTGGCTCGATCCGGGGTGCACCTCGCCGTTCCGCTTCTACCAGTTCTGGATCAATACGCCGGACGCCGACGTGGTGAAGTACCTCAAGTTCTTCACGCTGCTCTCCCAGGACGAGGTCGCCGCGCTGGAAGAAGCCGTCGAGACGGAGCCGCACCGCCGCGCCGCCCAGACCCAGTTGGCTGAAGAAGTGACACACATGGTGCACGGCGACGACGGGCTGCGTAAGGCGCAGGCGGCGACCGAGGTGCTGTTCGGGGGGCGCGAGCTGGCCGGGCTGAGCGCCGACGACCTGGTCGACATCTTCGCCGAGGTGCCGTCCAGCGCCCTCAACGAGGACACCCTGGCCGGCGACGGGATCAACATCGTCGACCTGGCGATCACCTGCGGGCTGGATCGCTCCAAGAAGCAGGTCCGCAACCTGATCGACAACGGCGGGCTGTATCTCAACAACCAGCGCGTCGACGAAACCGACCGGTCGGTGAGCATGGCCGATGCCATCGATGGGCGTGTGCTGGTGCTGCGCAAGGGCAAGAAAAAGTACCATCTGGTGCAGGTGAACTGATGCTCAGATTCCTGACGGCTGGCGAGAGTCATGGTCCGCTGCTGACGGGTATCCTGGAAGGGATGCCCGCCGGGCTGCCGCTGACCCCCGACGACATCAACCACGAACTCGCCCGCCGCCAGCAGGGCTACGGCAGCGGGGGCCGGATGCAGATCGAGCGCGACTGCGCGCAGATCACCGGCGGCGTGATGAACAGCCACACCACCGGCGGCCCGATCAGCATCCTGATCGAAAACCAGGACTGGAAAAACTGGGCGCAGCAAGACATCCCACCCATGACCACCCCGCGCCCCGGCCACGCCGACCTGACCGCCGCGCTCAAATACGGTTACCGCGACCTGCGGCTGGCGCTGGAACGGGCCAGCGCACGCGAAACCGCGATGCGCGTGGCCGCCGGCGCGATTGCCCGGCGGTTGTTGGCGCAGTTCGATGTCACCGTCGGCGGCTACGTGACGGCCATCGGCGGCGAGGTGGCCCAGTTTGCCGACGATCCGCCGAATTACGCGGCCCGCTTTGCCGCTGCCGAACAGTCGCCGGTGCGCTGCCCCGATCCGGACGCCACCGAACGCATCCAGGCCGCGATCCGGCAGGCCAAGATCGACAAGGACACGCTGGGCGGCGTGATCGAGGTCGCGGCGCTGGGGCTGCCGCCCGGGCTGGGATCGCACGTCCACTACGACCGCCGCCTGTCGGGGCGGCTGGTGGGCGCGGTGTGCAGCGTGCCGAGCATCAAGGGCGCGGCGATTGGCCCGGCCTTCGAGAACGCGCACCAACGCGGCACGCAGGTGCACGACCCCATCGCGCGCGATGACGCGGGGCGGCTGGTGCGAACATCGAACCGGGCCGGCGGGCTGGAAGGCGGCATCACGACCGGCGCGCCGCTGGTGGTGCAGGCCGCGATGAAGCCGATCAGCACCACGCTCACGCCGCTGCCATCGGTGGACCTGGCGACCGGCGAACCGGCCCAGACAACCTACGAGCGCAGCGACTTCTGCGCCACGCCGCGCGCCGTCCCGATCATCGAGGCGATGGTGGCGCTGGTGCTGGCCGATGCCCTGTTGCGCAAGCTGGGCGGCGACAGCCTAGCCGAGCTGCGCCCACGCTTCGCGGCGCTGCGGCGCGGCCACGTTGACGAGCTGCCGGTCGACAACCAGCCCTGGCGCTTTGGTTACGATGAGTGGGTATAGATGAATGCATATCGCAATATTGCGCTGGCCGGATTTATGGGCACCGGCAAGAGCACGGTCGGGCGGCGGGTGGCGGCGCGCCTGGGCTGGCCGTTCGTCGACGCGGACGCCGTGATCGAAACACGCACCGGGCGGAGCATCCCCGCCATCTTTGCGGACGAGGGCGAAGCAGCGTTTCGCCGCCTGGAAGCGCAGGTCTGCCGCGAACTGGCCACCCAACCGGGGCACGTCATCGCGACCGGCGGCGGCGCGCTGCTCGATCCCGACACGCGCGCCGCGTTCGAAGCGCACAGCCTGCTGGTGTGCCTGCGCTGCGACCTGGACACCATCATCCAGCGCGTGGGCGACGACCCGGACCGCCCGTTGTTCGCCGCCGACCGGCCCCAGCTGGCGCGGTTGCTGGCGGCGCGTGCCCCGGTGTATGACAGCCTGCCGCACCAGTTCGACACCACGCACCGCACGCCCCAGCAGGTCGCAGAGGAGATCGTCACCTTATGGCACACCTGACCGTACAAGGCGCGGATGGCGCCTATCCCGTGACCATCCAGCCCGGCGCGCTGCATGACGCGCTGCCGGAATTTGTCCGGGCGCGTGGATTTTCGCGCGTGGCGGTGATCACCAATACGACCGTCGGCCCGCTGTACGGCGCGATCGCAGATCGCCTGCCGGGCAGCTTCGTGATCACCGTGCCCGACGGCGAGCAGTACAAGACGCTGGACACAGTGCGCACCCTCTACGACGCGCTGCTGGCGGGCGGAGCCGACCGGTCGACGCTGGTCGTCGCGTTGGGCGGCGGCGTGATCGGGGATATGGCGGGCTTTGCGGCGGCGTCGTTTATGCGCGGCGTGGCGCTGGTCCAGGCCCCGACCAGCTTACTGGCAATGGTCGACGCCAGCCTCGGCGGCAAAGTGGGCGTCGATCTGCCGCAGGGCAAAAACCTGGTCGGCGCGTTCAAGGACCCGCTAGCAGTCGTGGCCGATATCGCCACGCTGGAGACGCTGCCGGCGGACGAACGGCGGAACGGGCTGGCGGAGGTGGTCAAGGCGGCGCTGGTCGGCGATCCAGGGCTGCTGGATCACCTGGCGCAGCGCGGCCCTGCCCCGGTCGAGGCGGTCATCCGGTGCGCGGCGGCGGTCAAGATCGATATCGTGCAGCAGGACCGGCTGGAGGGCGGCATCCGCGCGTACCTGAACCTGGGCCACACCTTCGCCCACGCCATCGAGCAGGTCAGCGGCTACGCCTGGGCGCACGGCGCAGCAGTTGCTGTTGGGCTGGTGGCAGCGGCGCGGCTCTCCGCACGGCTGGGGTTGTGCGCGGGCGATCTGGCGGACCGTATCGAAGCAGTGCTGCGGGCGCTGGCGCTGCCGGTCGCGTACAGCGGGCTGGACCCGGCCCAGCTTTGGGACGCAATGCACCACGACAAGAAATGGCGCGGCGGCGCAGCGACGTTCGTGCTGCTGGCGGCCCCTGGCCAGCCGCAGATCGTGCGCGATGTGGCGCGCGCGGACGTGATCGCGGTTTTGGAGACGCTGCAGGAGTGAGCATGAACATTTTGATCCTACATGGCCCTAACCTCAATTTGCTGGGGCTGCGCGAGCCGGACATTTACGGCAGCCTGACGCTCGACGATATCAACGCCCGGCTGGAGGACTACGCGGCCCAACACGATGCCGCGCTGCGCATCGTGCAGAGCAACCACGCAGGCGCGCTGATCGACGCACTGCACGCGGCGCGAACCTGGGCGCAGGGCGTGATCATCAACCCCGGCGGCTATACACACACCAGCGTGGCGCTGCGTGATGCGATCAGCGCGGTGGCGCTGCCGGCCATCGAAGTGCACCTCTCCAACATTCACGCCCGCGAGTTCTTCCGCCATACCTCGCTGATCGCGCCGGTGTGCGTCGGGCAGATCAGCGGCCTGGGCTGGCGCGGGTACCGGCTGGCGCTGGAGGCATTACTGGAGGGGGCAGACGCATGAGCGAGCCGATCATCGCTTTCCAGGGGGAGCACGGCGCATATTCTGAGGAGGCGATCCGCACCCACTTCGGCCCGGACGTTCCCACGCTGCCGTGTGAGTCGTTCGCGGCAGTGTGCCAGGCGATTCAGGACGGGCGCGCGACGCAGGGGATGCTGCCCGTCGAAAATGCGCTGGCGGGGACCATCGCCCACACCTACGAACTGCTGATCGAGTACGATTTCCGCGTGCAGGCCGAGCATATCCTGGCGGTACACCATCACCTGATGGCTCCGGCGGGCACCACGCTCGACGATGTGCACGTTGTGAAATCCCACCCGCAGGCCCTCGCCCAATGCGCGGATACGCTGCGGCGGCGCGGCTGGGAGGCCGTAGCCGCGTATGACACTGCCGGCGCGGCGCGCGACCTGGCCCAACAGCCGGAGCCACACACCGCCGTGATCGCGAATGTGCTGGCGGCGGAGCTTTACGGGTTGGCGGTGCTGGAAAGCGGTATCGAAGACGACCCGATCAACTCCACACGCTTTTTTGTGGTCGGGCCAGAAGATGTCCCCCGGCACGATCCGAGCAAAACGTCGCTGGTCTTCGCGGTGCGACACCGTCCCCGCGCGCTGTACGACTGCCTGGGCGCGTTCGCCGAGCGCGATATCAACCTGACCAAGATCGAATCCCGCCCAATCCGGGGACGGCCCTGGCAGTATTGGTTTTTCCTGGATTTCGAGGGCCACTGGCAGGACCCCGCCACCGAACGCGCCCTGCTGGACCTGCTGCGGCAGGCGTCGATGGTCAAGATGCTGGGGTCCTACCCGGCGGCGTGCGGCGGCCCAAACAGCGCGGCGTCACTCAGCGGCGGGGAATAGGCCCGGCAGCGCACAGTATGCGCTTCGCTGCAAAAAGAGCGACTCCCAGCCTGGGAGTCGCTCTGTTCGCATCAGGGGGGCGTGCGTGGTCAGAAGACAAGCTGTGGCGTCATTTTGTCGAAGGGCATCGATTCGTCCTGTAACTGCGAGGGAACGACGCGGCGGCGGGACCGGATCCATTCGGGCGCGTGTTCGCGTTCTTCGTTGGGCCGGTTCATCACGAAGGCGGCGTCCAGCCGGTTGCCGGCCAGCCACCACACGCTGAAGCTGCCGCGGCTCAGGTCGCCCCGGTATACCACCCGGTCCGTGTAGCGGGTGTCGCCCCAGAATTCGTAGGACAGGTCGAACACGTCGGAGAAGAAATAGCGCAGGTAGATGAACTCGTCCCGGCGGCGGGAGGCGGTCATCACCTTTGCCGCGTGGGTGCCTTGCTGCACAGCGTTATCCCAGTGTTCGACACGGCGGCGTACCTGGAAGATTACATCGTAGTAGTTGGCCACATCCCCGGCGGCGAAAATGCCGTCCCAGTTGGTTTCCAGGTACTTGTTGACCACGATGCCATCGTGGATGTGCAGGCCGATGTTCTCGAACAGATCGGTCTTTGGCTCGGCCCCGATCCCGGCTACGACGAAATCGACCTCAAGCGCCTGGCCGTTGTCCAGTTCCACACCGGCGACGTGCCCATCGCCGCTAAAGGCGGTGGGTTTGGCTTGCGTGATGAACGTCACGCCGCGTTCGCCGTAGTAATCTTGGAAGAACGCGGACATTTCCGGCGTGAAGAAGCGTTCCATCAGCCGCGCTTCGGGGAAGACCATCGTCACCGCGATATCCTGGCTGGCCAACGCCACAGCAACCTCCATGCCAATGTAGCCCCCGCCGATCACCGCGACGTGTTTGGCGTCCTGCATCGCGGCGGCGATCTGGCGCGCATCGTCGACGGTGCGCAGGGTGTAGATGCCCGGCAGATCGGCGTGCGGCAGGTCGAGCGTGCGCACGCGCGACCCGGTGGCGATCAGCAGCTTCTCGAACTGGATCATCACGTCCCGGTCGGTCACCAACCGGCGATTTTGCATATCGACCTCGGTGACGGTGGTTTCGAGCAGCACCTGGATGTCGTGCTGTTCGTAGAAGGCGGGGGCGTTGATCAGCATCTCGTCGATGGTTTGGTCCCCAGCCAGGAACCCCTTCGACAGCGGCGGACGCTCGTAAGGCAGGCTGGCCTCGGCAGAGACGATGCACAGCTCGCCCGGTTCGATCTCCTGCTCGACAAGCTGTCGCGCCGCATAGCCCGCCACCACGCCGCCCCCCAGGATGACGTATTTGTAAAAGTGAATCTGCATCATTACTCCTTTGCGATCATAACAATCATCGTGCAGTTAAAAGCACGCGGGTTTATGGCTGGCCAGGGTGTCGTCAACTACCCGTCGCCGGTGCTGGCCGGCCCTGATGGTTCCGGTATTCTGAAGGTCGCTCGATATTGAATGGTAGGATGTGCGGCAGCGTCTCTCGGCGACGCTCGCCGCAGGGCGCGTAGCAAATAGCTCTATCTTGCTCTCAGATTATAAGGCATCCTGATCCACTCCCCTCTTTTTTATCATCTATATCAGGATGTTACCAGTTAAGACCGCCGCGCACGGCCCCACAAGACGTGAACAGGCGATCCGCATGGCGTACGGGCCGGGATCGCCTGTGGGAGTACGACATGTCAGCCGGGCGGGCGTGTCAGGTGCTCAGCGCGTCAGCCGCCTGGATCGCCGCCAGGTTCTTTTCGGCGTATTCCGGGCGCAGCGATACCGCGTCCCGGAAGGCGTCCGGCGGATACAGCCCGCTGCGGCGCAGCATGACGGCGAGCGCCATCATCGCCCAGTATTCCTTGCGCTGCCGGGTTTGCGAATAATCCAGCGGCACAACCTGCGCCTGCGTCTCGACCGGCAGCAGGTCGGCGTTGATGTACAGCGTGGCGTCGGGCGGCAGCGCCGCGATGCGCGCCTGCTCCTTCTTCAGCCCTGCGGGGAACAGCACCAGCATGATATCCGGCTGGCCCATCTGGAATGTGTTTTCGCGGCTGAGGACCACGTTGGAGATGGAGTGCCCGGTCTTGACCGTGACCGGGTAGTCGTTGCGCTGCGTGGCCCACAGCCCGGACAGGATCGCGCCCTGGCAGAACGCGGTCGCCGCCGTGCCGATCTTGGTCCCGGCGGCCCCGGCGATGCACACGTGCAGCGGATCGCGCAATGTGCTGGTGTAGCGTGCTTCCAACGGCTGCGGAGCCAGCCCCGGCTGCCCGGCAGCATCGCGCACTGCGTCGCGGTAGGCGCGGCTGTATTCGGCGTGCTGCGTGCGGCGCAGGATGCCGGTTTCGTAGCCCAGCGTGTCGAGCGTGGCTTGCAGCTTCTTTTTGCTGAAGCGGTTGCTGGGCGCGTAGTAGGCCGTGCACAGTTCCCAGATATCGACCAGCGCGAAGCCGTCGTGCTGGATAGCTTGCGTCAGCAAGTCCGGCAGGTCCTGGTCAAAAGTGGTGCTGCGCGCCACGAACCCAGCCCCGTTGGCGCCGACGGTCGTGCAGATGTCCAGCGGGTGCTCGATGTGGCCGTAGCGCGTGGTGGACGTGACCGCATCCGGCGGCGTCATGACCGAGTGCTCGCCGCCGGTCATGCCGAAGTTCAGGTTGTTGAAGACCAGCACCGTCACGCCGATGTTACGCCGCGCCGCGTTGAGCAGGTGATGCCCGCCGATGCCGCAGCCCCCATCGCCGATCAGCACGATGACGTGCAGCTCCGGGCGGATCAGCTTGATGCCGGTCGCGTAGGTCACCGAGCGCCCGTGCAGCCCGTGAAAAGCGTTGGTGTCGAAATAGCGGTCGGAAAGGCCCTGGCAGCCGATGTCGGTCACGATCACGACCTCGCGCGGGTCCAGGGCCAGCCACACCAGCGCCGCGTCTAGGTGCTCCAGGATGGTGCCGTGCCCGCAGCCAGGGCAAAACGGCAGCGGCAGCATGTCTTCGTTCAGATACGTGGTCCGTTTTGTCTGCTCAGCCATTGATGGCCTCCCTGATCTCCTGCGGCGAAATGAGCTGCCCGTCGACGCGATGCACGCCGGTCACCGTGTGGTGATCGCGCGCCAGCCGTTCGATCTCGCGGCGGTACTGGCCCAGGTTGAGTTCGGCCACGACCACGCGCCCCACGTCCGCCAGCGCAGCGCGGATCGCGTCCTCCGGCACCGGCCACAGCGACCGGAGCACCAGCAGCGACACAGCGCGTCCAGCGACGCGGGCGTCCTGCACAGCCTGGCGTGCGGCGCGGGCGGTGATGCCGTAGCTGATCACGAGCGTATCCGCGCCCGCGTCCGGATCGGCCTCCACCAGCGCGATCTCATCGGCGTGCGCGTCGATCTTGGCGGCGAGGTGGCGGTTCAGCGCGCCGACGTCTGCCGGATTCTTGGACAGGTAGCCGCGCGCGTCGTGCGACGAGGACGTGAAGCGCAGAATGTGCGGTCCCCCGTAGGGCGACATCGGGGGAACGTCGCCCGGCTGCGCGACGTGATAGGGCACGAACGCGCCATCCGCCGGAGCCTGGGCGCGCTCACGCACCGGGATCGCCTCGTAAGCGTCGACCGCGACTGTTGTCCGTGCCGACACCGTCTCTTTGTCCGTCGCCAGGAAGACCGGCACCCGGAAGCGTTCCGCCAGGTCGAATGCGCGCCGCGTCAGATTGTAGCAGTCCAGCACATCCACCGGGGCCAGCACGATCACCGGGTAGCCGCCCGACGCGCCCCAGCGCATGAACTGGATATCGCCCTGGGCGGTGGTCGTCGCGCCGCCGGTGGATGGCCCCATGCGCTGCACGTTGACGATCACCAGCGGCACCTCGCCCATGATCGCCAGCCCGATGTGCTCGCTGTACAGGCTGATGCCGGGGCCGCTGGTGGCGGTCATGGCCCGCGCGCCGGACATGGCCGCGCCGATGCAGAAGCCCAGCGACGCGATCTCGTCCTCGCCCTGGATGGCGACGCCGTCCACCTTCGGCAGCTCGCGCACCATGTGCAGCAGCACCGGCGTGGCCGGGGTGATCGGATAGCCGGCGAAGAAGTCGCACCCGGCATCCAGCGCGCCCCGCGCGATGGCCTCCGCGCCGTCGATAAATTCTCGCATAGTGTTCCTCTCTAAACTGTGTCGCTAATTGTAATTTGGGACGGCGTTGTTGAATGAATAGGCCTGAGTTACACTGTGAGCATGGTCAAGAAAAAACGAAACACAAAAACGACAGCAAAGCGCGCTAACAAAGGTGCACAGAAAACAACCTATCGGGTCCGCAATTGGGCCGCGTATAACGACAGTTTGGTCGAACGCGGATCGATCACGGTATGGATCAGTGACGAGGTTATTGAAGGCTGGAAACCCAGACCGGAAGGCCCACGTCAACGCGGCGGGCAAATGGAATATTCGGATCGGGCGATTGAATGTTTGCTGACCTTGAAAGCCGTGTTCAAGTTGCCCTATCGCCAGACCGAAGGGTTTGGCCGGTCGATCATCGCCTTGCTGGGAGTCAATGTGACTGTTCCGGACTACACGACGTTGTGCAAACGCAGTGTAGACTTGGGGATTGATCTGTCGCCCGGTGAGGTGCAAGGCACCAAACATATTGTAGTCGATAGCACCGGCTTGAAAGTCTACGGCGAAGGGGAATGGAAAGTGCGCCAACACGGGTACACGAAACGCCGGACTTGGCGCAAGTTGCATCTGAGCGTCGATGAA
>DAOTUD010000167.1:0-9285 GCA_034437275.1 Anaerolineae bacterium
CACGTCTGGTTGCCAAAGCACGGGCTGCATTCCTATCTGGACAATGGAACGACTTGGCTGACAGGCGAAAGCTTCTACCCAAATGTGCCTGACAACTTGTTCGTACACCCGGCTGTTGACATGGCATTATCTGACGATATATACTGATATATACTGATATATATGTGTACTGGGGTGGCACGCATCATGCGGTTAGGCAAGCCTGCCGCGATCAAGATATTTATTTGAAATATTGTGGGAAAGCAATGAAGCCTTACTTACCTCTATACGCCCAGTTAAAAGAAGCGATTATTTCCGCGATTGCTGATGGCACCTATGTCCCCGGTGACCAGCTTCCTTCGCAGCGGGAGATGTGCCAACAGTACAATATGAGCCACATGACTGTGCGGCGTGCTATTGCGGATTTGATCAACGAAGGCGTGATTTACCCCATAGCAGGAAAGGGGTTGTATGTTGCACCGCAAAAGCAGTTGGCCGAAATGGGGTCGCTCGTTAGTCATAAGGAACATATGCGACGCCTCGGTATGGTGCCTGCCACACAACTGCTCAACGCTGAGATCGTGAGCGCATCAACATTATTGGCCCAGATGTTTGGGGTTGCTCTTGGCGCACCACTGGTTTATCTGCGCCGTCTGCGTATGGGCGATGGTAAGCCCATTTCCATACTTGCCAGTTATCTGCCACATCAACTTTGTGAAGGAATACTGACGCATGATCTGGAAACCAATTCTTTATTTGAAACCCTGCGAAATGATTACAACCTGCGCCTGGCGGGTAGTACCTCGACGATAGAAGCTGTGTTAGCCCGCGCTGAACAGGCTGATTTGCTGGAACTGATGATGCCGGCGGCTCTTTTGCTCAAAGAGCAACTGACCTATCTCGATAACGGGCAGGTGATTGAATTTAGCCGAACATTTATTGTGCCTGGATACAACGTTTATGTTGAAGAGGGGGAAACCGCCGGGAACCAGTTCCATTTTTCTATACGCACATTATCTGGCAGCAAGACGAGATCTAACAAGACGGGGCAACCGTGACAGCCTTACCAATATGATCGCTCCGATTGGACCTGTTTTTATCCAAAATATTCCAAGCAAGTTATGGAAGGAGGGAGTTCGTACGATTCGCAAACGGATTATACATTGTATCGGCGTCCGAAAGATCATATCAAAAGAGGATATCTAGAAATGAAGAAGTCTCAACTCGCACAGATTGTTATTTTTTCTCTATTAGCGTTGCTTGTTATTGCACCAGCGGCACTTGCCCAAGATGAGGCAACGCTGGCACAAGCGACAAGTGAAGATGCGGTCAAAGTTAATATTCTTTTTGTGGGCGCACATCCTGATGATGAGTCAGGTGCGACTGCAACGATGGCACGTTACGTGCTTGACGGAGGCGCGAAGGCGGCGGTCGCCACTGCAACGCGTGGTGAAGGTGGCGGTAACGCGATTGGACGTGAACTGGGACCGTCACTGGGTATTCTACGTGACTACGAAGAGCGCATGTCTTTGAGCCTGTTAGGGATCAACCAACTGTATCCGCTGGGCGAACAAGATTGGGCATATACGACCAGTGCCACGGCAACAGAACTTGTCTGGGGCTATGAAGAACCACTTGCTAATGTTGTACGGCTTTACCGTGTGCTTAAGCCGGATGTGGTCATCACGATGAATCCATCACCACGCGGCCACGGACACCATCAGTATATTGCCAAACTGGCGACGGAAGCGTTCTTCCTTGCTGGTGATGCAACGGCCTTCCCCGAGCAAATTGAAGAAGAGTTTATTGAACCGTGGCAGCCTAAAAAGCTCTATTATGCGCTGGCCTATGGTAGTGCCGGTTTGGCCGCCAGTGTGGAAATTCCAACCAACGAACTCTCACCGTCGCAGTTTATGACCTATGCTGAACTCGAATCCATTGCGCTCGGCCAGTATCGCAGCCAGGGTTGGAGTGCTTCACTGCCCCCGTCCAGCCGGTCACTTCGTCCAGAAACATTTACACTGGCCGCCAGCGTGCTGCCCATGCCGGAGACCGAGACCAGCCTGCTGACGGGTATCTTCACGGGTGTGGATCAAGCACCGGCGAATGTGGAACTGGAAGTGACCCCGGCAGAGTTTTATGTGAGCCAGGGTGGTGAAGTTGCGGTGGATGTGGTCTTCCGCAATTACAGCACCGTTGATCTGATGGACGTGAGTTTGAGCGTGGCGGTGCCGGATGGTTGGACCGTTACGGAGGCCAGTATGCCGGAGAATGCGCCGGTCGACTCAACTGTAAGCGCATTGTTCACGGTATCTGTGCCACAAGACGCCGATGTAACCGACTTCCAGACGATTGTTGGCCGTTTTGATGCGGTGGATGCGGATGGCGTGGCGCATTATGCCAGCACGCGCGGTTTGCTGCAAATCACACCACCGGTATCGGTCGAACTTCAGCCGATTGACGCTGTGCAGATTTATCGTGAATGGACCCAGCGCAATAACGTCGAGCATCTGATTCGCTTGGTCCCGGCTGAGGTTGCTATTGGCGCTGGTGAAACGGCTTCAATCCCTGTGAGCCTCAATAACCGCTCTGACGCCGACGTTGAGGTTACGGTTGTGCTGACCGTTGCCAGTGATGCGATCACGCTTGATGCCTCTGAGCAGACCGTGACCGTGCCTGCTGGTGAAACCCTAACGGCGGACTTCATGGCGACTGTTCCCGCTGATATGGGCCAGGGTAGCTTTGATGTGACTGTGGATGCGTCTTATGAAGGTTATGCGCTGGCAGATGCCGGTACGCTGCAAATTGTACCGACCCTCTCTGTGCCGATGATCGCGGAAGTGCCAGTCATCGACGGTGACCTAAGCGAATATGCTGATTTGCCCAGTCATGAAATTCCGTTTGACCGTATCTGGGAAGGCGGAGCCGATGATGCTGCCGATTTGACAGCGACGTTTAAGGTTGCATATGACGATGCATTCCTCTATGTGGCGCTTGAAGTAGTCGATGACGCCGTAGTTTCGAATATCGCCCCGAACGACATCAAGGGGCACTGGCGTAGTGACTCGGTCGAGATCACCGTGGACCCACATGGTCCGGGTGCAAGTGAAAACACCCTGACCACCTTCAAGACCGGTATTTTCCCCTTCGATACGGAAGGTAATGTGCAAGCTGAACGTGATGCCGATGCCAATCAGGGTATCATCAGCAAGACTGCCCCGGATATGGAAGTCGCTTCTGCCCATACTGATACTGGCTATATCCTGGAAGTTGCGATTCCGTGGAACGCGGTACCGGGCGAGATTGGCCCAGGGTCTGCATTTGGCTTCAATATCCTGCCATATGACTGCGACAAGGTCGATGCAGCAGTGGGTGAAAACTGTAATGAAGCACGCACCGGTTGGAGTGCCTGGGGTTCGATCCAGGGTGCACCACGGCTGTGGGGCCATGCCACGTTAGAGCAATAATTCGTGTATAGTTTGAATGATGGGGTGTGGAAAACCACCACACCCCGGATTGTTTTGTTTAGAGAACGAAAGGGTGTTACGCATAATGAAAATCAGGCACAGTATAGTTCTTTTAGTGATCTTCTCGCTGGTGCTGGCGGTTATGCCCGTTGCTGCGCAAGAAGATGTCACGCTGGTTGTTTGGGACAACTGGGTCCGTGACGCTGAACAAGAGATGATCGAAATCTTGAATGCTGAATTCGAGGCCGCGCATCCAGGCGTCACAATCGAGCGTGAAGTCTATTCCACGGACGATCTGACTGACATCCTTCCGCTGGAACTTTCTAACGAAAGCGGACCGGACGTAACCATGATCAACCAGGGTTACAGCGGTATGGGTGCGTTAGTCGAAGCCGGATTGTTGCTGCCGTTGAACGACTACGCCGATGAATTTGGTTGGTGGGATCGTTATGCAGAGGGCTTGCACAGCCGGAACAGCTTCAGCGAAGATGGTATGCAGTTTGGTGTGGGTAACCTGTATGGTGTATCCAACACGGCTGAGGTCGTTGGTGTGTACTATCACCGCGATATGTTTGAAGAATACGGCCTGGAAATTCCCCAAACGCTGGCTGAATACGAAGCGTTGATGGATACGCTGGTTGATGCTGGTGTGACCCCCATCGTATTTGGTAGCCTGGATGGTTGGCCCGCAATCCATGAGTTCAGCGTTTTGCAGGGTGTTTATATCACGCTCGATGAACTGGACGCTTTTATGTATAAACTCGAAGGCGGAACCTTTGATACAGAAGCTAACCTGGCTGCTGCTGAAAAACTGGTTGAGTGGGTAGACAAAGGCTACTTCTCGCCCGGTTTTGCCGGTATGGATTACGATGGTGCCACTTTTGGCGGATTCCTCAATAAGGAAGGCGCGATGTGGATTACCGGTAACTGGATGACCGGCAGCATCGTCGAAGAACTAGGCGAAGAACCTGTTGGCTTCTTCCCCTTCCCGTCCGATGAAGAAGGTGTTCCGGCGATCGTGCCCGGTGGTGTTGGCCTGGCTTATGGCGTTCGTGCCAGCAGTGAGCATGCTGACCTCGCCGCAGAATATATCGATCTGGTCACGGGACCGCGGGCAGCCGAACTGCTGTTTGAGCGGGGCTTCTTCCCGGCGTCATCCATAGATGAGGATTTGCTTACACCGGGAACCTTGACCGCAGATATGTTTGATGTTTGGGCAGCAGTCGGTGCCGCCAATGCCGTTGGTCACTGGCTCGATTGGACCGCCCCCAATATCGACGCTAACATTCAGGAGTTGATAGGCAAAGCTGTTACGCCGGAAGAGTTCGTCGCTGATGTTGAATCGGATTACACGGCAGAGTAGGTTAGCCATAAACGCGCAGTAATGCGCACAGCAAATGCAGGGGATGGTGATGATGCCATCCCCTATTCTGCTTTTTACTGCAAACCTTGGTCGAATTCAGGAAGGTGATCAAGTGATTGAACGGTTCCGTGGGCGTCGTAACAAATCCTCGGCCCGCATCCCGGCCCGCACGAACAGGCCTTATGAACGGCCCTACCAGGCATATCTTTATCTTTTGCCAGGATTCATTATTTATTTGGTGTTCGTGCTTGTGCCAATAGCCAATACGGCGCGTTATAGCCTGACCGAGTGGACGGGTTTTACGGACCCGGAGTATATCGGTTTAGGCAATTATGAAAAGCTGCTCACCGATGAGAATTTCTGGAACGCTCTGGGCAATAATGCTTTTTTTGTCATCTTTTATACGATTTTGCCTATTTTACTGGGGTTACTGCTGACTTCGTTGATGACACGCGGCAATCTTCGCGGTATGACCCTTTTCCGCACCGGTTTGTTTATCCCGCAGGTGATGAGTGCTGTGGTGGTCGGGATAATCTGGCGCTGGATGTTCGATTATCGTGGGCCTGTAAACAGTTTCCTCAACACGGTTGGCTTGAGTGATCAGATCAAACCCTGGCTGGGTGATTTTACGTGGGCGCCTTATGCGGCGGGTATCGTTGGCTCGTGGGTTGAATACGGCTTATGCATGGTTTTATTCGTCGCAGGCGTGCAATCCATTTCGGAGGATCTTTACGACGCGGCCAAGGTGGATGGTGCCAACGCCTGGCATCAATTTCGCAATATCACCTTGCCCGGCCTTCAGCAGCAAATTCTGGTGGCGTTTGTCCTCACATTCATCGCGGCGCTGCGTGTGTTTGATCTGGTATTTGTGCTAACACGTGGTGGTCCGGGGCGCGTCACGGAAGTGGTCAGCATGCTGATTTATGAGGAGGCCTTTGAGTATCATAATGCGGGGTATGGCTCCGCGATGGCGCTGGTTATGACGGTGCTGATTATTACTGTTTCAGCGACGGTATTTTATCTACAATCGCGGCAAGAGGAGCAAATAAATGCACGCTAGTATCCGGCAGAACTGGATTACGTATGGAATTCTGATCATTTTTCTGCTGATCGCCGTGATGCCTTTTGTCGGTAACGTCTTGACGTCCCTCAAAACACGTCCTGAATTATCACAGGGCCTTTTTACCCTGCCCGAAACATGGCGCTGGAGTAATTACACTGAGGCATGGGACGGCGCGCGTTTTGGCGACTTTTTCGTCAACAGTATCCTGGTGGTTGTGCCTGTTGTTGTGATCTCAATCGTGCTTTCCCTGTTATCTGGCTATGCCTTTGGTCTGATGTCCTTTCCGGGACAAAACATACTGCTGTTGTTTATCGTCCTGGGTTTGATGGCACCAACCGAAGCCGTGATTATCCCACTCTGGCATCAGATGGACGCGATGCACCTGCGCGATTCTTATTGGGCGTTGATCTTGCCACAGATAGGGCTTAGTTTTTCATTTGGCACGTTCTGGATGCGTGCCCATTTTAAGGGTATTCCACGAGACCTTGTCGATGCGGCTGTAGTGGATGGGTGCAATACCCATCCGTTTTCGCCACGAAATGTATTGTGGCGCATCTTGCTGCCGCTGTCTGGACCGGCTCTGATGTCTTTGATTGTGCTGATTTTTATGTGGACATGGAATGAGTTTTTCCTGGTGCTGGTTCTGGGAGGCAGCGAATATCGCACATTGCCGGTTGGGTTGGCGCTGTTGAGAGGGCGCTATTCGTCAGATATTCCAGTAATGGCTGCTGCTTCAACCATTGTTTCACTGCCCGTTCTGGTACTCTATTTTTTGTTCCAACGCCATTTTATCCGTGGTATGGTTTCCGGTGCGGTCAAGGAGTAGGCCCAATTACGGCCAGGATTTGTGCTACTGGGCGGATGGTTGACTGACTAAGGGGAAAACGCGCCGGGCACATTCTGTATAAGTTCGTTAGGAGAACATTGAATGAAACTCACGATTATCGGTGGGGCAGGGGTACGCACACCCTTCATGATTGCAGGGCTAGCCCAATACGCACCACGGATTGATCTTCAGGAAGTCTGGTTGATGGACATTGACGCCGAGAAACTTGAAATTATCGGCAGTTTGTGCCAGGCACTGACTAAACAACACAACGCGCCTTTTACTCTGCATCTTTCAACAGATGCACGCGAGTCCTTGATGGATGCCGATCATGTGATCACGACTATTCGCGTGGGTGGGGAAGCCGGCAGGGTACAGGATGAGCGTATTGCGCTCAAACATGGTGTGATCGGGCAGGAAACAACCGGCCCCGGCGGGTTTGCAATGGCGATGCGCAGCATCCCGGCAATTCTAGAATACTGCACATTGGTTGACGAAATTGCTCCGCGTGCATGGGTGCATAATTTTACGAATCCGGCAGGTCTGGTCACCCAGGCGGTGATGGATACGGGCTTCAAGCGCATTATTGGTATTTGCGACAGTGCCAACATCGCACAGCATCATACGGCGAAATATCTTGGCGTGGAGGCTGATGCTGTTGAAACAGAGGTTTTTGGTTTGAATCACCTCTCATGGGCATGTGCCGCGCGAGTCAATGGCGTGGACCGGCTCCCGGAACTGCTGCATGATGACGGTTTTATTAACACGTGCCACATGAACCTCTTTGATGCGGAACTGCGTGATTATCTGGGCATGTTTCTCAATGAGTATCTCTACTACTACTACTATCGTGACCAGATGCTGGCGAAACTACAAAGTGCGGAAGAGACGCGCGGTGAAGAAGTGCGGCGTCTGACGAAAGATCTGCTTAGCCGGCTGCGGACGCTCGACAATGTAGAGGATCGCCTGCGCACCCATGCGCAAATTATGGCGGCCCGGTCTGCCACTTACCTGGGGCATGGCGGCACAGTGGAAGAACAACAACCTACGCAGAACGATGTCGATGCCGGGGCGATGGACGAGGACGCGCTTGGTTATGCCGGTGTGACCTTGGAGTGTGTTGAGGCAATCCAGACCGGGAAGCCGCACCGCACCGCACTCAACATACCGAATGCCGGGGCCATTGTGGGTATGCGCGATGATGATGTCGTTGAGGTTAGTTGTATTGTTGATGCGGATGGACCACGGCCATTGCCCATTGGTGAGGTGCCCGAACACCAGTATCTATTGACGCGCTCGGTCAAGCACTATGAACGGTTGGCGGCTAAAGCCATCCTAACCCATGACCGGAAACTGGCCGTGGAGGCGTTGTTTGCTCACCCTCTGGTGGGATCATTTTCGCTGGCGCAAGATTTGGTCAACGATTATTTGGCTGCACACCGGGTACATCTAGGCGATTGGAATTAGATCATGACGCAGGCTGGGACCGGTTTGTATCTGGGCATTGATGCAGGCGGAACCAAAACGCATGCTGTACTGGCGGATTTTTATGGCCGTGTTCAAGCATTTGGTCGTGCTGGAACCGGTAATTGGGAATTGATCGGCCTGGATGGCATGCGTGATACATTGCAACAATTGGTCGGCCAGGTGATAGCACAGGCTGGTGCCACCATTAGTGCGATTAAGGCGTCAGCCTACGGGTTGGCAGGACTGGATTGGCCCAGTGATAAGCCCCCCCTTGAAAGCACAATCACCCAGCTTAACCTGCCGGGACATGTGGTGATCGTGAACGACATGTTCGTTGCCTTGCGTGCCGGTACAGATAAATCCTGGGGCGTGGTCGTTGGTGCCGGAACCGGATTTGCAGCAGCCGGTCGCAATCGTAACGGTGAGACCGCTCGGACCTTGGGTTTAAGCCCGGATTGGGGAGATTGGGGTGGTGGGCGCAATATCGCCCAGGCTGCTGTTGCCGCTGTCGCGCGGGCCTATATCGGGCTGGAACCGCCGACTTTGCTCAGTGAAAGCCTGACCCAGTATGCTGGAATGCCCAATGTCGAGAGTTTGCTGCAAGCTGTCTCACGAGACCATTTGGAATTGACCAGCGCAACGCCGTTAATCTTCGAAGCCGCCTCCGCCGGAGATGACTCGGCACGGGCTATCCTGGAACGGGCGGGGCGGGAAATGGCCGCCAACACAAACCTTATCATTCGTAAACTGTATATGGAAAAAGAAGCGTTCGATCTGGTGCTCGCGGGCAGTCTTTTTAAAGCCCAGGAACCACTATTGATCGACACGTTGATTAATGACATCCAGGCGTTTGCGTCGCATGTCCATCCGATCAAACTCGTATGCCCGCCTGCCATTGGCGCGCTTCTGCTGGCAATGGAAGCGGATGGTTTACAGCCTAGTAGGGTGGTGCGACAGAATCTGATGGAGACGGTCCGCGCCTTCACACCTTAGGAATCGTGCAAAAACAACCTCCGTATTTACCTGGGGTAGAGGGTGTAATTCCACTGCGGAAAGGTAGCATGACGTTCGAGATCCAGGGTAGCCATCTCGGCCTCACTGACGGTCAAACCCGTTTCAT
>DAOTUD010000168.1:0-8630 GCA_034437275.1 Anaerolineae bacterium
CGCGTCGAGGCCAATCCCGCGATTACCGACTGTCTCGATGACGGGTGTGCCGCCCAATCGTTTGGATAACGCTTGCGGGTCGATCTGGATGCCGCGCTTCTGGGCCAGGTCGGCCATGTTCAGCGCGACAATGACCGGCATTTCGAGTTCTATAATCTGGGCGACGAGGTACAGGTTGCGCTCCAGGTTGGCGGCATCGACGACGGCGACGACGGCGTTAGGGCGTTCGTTGACGATGAAGTCACGGGCGATGATTTCTTCGATGGAATAAGCGGTCAGGCTGTAGGTGCCGGGCAAGTCCACCACCAGGATTTCGGTGCCGTTGATGATGGTGCGGCCTTCTTTCTTCTCGACCGTTTTGCCCGGCCAGTTGCCGACATGCTGCCGAGAACCAGTCAGTGAGTTGAAGAGCGTACTTTTTCCGACGTTAGGATTACCCGCCAGGGCAATCGTGAAGGTAGTCATCAGAGATTTTTCCCCCTAAAAGTATTTGCAGAAATGGCGATCAAGCGGATTCAATTTCGATCATCTGGGCTTCGGTGCGGCGCAGCGAGAGATGATAACCGCGCACCCGGTATTCGATGGGATCGCCCATGGGGGCGGCCTTGACTTTCTCGACCTCGACGCCGCGCGTGATGCCCATGTCCATGATCCGGCGACGGACCGGGCCATCGCCGTTGATGGCGGTGACGGTGGCGCGTTGGCCTTCGTCGAGCTGGTCGAGGGTGCGATGGTGTTCCGGCATAGATGGTATCCTCCTTAAGCGAAGCATGTGCGCTAACTGCGAATCACTCTCAATTAGAGTTGGGCTAATTATCCGGGAGGTACCTGGCCCAAAATAGTGAGAAAAAGCGCAAGTTGGGGATGACATTTGATACGTTATTGCGATTGATTCTCATTTTCAATAACAGCGCGTCACGCACCCCTCACGCGCGGACATCAGCGGTGAAATTGAGCAGTCAGTGATCATGACAATCTAGAACTTGTGTTCTATAATGATGCTCGAACGGACGCACCAGACCGGGCACGGACCTGCAAACTCCTGGTGATGATGGGCGGGTAGCCGTTATGCAAGCCGCGATGGCGAGCTTGGTCTGGGGTAGGGACGGGGCGTGGTCACAGCACTGCGCCCCAGTCCGTTAGGGAGGTGGCACGATGACGGCACAGGGCGACAAGCCGCCGCGCGAACTGCGGGTCTGCCGCGCAATCCGGCTGCTGGCGGCGGGGCAGGCCCCGCAGGCGGTGGCGCGGCAGGTGCGCGTGCGCCCGCCGACGCTGGCGAAGTGGCAAGGCTGGGCGGAGTTTCAGGCGCTGCTTTCGTGCATGCGCGAGGCGGGGCAGGTGCGCGACGTGCTGGCCATGCTCGACGACCTGACGCCGGACGCGATCGCGGCGCTGCGGCGCGGGCTGGCCGGGGACGATGCCCGGCTGGCGCTGCAGGCGGCGCGCGAGGTGCTAGATCGTGTGGGGGCGATCCGGCAGAAGGGGCAGCAGATCAATGGGGAGCAAACGATACGGGTGGAGTATGTGAATCGTGACGGTAAAGCTGTTTCAACCGCATCCTGGGCAGATCGCCATCCTGCAGCATCCGGCGCGGTTCAAGGTGGTGGTGTGCGGAAGGCGCTTCGGGAAGACGGAGACGGGCAAGATTCTGACGATTGAGCGCGCGCTGGCGGGGCGGGTGTGCTGGTGGATCAGCCCGACCTATCGCATGGCGGACGACGTGTGGCGCGGGCTGAAGGCGGCATTGGACGGGGCCATCGCGGCGAAAAGCGAGCAGATGCGGCGGCTGGACTTGCCCGGCGGCGGGGTGATCGTGGTGCGCAGCGGGCACGATCCGGACGCGCTGCGTGGGGCGGGGCTGGACCTGGCGGTGCTCGACGAGGCGGCGTACCTGCACCCGGACGTGTGGCGCGCCGCGATCCGTCCGGCGCTGGCCGACCGGCGCGGGGAGGCGCTGTTCCTCAGCACGCCGAACGGGCGCAACTGGTTCTGGAGCCTGTACATGCACGGGCAGAAAACGGACCAGCCGCAGTGGCAAAGCTGGCGCTTCCCGACGCGGGCCAATCCGCTGATCGATCCGGCGGAGATCGAGGCGGCGCGCGATACGATGCCGGAACGGGTGTTTCGCCAGGAGTACGCGGCGGAATTCCTGGCGGACACGGGCAGCGTGTTCCGGCGCGTGGAGCAGGCGGCGACGTCGGCGGCGGAGGACGGGCCGCAGGTGGGCGCGCGCTACGTGTTCGGCGTGGACTGGGCGCGCGACCGGGACTTCACCGTGATCGCGGTGCTGGATGTGGGGGCGCGGCGGCTGGTGGCGCTGGACCGGTTCAACGGGATCGGCTGGGGCTTGCAGCGGGGACGGCTGGCGGCGCTGGCCGACCGCTGGGGGCCGGAAGCGATCTGGGCGGAGGCGAACAGCATCGGCGGGCCGAACATTGAAGCATTGCAGGCGGAAGGGCTGCCGGTGATCGCGTTCACGATGACGGGCAGCAGCAAGGGGCCGCTGATCGAGGCGCTGGCGCTGGCGCTGGAGCGCGGCGAGCTGGCGATCCTGCCGGAGCCAGTGTTGATCGGCGAGCTGCAGGCGTACGGGTTGGAACGGCTGCCGAGCGGGCGCTTTCGCTACGGTGCGCCGCCGGGGGAACATGACGACACGGTGATCGCGCTG
Organism: Anaerolineae bacterium; assembly: GCA_034437275.1. Lineage (GTDB taxonomy): Bacteria > Chloroflexota > Anaerolineae > Aggregatilineales > Aggregatilineaceae > TC-15. The sequence goes on from DAOTUD010000168.1 coordinate 2,672, forward strand.
GCGTTGGCGTGGCATGGCGCGACCAGCGGCGGGACCAGGATCAGTTTTGTGTAGGAGCTTGGCCTCACCCCCTCCCGTCCCCCTCTCCAGCCGAGCTAGAGGGGAATGGGGTTAAGGGGTGAGGCGTCTCGACTTATGAGTAGGGGGTTATGCTAGATATCCTGGCGCGTGTGTCGATGGTTTACCCCTCCCTAAATCCCTCCCCGTGAACGGAGAGGGACTTTGGGTCCCAGTTTGTTTACCCCTCTCCGCGCGCGGGGAGGGGTAAAACTAGCATAACGCCCGAGTAGTGATCAGGTTTAGGAGGGAACGATGGGAAAAGCAGGCATTTTCGAGCGCACGCTGCGACGGCTGGGGTATGTGAAGTGGCGACCGGGCAGCGTGATTCACCGCGTGGAGGCGGGCGCAGCCACGCCCGAAGTCGCGCCGGCGATCGGCGAGGGGAGCAAGTACGCGGGCGTGTACATGCGCAGTCCGTGGGTGTATGTGGCGGTCAACCGCATCGCGGAGGCGGCGGCGCTGGTGCCGCTGCGCGTGGCGCGGCAGGACGGCGCGACCTCGCCCACATCTGGCGATGTGACCTCGCCCGCGCCTGCCGGCGAGATCGCCGTGCCGGGGCATCCGTTTGTGCGGCTGCTGGATCGCCCGAATCCGCTGATGAGCCGCTTCGAGCTGATCGAGCACACGGTCGGGAATCTGGAGATTCACGGCAATGCGTACTGGTTCCTGGCGGGGGAGCCACGCGGCATCCCGCGCGAGTTGTGGCCGCTGCGCCCGGACCGGGTGAGCATTGTGCCGGACGCACAGCGCGGCGTGCGCGGGTATGTGTACGAGGTGGACGGGCGGCGAATTCCGCTGGAGGCGGCGGAGGTGGTGCACTTCCGGCGCTGGCACCCGGCCAACGACTACTACGGGCTGAGCGCGTTGGAGGCGGCGCGGCTGGCGGTCGAGTCCGACCGGGCGATGAGCGCGTGGAACCGGCGGTATTTCGGCGAGGGGATGGCGGTCCCGGCGGGGATCGTGGCGATCCGCGAGCGGGTGAACGACGCCGACTTCGAACGGCTCAAGCGCGAGTGGCGGCAGGCGTACGGGGGGCGCGAGCGCAAGACGGCGTTTTTGCGTGGGGCGGCGGTGGAGTGGCACAACGTTGGGCTGAGCCAGCAGGACATGGACTTCCTGAACGCGCGGCGCTTCAACCGTGAGGAAATCTTCCAGATTTTCGGGATTCCGGTGGGCATGTTCAGCGAAAACGCGACCGAGGCCAACGCGCTGGTCGGGGAGCGCGTGTTCATCGAGCGCACGCTGTGGCCGAAGCTGGTGCGTATCGCGGAGAAGATCACGACCGATCTGCTGCCGTTTTACCCGGGCGAGCTGGTGGCGCGGTTCGACGATGTGCGCCCGCAGGACAACGCGCAGCTGCTCGCCGAGCTGGACGCGGCGCGCGGTGTGTTGAGCGTGAACGAGCTGCGGGCGCGGTATTTCCAGGTGGAGCCAGTGGCGTGGGGCGAAGGTCCAACGGCGGCGGAAGATGAAGCGGCAGTGACACAGGATGGCACAGCGGAAGAATCAGCGACAGGGGCAGAGAACACGCCAGTGGACACGGGCGAAGCTGAGTAAGGCCCAGTACAGGTCGGCAGAAGTTGCGGCCCTCACCCGCAGGCTCTCGCCCATGCGATGGGCAAGGGTCCCGGCTCCGCCGGAAGGGTGAGGGCCAACCAGCGAACGATCACGCTATTCTGTAGTTCTGCCAGCAGACGAAACCGGGGTATTTCCGCTACAATAGGCCAAAACACGACATAAGGAGACGGTACACTATGCCCCTGGACCCGAATGCAGTGCCCGGTTTGCTGCGCGCGCTGGAGAGCGCGGATGTGTATGTGCGCATCACGGCGGCGGAGGCGTTGGGCAAGATCGGGAATCCGGTCGCCATCCGACGCCTGGAGGCGACGTTCGACGACCCGCGCCCGGACGTACGGCGGCGCGTGATCGGTGCGTTTGAGCGCATCGGCAGCGAGCCGAAAGCCAATGCCGCCGCCCAGGTGGTGCCGGGGCTGGCACGCGCGCTGCACGACGCCGATCCTATCGTCCGCACGGCAGCCGAACGCGCCCTGCGGCGGCTCGGGATTTCGAGCGCGCGGGAGGTATTGGCGCGCTGGGCGCGCGATGAGCGTGATGAGTAGGGAAGGGCGCTAGCCCTGCTTTTTTTCGTGGCGGCGCTGGCGGCGTTCTTCCCACTCGTCGAGGATGCGCTTCTGTTTCAGTTCTAGCTCGGTGTTCGGATCGAGGTCTTTGGTTTCTTCGCGGAAGAATAAATCCCCCGGATCACATTCCAAGACTTTACAGATCGCGTTGATCTTACGCAGGTCCGGCGAGATCATCTTGCCGGATTTGATGCGATAGAGCGCGGCAATCGAGATGTCGGCTTTGTCGGCCAGCTCCTCGTAGGTCATGCGTTGATTATGTCGCGCCTGCCATCGCAGCAATGCAGGTTCAATGTCGATATATACAGGCATATGAAACTTCTCCCAATTCTGGCGCTTGCAGGTATTATGGCACATAAATCATTAAACATCAAGTTACTTGATGGTGAATGGCATGATGTTTGTCATCAAGAGACAGTGCCTTGCTCATAAGATGATAGACGGTTTTTCGCCAGATGTTGAATTATCTATCAATCGATGATAGAATTATTGTCATCCAAAAGGGTTTGCAAGGGGGAAACCGACTTCGCTTTACACGTCTCACTATATGGCCTTCCCCCCACGGCTTCACCAGTTGCGACGGCTAAGGATAGGCTGATGAGTGTCTGGTGTTACGAACTGGCATCCGCCGCCGAAGAGTTCCGCTGACCGCGTATGGCTGACGTTTTGTCCTGGTTATAATACCATTATCCCCCTTCAAAAACGGGGTGGGTCGGGCGTATAATAACACTGTCACGCATACCAGAATTGTTATATTGACCAGGGCATTGTTTGTTTATCTTGATCTAAACGAGAGCGGGTAGGCGTGATCCTCGCGGTGGCGCAAGCTGTGATTCCACGATCTACCGGGCCGGTTGAGCAAACAGCAGGTCAAATGAAGTGGCGAAGGGAGCGAGGGCTTATGGGGCATGTATTTATTGCATATGACGAGGACGAAGCAGCGTTTGCCGCGAATGTGACCCGGCAGTTGCAAGATGCCGGGTTCCGGGTGTGGTCGGATAACGACCAGCTGCGGCAGGATGGCGAGTGGCGCGAGGCCATCGACGAGGCGATCCGCGATGCGTTCGTGCTGATCGTGGTGCTGACGCCGGAGGCGAGCGAGTCCGATCTGGTGATGTACGAGTGGATGTTCGCGCTGGGGGGTGGGGTCGAGGTGATCCCGGTGGTGCGCGTGCCCACTGACCTGCATCCCCGGCTGGAGGCGCTCCAGACGCTGGATTTTGCCGATACCGAGCAGATGCCCTGGGGCAAGCTGATCCGGCAGGTGCAGCAGGCCTACAACAGCACGCGCAGCCCATTCCGCGCGCCGCGCCGCGAGCGTCCCTCCCCGCCGGGCCGCGAGCGCCCCACGGGGCCGCCCAGCCAGCGTCCGAGCACGGGCGGGCTGTTCGACCGGGTCCGGCGGCGCGAGTCCCAGGAGGATGACAAGCTGGGCGACATCGACCCCCGGCAATCCGACGCGGTTCCCCGCCTGATCGAGGCGTTGGAAAGCGACAGCCGCGACACGCGGGCCACCGCCGCGCGGCGGCTGGCGGAGATGAAGGAGCGCGCGGCGATCCCGACGCTGATGAAGCTGCTGCGGGACGACGATTGGCGCGTGCGCGAGGCGGCGGCGGTGGCGCTGGGCAAGCTGAAGGCCGCCGGCGCGGTGCGCGGGATGCTGGAGACACTGCGTTACGGGCGGCCCGGCCCGTTTGGAGGCGGCAACCATGCCGTAATTTTGGGCGCAATTCGCGAGATTGGGCCCCCGGCGGTGCCGGTCCTGATCGACGCGCTCAACGACAGCGATTGGCGCATTCGGCTGCACGCGATTGACGTGCTGGGCCAGATCAACGCGCTGGAAGCGATCCCCGATCTGATTGCGGCGCTGTACGATACCGAGAAGCGGGTACGCTGGCGGGCCTCGGATGCCCTCGGCGAAATGGGGTGTGTGGAAGCCGTGCCGGCGCTGCTGGATCTGCTGAACGACCGTGTGGATGAAGTGCGGATCACAGCAGCGTCGGCGCTGGGGCGCATCGGGCACCGCGAAGGGATCGTGGGGCTGCTCAAGCTGCTGCACGACAACGACTGGCGGGCACGCTGGGCCGCCGCCGAAGCGCTGTGGGCGATTGGCGCGCCGGCGGTCCCCGCGCTGGCCGAGAAGCTGTACGAGCGCGACCCGTCGATCCGGCGGGCCGCCACGCGCGCGCTGGCCGAGATCGGCGCGCCGGCGGTCACGGCGTTGGTTGCGGCGCTGGACGGCTCCAACTGGGACATGCGCAGCGCCGCCGTGACCGCCTTGCAGCAGATCGGCGCGCCAGCCGTCCCGGCGCTGGTCGCGGTGCTGGCGGATGGCGACTGGCGGGCGCGGTGGGCGGCGGTCGAGGCGCTGCGGGTGATTGGCACGCCGGAAGCGCAGGCGGCGGTCGCGGCCTGGGAAGATGAGGATCCGCCGCACGAAGATCAGCCGGATGTCATTTCCGAGCAAGAAGACGCCAAAAAAGATTAACCTTTGGGGCGTTTTGTGGTAAAATATCGCTAACCAAACGTTTCTGCATTCGAGGGCATGAAGTCTGCCGACGGGTCAACTTAACGGGTTTATCCGCAGGCTTCATGCTCTCATGTGTATCCCGGAAAGCATACTACGCACAAAAAACGGGCCATTCATGGCCCGCCTGCGGTTTTGACGGTCAGGATTATTAGCGATTACTCTTTTTTATCCAGAGATTCTTTGCGTTTTTCTAGTTCGCGTCGCCGCTTTTCCCCAGAAACATATCTTAAGCCCAAAAGGGTTTTACTCTTGAAATTTAATTATAGCAACTTATATACAACTCTATCTGTTACATTCTCTGTGAAGCATTTTGGAGCTTGGATTCGAGTTAAAAATGGTTCCAGGAATTCACTTTTTGGCTTTTTAATTACGCGAATGATGAGTGTTTGATGTACCATTCATTTTTCCCTTCACTAAATGTATTTACATTTTAGTACACTCCACTTGGTTTAGCAATCACCGGCCCCCCTGCGTTTCTTGCAGACCAAACTGGTATAGATGCTCCACAGGTTATGCGAGTTGTGTGGACAGTCAAACTGGGCGAGGGGACGTTACAGCGTGTATGTCCCCTCGCCCTGTGGCGGGAAGCTGCCGCGTCAGGCTGCCATGCCCCCGTCCTCATCCGCCAGCGCTGCGTCCAGGCCATCGGCCAGCGCCGCGACGAACGCCGGCAGAAACGCCGCCCACACGCCCGGCGGCACCGTCGACAGGCGCGCCAACGCCGCGATCACCGGGTCGGTCGGTTCGTCGAGGGCGGCGATCATCGCGGCGCGGTGGCCGCGCACCGCCCGCCACAAGGCGCGCGCCTGCCGCGTGATCTGCGTGCCCGCCCACAGCGTGAGCGCGATCAGCAGCAGCGTCCCGGCCAGCGTCCCCAGCAGGCTCCACACCTGCACCATCTGGTCCATCACCAATCCGTCCATTCTGCCCTGCTCCTTTCGTGTGTGTTTACCGAAAAGCGCCGTAAAGCCCCTGGCTTTAGACATGGGGATATAAGGCGCTTGCGCGCCGCGCCTTATATGTACAATGCACTAAATACGATTGTGCGCCAAACGTCAGAAGGAGAATAGCCTCAGCGTTAGCACAATGCGGCATCTTAACAACTTCAAATAGTCGGTTGTGGCGAGCAGGTCGCCACGTAAAATTTGAACCGCACAAGATGAGAAACCTCTTTTTGGGTGGGACACACCCTTGTCGCTTAACGTAGGGCCACTGCCTGCGCTCGTTC
>DAOTUD010000169.1:0-27833 GCA_034437275.1 Anaerolineae bacterium
GCGTGTTATGAACTTACGCAGGCTGTTTACAGAGGATTGTTCCCGTAAGTTTTACCCCTCCCTAAATCCCTCCCCGTAAACGGAGAGGGACTTGCGCCTCCCCCCTTTCTCCGCGTGCGGGGAAAGGGGGCGGGGGATAGGGGTAAAAAGTGCATAACAGCCTGCTGGTGCAGCTCGCCTCGAAAGGAAGTAAGCGTGGCAACCTCAAACAGACGACCCAACCTGTATATCGTCGGTGCGCCGAAATCCGGCACGACCGCGCTGGTGGCGTATCTCAAACAGCACCCGGACGTGTTTTTCTCGGAGCGTAAGGAGCTGGGCTATTTTGGGGCCGACCTGCAATATACCCCGCTGGCGGTGCGCGATCAGAATCACGCCGAGTATTTACGACACTTTGCGGATTGGGGCGACGAAAAATGGGCTGGCGAGGGATCGGTGTGGTATCTCTTTTCCGAGACTGCCGCCCAGGAGATCAAGGACTTCTCGCCAGAGGCGCGGATCGTGATCATGCTGCGTAATCCGGTCGAGGTCATGTACTCGAACTACTACCAACTGGTTTTCAACGGCAACGAGGACCTGCCGACCTTCGAGGCTGCGCTGGCCGCCGAAGCCGAGCGCAAGCAGGGCCGCCGCATTCCCCGGACCAACATGCTGGTCAACGCGCTGTTCTACCGGGACACGGTGAAGTATGCCGATCAAGTTGCGCGCTATTTCGATGTGTTCGGTCGCGAGCGCGTGCACGTCATCATCTTCGACGACTTCAAGGCGGACAACGCGGCCAGCTACCGGCGCTTGCTGGCGTTTCTGGCGCTCGACACCAGCTTTCAGCCGTCGTTTGAGATCGTCAATCCGAACAAACAGGTCAAAAATATCCGGCTGCGGAATGCGCTGAAGAACCCGGTTTTCGCTGCATTAGCGCAACGCTTCCCCACCATCGCGCACCGGGCGATCCGCTTTTTCCGCCGCATCAACACCCAATACGCCGAACGCCCGCCAATGAACGCCGAACTCCGGCAGACTCTCCTGGCGGAATATCGCCCCGAGGTGGAACGCCTGGGCGTGCTGCTGGGGCGCGATTTGTTGCATTGGATTGCAGTGCAGCCTGCGCATTCCGACGAGATGATGCACGGGGAGAGAAGGCGATGAGTATGAACTTGAACGAACAGCGCGAATGGTACGAATACTGGCACGGCAGCGACCGGCCCGACCTGCCCGTCGAACATCTCAAGCAGGGGATACGTCTGTTTGCGATCGATTCGGCGCTGCGCCAGGTCAACTATACCCGGCCCCTGGTGATTGGCTGCGGCCAGGGGGACGAACTGCGCCTCCTGGAGGCGGCTCCGGTGGTGGCGTTTGATCTGTCGCGCAATGCGGTAGAAACTGCGCGTGAGATGCTGCCCGCCAACGCCTATTTGCAGGCGGACGGGATGCGTCTGCCCTTCACGGACGATAGTTTTGATCTCGTCATCTCCAGCGAGGTGATCGAGCACATCCTGGAGCCGGAGAAGATGCTGGTGGACGTCGCCCGCGTGCTGCGGCCCGGGGGAACGTTGATCCTGACCACGCCGAACTGGCACAGCTTCTTTGGGCTGGCGCGCTGGCTGGGCGAAACGCTGCTGCGCCGCCCATTTACCAGCGACGATCAGCCCGTCGACCACTGGTCGACGCCCGCCTCGCTGGCGAAGCTGCTGGCGGCTGCCGGGTTTGACGTCACCGCCCGGCGAGGGGCCTGGTATTTTCCGCCGACAGGGGTCGGTATGCGGCGGTTGCCCGACAAGCTGATGGCCGCGCTGTTCAAGCGCGTGCTGCCGGTCGAGCGCTGGCTGCAACGTTCGCTGCCGGGCAAGGGGCACATGCTCGTGGTGACCGCGACGCTGCCCCGTAAACCGTAGCGCACAGGCAGGTCCTTCCTCGCTATCATGTGGAGTGTGTAGGATATGAACAGCAGGTTGTGCATCGTGATCGGCACGCGGGCGCAGTTGATCAAAACCGCCCCGGTGATGCTGGAATTGCAGCAGCGCAAGCTGCCGTACTGGTTCCTGTATACCGCGCAGCACCGCGACACCATCCAGGACACCATCGCCGAGTTCGGGCTGAAGCAGCCGGACCACACGCTGCTGGACTGGTCCAGCGAGGCGAAAACGATCGCGCTGTTCGGGTCGTGGGGGGTTCGGGCGTTCCTGGCGCTGCGCAAGGCGCGGCGGCTGGTCCCGTTCCGCAAGGGGATCGTGATGGTGCATGGCGACACGGCCTCCACGCTGTGGGGGGCGGTGCTGGGGCGGTTCAGCGGCAACCGCGTCCTGCACCTGGAGTCCGGGCTGCGCTCCTTCAACCTGCTGCACCCGTTCCCGGAGGAACTGGTCCGTGTGCTGACGTTCCGGCTCAGCCACATTTACGCCTGCCCGGGCGCGTGGGCGGTCGACAACCTGAAGCAATATCGCGGCACCAAGCTCAACACGCACCACAACACCATCGTCGACGCGCTGCGCTTTGCGGTGGAGCGCCATGCGTCGCCCGCCGCAGACCAGGATTACGTCGTGTTCAGCATTCACCGCTTCGAGAACCTGTTCAACGACGCGCGGCTGAGGCAGGTCGCCGCGTTGGCCCGCGAATTGAGCGCACGCTTCCGCGTGAAGTTCGTGCTGCACCCGGCCACCCGCCGCCAACTGGAAAAGGCGGGCCTGTTCGCCCCCCTCGACCGGATCGAAACCATCGACCTGATGGATCGCCTGTCGTACACCGGGTTTATGGGGCTGGTGGCGCACGCGGCCTTCGTGGTGACCGATGGCGGCTCCAACCAGGAGGAGCTGTCCTACCTGGGCGTGCCGACCCTGATCTTCCGGCGCGCCACCGAACGGGTGGAGGGCATCGGCGAGAACGCGGTCCTGTCCGCGTACGACCCGGACACGATCCGCGATTTTGTGGACGGCTACCAGCGCTTTCGACGCGACGCGATCACGCCCGACCGGTCACCGTCCGCGATGATCGTGGATTGGCTCGCGGCGGCGTTGTACGGCGCGGACTGAGGACGCCGGGCTAGAAGCGCTCCATCAACTCCCAGAACCACCAGATAAAGACCGTCGCCACCACGACATACACCGCCGACACGCGCACCAGCAGCGTGATCCAGGCGCGCGTGTTCTTGCGGGCCTGCGCGACGAAGAAGACCAGCAGGTAGCCCGCCGGCAGCGAGAGCAGCACCAGCGGCAGCGCCGCCATCTTCAGCAGCTTTTGCTCGCGGTAGAAGGCGCTGTCGCCCTGGTACGGTTCCAGCCGCCCGAAGCTCTCAAACGCGCGCCTGACGCGGGTGATGATCCCCAGCCGGTCGGCACGTTCCAGGCTCTCGCTGGCCTTGACATAGGTGCCGTATGGCCCCAGCAGCCAGTAGCCGCCATCCGACGCGGGCAGCAGGCTCGTCTGGGAGCCGGCGTCCTCCAGGAAGACGGTAGCGTTGGCCAGGGTGTGGCGGGTGCCATTGTCGACTTCCAACACGGCCACGCCCTCGCCGGACGATTTGAGCGTCAGCCATTCGTCGAGCTTCCAGTAGCGGCCCGCCTGCCCGCTGAGGCCGGGAATCCAGCGCAGCCCGCCGCTGGAGCCAATCGCGTAGTTCGAGAAATAGAACCCGGCGTTTTGCTCCGGCGCGGCGACGCGCTCCCAGGTCCCCCCGTGCAGCAAGAACGGCTCAGCGTCCAGCGCCCAGTTGACGGCGTTGCCCGGCGACCGGTCGAACAGGTCGCCCAGGCGCACCAGTGCGCGCTGGTCGTTGAGCGTGTACTGGCGCGGTTGGAGATCGGCCAGCGTCAGCAGCGGCTCGACCGCCACCGCGTCGAAGGGGCCGCCGTCCGGCCCGCGCAGCAGCTCGACCGGCGTGCTGGCGACCGGATCGCTCACCTGGCGCGGGGCGCGTGCATACAGAAAATACCACACGTCGGCGTCGAGATGCGCCATTTGCAGCTTGCACAGCATGTCGTCGTCACAGCCCGCCGGACGCTCCACCGCGCGCGGCGCGCTCCAGGCGTCGCCGCTGTAGGTGGTGACGATCACCGGGCCGTGCTCGCCCGTGACCAGCTCCAGCCCACGCGACGTCCACGCCAGCCCGGTGACGCGCCCGGGGATATCCGCCGGCAGCGCGGCCAACTGCTCGACGCCGCCCGCCGGGTCGACCGCGTAGACCGCTGTCAGCGCATCCGAGGCGGCTCCCCACGCGACCGCCATCACGCCGGACGGGGCCTTCGCCAGCGCGAGAATCTGGTGATCGGGCGCTTCGGGCAGCGGCCAGAGCATGTCGGCCTCGCCCGCGGCCAGATCGAAGCGCACCAGCCCCCACTGGGCGGCAGTGTCGAGCGTGTCGCTGTCGTCGTACTCGCAGAAGCGCCACACCTGGTCGCCCTCGATGAAGGCCGGGCCGGGCGCGCAGTCCTGGCGGAAGGGGTCGTGAGGGCCTTGAGTCGTGGTGTATTCCACGTAGCGCGGTGGCGAGGGGTTGGTCGCCGACACCCAGAAGAAGCGCATCCAGGCGATGCCGCACACCACGAACGCAATCGACACGATCACAACGGTCAGCGTATCCAGTTTGCCAAGCAGCGTTTTTAGTTTGTTCATCATGGAAAAATCTCGTTATCCGTCATTTGCTCCATTGTATAAAATAGCATTTGTTCGCCCAAACAGCCCACCCGCACACCAAAAAAGGGCGCACCGTCACCGCGATGCGCCCACACACAGGAGGGGGGAACTTACCCCGCAGCGGGGTTAGTCGTCAAAACCGTAGAGCAGCGTGTCCGGGTGGAAGCTGGACCACGCGAACCAGAAATGCCCGTTGGCCACGTAGCGCGCCAGTTCGCTGCCGGCCAGCTCGCCCTCCTCGGCGATGCCGAAGGCGTTCCACACGCTGCCGGTCTGCTCGTCGCGGATGGTGCCGTCGTCGTCAGCGGTGAAGGTGAGCACCTGTCCGTCGAGTTTGCGGCTGAACAACGCCGCCGTGCCCACGTCGCGCGCGGTGTCGATGGTGGGCGCGTCCAGGGCGCTGGCGACGCCGGGCTGCCAGAAGGCGACCACGTCCTCGCCGCCGAGCGTGTCGTTGATCACGAAGGCGCTGGATAGCTCACTGAACGGGTACGCGACCGCCACGTCGTTGATCGTGGTCGCCAGCACGCGCGCCGTCAGCGGCAGCCGGTCGTCCACCGCGTCGAGTTGGGCGGTGGGCAGCAGCGGGCGGCCTTCGCTGTCGTAGTAGGCGTACGGGTTTTGGCCGTAGCTGCGCCCGTAGCCCGGCAGTGAGAGCACCTCGCCCTCCGGATACTGCGTGCGGAAGTCGCCGAAGCCGACCACCTGCGACGGGATGATATCCAGGAAGGTGCCGGTATAGTCGCCGACAATCGCCTCGCCGGTGAACTGCTGCCACCAGCTTTGGGTCAGGTCGTCCCACATCACCAGGTCGCTGTTGCGCAGGTTGCCGGTGGTCCCGAACTCCAGCACGTCGCCGTCCACGCGGCGATCAAACACAATCGACGAGTTGCACAGCGGGCAGAACGTCACCGCGACCGGCACGCCGGCGATCTCGTCGTTGACGATCTCGTGCCACATCAGGATCGACAGCGGGTAGGCTTTCGCCGCGCCGTCGACCTCCAGCGCGATCACGGGCGACCGGTCGACCAGCCACTCAGCGGCGGACGAGGTCGACTCGAAGGTCGGATCGTAGATCGGGGGGATGCCGTTGGGTGGCGGCCCGCCCGACATGATCTCGCCGTAGGCTACATTGTGCTTGCAGAAATCGGTCTTCTCCCAGAAATCCGGGTTGAAGCGCACGTCGGCATCCCCGAAGGGATCGTCACAACTGGACTGGGCGTGGGTGATACCGTCTTGATCGCTGGTTGGGTTCCACATGACACCGATGGCCAGGAGTACCGCCGCTGCGCCAAGCAGCGCCAAAAATTGCAGTCGTCCTTGCATCTGTTCGTTCTCCTTTGTTAACTCAACGTCACCATGATCCTAGGGCCATGCGGGGCGGGGTGGTGTTGCCCGGACAACACAGCACGGCCCCCAGGCGGGGGCCGCGTCGGTTTCTAGTGAAACGTTAATGTTACGGGCGGCGTCAGGACTGCGCCGCGCGCAGCACGGGCGTGATCTGGTCCGCGATGTAGGCGGGATCGGCGTCGTCCGGGAAGACCATGCGCCACCTGCCGTCCGGCCCGATCACGAAAAACTTGGACGTGTGCGACACCAGATAGCCCGCCTGCGAACCTTCCACGTAGCGCCGCCCGTAGGTGACGCCGAACAGCGTGGCGGCCTTGCTGACCGCGTTCTCGCTGCCGGTCATGCCCATGAAGGCCGGGTCGAAGCCGCGCAGGTAGAGCGCCAGCCGTTCCGGCGTGTCGCGCTCGCCGTCCACGCTGACGAACACCACTGCCAGCTCATCGTACAGGGCGGGGTCGATGCGGCGCTTGATCTGCACCAGCGTCGCCAGCGACACCGGGCACACATCCGGACAGGACGTGTAGCCGAAGTACAGCACAACCACCTGCCCGCGCAGATCGCTCAGGCTCAGCGGCTCGCCGGTGTGGCCGGTCAGCGTGAAGTCGTCGACGTCGAGGGGCGGCTCGAAGATGGTGCCGGGTCCCGGCGTCGGCGTGGCGCCGGCGTCCCCGTTCCCATCGCCGAGCAGCAGGATGCCCAGCACCAGCCCGGCCCCGATCACCAGCGCGACCGCAGCCCCGATCAACAGTGTGTTTTTCACTGGCTCATCTCCGTCATCGGGCGCACCTCGGCTTCGACCTCCAGCACGTCGCCGGACTCAAACTCCAGCGTGATCGTCACCGCGTCGGCGGCGTCCAGCGTGCGCTGCACGTCGATCAGCATGATGTGCAGGCCCAGCGGTTTGAGTTCGGTGCTGCCATTCGCAGGGATGTCGATGAATTCCTGCGGCACCATCGTGCGCTCGCCCTGGTCATTGGTGACCGATTCGTGCAGTTCGACGGTCGTGGCGATCTCGTCGCTGACGGACGCGCTCACCAGCCGGGCCGGTTCGTCGCGGGTGTTCTCGATGGTCATGAAGGCGGCGGTGTTGACCGGGATCACGTTCCCGTCGTCGTCAAGCTGCGGGGTGTCGGGCACGGCTACGGCACGCACCCAGGCGTCTTTGACGCTGATCGCCTCGGCGGTGTCGTCGTCCTCGTCCATCGCCAGGAAAATGGCTGCCGCCAGCCCGGCGATCACGATCACCACGATGCCGATGAAAATCCACAAGCGTTTTTGTTCGGTCATGAAATTGCTCTCCTCCTCGTTATGTATATGTAGTGATGCGCGCAGTGTGGCACGCCGCGCGCTGTTTTTTCGCCGCTATTCAACGGTAAACGTGAAATCCTCGCTGATCGCGGCGCGCCCCACGCCCAACGCGGACCCGGCGTGCCGCATGAACGACAGCCCGGCGACGTGCACGGTGATCGTCCACTCGCCCGGCGGCAGCGCGACGTTTGCGCCGTAGTGGAAGCCGTAGTCCGGCGAGATGACGGGCTGCGCGCGCGCCTCGAACGATTCATCGCCCTGCGCAAACGTCAGCGTGACCTCCGCGCCGGGCAGTTTTTCCTCGTAGTTGACGGCATGGTCGGTCACGTCGACCACGAAGTAGTGGCTGGCGTCGCCGGTCGCGACGGTTGCCCCGTCGGCCTCGTACAGCGGCACCGCGTCCGGCTCGTAGCTGAGCGTGACATGCAAGCCCTGGCCGATGAAGTCGCCGATGGTCTGCACGCCGCTCGCCTTGCCGGTGACGTTGCCTGCATCGTCCAGCGTGAAGCTGCCCGCCCACGTGACCGGCTCGCTCCACAGGTTTTGTGCGCCGTCCTGGCGCAGGGCCTGCACCGGGCTGACCGTGACCGTCCAGTCGTAGGTCGCGCCGTTGGGCACCAGGTAGTTGTCGCCGAAGTGATAGCCGTGCCCCGGGGCGTACATGGCGGGCGCGTCGCGCGCGTCGATGTACACAGCGCCCGTCGCCTGGTCGCGCACCGTCAGCGTGACGGTGACCGGCAGCCGTTCGCCCAGCGCCAGCCGCGCGTCGTTGACATCGACGGTGATGTGCTTGGCCTCGCCGGTCAGATCGCCGCCGCACAGCTCCAGCCGCCCCTCGTCGTTGAGTTGGTACAGCTCCGCTGCGTCCGAGACGTTCATGATCAACTGCATGTCGTTTTTCATCGTGCTGACCAGCCCGTAGCCGTGCGAATGGGGCGGCAGATCGAGCGTGGTGGGGCCGCACTCGTCCGCGTCCTCGCCCGGAGTGTAGATCAGCAGCGCCGCGACCGCGACCGGCAGCAGTACCGCGATGAAGATAGCCGGAAAGATGAACAGTTTTTTGCCTTGCATGGATTCTCCACTGTGACTGTCTATGATACACGTCAATGCACCTCATCCCCAGTTTGGCGCATTGCCCACGCTATACCCAGTGAGTCACGGATTCGTTGAATGGCCCTCACCCTTTCGACTGGCGTCGGGTCCTGGGGATGAGGGCTGAATCGGCGCAAGAGACATCCAAAATCGTGATTCACTGCTACCGCGTTATTCGTACTGTGGCAGGGCGTCGATCTGGCGGATCAGCACGAAGTCTTTGTCCGTGATGCCGCCCTCGCTGTGCGTCATGAGGCTGACGCGCAGATGCTTGTAGCCGTGAATCAGCAGGTCGGGATGGTGGTCGGCGGCCTGGGCCAGATGCCCGATCGCGTTGGCGAACAGCATGACCTGCATGAAGTTCTTGAGCGTGTAGTCGGCGTGCAACTGCCCATCATCGCCGAGCGACCAATTTGGATGATCGGCCAGATGTTGTTTAATCTCTGTGGTAGTGAATGGCATACAATATCCTCCTTTTTGCTTGTGCAGATTACGCAGATTATAAGGAAATTGAGCCGTGATGCGATGCTGGTGAGGATTTTTATCACCGAAATTTGCGTAATCTAATGTGAATCTATGATGTTTTTAAAGGTCCCCTAATGCCAGTCACGTATCTTTTAAGACGTTGCTGCATCTAATATATTGTAACGGCAAGCTCTAATCACCTAACACAGAAAGGTCGGGGTTATATGAACGGCAACGGCAAGCACGAGGGATACTTGTACGAAGAAGCCGAAAAGATCGCTACTCAGGAATTTGAGAGCATAACATCCAAGTCCGCCGTAGAAGACGCGGTCCGCCTGATTTTGCAGCACGTGGGCGAGGACCCCACGCGCGACGGGCTGCTGCGCACGCCGCACCGTGTCGCGAAAATGTACGACGAACTGCTGGAAGGCTATCGCCAGGACGCCGAAACGCTGATCAACGGCGCGATGTTCGAGGTGGAATATGGCGAGGGCGAAATGGTGATGGTGGCCAACATCGACTATAACTCGATGTGCGAGCACCACATGCTGCCTTTCGTGGGCAAGGTGCACGTGGCGTACATCCCGCGCAAGAAAGTTGTCGGCCTCAGCAAGATTCCGCGCATCGTGGATATGTTTGCGCGGCGTTTGCAGGTCCAGGAGCGCATGACCAACGAGATCGCCGATACGCTGGAAGAACACCTGGACCCGGTCGGCGTGATGGTCATGGTCGAGGGGCAGCACAGCTGCGCGGCGCTGCGCGGCGTGAAGAAGCACGGCGTCAACATGGTGACGGTCGCCAAGCGCGGCGAGTTCCGCACCAACCGCGACCTCGTCGATGATTTCCACCGGATGCTGCGGCAGCATGAGGACTAGACGCCCACATTCCGCGACAACCACACGCCCGGCCCATCGCAGTCGACCGATTGCGAGGCCGGGCGTTTTTCGTGGGTGATCGGTGGTGCGGCGGATTATGTCTCGTCCCCGGCGGCGTCCTGATCGCCGCTGTCGCCAGTATCGCCGGGGCCTTGTGCCTGCCCCTTGCCGGGGGCCGGCGGCGTGCTCCGGTCGTGTTGGCGGGGTTTCGCGGCGGATGAGGCCGGGGCCGGTTTCGTTCTGCGCTTGCGGAAGCGGCGGCGCAGCCGGTAAGCGAGGAACAGCCCCAGCAGCAGCCCGGCCAGCGTCGAGACCAGGATCACGATAATCGTCGGCACGTCCACCTCAAGCATCAAAAACTGCACGTGGATCGTGGCGGTGTTTTGCAGCATGAACACGATCAACAGGAACAACCCCGCCACCACCAGCGCAATCTCGATCCGGTTCCATGCGGCGCGGATGGTGGTAATCACATTTGACATAGTGCCCCCCTGATAATCAGCAATCCATCGAGCAAAATGCTCACTCTGGCAGCGTGCAGTCGCGCCCGCAGAAGCTCGCCATCGTTTCGGTATAGTCTGTCGCGCCGATCAGCGCGTAGTTGTCGATGGCCATCTGGTAGAACGGGATCGCGTCGGCGATGTCGGCGGTGTTGGCGCGGCGCGCGGCGGCCAGCGCGATGTTGGCCGGGTCGTTCAGCGCTTCGGCGAGGCCCTGCGCGCAGCCATAATAGCGGGCGGCGATCTCAAGCTGGTCGAGCATCTGGTACAGTTCGCCCAGGCGCAGGTACAGCACCGGCGACTTGACCAGCGGGCGTTCGGTGCCGCTGGGCGGCTGGACCGGCTGCCCGGCGCGCTGGCAGCCCAGGCCTTCCAGCCCCAGCAGGACGTTGACCGCGTCGAAGGTCACGCCGGCCTCACGGTACAGGCTGGACAGCGCAAAGGCTTTGACGTCGTCCGCGACCGGCAGCGCATCGATCACGGCGACGCGCTCGGTGATCAACGCTTGCTTATCGCCCTCCAGCGGGACCAGGTCGTACTGGCCGGGGGCGTTGATGTCGTCCGGCGCGGGCGACGTGTCGGCGATGGTGACGGTGGCCGGGCCTTCATCGGGCAGCCAGGCCGGATCGCCGGGGTAGAAGAAGGCCGGGTCGACGGGGCGCTCGGGGCAGTCCGGCACCCCGGCGCTGCGCTGCTCGCTGAGCGTCAGGTCGGCGCACAGGATCACGATCGTGGTGTCGGGGGGCAGCTCGAAGTAATCGTTGGAGCGCAGGCTGGTGGCGGGCAGCAAGGGCGCGAAATCGGTCACGCCCCATTCCAGGCGGTTGAAGACCGCGTTTTCGATGTCGCCTTCCACGCTCAGCACCAGGTGCGCGGGGGCGGGTTCATCGTCGTACTGGGCCGCCGCGCCCAGCGCTGCCGCCAGGGCTGCGATCAGAACCAGGGTGATTGAAATCAGGGTACGCATGGGCTTCTATCTCCGTTCATGAATGATACCTACTGCGGGCGGGATGCAGCGCCGCCCAAACTTGGCCCTACGGTAACAAGTATACAGATTGCAGACGTTCCGATGCCAACTGCCCGCCGCGTCATGGGTTTTGCACGGGCTGGGGGGCAGGCTGGCCCAGGTCGGGCGGTGGTTGGTCCAGCCCGTAGTTGTCCAGGCACGAATGCCCGTCGCGGACCGCGTTCAGGCGGCGGGCGGCCTCGTCGCGCCAGGTGTCCTGGCGGCTGTTCCTGGACTGCTCATTGCGGACCTTCTGCCATTCGCGCTGGGCCAGCTCGATGGTGGCCTCGCTGTCGCACAGCGTGTCGTAGGTCAGCGCCAGGTAGTAGTGCAGGTTCATCTCGGTGCTGAGCACGAAGGGGCGCAGGTCGTCGTTGGGGCCGCACGACAGGTCGAGCGGGTCGTTGGTGCCATCACCGTCATAGCCTTCCGGCAGGCTGGCCTCGATCTCATCGAACAATACGCCGGCTTCGGCCAGATTGGCTTCGGCCTGCATGGTTGCGTCATTTTCCAGGTAGCTGCGCCCGCGCGCCAGCCGCAGCAGGTACTCCATCTGGTCGAATTCTGGCACGGTGTCGATGCGCGGCAGGAAGTCAGTCTTTCCGGCAACTTCGTCGGCTGCGGCCACCGTCAGCAGGTTCAGCCCGTCCTCCAGCAGCTTGAGCGCCTTGTCGTATTCGCCCTCGTCGCTGTAGAGTTCGGCTAGGTGATAGCGCGCCAGCAGCAGCCGCGAGTCGGCCTCCAGCACGCGCTCGAACACGGTGCGCGCGTTGTCCGGCGAGCCGAGCGTCTGGTACAGGCAGCCCACCTCCAGCATCGACGCAGCGTAGGGGTCGGGGTCCAGCCGCGCGGCGGATTCGAGGTACAGTTCGGCTTCGGCGGCGTTCCCGGAATTGATGGCGCGCTGCCCGAAGGCGTTGTAGACCACCGCTGCCGCCGGCGGAGCCAGGAAGTAGAACATCACGATCACGATGAAGAACAGCGTGGCCAGCATAAACGCCACGCGGCCCTCCCAGCCCCCGCTGACGCCCTGGCGCAGCAGTTCGTCGAGCAGTTCGCGCCCCGCCAGGATGCTGCCCAGTCCCAGCCCGACCTGCGCGACCACCGAGGCCCCGGACAGCAGGTCCGGCCCGTTGATCGCCAGCCGTTGCGCCAGCAGCGTGATCAGCACCACCGAGGCCAGCGCCGGGATGAGCGCCATGATAAGCCAGAAGGTGTTGGTACGGCGGGCGCGTTTGGCGCGCGGATAGTTGAGGTACCACCACCAGTGTGATGGGTCCGGCGCGGACGGTTGGGCCTCGCGCAGTTCGCTGGGCGACAGGTCGGCGACCGCCAGCGCGCGCTGCCCGACCTTTTGCAGCCGGTTCTCGTTTTGCATCACGAAGGACAGTGTCGCGCGCTTGGACTGGTAGGTCGCGCCGTCCTCGCGTTCCAGCGATTCCTGCACATGATCGCGCGCCCACAGCAGTTCCAGCAGCAGGGTGCGGATGCGCGCGCGGCGCTTGATCTCCGGCCCGCCCATGATCACCGGCTTCTGCTGAATGAAGCGCACCAGGCCGTTTTTGATGTGATGCAGTTGTTCGTCGATCTCTCGCCAGATGGCTCCGAAGAAGCGCTTAAACCCACGCCACATCGCCAGCGGAAACAGCAGGATCACCTTGACCAACACCTGGCCCCAGGCGATCTGCTCCGGGTCGATCTCGACCGGCTCGCTGTCGGGTTTGGGCAGCTCCTGCTCCAGGTTGCCCAGCGCCATTTCGTAGGCGACCTGAGCTTCGGAGAGATCCATCGTTTCGGCTGAGGGCTGTCTGTTTTCCATATTCTACCTCTCCTCAAGCCTTCGCTTTCTCGTAGTGTAACACAGCCGCCGGGTGCCAACAATGCGCCGGGCGTGCGGCGGATAACCTACTCCCCCACGCCCCACAGCCGGACCGTCCCGTCCAGGCCGGCGGTGGCGATCAGTGTGCCGTCCGGGCTGAAGCGGACCTGCATCACGTCGCTGTTGTGCGCCTCCAGCGCCGCCAGCAGTGTGCCGTCCGCCGGATCCCACAGCCGCACGACGCCGGTGCTGTCGCCGGACGCCAGCAGCGCCCCGTCGGGGCTGTAGGCCAGGGTGTGCACCACACCGCTGTGTTCGCTGAGCACGGCCTGCACCCGGCCATCCGCCGGATTCCACAGCCGGACGGTGCCGTCGTAGCTGGCGGTGGCGATCTGCGCGCCGTCCGGGCGATAGGCCACGCCGCTGATCGTGCCGTTGTGCTCGCGCCACAGGCCCAGGCGTTCGCCGGTGGTGCCGTCCCACAGCCGCAGCGTGCCGTCGTGGCAGCCCGCCGCGATCACCGCGCCGTTGGGGCTGAAGGCCAGGCTGTAGGCGACGGTCCAGGGGCGGGTGTCCATCGCCAGCAGGGCGGAGCCGCTGTCCTCGCCCCACAGCCGGACGGTGCCATCCGCCCCGGCGGTGGCCAGCGCGCGGCTGTCCGGGCGATAGACCACGCTGAACACGCGCCCGGTCGCCGCGGCGACCTGTGCCCGGCGCGCGCCTGTGGCCGTATTCCACAGCCAGACCGCGCCATCGTCGCCGCTGGTGGCCAGCGTCTCGCCGCCCGGCGCGAAGGCCAGCCCGCGCACGGGCTTGGTGTGCGCCTCGAACGTGTGGCGCGTTTCGTTGGTGGTGACATCCCACAGGCGGGCGGTGGTGTCCGCGCTGCCGGAGGCCAGCAGGCGGCTGTCCGGGCCGAAGCGCAGCGTAACCACCGATCCGGTGTGGCCGGTCAGTTCCCCGGCGGGCGATCCGGTCACCATCTCCCACAGCCGGATCGTGCCGTTGGCCAACCCTGCCACGACCAGTTCGCCGTCTGGGCTGATGGCGACGCTGCCCACGCTGCCGCCGGAGGGCAGCACGCGCGCCGCTTCGCCGCTGTCCGGGTCCCAGATGCGCACATCGCCGCCTTCGCCGCCGGACACCAGCCAGCCGTCCGCCGGGCTGAAGGCCAGATCGGTGACCGCGCCCTGGTGGCCGGTCAGAGTCAGTTCTGGCGCGGCGCTGCCCGGCAGCCACAGCTTGACGCTGCCATCCGCCCCGGCGGTAGCGATGCGCGTGCCGTCCGGGCTGTAGCGCACCGCGTTCACCGCGCCGTCGTGTCCGGCCAGCGTGCCCAGCATGTCGCCGGTGGTGGGGTCCCACAGCCACACGCTGCCGTCGTCGCTGCCGGAGAGCAGCACCGTGCCGTCCGGCTTGAAGGCCGCGCTGCGGATCGTCCCGCCCTGGCCGTGCAGCGTGCTGAGCAGGGCGTTGGTCGCTGCGTCATAGATGATGATCTGGCCGCCCGTCACCAGGCGCGCGCCGTTGGGGCTGTAGGTGACGCTCCAGACCGGGCGCGTATGTTCGCGCAGCGTGTAGAGCGCGGTGCCGGTCGCGGGGTCGCGCACCACGACCGCGCCATCCCAGCCGCCGCTGGCCAGCGATGCCGCGCTGGTGGCCACGCTCGACACCGGGCCGGTATGCTCGCGCTGCTGGCGGAGCATGGCCCCGCTGGCGACGTCCCACTCCCGCTTGGCCCCGTCCCAATCGCCGGTGAGCAGGCTGGCTCCGTCCGGGTTGAAGGCCAGGCTCAGCACGCCACGGTTGAAGAGGCCGAGCGCGGTCAGTTCCGCGCCGCTGGCCGGGTTCCACTGGCGAATGATGCCGTCCTGCCCGGCGGCGGTCAGTACGTCCCCATCGGGATGGTAGACCACCTGCAGCACGGGCGTGTCCGCCCCGGTGAGGGCGGCCTGTTCGGTGGCGTCGCCCGCGTTCTCGACGGTGAGTTGATCGGGCGCGCCGGCGACTGGTGTCGCGTCGGGTCCGGTCGGTTCCGGGGCAGGGGGCGCGTCCAGCCCCCACAGGTGCACCACGCCGTCCGCGTCCCCGGCAGCGACCTGCGCGCCGTCCGGGCTGAAGGCGACGTTGTGCAGCGGCCCGGCCAGCCCGGTGAACGACGCCAGCGTGTCGCCGAGCGCGGCATCCCACAGCCAGACGGCGCTGTCACCGCTGGCGGCCAGCACGTCCTGCGCGGGGCTGTAGGCCACGCTGTAGACCGGCTCCGGCGTATCGATGACCAGCCGCATTTCCTGGGTGATGATGTCCCACAGCCGGACCGATCCATCCAGGCTGCTGGAGGCCAACATGCCGTTGGGTGCAAAAGCGAGGCTGGTCACGCGGTCCAGGTGGCCGGGTATGTCCCCCCGCCGGATGATGTCCGGGGCGGACTCGACCGTGATCGGCGCGGGGGGCGGCGGCGTCGAGAAGGGGTCGTCGGGGTCGGCGGGCTGCTGCGGCACCGGCAGCCCCCACAGCCAGATCGTGCCGTCTTCCGCCGCGACCGCCAGCACCCGGCCATCCGGGCTGAAGGCCACGTCATACAGCGGGACCAGGTAACCTTCCAACGCCATCAGGCGCGTGCCGTCGCTGGCGTCCCACAGGATCACGGTTTTGTCCTCGCTGGCGGTGGCCAGCACCGTGCCGTCTGGGTTGAACGCCACCCCCGTGATCGGCGCGCTGTGGCCGGGCAGCAGGCGCGGCTCGGCGTCGCTGGTGGTTGGGTCGGCGTAGAGCCACACGCCCACCGTCGTGCTGACTGCCAGTGTGCCCGTGCTGGACCATGTCATATCCTGGAACGCGCCGCGCCCCAACATGGCCTGCTCGGCGAGCTGGTCCAGGTTGCCGGCGGTCAGGGGCGGGCGGTCGCCGCCGTCCTGGGCGTGCGCCGGGATGTGTACGAACAGCACCATCAATATCAGGCTTGCTGTGAGTAGTCGTCTCATCGGTGTATTCCTTCGGAATCAAGTTAGCTTCACCTGTCATTATAGCGAGGCTGGCGTTCTGCACAATGCGGCGGGGCGTGAACAGTTTTTCCTGGCCGGTATTCAGGTGGTAAAATCTAATGTTTAGAACCCCCTAACGATTGGGGGACGAGGGGGATTTGTTGTGGCATACAACAATATAGACGGAGGCGATTTCGGCGTGAAATCGCAGCGAACGTAAGGAGGAAGCCTATGCATAAATCAAATGTGGTGCTCCAGACCCACGATTTAACCTATCGTTATGGGTCGTTCACCGCGATTCAAGACGTGAATTTGAAGGTCCACCAGGGCGAAATTTTCGGATTTTTGGGGCCGAACGGGGCCGGTAAAACGACCACCATCCGCACCATCCTGGACTTTATCCGCCCCTCGGAGGGGCGCGTCGAGGTCTTCGGGCTGGATCCGCGCGATGACAGCGTGGCGATCCACCGGCGGTTGGGCTTTCTGCCCTCGGAACTGGCGCTGTGGGAAAACTGGACCGGCCAGCAGTACATCCGCTGGCTGGAGGGCGTGCGCAACATGCCGCTCATGGACGAGGCCGAACGGCTGGCCGACCACCTGGCGTACGACCTGGCGCGCTCGCTGAAGGGCATGTCGACCGGCATGAAGCGCAAGATGGGCATCATCGCCACGCTGGCGCATAAGCCGGAGCTGCTGGTGCTCGACGAGCCGACCAGCGGGCTGGACCCGCTGATGCAGCAGGCGTTCCATGACCTGATGAAATCGGTCCGCGCAGAGGAGCGCACCGTGTTTCTGTCGTCGCACAACCTGCCGGAGGTCGAGGAGATCTGCGACCGGGTGGGCATCATCCGCGCCGGGAAGGTCGAGGCGGTCGAGACGGTCGCCAGGCTCACGCGCGTGTCGTTCCGCTGGTTGACGCTCACGCTCGACGGTCCGGCCTCAGTGGATGGCTTCAGCCAGATCGAGGGCGTGACCGACGTCAGCGCCGAGGGGCCGGAGGTCCGGATGCGTGTCAGCGGGCATACCAACATGGACGCCCTGATCAAACGCGCAGCGGAGTATACCGTCAAAGATATCCAGTTCGATAATCCGTCGCTGGAAGAAGTGTTCCTGACGTACTACGGCAGCAAGGAGGCGTAAGCATGGTGCAGGTATTTCGTAAGGCCGTTCACGACTCGCGCAAAACGATGCTGTGGCTGTCGGTGGGGCTGATGCTCTATTCGCTGTTTGTGATGAGCTTCTTCCCGTCGTTCCAGGAACAAGGCGAAGAGATCGACGAACTGGTGCAGACCTACCCGGAATGGATGATGAACTCGTTTGTGGGCGGCAACCTGGAGGAGTTTAGCATCACCGACCCCAGCTATTTCGTGCAGACGTATGTCACCACCTGGGGGATGCTGATCATCGCCGCCACGATGATCGTGCAGGCCTTCAACGCGATCACCAACCCGGAGCGCGACGGCTCGATGGACGTCATGCTCAGCCTGCCGATCGCGCGCCGCGCGATGCTGCTGGGCCGCGTGGCGAACACGGCGCTCACGGCGCTGGTGGTGCTGACCGCGACGCTGGTGGTGGTGATCGGTGGGGCGCTGATCATGGAGGATTTCGACGCCGGGATCGGGGACTTGATGCTCGGCATTTACGCGCTGTTCTTCCTGGTGATGACCATCGCGGGGTTTGCCTACATGGTGGCGGTGCTGGTGCCGTCCAGCCGGGGCTTTGCCGGGGCGATTGTGTACCTGTTCGTATTCGGCTCGTACCTGGTGCACGGGTTCGCCGGGGCAGTCGAGGAACTGGAGCCGGTCAAGCACGTCCTGATCTACGAGTACCACAACTCCGGCGAGATCATCCGGAATGGGCTGGACGTGGGGAACCTGCTGGTGCTGCTGGCGCTGAGCGCGATCTTCTACGGCGTGGCGTGGTGGCGCGTCGAGCGCAAGGAGATCGGCGTGTAGCGGCGCACCCGGATGCAACACAAAATCAGCGGCCCGCGACCGCTGGTTTTGTGTGAGAGTGCCCCTATGGGGATTCGAACCCCAGTCCTCACCTTGAAAGGGTGATATCCTAGTCCTCTAGACGATAGGGGCCAAGACGCTGCGAATTGTACCATGCTGTCCCGCGCGGCGTCAAGGGTTACGCCGCACAGATTCGCGGGTGGTGATATCCTTAATTTCTGTGGCATTTGCCACAGTACGCCTATAATACAGGGGCAGGGTTTCGTGTGAGCGTACAAGGAGCGATTAACGATGCGTGATTCGTTCGTGTGGTGGCGCAACGGCATAGTGTACCAGATTTATCCCCGCAGCTTCATGGACAGCAGCGGCGACGGGGTTGGCGACCTGCCCGGCATCACGTCGCGGCTGGACTACCTGGTCGAGTTGGGCGTTAATGCGCTCTGGATATCGCCGATCTATCCCTCGCCGATGGCCGACTTCGGCTACGACGTGGCCGACTATACCGGCATTCATCCCCTGTTCGGCACGATGGCCGACTTCGACCGCCTGCTGGACGAGGCGCACGCGCGCGACCTGAAGATCATCCTGGATTTCGTGCCGAACCATACCTCGGACGAGCATCCCTGGTTTGTCGAGGCGCGGTCCTCGCGCGATAATCCCCGGCGCGACTGGTACATCTGGCGCGACCCGGCCCCGGATGGCGGCCCGCCCAACAACTGGGAGTCGTTCTTCGGCGGCCCGGCCTGGACGCTCGACGAGACGACCGGCCAGTATTATTTGCACCTGTTCCTGTCCAAACAGCCGGACCTCAACTGGCGCAACCCGGACGTGGCAGCGGCGATGCACGACGTGCTGCGCTTCTGGCTGGATAAGGACGTGGACGGCTTCCGGATCGACGTGGTGACGTTCATGATCAAGCACAGCGATTTCCCCGATAACCCGCCCGCCAGTGGGGAGCAGCGCGGCATGGCCCCCACCAACCAGTTGGAGCACGTCTACGACATCGACCAGCCGGAGATCCACGACGTGCTGCGCGGCTTCCGGCGCGTGTTCGACGAATACGACGACCGCGTGATGATCGGCGAGACGCTGGACCGCGATCCGCAGGTGGTGGTGCGCTATTACGGGGAAAACCTGGACGAGCTGCACATCCCCTTCTACTTTACGCTGATGTGGCAGCCCTGGGACGCGCGCGTCATGCACGCCGCCATCGAGGCGTACTACAGCGCGATGCCCGCCGGCGCGACACCCAGCGTGGTGCTCGGCTGCCACGACCGGCACCGGCTGGCGACCCGCTTCGGCCCGGCGAACGTGCGATCTGCCGGGCTGCTGCTGCTCACGCTGTGGGGCCAGCCGACGATGTACTATGGCGACGAACTGGGCATGACCGACGTGCCGATCCCACCGGACAAGGTGCAGGACCCCTGGGGGCTGCAAAAACCCGACGATGACGTTGGGCGCGACCCGGAGCGCACGCCGATGCAGTGGGACGATTCCCCGCACGCCGGATTCACCACGCCGGATGCCGACCCCTGGCTGCCCGTCGCGCCGGACTACGCCACCGTGAATGTCGCCGTCCAGCGCCAGGACCCGACCTCGATCCTGAACTTCTACAAGGCGCTGCTGCGGCTGCGCCACCAGTACCCGGTGCTGCACCGCGCGGGGGACTTTCAATTAGTGGACGGGCTGCCGGACAGTGTGCTGGCCTACACGCGCACACTTGACGCGGCGCGGGTGCTGGTTGCGATCAATTTCTCCGACCAGCCGGTCGCGCCGGACCTGTCGCGCATCATCGAGGCCGCCGAGGTGCTGCTGAGCACGTACATGGACCGCACCGGCTACGCGAACCTGGCCGGGCTGGCGCTGCGTCCGTACGAGGGTGTGCTGTTGAGCATCCAGGAGCATTTCGCGTGATCGCCGTTTCAGCCCCTCACCCAGGCGCTTCGCGCCTACCTCTCACAGCACGCTGTGAGAGGCGCGCCGTCCTTTGGACGGCGGGGTGAGGGGCGGCGGCGACGCAGCGACGAATCACGCCGCCGCGCGCCCGCAACTGGTTCCAGGCCTACGAACCGGACGCGATCACACCCGTGCTGGAGGCGCGCGGCACCTGGCGCGACCTGACCGGCGCACCCTACCAGCCCGACGCGGAGTGGATCGGCGTGGTGGCGCAGGTGCCAGACCCGGCGTGAGTTGTGACCGCCCGCTGGTACAAAATTCCCCCGCAGCCAGACGCATTTTGTGTTATGGTTAAAGTGTAGGCAGGTGGCGGACGCCATCACCGCGTCCGCCGAGTTAGTACGGAGAATTATGCCCGAACTCCCCGAAGTCGAAACTGTTGTGCGTGGGCTGCGTGCGCCGCTGGCCGGGCGCACCATCATCGGCGTGCAGTACGACTGGCCCAACAGCCTGGTGGTGCCCGATGGCCCGATCTTCACCGCGCGGATCGCCGGACAGCCGGTGCGCGGCGTGGACCGGCGCGGGAAGTACATCCTGCTCCGGCTCGACCCGGACACGCTGATCATTCACCTGAAGATGACCGGGCGGCTGTACGTTGCGCCGGATGACGCGGCCCAGTACGCCGATCAATGGGTGCATTTCACCTTTCAACTAGACAACGCCCACCAGTTGCGTTTTTCCGATTCGCGGAAGTTCGGGCGCGTGTACCTGGTCGACGATCCGGCAGAGGTGGTGGGCCACCTGGGGCCAGAGCCGCTGGACGACGCCTTTACGCTCGATGATTTTCGCGCGCGGATCGCGCGGCGCAGCGGGCAGCTTAAGCCGCTGCTGCTCAACCAGGAATTTCTGGCGGGGATGGGCAATATTTACGTCGATGAGGCGCTGTTCGCCAGCGGCCTGCACCCCCGCCGCCGGGCTGACACGCTGCACGCCGGCGACATTGCGCGCCTGTACGCCGCGATCCGGGCGGCGCTGCGCGACGGCATCCAGCGCGAGGGGGCCAGTGTCAACTGGTACCGCAAGCCGGACGGGACCAAAGGCTCGGCACAGGATGGGCTGAGCGTGTACGGGCACGCCGGCGATCCCTGTCCGCGCTGCGGCCACCCGGTCGAGCGGATCGTGGTCGGGCAGCGGGGGACGCACATTTGCCCGGCCTGCCAGCGCCTCTGATCGCGCGGGGTGCGCCTGATCAATGACAGCAAGTACGCAGCGCCGTGCTGCGTTAGTATGTGGGGGATGGATATGTCTGGTTCTGAAGCAACCGATTTCCTCAGTCAAGTGTCGACCCTGTTAGGCATTACCTGTGTGGCCGGGCTGATGTGGATTGGCCTGATGGTGATCATCATGCAGCGCGCCAACGAGCGCCGCCGCCGCGAGCACGAAGGGCTGGAGCCGCTGCCGGGCTTTTACCAGCCGGTGCTGCGCTGGTTCCGCAAGACCTTTAACCAGGAGCGCCCCGCACAACCGCAAGCCTGGCGCGCGCCGGAGCAGTCCGACTTCCCGGCCCCGTCGCCAGCGGCGCTGTCGTCGTCGATGCCGGTTCCGGACCTGCACATGCTGACCGGGGATGATGTCCCTTTGGATGCGCCGGATGAGGCGGACGACGACTATCCCGAACCGGCGGCCAGCGATATCCTGGGCGAGGAGTACGACGCAGGTGAACTGGATGCGCCGCCTGCCGGATATGCGGCAGAGGATGAGGACGAAACGTTCGCCGATGAGGAACCAGCGCTGGAACCCGCAGACAAGGGACCGGCCCCCGCACAGTCTGACGATCTGCCGCCCCCCGCGCTGGATGATTTCGCCGCCGAGCCGGACACGCCCGAACCCAGCCCGCCCCCTGCGCCCGCGCCGGACGCCGAGCCGCCCGATTCGGTCGAACTGCTGCGCGTGTGGCGCGATCTGGCTGATGGCACGTTGATTGTTGAGATCGGCGGGCAGCAGTTCCGCGCGCTGGACGAGCTGCGCGGGGCCGACCTGGAACGTCGCTTCCGCAACGTGGTACGCGACCTGGAAGCCATGCCGCGCCGCCCGGCTGCGCCACCCCCGCCCGACGATATCGCGCGCGCCACTGACAGCGACACCGCCGGCGACGAACCACCTGCCGGCGAGGCCGACGCCGACGACCTGTCGATGGCTCCCGGTGCGATGTTCCGCAGGATGACGCGCGTGGCGATGGGCCACACCCCGACCGTCCCCGAGCACGAGCCGGAGCTGTCCATCGCCGAACAGATCGAGCGGCGGTTGCAAGCGCGGCTCGAGACGCTGGACGAATACCGCGCGCGCAGCATTCACGTCAAGCCGTCATTGCACGGCGGCGTCGAGATCGAGGTCGATGGGGTGTTTTACGCCGGGGTCGATGCTATTGAGGATGATGCGGTGCGCGCGCTGCTGCAAGACGTGGTCCGCGAGTGGGAGGAGGAGCAGTAACCCCTCCCCCTTACACCGCGAAGCTGCTCACCCACTCCACCAGCCCCTCCAGACTGTAGACGCCCGGCGGCCAGATCGCCTCGCGGGTGGGCGTGTAGTCCCACACACGCGGCTGCTGCGGCAGCGTCGAGAAGCCCCCTACGCTGAAGTACCCCAACCGGCCCCAGGGCTGCCCGCTGGACGGGTACGGTGGCTCGGCGTCGTCGGTGCCCAGCCGGGCCTGCCACGCGATCAGGCGCGGCGACCAGAACAGCAGCGGGTTGATCGGGTACTGGCTGCCAAGCTGGCGCTCCCCGTCGGTGATGAAATGTGTTTCCAGGTGCAGATGGGCGTTGTTGCGCTGTACGCCCAGGCTGCCATCGCTGCGCGTGTAGACCGGCCAGCCCGACGTGCCAATGATCTGCCCGGCGCGCACTGTGTCGCCGATGCGCACGATCTCGCTGGTGGGGTCGCCCATCAGGTGCGCGTAGCCCACGATCACGTTGGACAACACGCGGCCCCTGTCCGCCGCCCGCCGGTAGGGGCGCAGCGCCAGCGTGCGCTCGCGCGGCTCCGCCATGGAGTCGAACGGCACGATCTCCCCGTCGGCGACCGCGATCAGCGGCGTGCCCTCCGGCACGATGTAATCCACGCCGCTGTGCAGCCCGCGCGTGTGCGCGTAGTACAGCGCCCAGTGGCGGAAGGCGAACGTCGTTGGGCCGAAGCCGTGAAAGCCCACATCGTCGATCTGGCCGGGCGGCGCGGCGTGCACCGGCAGCCATGCGAACGGATCGGGCAGCCCCAACCGGTCGCGCAGCTGCCAGAATGTGACGTAACCGGGCGGCACCGTCTGCCGCGTGAGCGTATCCTCCAGCCGGACCAGCGCCTCCCCGGTCAGGCGCTCGACCTGCGCCAGCTTGCCGGCGTCGGCCCCGCGCGCCCGCAGCAGGGCTTGCATCAGGCTGCGGCGGAAGGTGAGTACCGCCGGGGCCGCGTACCAGTCCGCGCTGACCTGGCTGTAGGCTGCCGAGCGCGTGAAGTCGGTGTTCTGCGCCGCGATCCAGGCATAGCGCACATCGCCCGACCAGGGAATCCGCAGCCAGGTATATCGCCGGAACACCAGCGCGAGCGCTACGCGCTGCTGGCCCGCTTGCAGGGTGCCGACCTGTTCGCTGCGACCGTCCGGGGCGACGTGAACCGCCGCCCGGTCGGCGCGCACCCGCACCACCACATCGTTGAGCGCGATGGTGTCCGGCGGCGGGGTGGTGTCGACGTCAACGGTGCGGCGCGGCGGTCCATCACGCGCGGTGGGGCGGCGTGCTCTTCAATGCGGCGTTTCGGGCGGCTCTGGCGGCGGCTCGCTGCTGGTCGCGCCGGACAGCGCGCGGCCCACGTCCTGCTCCAGATTGTGCACCCGCGCTTCGAACTCGCTCTCGACGGCGGCCAGCGCCACGTCGCCAAGCTGCTTGGCGTCGAACTGTGCCTGCTTGGCGCGGTTGCCGAGCAGGTTCTGGCCGTTGGTCAGGATTTGCAGCAACTGGTGCACCCAGTCGGTGCCCAGGCCCATTAGAATCCCGGCCAGGATCAGGTCCAGCACATCGAACGGCCCCTCGAACCAGCCGTCCACCGCGACGCCCATCGCCTGGAACAGCCGCAGTTCGGCTACCAGCGCCAGGAAGATGCCGAAGCCGATGCCCAGCCACACGACCAGCATTTTCTTCTGGCTGACGTATTCTTTGGACTTGAGCATGTTTTGCAGCACGTTTTCCGCCTCGGCCAGCTTGCTCTGCGCCTGGCCCAGCCGTACCTTGAGCGTTTCCAGCGACCAGTCGTCCGGATCGCGGCTGTCGGGGTCGCCGGCGATGGCCGATTGTTCGACGACCTTTTTCTGCGACAGCACCTGCATCAGTTCCTGCACGTCGGCGCGCATGGCCTCGAAATCGATCGGTTCGACGATGCCCGCCATCCGCAGCGAGAGCTGGTGCAGGCGGTGCGTCACGTCGAGCATGGCGCGCTCCACCCAGTTGAACAGGAATTCGAGCGTGCGCTCGATCAGCGCCGCGCCGACCAGCAGCGGGGCCAGCTTGACCGCAATATCGTCCAGGTCTTCCGGTGCCGTGCTGGACGTGCTGGCGGAGTCGTCGCCCTGGGGCAGGGCAGCGCCGGCGTCCGGCGGCGGGGGTTGGACTTCCGGCGTCGGGGTGTCGTCGCCGCCCTGGGCCAGCGCCGGCAGCGCCACGCCCAGCGCCAGCCCGAACCAGGCCAGCACCAGCATCAAGCGTAACAGTCGTCGTGTTTGCATGGGGACCTTCCTTTTGCGCAACAGTGTTCAGGCCACATATTTATCCACGCCTTAGTATAAACCCAACTGCGTGTGACGGGAAATCGGCAGGCGCCCGAATCTGGGGCACTGGTTTACCAGTCCCCTGAATCCAATACGGGTTAGTTAACAGACCTGCGGTCTTTATGTTCTCTCACAGGGGTAGGTTTTTAACCAATGGCGGCTTTGAAGGGCGGTGCATTGGTGAGGGCCAACCAGCGAACGATCACGCTATTTTGCAGAGCTACCGATCATCCCCACCCCGTGCGCAAATCCTCTATAATCGGCACTAACGGCGAGTCGTATTATAAGGAGGCAGAATGCAGTACAAGCAGGTGGTGATCGCGCGCAAAGGTGGCCCGGAGGTGCTGGAAGTGGTGACGCGCGATTTGCAGGAGCCGGGGCCGGGACAGGTGCGCATCAAGGTGCTGGCGTCGGGCGTGGCGTATGCCGACGTGGCGATGCGCTACGGGATGTATCCGGGCGCGCCGCCGTTTCCGTTCGCGCCGGGCTACGACGTGGTCGGGCAGGTGGACGTGGTCGGCGAGGGCGTCAGCGGGTGGCACGCCGGGCAGAAGGTCGCGGCGCTGACCGTGACCGGCAGCTATGCCGAGTACATGTGCCTGCCCGCCGATGAACTGGTGCCGGTGCCGTCCGGCCTGGACGCGACGCAGGCGGTGAGCGTCGTGCTCAACTACACCACCGCCTACCAGATGCTGCACCGCGTGGCGCAGGTGCCGCGCGGCGGGCGGATGCTGGTGCATGGCGCGGCGGGCGGCGTGGGGACCGCGCTGCTGGAGTTGGGCGGGCTGCATCGCCTGGAGATGCTCGGCACCGCGTCCAAAGGCAAGCACGACCTGGTCGAGAGCCTGGGCGCGACGCCCATCGACTACAAGCGCGAGGATTTCGTGGCGCGCACCCTGGCGCTGACCGGCGACGGCGTCGACGCGGTCTATGACCACATCGGCGGCGCGCACCTCAGCCGGTCCTACCGGACGCTGCGCAGCGGCGGCACGCTGGTGTCCTACGGGGTATACGATGCGCAAAACGCGAGTATGCTCAAATACGCCGGGCACATGCTGCGCCTGCTGTGGCTCAAGCTGCTGCCGGGTAAAGGCGTGTCGTTCTATGGCATCGCGCAGTTCAAAAAGCAGCATCCGGACTGGTTCCGCGAGGACCTGCAAGCCCTGTTCGACTGGCTGGCGGCGGGCAAGATCGCGCCGGTCATCGCCGACCAGATTCCACTGGAAAAGGCCGCGCAGGCCCACGACCTGTTGGAGAACGCCAGCGTGCGCGGTAAGCTCGTGCTGGTGTGCTGCGAGGAGGACTGATGACCCGTCACCAATGGACGGTGCTGCAGCCCGGCGATCTGCCGCTGCGCCCGGATGGCAGTGTCGAACTGCAGCGCGACCACCGCTGCACGGCGGTGCTGGTCTGGCCGGAGGACGCCCCACCCGCGCGCCCGCACAGCCTGGTGGTCGATCCCTGCTTCACCGACGCCGGGTATGTGCTGGCCGTCGACCGGCTGGCGGCGTTGGGCGCGACCTTTGAGGATATCGGCACGATTTTCATCACGCACCTGCACGGCGATCACATGCTGCACCTGCCATACGATGCCCCCGCGCCGCGCTTTCGCCCGCTGCGCCCGGACATGATCGACGAGTGGGACGGGCTGCGGCTGGTCGAGTGCCCGGGTCATCACCCGCTGCAACTGGCGCTGATTTTCACCGCGCCGGATGATCGGGCGGTGTGGGTGGTGGGCGATGCCGTGCTGGACGAGGAATGGCTGCGCGCGTGGGGCTATTACTGGCCCAACGGCTACGACCCGGCGGCGATTGTCGAGACGTGGCGCAGCGTGGCGCGCGTGGTGGCCGGGGCGGACGTGATCGTGCCGGGGCACGGCCCGCCGGTCGAGGTTACGCCGGAGTTGGTGCGGGCGCTGCTCGACGGCTTCCCGGATGCGCCGCACGCCGCGCAGTGTCCCGACGTGGCCAGCACGCTGCGCGCCCGGCTGGATGAACTCGCGGGGTAGGGAGATTCCAGGGTTGGCGTGCTGTGTGCGCGGCGATCCGCGTCAGTCTTCCAGCGGCAGCCCCCACAGCCGGACCGTGCCCAGCAGGTCCGACGAGGCGATCATGGCCCCGTCCGGGCTGAAGGCCACGCTCAGCACCGCGCCGTCGTGATCGCGGAACTCGACCAGCTCTTCGCCGTCGGCGACTGACCACACCAGCACCTTGTCATCCAGGCCGCCGGTGACCAGCAGCGTGCCGTCGGGGCTGAAATCGACCGACATCACGTGCTCGCGGTGCCCGTCCAGTTCTTGCAGCAGGTCGCCGGACGCCACATTCCAGATGCGCGCCAACTCGTCGCCGCTGCCAACAGCCAGCAGCGCCCCATCGGGGCTGAAGTCCACGCTCCAGACGCTTTCTGCCTGGCCGCGAATCTCGCGGACCTGCCGCCCATTGGCGACCGACCACAGCCGCACCGTGCTGCCCGGGTAGCCGCTGCCGGAGGCCAGCAGTGTGCCGTCCGGGCTGAAGGCCACGCTCAATACGGCGGCGGTGTGCCCCTCCAGCACGCGCAGTTGATCGCCGCCGGCCATATCCCACAGGCGCACCGTGCCGTCGTAGCTGGCCGAGGCCAGCAGCGCGCTGTCGCCGCTGAAGGCCAGGTCCATCACGAAATCGGTATGGCCTTCCAGGGTAAAGAGTTCGTCCTGGGTGGCGGCGTCCCACACGTGGATCAGGCTGTCGTCGCCGGCGGTCGCCAGCAGCGTGCCGTCCGGGCTGAAGGCCACGCTCTCGACGCCGGCGTCGC
This sequence comes from Anaerolineae bacterium, assembly GCA_034437275.1. Classification (GTDB taxonomy): domain Bacteria; phylum Chloroflexota; class Anaerolineae; order Aggregatilineales; family Aggregatilineaceae; genus TC-15. The sequence goes on from DAOTUD010000169.1 coordinate 27,483, forward strand.
TTTGCAGCACGGTCTGGGCTTCCTGCGCGGCCACGTCCCACAGGTGAATCACGCCGCTGTCGTCGGCGGCCAGGCTGCCGGAGGCCAGCAGCGCGCCGCGCAGGCCAAAGCGCACGCTGCGCACCGACCGGATGCTGTCGTCGCTCAGCACGCCGAGGGAATCGGCGTCGTCCACGTTCTCGACCGTCAGCAGTTGCAGCCCGCGAGATTGCGCGTTGGCGGCCAGCGCTTGCTGTGTGGCGGCGCTGCGCGTCGCCCGGGCGGCGGCGGTCGCTTCGGCGGCGGCGGTCTGCGTGGCGCGCACTGCGGCGGTTGCGGTGGCGGCCTGCGCGGTGCCGGCGAAGCGACCGC
>DAOTUD010000170.1:0-8111 GCA_034437275.1 Anaerolineae bacterium
CGCCGGGGCCGGCGAGGTGGGGCAGCAGATGGTCGCCGAACACCGGACCATCCCGCTGGACCACGAAACGAGTATTGTGGCCCGCGCCGCCCGCACCCGCGAAGGCGTGATCGAGAACAACCTGGCCGAAACGCCGGACTTCCTGGCTAACCCGCTGCTGCCCGACACGCAAGCCGAGATGGCGATTCCGATGATGGTCGGTGAAAACGTACTCGGCGTGCTGGACGTGCAGTCGCGCTACATTGGCCGCTTCACCGACGAGGACGTGCAGGTCAAGACCACGCTGGCTTCGCAGGTAGCGATTGCGCTCAACAACGCCCGGCTGTTCGATAACGTGCAGCAAACCAGCTTCGACCTGGCCGAGCGCATGAAGGAGCTGTCCGCGCTGCAAGATGTCGGGGCCTACGGTGAGGAAAACCTGGCCCTGTCCGAATACCTGACCCGCGTGGCGAATCGTATGCCCGCCTCGATGCAGTATCCTGATGTTTGCGTGGCGGCGATTGAATTCCGGGGCGAAGCCTACGGCGACCGCCAGGTCCTGGAGGCCCCCGCCGTGCTGTCCGCGCCGCTGTACATCGGCGAGCAAGAGGTTGGCGTGCTGCGGGTCGGCTACACCGAGGAACGCGAATTCCTCCCCGAGGAGCAGCCGCACCTGAACGCGGTCGCCAACCGTGTCAGCGCCTACCTGGAGAACCGGCAGTTGTTCGACCAGACGCAGCAAGCCCTGGAGCAGACCGAGTTCCTGTTCAACAGCAGCCGGACGCTGATTATGTCCAGCGATCCCGAAGACCTGCTGGCGGCGATGGCCGACCGGACGCTCCAGTCTTCGCGCTGCGACGCGACCCTGTTCTTCAACACCGGCGGTACGCCTGAAAATCCGGAAGAAATGGAAGTTGTGGCGCGCCTCCAGACTGCGGATGACATGCCGGCCACACCGCTGGGCACCACGTATCCCATCGAAGGCTTCCCGATGACCAACCTGCTGGCGGAACGGCCCTACGACCTGCTCGAAGTGCCGAACACCGCCGAGAGCGAGCTGATGGACGAGGCGACGGTCGCTCTCTTCGCCCGCCGCAACATCCACGCCATCACCTTCATCCCGCTCACCACGCGCGGTGGTAACTGGGTCGGGACGCTGACGCTCGGTTGGTCCAGCCCGCACCATCTCAGCGAGGAGGAGCGCCAGCTTTACACGGTGCTGGCTCCGCAGATGGCGACGGTCATCGAGAACCAGCGCTTGCTGGACCAGACCGAACGCCGCGCGGCAGAAATGCAGACGGTGGCCGAGGTAGGGGCGGAGGCGTCCACCTCGCTCGACCCGGACAACCTGCTGCGCAATGTGGCGAACCTGACGAAAGAGCGCTTCGACCTCTATCACGCGCACATCTACCTGCTGGACGATGCAGGCGAAAACCTGGTGCTGGCCGCCGGGGCCGGGAAAGTCGGCGAGCAGATGGTGCAAGCCGGCCACCGTATCCCCTTCGACCAGGTGCACAGCCTGGTGGCGCAGGCCGCCCGCCGGCGCGAGAGTGTGGTCACCAACAACGTCACGCGCGCCGAGGACTTCCTGCCCAACCCGCTGCTCCCGGCCACCAAGTCGGAGATGGCCATCCCCATGATCGCCGGTGAGAACCTGGTAGGCGTGCTGGACGTGCAGTCGGATGTCGCCAACCGCTTCACCGCACAGGACGTCAACGTGAAGACCACGCTGGCCTCCCAGGTCGCGGTCTCCATCCAAAACGCGCAGCTCTTCCGCGAACAGGTGGAGGTCGCCGAGCAGTTGCGCGAGGTGGACCGCCTCAAGAGCGAGTTCATCGCCAGCATGAGCCACGAGCTGCGCACCCCGCTCAACTCGATCATCGGGTATGCGGAAGTGCTGCTCGACGGCATCGACGGTGAATTGACCGACGACATGGAAGAGGATGTCGGGGCCATTCACGGCAGTGGTAGGCACCTGCTCAACCTGATTAACGACATCCTCGACCTGGCCAAGATCGAGGCGGGCCAGATGGACCTCGTGAAAGAGGAGGTCGAAGTAACCCCGCTGATCAAGGACCTGGTCAACACCTCCCGCATCCTGCTGCAAGACAAGCCGGTCGAGCTGGTGATGGATGTCGAGGAGAACCTGCCGAGCATCAGCGCCGACACTTTGCGGCTGCGGCAGGTCATCAGCAACCTGCTGACCAACGCGATCAAGTTCACCGAAGAAGGCAGCGTCACCGTGCAGGTGCGCTACTACGCGCCGGACCCCGCTATGCTCGAGTTCGCCGTAGTCGACACCGGCGTCGGGATCGCCAAAGACGACTTGCCGCACATCTTCGACCGCTTCCGCCAGGTTGACCAGTCGCACACGCGCCGGGTCGGCGGGACCGGGCTGGGCCTGTCCATCACCCGGCAGCTCATCGAGATGCACGGCGGCGATATCTGGGTCGACAGTGAGATCGGGGACGGGTCAGTCTTTGGCTTCACGCTCCCGATTGAGGATGTCCCTGTGCCTGCGCCCGGCGACTAAACCCGCCGGGGCCGGCTGGGACACACCGTGATTACACGAGGGAGGCGGCGTTATGATAGACGTCGCCTCTCCAATGACGACAACAGGGTTCTCATGGTATCATGGGGGCACATGCACACGGATGAATTGATCACAAAGGATAGCTGATTGCATGTCTTCGCGAATGAAAACGATTGTTTGCCTGGATTGTGGGCACGAACTGCCCACCGATCCACTGCCTACCCAATGCCCGGAGTGCGCGTCGGTCTGGCTGGATGTCCGCTACGACTACGACCAGACGGGGCCGGTGTGGCAGGCGGGCTTGGCAGAACGCGATACGAGCTTATGGCGCTACCAGGAACTGCTGCCGCTGTTGGATACCAGCCAGATCGTGTCGATGGGCGAAGGTTGGACGCCGCTGATCCGGGCCAGGGGCCTGGGGCAAGAGTTGGAACACGATGATATTTTCATCAAAGACGAGCGCCAGTCGCCCACCGGCAGCTTCAAGGACCGGCAGGGTGCGCTGACGATCTCCTATCTCCAGTCGCGCGGCATCGACGAGTGTGTGATGGCTTCGACCGGCAACAAAGCGGCGGCGTATGCGGCCTTTTGCGCGCGGGCTGGCATCCGGCTGTGGATTTTCCTGACCAGCACCGTGCCCGCCGAGAAACTGCGCGAACTGGCGCTGTATGGCGCGGAAGTGGTCAAGATCACCGGCACGTACGACCAGGCCAAGACGGTCGCCCAGGATTTCGCCCAGCGCCGCAAGCTGTATTATGACGCCGGCGCGCAGTCCATCCCCGGGCGTGAATCCTTCAAGACCATCGCCTACGAAATCGCCGAACAACTGGCCCGCCAGCTGCCGGTCGAGGGCGGCAAGTGGCGCGTGCCGGACTGGTACATCCAGGCCGTCAGCGGCGGCATTGGCCCGCTGGGCGTGTGGAAGGGCTTCCAGGAACTGCACCAGATGGGCCTGATCGACCGGATGCCCAAGCTGGGCCTCATCCAGTCCGAAGGCTGCGCGCCGATGGCGACCGCGTGGCGCTTCAAGCTCGAAACCGCCGACCCGGTGGTGCCGCACACACGCATCGCGGTGCTCGCCACCGGCGACCCGGGGCGCACTTATTCCATTCTGCGCACCGCCTGCCTGGAGACTGGCGGCACGATGATCTCGGTGTCGGATGGCGAGGCCTTTCGTTCGATGCGCCGCCTGGCGCGCGTCGAGGGCTACAGCATGGAGCCGGCGGCAGCGGTCGCGTTCGGCGGTGTCGAGAAGCTGATCAAGGAAGGGATCATCAGCCAGGACGAGACCGTCGTGGTCAATTGTTCCGGCCACACCTTCCCCGCCGAGAAGCACATCCTCGAGGAGCAGTACGTGCTCGACCTGCAGTTCGGCGAGGACCACCCAACGGCCAGCCACACCCAGCTTGAGGACGGACTGGGCGCGGCGCTGGAACGGCTCGACGAGCAGGTGACGACCGTCGTCGTGATCGACGACAACCCGCGCGACAGCCGCCTGATCCGCCGCTTGCTGCAAGCGCACAAGAATTACCGCGTCTTCGAGGTCAACAGCCCGCTGGATGGGCTGGATATCGTGCGCCAGCGCAAGCCGGACCTGGTGGTCATGGACCTGACCATGCCCGACCTGGACGGCTTCAGTATGCTCGAATCGTTCAAGACCGACCCCGAAACGGCCCACATCCCGGTGGTGGTGGTGTCGGCCAAGTCGCTGACCGCTGCCGACCGCGCACGGCTCGAAGGACGGGCCGAATCGCTGTGGCAGAAGGGGAACTTCAACACGCGCGAGCTGGTCGAGCACGTGGTGAGCACCCTGGGCGGGGATCTGACCGATGCGCCCGACGAACTGGCCGCGGCGACCGACGGGCAGGTCGTGACCGCGTCCAAGGAATCCATCGGCAAGCAGCCGTCCAAGCCCGCCGCGCCGTCGCATGATGTGCTGGTCATCGACGACGACCGGCGCGATGCGCGGCTGATCCGCCGCCTGCTCGAAGCGACCGGTCGCTACCGGGTGCACGAGGCCTTCACCGGCGAGGCGGGCTGGAACAGCATCCAGCAGCAGAAGCCGGACCTGCTCGTGCTGGACTTGATGCTGCCCGATACCTCTGGCGAAGCGCTGCTGGAGCGCCTGAAAAACAACGACGACACCCGCGATATCCCCGTAGTGGTGCTGACGGCCAAAGACATTGGCGCTGCCGAGCGCGAGCAGTTATTGGGCAAGATCATCTCGTTGTTCGAAAAGGCCAATCTCGACCGGCGGGCGTTGGTGGATTACGTCAACGAAACACTGAGCGACTAGTTTATGGACCCTGTGGATGGGGGAGGGGATGAATTTGTGGCCACGATTCTGATGATTGAAGACGATCCGAAATTTGCGCGGCTGGTCGAGAAGATTATGCGGCCCTGTGGCCATACGATCGTGCATGCCGGGGCGGGGTTGGACGGTCTGCAAGCGACCGAAAACACTTCCTTCGACCTGGTGCTGCTCGATATGGACCTGCCGGACCTGGATGGGAAGGTGGTGGCGACCTCGCTCCGTGCGCGTCCAGGGATGCAAAATGTCCCGATCGTGGCTGTCACAGCGCAGTCTGATGCGATTGCGCGCCGTTTGGCGCTGGCGTTTGGGTGCGATGGCTTTATCCCCAAGCCCATCGACACCCGCGAATTCCCGGTTCAGGTACGCGCGTATCTCGGAGCCGACTAGAGGGGGTTATGCTAGATATCCTGGCGCGTGTGTCGATGGTTTACCCCTCCCTAAATCCCTCCCCGCGAACGGAGAGGGACTTTGGGTCCCGGTTTGTTTCCCCCTCTCCGCGCGCGGGGAGGGGGCCAGGGGGAGGGGTAAAACTAGCATAACGCCCGACTAGCTTTTCGTGTGGAATGTGGCCTGGAGATGTTCATGTCAGAAAAACGCATCCTATATGTAGAAGACAACTTTCAGAACAAGCGCCTGGTGCGCAAAATCTTGAAGTCGCGCGGCTTCGAAATCCTCGAAGCAGAGGACGGGTTGACCGGCGTCGAGATGGCGACCAACGAAAACCCGGACCTGATCCTGATGGATATCAGTTTGCCGGGCATTGATGGCGTCGAGGCGACGCAGCGCATCAAAGCCCATAACGGCACCGCGATGATCCCCATCATTGCGCTGACGGCCAACGCCATGCGCGGCGACCGCGAGCGCTTTCTGGCGGCGGGCTGCGACGATTACCTGCCCAAGCCGATCAGCACGCGCGATCTGCTGGCGATGATCAACAAGTTTTTTGACTGATCCCCCCACCCGGTCGTGTGAACGGCGGCGACGGGGGGTGAGGGCGGTGTGGCTGGTGGTTGCGCCTGGCCGTTGGCGGTCGGGCGCGCATGTTTCCTAAAATCATGATAAGATACGAGTAAATCGACGTGAATTTAGGAAAACGCGAGGGCAGCCATGACCAAGATCACGTTTCGTTGGGTGCTGATCACGGCCCTGTGTGCTGCGTTTGCTGGCGGGTTGTGGATGGCCGCCCCGCCCAGCCAGGCGCAGGGGATCGGGTGGTCAGTGAATGTTTACGGCAATCAGAGTCTATCCGGCCCTGTGTTGTATTCCGGGTCGGTCCCTACGGTAAGCTATACCTGGGGGGCGGGGGCCCCGGTCATCAACGGCGTGAATACCGGGTCGTTGGGCGTCCCGGCAGATGGATTCTCCGTTCGTTTTTCGACGACCGCCTTCTTCACGGCGGGCAACTACCGCTTTAACGTACAGGTTGATGATGGCGTGCGGCTGTATGTCGACGGCATCCTGCTGATCAACGACTGGCAGGCGTTGGGCTTCCGCACGCTGCAGGCCGACTACAACTTCGCCACCGACGGCAACCACGCCATCGTGGTCGAGATGTTCGACGCCACCGGCGACGCCACGATTATTGCTAGTTGGGCGGTTTCGAGTGGTGGTGTACCAGGCTGCGTTGAAGGGTACACTTATTCGGCTTGCCCTAGTGGATCGGTTTCAGGTAGCAGTCCAGCCCCGTCAACAGGCTGGCCGCCTGACAGTGGACCATCTGCTATTTGCAATGATGGCTGGAACTCCTGCTCCGTAAATGCAAGCGGGACTTGCTCTGATCATGGCGGTGTTCGTACATGGTGCACTTCAGGTACCACAGGATACACCGGCGTGCCCTGGTACGGCGAATTTTACAACAATCCCGACCTGACCGCCCCGCCGGTCTTCACCAACTCCTACAACCCCAGCGGGCTGAACCTGAACTGGGGCCAGGACAGCCCCGGCGGGGCCGTCCTGGCGGATAACTTCACGGCGAAATTCACGCGCACGCTGAACGTACCCAGCGATCTGCCGGAAGCCGTGTACATCTTCTACATCAAGGCCGACGACAACTTCCGCTTCTATGTCGATACCACGCTGATCCTGGACCGCTGGGATACCTACGCCGGGCAGCAGATGGAGCAGGTCGAGGTCACGCTGCTGAACGGCTCGCACACGCTCCGCCTGGAATATCGCGAGCAGACCGCAGGGGCGTTTGTCTTCCTGACCTGGACCCCGCCGTCGGCCCAGAATCCGGTCCTCGCCCCGGACGCTGCGCCGGGCGGCGCGGGCGGGGGTGCCCCGACCGGCATCACCGCGACGGTCAACGTGTCGCGCCTCAACTTCCGCAGCGCGCCCAGCCTGTCGGCCCAGGTGTTGGCCAAGCTCAGCAGCGGGGCCAGTTACCCCGTCACCGGGCGCACCGCCGATAATGCCTGGGTGCAGATCACGGTCGAAGGGCAGACCGGGTGGGTCGCGGCGCAGTACGTCACCCTCAGCGGCGATTTGAACACGGTCCCGGTCGTCGATGGCCAGGGTGGAGGCCCAGCGGCCCCGCCGCCACCCCCGCAGCCGACCGGCATCCGGGGCATGGTGATGGGCAACCTGCGGCTGCGCGAGGGTCCCAGCGCGCGTACCCCCAAGATCGGCCTGATGCCCTGGGGCACCGAGGTCGAGGTCTACGGCAAGGACCAGGGCCATACGTGGTATAAGGTCAATTACGACGGGTTGATCGGGTGGGCCTACGCGCCCTGGATTCGGCTGCTCAACGGCGAGTTCGGCGCGCTGCCCTATGTGGACGGGTCGCAGCCGGTCTATCCGCCTCCGCCGCCGACCGAGGGTGTGATCGTGCAGGCGTATGGCAATATGCGCATCCGCAGCGGCCCCGGCTTCCAGTATCCGAAGATCGGCAAGGCGGTATGGGGCACCAAAGTGCAGGTACTCGGCATCAGCCCGGACCGCCGCTGGTACAAGATCAAGTACGGTGACCTGATCGGCTGGTCGTACCAGTCCTGGTATCGCCCGGTGCAGGGGGATATCGGCGCGGTGCCGACCGTCAGCCAGTAGGGGCAGGGGCATGGCGCGGTTTAGCCCGCCCCCTGTCCGCCCCTGAACCGTTTACGGGGAGGGAACTAGTACACGTTGGTGGAAATATATGCCCACCGGTTGGCCCTCATCCCCTATCCCCCCCTCACCCCCCGGCCCCCTCTCCCACCCAGTGGGGCGAGGGGGAGTCACAGCGCGCGCTTTTCCCCTCGCCCCTTATATGGGAGAGGGGACACCGCCCGCCAGGGCGGAGGGGTGAGG
>DAOTUD010000171.1:0-7275 GCA_034437275.1 Anaerolineae bacterium
AGTGATCGGAAGGTCGTGTTCTTGACTCATAAATCGGCCGAAACGGTGAGGGGATAGGGGATGAGGGCCAACCGGTGGGCATATATTTCCACCAACGTGTACTAGTTAGGCCGCACCGCACACATTTGAGTGTGCGCACGTGTGTTATCACGAGGTAACTACCGCCGCTACAGGGCGAACAGAGAAGGAACTTGGTGTAACCATGACGGATATTTTTGAAAAGACGCGCACCTTCACGCGGGCCAAGGAAGCGATCGAGATGGGGGTCTACCCCTTCTTTCAACCGCTGACGGATTCAGAAGGGACCACGGCCACGTTTAAGGGTAAAGAAGTGGTGATGATCGGCTCGAACAACTACCTGGGCCTCACCACCCATCCGAAGGTGATCCAGGCTGCGATGGAGGCGACCGAAGCGTTCGGCACAAGCTGCACCGGCAGCCGCTTCCTCAATGGGACGCTCAAATTTCATCTGGAACTTGACCGCCGCCTGGCCGCGTTCGTCAACCAGGAAGAGGCCTTGGTCTTTTCGACCGGCTACCAGACCAATGTCGGCGTGATCTCGGCCCTGGTCCAGAAGGGGGATTTCGCCATCCTGGACAAGGAAGACCACGCCAGCATCGTCGACGGCTGCTTCATGAGCCGGGGCGGGATGCGGCGCTTCAACCACAACGACCCCGACAGCCTGGACTATGTGCTGGGCCGTCTGCCCAAAGACGCCGGTAAGCTGGTGATCGTGGATGGCGTCTACAGCATGGGCGGCGATATCGCGCCGCTGCCGGGCCTGATCGAAGTGTGTCGCAAGCACGGCGCGCGGATCATGGTTGATGATGCGCACAGCATCGGCGTGATGGGCGGGGGGCGGGGCACGGCAGCCCATTTTGGCGTCGAGGACGAGGTCGACCTGATCATGGGGACGTTCAGCAAGTCGCTGGCCTCCATCGGCGGTTTCATCGCGGGGGATGCCGACGTGATGCACTACATCCAGCACATGGCGCGCTCGTTTGCCTTCAGCGCCAGCCTGCCGGCTTCGAACGCGGCGGCGGTGCTGGCCGTGCTGGACATCATCGAGAACGAGCCGGAACATGTCGAACGGCTGTGGGAGAACGAGCGTTATATGCGCGCCGGGCTGGAGCGCCTGGGCTACGACACCGGTAACAGCCAGACGCCGATCATCCCGCTGGTGATCCGCGACCAGTACCGCACGGTGCTGGCCTGGCACGCGCTGATCGAAGAGGGCGTGTACACCAACCCGGTCGTGCCGCCCGGTGTGCCGCAAAACGGCAGCCTGCTGCGTACCAGCTACATGGCGTCGCACACCACCGAGCACCTAGACCGGGCGCTGGAGGCGCTGGAGATCGTGGGGCATAACCTGGACTTGATCCCGGAGAAAACCGAAGACCAGCCCGCCGAACCGGTCCGGCAGTGATCTGGCGCGTGTGAGGTATGACAGGCCCCTGCGGGTGATGAACCGGCAGGGGCTTTTTGGTATGGGGAATGAGTTGTATGCTCTGGCGCGCTCACCGTTCCAGGATGGTGTCGATCGCCTGCACCTGTGCAGCGGTCAGCGGGCCGAAGCGCATCGCCTTACTGTTTTCGTCGACCTGCTGCACGGACTTGAAGCCGGGGATCGGGATCGTGTTGGCGCTGCGCGCCCAGAACCACGCCAGCGCGCCCTGGACCAGCGTGCGTCCGTCGCTGGTCAGAATCTCGCGGATGGCCTCAACCTTGCGCAGCCATTCCGGGCTGGGCTGGCCGTCCTCGAAGTAGCGCATCCACTCCGGCGCGTTCTCCCCGCGCACATCATCGTCGGCCAGCTTGGCGGCGGCGGTATATTTGCCGGTCAGCAGGCCCATCGCCAGCGGCCCGCGATTGATGCTCGCCAGGTCGTGCGCCTCGCAGAATTCGACCATCGGCGCGGCGTCGAGGATCACGTTCATGTCGTGCTGGACGGCGGCGCAGTGTTCTCCCTGCTCGAAGACCGCCGCCCCGTCGACGAAGTCGGTGCTCCAGCCGTAGGCGCGGATTTTCCCGGCCTGGACCAGTTCCTCCAGCACGTCGCGCACGGCGGCCCCTTCGTCCAGGTCCCAACCGTTGAGGTGGAACTGGTACAGGTCGATGTAGTCGGTGTTCAGCCGCCGCAGCGAGGCTTCGCACGCCTGCCGCACGTAGTCCGGGTCGGCGCTCTGCTCGGTGATCTGGCGGGTGTCGGGGTCGAAGATGTTGCCGAACTTGGTGGCGATCACCACCTGCTCACGCTTCCCGGCCAACGCCTCGCCGAGGATTTTCTCGCTGTGGCCCGCGCCGTAGACGTCCGCCGTGTCGAAGAAGGTCACGCCCAGGTCGAGCGCGTGGCGAATGGCGCGGATCGACTCGGTGTCGTCCACATCGCCCCAGCCTGACGGCGTATCCCCGAACCAGAACGGCCCGCCAATCGCCCAGCAGCCCATCCCCAGCGCCGTCACCTCGATCCCGGAACGGCCCAGTTTGCGCAGCATTACGTCACTCATGATGTTTTCCTTTCCTGAAAAAATCGTCCAATGTGCCATAGCCTACATCTTCGAGTGCACTCGAAGTCAAGGGACATAAGTCCGTGTCGCGCCGTCTAGAGGCTGTTATACACTTTTTACCCCTATCCCCCACGCACGCGGAGGCGCAAGTCCCTCTCCGTTTACGGGGAGGGATTTAGGGAGGGGTAAAATGTACGGGAAAAATCCACTGTAAACAGCCTACGTAAGTTCATAACACGCTCTAGCTTGCTAACTGCTGCGGCACGGGGATATCGCGCTCGTCCAGGAAGCCGGCCAGCATCGCGCGCAGCGGCTCGGCCCGGACGTGCTCACGCTCGCAGTCTGCCTGCATCTCGCACAGGTGATCGACCATCCACAGGTACAGGTCGGCTTTGGTGCGATCCGGGAAAAAGCGCATGATGCCATACTCGCAGATCGGGTCGATCAGCGGCTCGTACACGGTGTCGTACCAGTGCGCTGCGGCCTGCTGGATGCTGAGGTTGCACTCGTCGGCGTTTTCGCTGACGCATTTGTGCAGGTGGATGTGGCCCAGCAGATCGTTGTAGCGCGACGGCTCGGAGAGATCGAGCGGCAGGTGGTCGGGCCGGGTGTGGCGCAGCCCGGTGTGGTCCAGGAATTCAGCATAGGGCGTGGCGGCGTCGAGGTCGTGCGCGGACGTGTCCGGGCCGAGGGAGATCGGCGTGGTCAGCTCGATGACGTGCGCCTCGATGGTCTTGGCCCCCAGCCGCTGCGCGACCGACACCCGGTGGTTGCCGTCGCGCACAAAATACGTATCGCCCACCTGGTACAGCTCGACCGGCGGCAGCCCTTCCATGCTCACCGCCTGGGCATAGACGTTCGCCCAGCGCTGCTCCATCGCCTGGCGCTTGGGCAGGAAGGTGCGCGTAAAGTCGCGGTAGCGGCCCACGCTGCCGACGATCTTGTCGAGGGGCACATTTTGTCGCCCCCGGTAGAGTTCCTCGCGCAGCCGCAGCCGGGCGCGCACATCCTCAAAGCTGAGCAGTTCGACCGGCTTGCCGCGCAGCAGGCTGAGCATACGCTGGAAGAAGACGCGGCGTTTGGCCTGCTCGAATTCGTTGAGGCCCTGGCGTTTGTTGAACTGAAATTCCCGGTCGTCAGACATCATCCCCTCCCGAAAACACGTGTGATAAGCGTCCTACAGACCTGTTGTACACCTTCGAGCGCGCTCGAAGTCAAGGGGAAGTTTGAAAACCGCGCGGCGTCACACGCGCAGCCGGTCCCCGAACGTCAGCGCCTGCTCCCAGTCGTCGATGTGCTCGTCGCGCCAGTCCTGGCAGGCTTTGGCCAGCTCGAAGGCGGCGATGTGGTAATCGGATTCGCCTTTGCGCGCGTCGCGTTCCATCTCGACCAACTCGCCGATGCGGTCCCAGACCTTGACCACGATCGGGCTGATCCAGCCGATCACCTCGTCGGCGGTGACCCATTCCTGCTGCACCACGAAGCCGAAATAGTCGATCAGGCTGAGCACCTGCTTATAGTAGCCCATATACTCTGGATTGGTGCGCACTACGTGCATTGCTTCGCCGGGGTCGTCGGGCAGGTCCTGGTAGAGTTTGCGCCGCGCCTCGATCTGCTGCGGGGTCATCAGCCGGTCGTAGATGTCGCGGTAAATCTCCAGGTTGCGCGTTTCGTCCGCGTCGCTGTACTCGATCAGCAGCAGCAGCCCGGCCCCGGCTGCGAAGGCGAAGGTCAACACCGAGGTTACGCCTTCCAGCCAGCCCCATTCGCTGCTCGCCAGCCCGGCGACGTCGAAGATCAACCGGACTGCCGCCAGCCACACGACCATCACCACCAGCGCGACGAACAACATCAGCACGAACAAGACCCCAAACGGCTGGCGCTTGAGCCGGCGTCCGATGCCGCCTACTCCCTTTCGCATGTCCACTCCTTTACATTTTGTGAATCGACGCTACATGTATTGTACACGTCCGGCCCGGCAGGGAAAGCGCCGGCAGTAGGGTGCACAAAAAACGGCGTGCAAATCGCACGCCGTGTCATAGGCTTCTGGTTGCGGGTAAATAGCGTTGTCCGGTACTGGCCCAACACAACCCCTCACCCCCGGGGGGTGAGGGCTTTTTACTCCACGCGCTCCAGGACGTGCGCGACCGCCGTGCTGCCGATGCCGCCCAGGTTGAGCGCCAGCCCCAGCCGCGCATTCGCGACCTGGTTATCCCCGGCATCGCGGCGCAGTTGCAGCGCGACTTCGAGCGCCTGGTACACGCCCGTCGCGCCCAGCGGATTGCCGCGCGCCTTCAGCCCGCCGAAGGTGCTGATCGGCAGCGACCCGTCGCGCCCGATGGCCCCGTCGGCGGCCAGCTTCCACCCCTGGCCGTGTTCGGCCAACCCCAGCGCCTCCAGTTGCAGCGCGCTGAGCACGGTGAAGCTGTCGTGCAGCTCGGCGAGGTGCAGGTCGGCGGGCTGCGCTTTGGCCTGTTCCAGCGCGCGCCCGGCGGCCACGTTGGCCGCGTACAGGAACAGCATATCCGCGCGGTTGTGCAGCGCCAGCGTATCCGTTGCGGCGGCGCTGCCCCGCACGCGCACCGGGCGCGGCACTATATCGACCGCGCGCTGGGTGGTGGTCAGCACCAGCGCGGCGGCCCCGTCGCCTTCCGGGGCGCTGTCGAACAGGTTGACCGGGTCGGCGACCGGCGGCGCTTTGCCGAACGCGCCGGGCCGCATCTTGTTGCGGTACATCGCGAACGGGTTGAGCGACCCGTTGGCGTGCGCGTTGATGCTGAACGGCTCGAACTGCTCGACGGCGACGCCGTGCTCGTGCAGGTAGCGCCGCATGAGCAGCGCCGCAATCGCCGCCGGGGTCGCGCCGCTGGCGGCCTCGTAATCCGCGTCGAGCATGGTCGCCAGGTGCGTGTCGCGTTCGCTCCCGGTGCGGTCGGTGGCCTTCTCCACGCCGACGACCAGCGCGGTTTCGACCGCGCCGCTGGCCACGGCCAGGTACGCCTGGCGCAGCGCCAGCCCGCCGGACGCATCCGCCGCTTCGACGCGCAGCGCCTCGATGCCACGCAGCCCGGCGGCGTCCGCGATCAGTGTGCCCACATGATTTTGGGCGCTCAGGTTGCTGCCCAGCGCGTTCCCGACGACGAGCAGGCCGGCTTCCTCGAGGCCGGCGTCTTCCAGCGCGGCCTGCAGCGCGCGCACCGCCAGTTGGCGCAGGCCCAGCGCCCAGTGCTCGCTGACGGGGACCTGCCCCACTCCAATGATTGATACATCTCGCATGGTGATTCTGTCCTTGTGTGAAAATCCGTGTCTGTGCCCGATTCAGAGGCCATTTGAGAAGTTCTGTTTGTGCGCGTTTTGGCCCTCATCCCCAACCCTTCTCCCTCAGGGAGAAGGGAGTAGGCGTGCCGTTAATCCCTCTCCCTGAGGGAGAGGGACCCGGCTCCGCCGGAAGGGTGAGGGCAACAATCGGCGCAAAACTGGTTCGCCAACGGCATCGCGTGCGGGGAGAGGTAGAACTCTAATCCACCCGCAGCTTGCCCCGGTAGCGCGTATACAGCGCGTAGTCGATCGCGGTGCGGCGCGCGACGTAATCCTGCGTTTTTGGCGCGCGGTCGCGGCGCGCGGTGATGGCGTCCTGCACCACCAGGTCGAAGGCGTCCGACCCGGCCCCGCTGCCGTAGCTCACCATCAGGACCCGGTCGCCCGGTTCCGCCACGTCGAGCGTGCCCGTCAGCCCGAGCAGCGACGACCCGGCGTACACGTTGCCGACCAGCCCAGAGAGCAGGCCCGGCTCCAGTTGTTCCGGCGCGAAGCCGAGTATCTTCCCCGCGCGCGAGGGGAACTTGACGTTCGGCTGGTGGAAGATCGCCCAGCGGTAATCCTGCGCGGTGGTGCCCATCATGTCCATCAGGCGCTGCGCGGCGCTGAGCGTGTGCTGGAAGTACGCCGGCTCGCCCGTGAAGCGGTCCCCGTGCGAGGGGTACGTTTCGTGCGCGCGCCGCCAGAAGTCGGGCGTGTCGGTCACATACGAGTAACTGCCTTGCAGCATGGCCAGGCTGTCCGCGCCCGGCCCCAGCAAGAACGCCGCGCCGCCCGCCGCCGCCGTGTACTCCAGCGGATCGCCGGGGCGGCCCTGCGCGGTGTCCATGCCAACCGCCAGCACGTACTGGCCCATGCCGGAGCCGACGAAGCCGATCCCGGCCTGCATCGCTTCCGACCCGGCCTTGCACGCGAATTCCCAATCGGCGGCCTGGATGTTGGGGGCCGCGCCGATGCTTTCGGCGACGACGGTCGCCGAGGGTTTGACGGCGTAGGGGTGGCTCTCGCTGCCGATCCACACCGCGCGAATTTCGCGCGGGTCGATCGCGGCGCGTTTGAGCGCGTTTTGCGCCGCTTCGATGGACATCGTGATCACGTCTTCGTCCAGCCCGGCGACGGCTTTTTCCTTGACCGGCGAGCCGCCAGCCCCGCCCGTCCACACGCGGGCGACTTCGGTCCCCGGCAGGCGATAGCGCGGCACATACGCGCCATAGCCCACGATGCCGACCGGGCGGTCGGTCTTGAGCACGCTCTGTCCGATTTTCAACGGGTTGCTTTCGTTGGCCATAGAAAAGAACTCTCCAAACAGTTGCTGCTTGTTGCGTGGTTACCGTAATATCATGCCCCATCGGCATGAGCAACGCCCTAACACTGGTTTAAATCTTAGCAGGGATCGTCTCTCAAAAGCTGTCAGAAGCTACCAGATCAGTGGCGGGTGGCCCCCCCCCCC
>DAOTUD010000172.1:0-2870 GCA_034437275.1 Anaerolineae bacterium
GGCGCGATCTGGGACGTAAGCTGTGCCAACCCCGGCCCCGGCCCGGACATGGTGCCCATCCCGGAGACGGCGGTCGGCGGCGCGTTCACACAAACCACGCCGATCTACCACTCCCCGTCAATGGATGCCGTCGTGCCGGATGTGGTGATGCAAGCCGGCAAGACGATCTGGGTGTATGGCCTGGACGAAAGCGGCAGCTTCTACAAGGTGATGCTGGCCGGCAACTTCTTCTGGGTGCCGGTTGAGACGCTCGGCCCCAACTACGATGATGTGTGGCAGGGCACACCGCTGCCGACCGTCGTCGTCGAGTAACGCACAACTACGTCGCATCATCCACGCGCCCCGGTCACCGCGCCGGGGCGTTTTGCGTTGGTGGGGCAGGGTGTTCAGGTGTCGTGGGGGGCGTCCTGTGCGCGGAGGTAAGCTTCGGCTTCGTCGCGCGTATCGAAGAACTGGATATCATACGGCAGCCGCTTGGCGGCGCTCATGATCAACACCGCCATTTCGTCGGTACGCGCCCGGGCCCCGATGAGGATGACGCCTTTCACCTTCGGGCTGAAGACCTGGCGGCCCATCAGCGACTCCAGCGGCAGCCGGCGCTCGGTGCCGATCGTGTCGTAGACCAGGATCAACGCGGCATGTTCGCGCTGTTTTTCGATCAGCGCGTGGGTTTGATCGATAATAGTCGGGATCGTCTGCGGATCGCTCAGGATTTTGCCGGTTGTGGTCACAAACAGCACCGGCGTCACGTATGACGTATCCCAATGATAAGTAACGTGATAGTCTGTCATAATCCCTTTGTCCGTTGAAGGATATCTATTGTAGCATATTCGCAATTTTGCTGATAGTCATATGAATACACAACCATGTCGATCCTCTCCTTACGATCCGCCGCCGCGCTGGGTGTGGCGCGCCACGCTGCTCGGCGTCGGGCTGGTGATCGTCGTGACATTGGGCGGCGCGTGGTGGTTGGGGCGGGGCGGGGCCGATCCGCCCGTCGCGGGGCCGGTCGCCTGGACGGACGCGGCGCTGGCCTGGGCGGGGGGGGCGTCACCGGACGGGGCGGCGTGGTATACGGCCCCGGTCGCCATTCCGGCGGGCGAGGGCGACTTCACGCTGACGGTGCGTGCTCGGCTGGCGGCGGGTTCCGATCCCGGCGCGGCGTGGGGCGTGTGGCTGGCGGAGCCGGGCGGGGCGCGCGTGGTGTACGCCATCAGCGGCGATGGTCATACCACCACCCGCCGCTGCGCGCCCGGGCATCTGGCCCCGCTGGAGGACTGCGCCGCGCTGCGTCCAGAGTGGCGCTGGATGCCGTACAACCGGTTGCACGGGCCGGGCACGGCCAACACCATCACGCTGCACCGCGAGCCATCCGGCGCGATCCGGCTGCGGCTCAACCAGGAGCGCCTCGGCGCGGCGACCGTCCACACGGACGGCGCGTGGGGCGTGTGGGTGCGCGGGGGACGGGATGCGGCGGCGGACCTGATGTGGCTGGGGGCCAACCTCGCGCTGCCGGCGTGATGTGGGGATCAATGGGGTTCCGGGTACCCGGTTCAATCTTGAATGAGGTTCCGGTGTACGCAGCCGGGGCACCTGCCCCGTTGTACTTCCGATTATGCTGCGCGCGCCGCCTACGATGGCGACGCCTCGATATGGCCACGTGCAGCAGCAGCCGGGCCAGACTCACGCGGCACGGGTGCCGGTGGTGCTGTATGGCGGAGGGTACGGTGGAGTACTACCGGGGCTGGGCCATCCAGGGCGCGGAGTTGTGGAGCATCCCCCGCCCGGACGCGGCGACGCTCAACGCGGCGCTGCAGGTGGCGTGCTACTGAGCCAGCCCAGCCGCTGCTTGAGGCGCTGGATCACGTGGAAGATGATCGGGCAGACCCCCATCCCGGACAGGATCGGCTCCAGCTGCCAGCGGAAGTCCGGCGTAAAGGCCGGGTAATCGCGGCAGGCGGCAGGCCGGTGCGGGTAGACCGTGCACAGCGTGCCGTCCAGGAACGCACAGGGCGAGTGACGGAATACGCCCCACTCGCCGCGCTGGCGGGCAGCCTCGAAATCGACGTACAGCATGTTGATCGCCGCCGGGGGTTGGTCCACCCCGCGCGCCAGCCGGGGGATGTCGTGGTACGTCAGGCCGACCGGGATCGAGCGGCAGCAGTTGGCACAGGCGGTGCAGTCGATCTGGGCGCGGACCTCGGCGGCAATCGCGTCGACGATGGCGTCGAGGTCGGCGTCGGGCCGGTTCTCGCGGTCCCATACGATGTGGATGTAATGCGCAAAAGCGGCGGTATCGTCGTGCTGTTGTTCTGCCAGCGCGGCGATCCGCTGGATGTCGGTTTCCACGGCTGGCTCAGTCTTCGTGCTTGGACTTCTCGACGCGCTCCTGGCGCTCCTCAAGCTCCTGCAAAATTTCGGTAAATGTCGCGCTGATGAACTGCGTGATCTCGTCGGATTCCTCGAGTTCTTCTTTGGCGACTTCTTGCATGGTGGCGATGAACGTCTCTTTGGAGATGACCCCCTGCTGGATCAACAGCCGCGCCAACGCTTTGGCGATCACGAAGCCGTCAACGCCGCGCGCGCCCAGGCTGGCCAGCCCGCCGAAAAGGTCCCCGAAAATTTCCTGTGTCGTGCGAATATCGTCTGGCACGTTGTTCTCTCCTGGCTAGGATGCAGTCACCGATCTGGTGTGCCCGATTGTAACGCGGATTGGCGTGTTTTGTCAGGGGGGCGCTACAATGGGGTGCATGCAAAACCTGACAGGCAATCTAAGCCACACGGGCGCAGAAGGCATCCCATTGACCGCTGAGATAGGCGGCGCGAGCTTTGGCGACGAGCCGCGCACCGCGCTCACCCCATTGGGCGCC
>DAOTUD010000173.1:0-5274 GCA_034437275.1 Anaerolineae bacterium
GCTCTTTCAGAAATGTGATAAACTCCATTGTAGCCTCTTGTGATGTGGGATTTTGGCTTTGTACCCTTTTCCCTACCTCACTTGAGGCTTTTTGTCCACCTTTTCTCTGTCAACCTTTGCGCGCACCCGTGGCGGTTAGCAGCCTGCGCGATATGGAAATCCTGTTCGACGATATTCCGCTGGGCGAGGTCAGCACGTCGATGACGATCAACAGCCCGGCGGCGATGCTGTGGGCGTTTTACATCGCGGCGGCGGAACGGCAGGGCGTGCCGATGGCGGCGCTGCGCGGCACGATCCAAAACGATATTTTGAAGGAATACCAGGCGCAGAAGGAGTACATCTTCCCGCCGGAGCCGTCGATGCGGCTGGTGACGGACACCATCGAGTACGGCACGCAGCATCTGCCGCAGTGGAACACGATCAGCATCAGCGGCTACCACATCCGCGAGGCGGGCAGCACCGCCGGGCAAGAGCTGGCCTTCACGCTGGCGAATGGGCTGGAGTACGTGCGCTGGGCGCTGCGGCGCGGGCTGGACATCGACGACTTCGCGCCCCGGCTGAGCTTCTTCTTCAACGTACACAACGATTTTATGGAGGAGATCGCCAAGCTGCGGGCGGCGCGGCGCATCTGGGCGCGGGAAATGCGCGAAACGTTCGGCGCACAGCATCCGCGCAGTTGGCTGCTGCGCTTCCACACGCAGACCGCCGGCGTCAGCCTGTCCGCCCAGCAGCCGGAGATCAACATCGTGCGCGTGGCGATCCAGGCGTTGGCGGCGGTGTTGGGCGGGGCGCAAAGCCTGCACACCAACAGCATGGACGAGGCGCTGGCGCTGCCCAGCGAGCACGCGGTCACGGTCGCGCTGCGCACGCAGCAGATCATCGCGCACGAGTCCGGTGTGGCGAATACGGTCGATCCGCTGGGTGGCAGCTACACCCTGGAGAAGCTGACCGACGAGCTAGAGGAGGAAGCCTACGCCTACTTTGCGCGCATTGACGACCTGGGCGGGGTGCTGGCGTGCGTCGAAAACGGATTCTTCCAGCAGGAGATCGCGGATGCAGCGGCATGCTTCCAGCAGGAGGTCGAGAACGGCGAGCGCGTGATCGTCGGCGTGAACGCCCATCGCAGCGAGGAGCCGCCGGCGATCCCGATCCTGGCTATGGATCCGCAGGGCTACGAGCGCCAGGTCGCGCGGCTGGCGGATCTGCGCGAATCGCGCGATAACGACGCGGTGCGGCGGGCGCTGGACGATCTGCACGCGGCGGCGCGTGGCGAGGCCAACTTGATGCCGCGCATCATGGCAGCGGCGCGAGCCTACGCGACGTTAGGCGAGATCGCTGCTGTGCTGCGCGATGAATTCGGCGAGTACCAGGAGCGCCACGTGATCTAGTGGAGCAGGGGGGCCTGCTCCACAGTGCCGCCGGTCGATCAGCTCGCGTCGTCGATCAGGATCACGCGGGTGGGTGCGCCTTCGATGCCGCCCAGCTTCAGCGGCAGGGCGACCAGCTGGTAGGTGCCCGGCGTGATGGCGCGCAGGTCCAGCCCTTCGAGGATCACGACTTGCGCGCCCAGCAGCTTTTGGTGCGGCACGACGAGGTCGGACCAGATCGCAATCGAGAGGTAGTCGATGCCCACCAGCTTGATCGCGTGATCGACGATCCACTGCGCGCCGCTGGAATCCAGCGCAACGTAATCCTGGACGAAGGACGTCGTGTTTTTGTCCCAGATGGCCGAGTTGCGGGTGAGGAACAGCACGCGCTCGGTTCCCGCGGGGATCGCCAGCTTGTCGAGCGCTGCGGCGTCCAGCACGTCCGCGTCGCGTGCATCGACGACCAGCACCGGGCCGACCAGCACGTCGAGGTCCAACCCCTCGACCGTGCCGCCGCCGGGGACGAAATGCGCCGGGGCATCGACGTGCGTGCCGGTGTGGGTGCCCATGCTCATCTGCGAGACGGTGGCTTCGTCGCCCCGGCCCAGGTGCGAGACCTGCCCGGTTTCAATCGGCGGGCTGTCGGGCCAGGTGACCAGCGAATCGGTGATCGTCAGGGAAATGTCGTAAACAGGCATGTCGTACCTTTCTCCTTACGCTAAGGGTGGTTCCGTGATCTAATTGTGCCAGACGTTGGGCGCGCGTGCACCGTCGTTAACGAAACTGCGGATTCTCTGGACGGCTGTCCTGCCCGGCGGCATGACGCGGTACGCCACTGCGCCGATCGCGCGGAACATCAAACGAGACAATCCAGCCTGTGCGGGAATGCAGGTCGATCCACTCTCATTTAACCACTCAATATTAAATGCTGTCAAATGTGTTTAGCGAATCTGTAAGTGTGAAAATAGTAAAGGCTAAATAAAAACTTTTCGCAGCCGCACGGCGGCAGCAGCGCGTGGTGGGCCGCGTGTTCCGCCCACGCCATTTGTGGTAGCTCTCCAAAGCGGCTATACTTATGCCGGTTCACTCGAACCGTTCCAACCACCCAGCAGCACGCATTCAGAATCGTTGTGTTGAGCACGGCATCCGCTGCGATACCGTCTGGCTATTTTGCTGCACGTCGGATTCTGAGTCGTTTGTGGTTGTTGCAAGGAGTATTTACATCGTCATATCAGACCAATAGGAGGCCCGATGAATAAGTACTATATTCAGTTCCCGCCCATCAACGCCAACGATCTTGACCAGGATGAGGCATACTTTTTTCTGGTCGATGATGGCAAGAAGAAGAAAGTCCTATTTCATGATTATGACACCCTGTATGATACTCCCGGCCTCTACGAGCAGCTTTTCTACGAACGGCTCAAATGCAACTCGCCTGATAAAGTGACGGACGCGCTGCGCCATACCATCGACGTCAACAAAGAGCATTTTTCCGAGCTGCGCGTGCTCGATTTTGGGGCCGGTAATGGCATGATGGGCGAAGCGTTGAAGCAGGTTGGCGTCGCGCGGCTGGTCGGGGTGGATATCCTCGAAGAAGCCAAGGTCGCTACCGAACGGGACCGGCCCGGCATCTATGATGAGTACTATGTCCGCGACTTTACCTGCCTGAGCGAGGACGAAATCGAGGAGCTGCGTTCCTGGAACCTGAACGCCCTGACGACCGTCGCCGCACTCGGGTTTGGCGACATTCCCATCACCGCGTTTATCCAGGCCCTTAACCTGATCACCGAGCAGGGCTGGGTAACCTTCAACATCAAAGAGACATTCCTGTACGATACCGATGACACCGGGTTCTCAAAGTTAATCCGCGAATTGATTTTCTCCGAATACCTGAACTTGAATCACCTGGAACGCTATCGCCACCGCCTGTCGATTGAGGGCAGTCCCCTGTACTATTTCTCCGTTGTCTGCTGGAAGAAAGCCCATGTGCCGATGGAGTTCCTGGCGGAGAAAGGCATTCTAGAGACTGCCGATGCATAACGGCAGCGTGGCCCCTGGCCGCCCGGCGCAGGCCAGGGGGCATCGTCCCCCCTACCCGTACACCCGCGCCAGCACCCGGTCCATCAGCGCCGGGAAGCGCCGCCCCGCCCACACGAACAGCGCATCGATCCAGCGCACGGTCATCGTGCGCCGCTTGCGATCCAGCGCGCGGGCGATGCCCCCGGCGACCTGCTCGGGCGTCATCGTCGGCCAGCGTGTCGCCACGCGCCCGGGCTGGCCGCGCCGTTTTTCGGCGAACTCGGTCTCCGTCTGCCCGACCCACAACACCGTGACGTGGATGCCGTCGGCGCGCAGTTCCCCGCGCAGCGCACGCCCCAGCGCATCGACGGCGGCTTTGCTGGCGCTGTAGGTCGCGGCATACGGTCCCGGCACCGGCCCCAGGATCGACGAGATCAGCACGATGTGCCCTTCGCCGCTGGCGCGCATCCCCGGCACGGCGGCGCGCACGCTGTGGATCACGCCGTCGATGTTGGGGCGCAGCACGGCCTCCAGGTCCTCCCAGGGCACATCGACGAGCGCCCCGCGCTGCCCCAGTCCGGCATTCGCGACCAGCACCGTCAGTTGGTTGAACTCCGCCAGCGCCAACGCCGCCGCGCGCTGCATCGCGTCGGGATCGGTTACGTCGGCCTCCAGCGGCAGGATGCGGCCCGGCAGGTTTTGCTTCTCGGCCTCGGCCTGCAGGGCGTTCAGGCGCTCGACGCGCCGCCCCGTCACCGCGACATCATCCCCCAGCGCGGCGAACAACAGCGCCGCCGCCCGTCCGATGCCCGAACTGCCGCCCGTGATCAAGATGGCGCGCGGCGGGGCGGCTTGGGGGATCAGGGTGCGTCGGTACCACCTCAACATGCCGTCTGCCTTTCCCGTGGGTGTGCTGCCCTACGCCGCTACTTCTCCTTGACGCGGGCCGATTCGATCATCGCGTCGATGTCGTCGGAGAATGTATCGAGGTGTGCCTCGGGCAGCGACAACATCCACACCGCGGCCTCCGCGCTGTTTTCCGGGACGACGAAAGTGACCACACGCTGCTGGTGGGGCGGATCGACGTTCTCAAAGAACCGGTTGTCAGACGGATTGTCGAACACCGTGTTGATGCGATAGCCGCACAGCCCATCCCCGCGTTCGATGATTTTCGGCTCCTGGATTCTGGTCGCTTCACCGAACATGCCCAGATCGCCCGGCTCCAGGTCGGGCATGCTGTCGAATTCGGCGCGCACATCTTCACAGCGGAAGCTGTCCGGCGCAATCGCGCTGCCGGTGGCATTGCCGGGGCCGCCATACCCGCCGTAGATCAGCACGATTGGCTGTCCGCCGGACATCAGCGTAAACACGTTCGTTTCAACAATGGCGACGCCGTTCTGCGTGGAATCGACGTCCAGGTCCGACTCGAAATCCGTCCACCCGTCCGATTGGTTTTCGAGGGGCATACCTTCGTTTAGCCCATCGCGCCAGACTTCCCACCACGTATCACCGGCGAGGGCAGCATACCAACTGCGCGGCACGTCAATCGAGACGGCGTATTGGTCGTCCTCAAACTCGACCGTCTTACGCCCAAAGTCGCCGGGCAGATAGCCCGCCACCATGTCGAACGGCCCCAGGCTGAAGCTGGCGTAGCTCAGGCCGCTGCACAGCAGGCACGGCAGCAGCACCACCAGGAACAACCCCAGCAGGCACCCCTTCCAGCACGAGCACCCCCGGCGCGAACGCGGGGGCGGCCCGTAGCCGGGGGGCTGCTGCGGCGGGTAGGATGACGGGTGGCCGGGCGGCGGCCCATAGCCGGGCTGCGGCGGGGGCGGTCTGTAGCCGGGCGGCTGCTGCGGGGGCGGGTAGGGCGCGGGCGGCTGCGGGC
>DAOTUD010000174.1:0-4863 GCA_034437275.1 Anaerolineae bacterium
GATCTGGGCCAGGGCGACTCCTTCCGCCCGACGCAGGTCGGCGTGTTCTTCGGGGAGGAGGGCGCCACCGTGCCCGACCCGTACTTCGATGGGGCCGGCCCGGCGCGGGCCGGCTGCACCCACTGCGGCGGGTGCATGGTCGGCTGCCGCTACAACGCCAAAAACACGCTGGTCAAGAACTACCTGTATTTTGCGGAACAATGGGGCGCGACGATCCAGGCCGAGGCGCACGTCACCGACATCCGCCCGCTGCCCGCTGGACAGCCGGACGGCGCGCGCTACGAAGTGGTGTACCGCTCCGCGACGCGGCTGCTGCCCCGCCGGAAGCGCCGGGTCCGCGCGCGGCAGGTGGTGCTGTCGGCGGGGGTGCTGGGTACGCTGCGGCTGCTGTTCCGCTGCCGGGACGAAACCGGCGCGCTGCCGGACCTCTCGCCGCGCCTGGGGGACATGGTGCGCACCAACAGCGAGACGCTGCTGGGCGTGACGCGCCGCGATGATGCCGTAAATTACGCCGACGGCATCGCCATCACGTCGGTGTTCCGCGCCGACGACGTGACACAGGTCGAGCCGGTGCGCTATTCGGAAGGCTCGTCGTTCATCAAGCTGATGACCGCGCCCATGATCGACGCCGGGGACAGCGTCCCGGAGCGCATCACGCGCACGCTGGCCGCCATCGCGCGCCGCCCGCTGGACTTCCTGCGCGGCAAGCTTGCGCCGCGTTGGGCACGCCGCACCACGATCCTGCTGGTGATGCAGACCGAGGACAGCATGCTGCGCCTGCGGCTGGGGCGCAGCCTGTTTACCGCGTTCCGGCGCGGGCTGGTGGCGCAGCACGACGCCGACAACGGCATCCACGCCCAGATCGATATCGGCCACCAGATCGCGCGCGCCTTCGCCGGCCAGACGGACGGCATCCCGCAGTCGCCGCTGCACGAAAGCCTGCTCAACATGCCGACCACCGCGCACATCCTGGGCGGGTGTTCGCTGGGGTGCAGCGCGGAAGACAGCGTCGTCGGGCTGAACTGCGAGGTGCACAACTACCCGGGGCTGTACGTGGTCGACGGCTCGATCATGCCCGCCAACCCCGGCATCAACCCCAGCCTGACGATCACCGCGCTGGCCGAATACGCCATGAGCCACATCCCGGCCAAGACGAGCAAGACGCAAGACTAATCCACCGGCATAAACGCTGTTGACAACCACGCCGAATCCGTTTATACTAATGCGCATCGATACACCTAACATCGTTAGTTTAAACGAAAGGAATTAGACATGGCAGCAACAACGCAGCTACAGGTCATCCAGCCAGCGCAGGGCGATCAACTGATCTTCGGCGACATCCTGATGAATCGCCTCGTGCGTACCAGCGACACGCCCAGCCAGGTTTCCGTGCAGGAGTGGACGGTCGCGCCGCACCACCTGGGCGCGCCCCCACACACGCACCAGCATGAGGACGAAGTCTTCTACGTGTTGGAAGGGGAAATGACCGTCATGCAGGATGACAGCGTGGCGACGGTGGGCGCCGGGTCGTATGTGGTGCTGCCGCGCGGGCATCTGCACGGTTTCTGGAACAGCGGCGACGCCCCCGCCCGGATGCTCGTGATCCTCACGCCCGGCCAGGCGGAAGCTTACTTCGATGCCGCCGCCCAATACGCCCCGACCGACGCCCCGCACGACCTGGAAGGCGTGATGCGCGTATCTGCCGAATACGGGATGAAATTCCGCATGGACCTGCTGCCGGAGATCATGATGACGTACAAGCTGCAAACGGTGGTCCCGGCCCCGCCGCCGGATGCGATGGGCGGGTGAGCCAGCGTCACGTGGCAAGCAAGCATACCAGGGACCAGCCAATTTCCCCTTCCTGGCCCTGACAGCCGGGCGCGTGAAAAATCCCCTCTCCGTTTACGTCCGGCGAGGGGATTTAGGGCATACGCCTTAAGTTTAGTAGGGCGTTCTGCTAGTTTCACCCCTCCCCCTGGCCCCCTCCCCGCGCGCGAAGAGGGGGAAACAAACCGGGACCCAAAATCCCTCTCCGTTCACGGGGAGAGGGACCCGGCTCTGCCGGAAGGGTGAGGGCTTTTTCCGTGCCGCGTGCCTACTCCGCCACCGTCCAGCCCAGTTCCGGGATATCCGGCATGACCGGGTCGTAGAGCCAGGCATCGAAGAAATCGTCCAACGCCATGCCGCTCACGTCCTCGGCCACTGCGATCAGGTCCGGCGTGGTGGCGTTGTCGAACTTGTAACGGTCGTAATAGGCCCGCAGGAACGCGAAGAATGCGTCGTCGCCGATCTTCTGGCGCAGCGCGTGTAGCGTCAGCGCGCCGCGATTGTACACGCCGCGATTGAACAGGTCATCGGCGGGCGGATCGCCGGGCGGCACGAAGCGGCTGTACGGCACGCGGAAATCCGCACCCAGCACCTCGCGCAGGTGCAGCACGTCGATCAACGTCTCGAACTCGGCAGGCTTCAGCGACACCTCGTTGAATGGCAGCAGGCTGATGAACGTAACCAGTTCCTGCCCGGTGATGTCGTCCTGCGGCAGCGAAGCAATGAACTCGTCGAGCTGCTGCTGGCTCGCGCTGCCCGCCAACAACAGCCGCACCGTCTGCGTCACCTCATCCGACGTCAGCGACAGCTCGCCGAGCGCCATCTGCGACAGCAGGTCCTGCAGCCCGGTCTTGGAGACGGGGAGGGTGTAGCTCTGCGTGTCGTAGGCAATGTCGAGATAGGTCCGGTAGGCGCGCTGCTCCATCGCGCTGGGGCCGCTGACGTGCTCGAACCACAACCACGAGGCATACGTCGCAAACCCTTCGTTGAGCCAGATATCCGACCAGCGGCCCAGGCTGACGCTGTTGCCAAACCACTGGTGCGCCAGCTCGTGCGCGACGACTTCCTCGATGCTGCCGGGCGGTTCGACCCACCCGCGCGAGAACAGCGAGAGCGTCTGTGTTTCCAGCGCGAAGGGGAACTCGGTATCGGCCACCACCACGCCATACGCCGCGAAGGGGTACGGGCCAAAAATCTCGTTGAAGTACGCGATCATCTCGCCGGTGCGGGCAAAGTCCTGTGCGCCTTCGTCGGCCAGGTCCGCCGGGAAGTAATTCCGGATCGGCAGGCCACCCGGCCCTTCGAGTTCTTGCCGGACGAAGTCCTCGTCAATCGCCACCGTGACCAGGTAGCTGGCCATCGGCTGCTCGGCTTCCCAGACGTAAGTCAGCGTGCCGTCACGCTCGACCGTCTCGGTCAGGATGCCGTTGGCCGCGACGACGTAGTCCTCCGGCACGGTGATGCGCAGCGTGTAGCTGGCCTTGTCCAGCGGGTGATCGTTGACCGGGTACCACGCCGCCGCGCCGGTCGGTTCGCTGGCGACGTACACCCCGTCCCCGTAATGCTGCCAGCCGCCGATGCCCTCGATGTTCGCGCTGGCGGCGGTGCCCGGCTGGCCGCTGTAGGTCACCGCGACGGACACTTCATCGTCAGCCGCCAACGGCACCAGCGGCAGCACGATCAGCTCACCGTCCGCGCGGTCGAAGTCGACCGGTTCACCGTCAATGGTGACGATCTGAACGTCAAAGCCGACGAAGTCCAGGTTAAAGCGCCGGAGTTCCTGCGTGGTGACCAGCTCAATCGTGGTCGTCCCGGCGATGGTGTTAGCCGCCATGTCGACGGTGAGGTCGATGGTGTAGTGCAGGGCATCATAGCCGCTGTTGCCCATCGTCGGGAAGTACGGATCGCCGATGCCATCATCGCCCGGCCCCTGTGCGCCGGCCCATCCCGGCACCATCACCCCCGCCAACACCACCAACGCGATCCACAACGTCATCTTACGCCGCATTCCGTCCTCCTTGATTATGGTTACGATCATCTTGTTATACGCATCCAGCCATCCAGAAAATGAATTACTCGTGATAATAACTGTTATCGCGAGGAATTTGAAATGTCGTTTTACGCACTAAAAATCCATATTACTCCGGATAATTCATATTATCACGTTTATTATAAGCGGAGATAGGATGATACCTGTCTGCGCTTTTTGTATTTCTCGGTATTCGAACAGTTAATGCAGCAAAGGATTAAGAGGGTGCAAATGATGAGCAACGCCAACGCCTTTTTTGAGGGCTGGATCAGAAACGAGGCTGCCACTGGCGATAGCATCAACGTGAAGCGGGTGTACATCGACCTGGCGGGCGGATCGCTGGTCGACGGCGTTATGCTAAGCCAGATCATGTACTGGCACTCCCCTAACCCGGAGACCGGTAAAACGCGATTGCGTGTCGAGCGCGAGGGACATCTGTGGGTAGCCAAGCACAACGACGAATGGTGGGACGAGTGCCGCATCAAGGAGCGCACAGCGCGCGAGAGCCTGGGGCGACTTGAAAAGCTCGGCGTGATTCACCGGCGTGTGTGGCATTTTGCCGGAAAGCGAACACCGCACATCCGAGTTGATCCTGTGCGCTTTCAGGAGCTCGTCGCGGCAGTTTTCGAGGGCACCATCGACCAGGTGCACGAGCGCATCCTATCTGACATTAAACGCCAAAAGTATCCCAAACGGCAGCAGATGTCAAATGCATCTGACATTAAATGTCAAATACCCCCAGGGTCTAAACGGCAGGAAATGTCAAATGCATATACAGAGACTACTAAAGCTACAGAGACTACTGAACAGAACCCCCTGGCGCGAGCGCCTGAAGGCGCTGCGCCGGAGCGCGCAGAGCAAGCTGAACCCGATCCCTCCGCCCCAGAATCCCAATCCGCCCAACTCATTCGTTTAGGACCGGGCGTCGAGTGTGATATCCAACTCGGCCCTGGGCAATCGGATTGGTCGCTGCCCAGAGGGGTGCCGGCGGCACGCTACGAAGCCTG
>DAOTUD010000175.1:0-11510 GCA_034437275.1 Anaerolineae bacterium
AACGACCGTTGCTTCTTGCATTAACTCTGATAACTTGCGTGATCGGCCCGGATTTTACCCCTATCCCCCCGGCCCCCTTTCCCCGTAAACGGAGAAAGAGGGAGTAAGTGCGCGGTTAAGCCCCTCTCCGCGCGCGGGGAGGGGTTTGGGGAGGGGTAAACACGCGAGTTTCAACCGAGTTCGATACACTACCAAGCGTAGAGACGCAGCACGCCGAGGGCTGTGCTAAAATACAGCCATGCTAATCCGTGCATTTGTGCTCATACTGACTGTCTTCGCGCTGTGCACCGGGCTGATCGCCGGCGTGCGCGCCATCGGCCAGCGCCACACGCCGACCCCGGTCGATCTGGCGACGGGCGACTGCGCGCAGCCGTGCTGGCATGGCATCCGGCCCGGGGCCAGCGGCGAGGACGCCTTCTACCGCGCGCTGGCGGCGTCCAACCTGTACACCGGGGACGCGCGCAGCCGGGATGGCGTCGTGCGCAGCTTCGACCTGTACGCGCTGGGGCCGGTGCAACTGGCCGACGCACTGCACGTCTTCGGGCAGCCGGCGCGTGTGAGCTGCCTGGGCTGGACGCACTCCACGCGCTACCCGGGCCGCCAGGTCGTGCTGCAAGCGCACGTCTATTTCGCGGCGGGATTGGTCCGCGTGGAGGTGATCCGCCCGGACGTCACGCTGCGCCTCACGCCCGACATGCAGGTGCGGCAGATCAGCTACTTCGCGCCGGGCGAGCCGGTGTACCCGGTCGGGTCGCCAGTGTGGCGCGGCTTTCGCAGCTACCCGGCCTGCTACTAACTGGCCGCAGGCGCGCGCCCTTCGCTAGACTCTGGGTGAGCATGATGCAGGATCACACTATTCAGCAACCAACAGGAGGACACTATGAAACGGATCGCGGTGCTCACCAGCGGCGGGGATGCGCCCGGCATGAACGCGGCCATCCGCGCGGCGGTACGCTCCGGGCTGGACCGGAACTGGGAGGTCTTCGGGGTGCGGCACGGCTACCGGGGGCTGGTCGATGGCCAGTTCCAGGCGATGACCGCGCGTGACGTGGGCGGCATCATTCAGCAGGGCGGCACCATCCTCGGCAGCGCGCGCTGTCCTGAATTCAAGACCGTGGATGGCCGCCGCAAGGCCATTCGTGAACTCAACCAGCACGGCATCGAAGCTTTGATCGTGATCGGCGGCAACGGCTCGCAGACCGGATCGCACGAGTTGAACAAAATGGGCTTCCCGGTGATGGGCGTGGCCTCGACGATTGACAACGACCTGTACGGCTCGCAGATCACCATCGGCGTCGATACCGCGCTGAATATCGCGCTGGAGGCTATCGACCGGCTGAAGGTCACCGCCAGTTCGCACAACCGCGCCTTCCTGGTCGAGACGATGGGGCGCAACTGCGGCTACCTGGCGCTGATGTCGGCCATCGCCGGCGGGGCGGAAGCAGTCGTCATCCCCGAATTCGAGACTCAGCCGGAGGACCTCGCCAACGCCATCGAACTCGCCTACGAGCGCGGCAAGGCGCACGCGATCATCGTCGTGGCCGAAGGGGCGAGCTACAACGCCGAACAACTGGCGCAGCACTTCAAGGAACACGACGAGGAACTGGGCTTCGCGCTGCGCGTCACGCGGCTGGGCCACGTCCAGCGCGGCGGGAACCCCGGCGCATTCGACCGCATCCTGGCGACGCGGCTGGCGGCGCGGGCGGTCGAGGAGATCGAGAAGGGTAACGATGGGCTGCTGGTCGGCCAGATGCAGGGCACCATCGGCACGATCCCACTGGACGAGGTGGTGGGCCACACCAAAACGCTCGACCCGCACCTGTTCGAACTGGCGCGGGAGATGGCGTATTAAACGCCCGGCTGAAATGTCAGGAAATGAGGCCGGCGTTCAGTCCCACTGCTCTTCGGGGGTGTCCGGCGGGTCGGAGTCGAGCCGGGTGGCCTGGCTGGGGATCGTCGCAGCTTCGGGATCGACCGGCGGCTCGTCGATCTGCGGGGCGGCGGGCATGTCGGGCAGCGGATCCTGCGCCGCCGCGATCCCCTCCAGCGGCAGGCCGAGCGTAAACGTGCTGCCCTCGCCCACTTTCGACGCCACCGTCAGGTAACCGCCGTGCGCCTCGGCCACCGCGCGCGCCACGAACAAGCCCTGCCCCAACCCGCGCGGGTCGAGGACCTTGCCGGACGGGGTGCGTGCCTCGCCGCGATAGAACCGCTCGAAGATGCGCGGGCGGTCCAGGTCGCTGATGCCGGTGCCGGTGTCGCTGATTTCGATCAGCACATGTCCATCCGCAACATGCCCGGCCCGGACCACGATGCTGCCGCCTGCCTCGGTGTAATTGATGCTGTTGTCGATCAGGTGCCCGATGGCCCACTGCAAACGCCGGTCGTCCCCGACCAGATGCAGGTTGCGCCGGGCCGCGATCATCACGCCGATGGTCAGGTCAACCTTGCGGATGCGCGCATCGAAGCCGTGGATGATGCGGAACAGCAGCGCCTCGAGTTCGACGTCCTGCTGGCGTACCGCGAAGCTGCCCGCGCCGATCTCGGAAATATCAAGCAGTTCGATGATCATCCGGTCCAGCACGGCCACGTTGCGGCTGATCGCTTCCAGGAATTTTCGGTTCTGCGGGCGGTCTTCGGACGTGGCCAGCAGCACCTCGCTCATGCCCTTGATCGCGGCCAGCGGCGTGCGGAGTTCGTGGCTCATCTGCGTCACGAACTGGTCCTTCAGCCGGTCGGACAGCGCGTCGTGCGTCACGTCGCGCAGCATGAGCACCGTGCCCAGCCGTGTCCCCTCCTGATCGGCCACAATGGCCAACTGCGCGCCGATCACGCGGTCGTTGACCTCGACACGCTGCGCGTCGCCGAGCGTGACCTCGCCGTCGAGCACGGTCTGGTGGCGCGCGGCCCGGAACATGCGGCCCAGGTCGCTCGCCCAAAACTGGCGCGTCGAGCCGATCAACTCGTGGGCCGCGCGGTTCATCAACACCACCCGCCCCTCAGTATCCTGCATGATCACGCCTTCGCTGATCACGGCCAGCAGCCCCGTCAGCCGCGCGATATCGACCGCCTGGGTTTTGGCCAGGCGCTTCAGGCGTTCGGCCCGGAGGTGTAACTTCCGGGTGGCGTCGTCGCGCTGCTGGCTCTTGCGGCGCAGCCCGCCGTACAGCCGGCCAAACAACCGCCCGGTGTTGGTCCCCAATGCATCGACAGACTGCAGCATCCCGGCCAACAGTCCGGAGCGATCTTCAGATGCGGGATTTTGCGGGGTAGACATACCAGCGGCCCTCGTTATTCGCCATCACCGACCATCACTTGCCATTTTGCTTTTTGCTGGCATGGACGTCGTCCAGTTTTTGCTTCAGTTCCAAAAGATCCGGCAGCGGCTTGTGGATGATGTGATCCACGCCATCTACATTATACATGTCTTTGCGCTCGCCTTCCGACAGGCTGAACGCCGTCATCAGCACGATGGGAATCTGCTTGAAGACGTCGATGCTGCGCATCCGCCGGGCGATTTCGTTGCCCTTTGGCCCTGGCATCCGAATATCCATCAGGGCCAGTTCGGGCAGTTCGCCGTTGTACGTGCCAGCCTCGACCTGGTCCAGCCATGCAAAGGCCTCTTTGCCGTTGCGGAATTCGATTGCCGTGTGGCCCCATGCGCCAAACATGACCTTGACAATGTTACGGATATCGTCCTCATCTTCAACCACGAGCCAGGTTGTCACGCAAAATTCCTCCAAAGGTTACGAGTCATGCCGTTCAGATTTATAGTTTATAGTACCGCGTTTTGCAGTTGAATGGTACTATACAGGCTAGGGGTTTGGCCAGTTGCGCCCACGCGCCAACTGCGTTAACTTGCAGTTTGAAGGCCTGCCACCTATATTGTACAGTACATGGTATAGTAAGCGTGCCCGTTTGTGGGGCATCATGTTACCAGCGAGGGGAGTTGGACCGTTGTCTACCTGGATGGTTGTCGAGGACGAGCCGGACATTTATGATGTGCTGCTCGCCATGTTTGAAATCTGGGGTATCGAGGGTGTCGCGTTTGTCGACGGTGCAGAAGCCGTGTCCTGGATCGAAGACGTCGACCAGGGGCGCGTGCGGGGCGAACTGCCGGAACTGGCGATCCTGGATATCCGTTTACCCGAAGTCAGCGGCCCGGAGGTGGGCAACCGCCTGCGCAAAAGCCCGATCCTGGGCGATATTGCGATCGTGCTGATCACGGCCTACCGGCTCTCGCCTGAAGAGGAAGAAAAGGTGATCAAGCAGGCCCAGGCCGACCTGTTGATGTACAAGCCGCTGCCGGCGATGGCGGAACTGCGCAGCACGATGGACAGCGTGATCGCCAAGCACAAAAAGGCCAAAGCCGACGGTCCGGCGGCCAGCACCACCCCAACCCCGCCGGAGAAGCCGGCGTCGTCACCGGCCCAGCAGCAGCAACCGCAAAAACCGGCGTCATCATCGACGCCATCGTCGTCTTCGCCAACCTCTGCGTCCGACCAAACCAAGCCGGCCCAGCCCGATAGCAAATCCAGGTCGCAGAATTCCAAATCGCCGGATAACTAAGCCCTTACTGGCTGGTTGCACTGCTCGCTCGTGGAGCGAGCCTATGGACGGGTGAAAGACAATGGAAAATATTAATCCTTCCCGCAATATTGCCCGGCGTGGACGCTACTATTTGTTCATGGGCAGCCTGGCATTTTTTGGCGGCGCGATTGCGATTGCCCTGGGGGCACTATCGCTGATCGTGCCGCTGTCGACGCAGGCCCTGTTCCAGATTTTGTTTGCGCTGATGGTCATCATCGGCGTGATTGTATCGATCGCGGGGCTGGTCGGCGTCTTCCGGGGGCTTACGCTGCAAAAGGACAACCCGCTGGCCTACATGGTCGGCAAAGTCCTGGAACGCTTCCTGGACAACAGCTACACCTACCTGCGCAACGTGAACAAACGGCGCGTGGGCTATATCGACGCGGTGCTGGTTGGCCCGCCGGGGGTGCTGGTCTTCCGCATCGTGGACTATACCGGCATGTGGATCAACGAGCGCGCCGAATGGGTCAACCGCACCAATGACAAGCTGCGCCCCGCCAAAACCAACCCCACCCGCGAGTGTGTGCATGATATTTACGCGCTGCGCAAATTCCTCAAGCGGCACGGCCTGGAGCGCGTGCCGGTTTACGGGATCGTGGTCTTCACGGAGGAAAACGTCCGGCTGGAGGCAGAAGGCCCGGTTGTGCCGGTCTGCGAAGCCCACACGGTCTACAAAGTGATGTCGCGCAATTACCTGAAGGACGAGCGCATCACGCCCCCCACCATCAGCGCGACGGTCGACGCGATCATCGACGGCTGAGGGCGGTATGGGGGACTCCACCCACGACCCCACCCCACCGCGTACCATCCGGTGGCGCAGACTGGTGCTGGCGATCCTGCTGGCGGTGCTCGTGCCGGCCGGGGCAGCCTGGTGGCGCGGCTGGTCCCCGTTCGCCGAGGACGCCCCGCCGCCGCCCACACCTGCCCCGGCTCTGACGCTCACCGTGCCGGTCGAAGATCACTGGCCCGACGACGTGCCCTCCACCCCCTACGCCGCCCCGGCGCGCATCAAAAACGTCCTGAGCACACGCGGCGCGCAGCACGGCTACCAGTTCGCCGGGACCGCCGGGCAGCAGTGGGCGCTGACGGTCGAACCCTGGGCCAGCGCCCTCGACCCGCTGGTGATCGTGTACGGCCCGGACGGTGACATCCTGGCGCGTGCCGACGACCAGCCCGGCGGCGGCCTCACGGCGCATCTGCGCATCGACGCGCTGCCCGCCACCGGCCCCTACCGTGTGCTGGTGCGTTCGTCCCAGGGCGGCAACACCACCGGGGCCTACATCCTCACGCTGCTGGTCCGTTAGCGGGGGATGTGCTA
Source organism: Anaerolineae bacterium (assembly GCA_034437275.1). Lineage (GTDB taxonomy): Bacteria > Chloroflexota > Anaerolineae > Aggregatilineales > Aggregatilineaceae > TC-15. Next base: position 5,909 of record DAOTUD010000175.1, read on the forward strand.
AGGTAAGGCCAATCCGGTTAAGAGTGGGGGCCGCCACCTATGCCCAAAGACCCGATCCAACCCGCTGTATTTCGCCGTTTACGGGATGACCCCGCCGGTCGCCCCTGGTATTTCCTTTCACTGCGCTGGAAGATCGCGCTGCCGCTGCTGGCGCTGGCGCTGGGCGTGTCCATGCTGGGCGCGTACCTGATCATCGACCGCATCGCCGACAGTGTGCAGCAGCACGAGGCCGACCGGGTGCGCGCGGCAGCCCAGACGGTGCAGACGCGCATGGACGAACTGGCGCGGCTCCACCAGGTGCAGGCGCAGCGCATCACCGCCGACCTCACCGGCCCGGCGCACCGCCCCCTGCTGCGGGCCGGGGATGGCGCGGCATTGCAGCCGGTGCTTGAAGCGCTGACCGCCGCCGAGGCGCTGGACTACGTGCAGTTGTACGGCCCGGATGGCCGCGAGATCGTCGGGTTGCAGCGCGTGACGCGCATCGCCAGCGGAACCCCCCAGACAGATTACGCCGTCTCCGACGGCACGCCGCTGGATGACGTGCTGGGCGGCGATGCACTCCGCCCGGTGATCGTGCGCACGCCGCAGGGCTACGCGCTGCTGGCCCCGGCCCCGGTGCTGGCAGCGGACGAGTCGCTGGGCACGCTGCTGGTTGGGACGCGCCTGGACCGGGCGCTGGTCATGCTGCGCGCTGGGGATGGCACCGACCTGGCGCTGTTCGGCGGGCCGGAAGGGGCGCTGCTGGCGCGCACGCTGAGCAGCACGGTTGCACCGCCGGACGCCTGGGCGCGCGTCTTCGACGAGCCAACCACCCCACCGGTTGAACGCCTGACGCTGAACGACCAGCCCTATCACGCGGCGTATGTGCCGCTGGCGATTGACGGCACGCCGCTGGGCGTGCTGGGCGTGTACGGCGCGGACACCACGCTCTACGCCACCGACTCCAGCCGCACCGTGATCAGCGTGCTGGCGGCGGGTGCAGTGGCGCTGGTGGTGCTGGTGGCGTTCGCGGTGACGGGCTATTTCGTGGGCCGCCTGGAGCATGTCAACCGGACCGCGCACGCCCTCGCCGCCGGGGATCGCCGCGCGCGCACCAGGATGCAGCCCGGCGACGAGATCGGCGAACTGGGGGCCGCGTTGGACCGCATGGCGCACCGCCACGCGCGCAAGACGGAGAACCTGGAGCAGGCGCTCCGCCGCCAGCGCCGCGAAACCGCCCGGCTGAATGCCGTGCTGGAGTCGATCCCGGATGGGCTGGTGGTGCAGGACCTCGACGGGCGCGTGCTGATGATCAACCAGCAGGCGCGCGATTTGCTGGGCGGACAGCGCGTGTTCCGCTCGTCGCGGCTGCACGAACTGACCGCCGTCGTGACCGAAAAGCTCGGCCCGGCGCTGGCCCCCGGCATCTACGCGCTGGGCGACCCCACCCGCCTGCCGCTGGACGGGAAAATGCTCCAGGCGCAGGCTGCCGCGATCCTCACCCAATCCAACACCCGGATCGGCACCGTGATCGTGCTGCGCGACATCACGCAGGACGTCGAGCGCGAACAGGCCCGCGAGGCCCTGCTCGACCGGCTGTCGGAAGAAGCGGTCGCGCCCGGCCCGCCGCAGTCCTACGACTCGCTCACCGCGCTGGCGCAGGAAGTCGTGCGCAACACCCGCTCGCTGCAGCGCGTGATCGCCGAACTGCGCGACGTGAGCACCTTCGAGCCGCGTGAATTGCAGGCCGGGCAGCGCGCGCTCCCGCTCAACGACCTGCTGTGGAACATCGCGGCGGAGTGGCAGCCGTTGGTGCGCAGCGCGCGGATGCGCCTGGAGGTCCGCTTCGGCCCGCGCGGGCAGCACATCCTGGGCGACAACCGGCGGCTGCGCTGGGCGATTGGCAACCTGGTCGATAACGCGCTGAAGTATTCGCCGTCCGGCACCGTGATCACGCTGGCCGGGCAGACCGTCGACGACGACGCGCAGATCACCGTCACCGACAGCGGCTATGGCATGACGCCCGAAGACCAGGACAACGCCTTCACGCGCTTCTACCGGGGCACCCCGTGCGACGCCGACGGTAAGCCGGTCCGCAAACCCGGCACCGGGCAGGGGCTGTTCATCACGCAGCGCGTGATCCAGGCGCACGGCGGCACGCTGGCACTGGAGAGTCGCCAGGGCACGGGCACGACCGTCACCGTACGGCTGCCGCTGACCGCGCCCGTCACGCTGGAGATGCCCGGCGCTGCCGGCGACATGGCCGCACACGCCCCCATCGAACCCGGCGATACGATCGATCCAGGTGTTGCAAATGAGATACATGGGAAGGAACCATAATGCGACGCACAACGACTCTGTACCTGCTGCTGGCCGTAATCCTGGCGCTGGGCCTGGCGGCCTGCGGCGGAGATGGCAGCGACGACACCATCACCCCAACGCCCACCGCCAGCCAGCCGCTGACCGGCGCGGCGCTCGGCGAACAGTTGTTCACCGAGACGTATGGCTGCACCGGCTGCCACGCCCTCCAGGCCGGTGACACCGCTGGCCGCCCCGGCCCCCCGCTGATCGGCATGGCCCGCACAGCGGCGACGCGCGTCGACGACCTCAGCGCTGAGGGCTATCTGCGCCAATCCGTGCTCGATCCCTGGGCGTACATTGTGCCCGGCTACGAGGACGCCAGCCCGATGCCCGTCTATGACTACCTGAACGAGCAGGAGGTCGCGGCGCTGGTCGCGTACATGCTGACGCTGGACGGGTAGCCGGCCTGCGCCAGTGATGCGGCCTGGCACGTTGGCAAAATGCCCCAGCCCTGTTATGGTAGTATCGCTTTACCAACACATTTCGATAGAGTATTTGCTGTCTCCCAATCAGCAGGAGAGGATGGAGCATGATCAAGCCTGTTGCAACGGTAGATGTCAGCCCGAATCTGCCTTCCAGTCTGGAACGCCTGCGCGAGTTGGCCTACAACCTGCGCTGGGCGTGGGACCACGAAACGATTGCGTTGTTCCGCCGCCTGGATCGCGACTTGTGGGAACAGACCGAACGGAATCCGGTCTGGATGTTAGGACTGATCAGTCAGGAAGCCCTGCAAGTGGCCGCCGAGGATGAGGCGTTTATGGCCCACCTGGAACGGGTGAGCACCTCGTTCGACCACTACGTGCAGGATCTCAGCACCTGGTATCAGCGCCATTACGGCGAATTTGAAAAACCGTTTGTTGCCTACTTCTCGATGGAATACGGCCTGACCGAATGCCTGCGCAACTACTCCGGCGGGCTGGGGATTCTGTCCGGCGATCATCTCAAGAGCGCCTCGGACCTGGGGCTGCCGCTGGTCGGCATCGGCCTGTTGTACGAGGAGGGCTACTTCCACCAGTACCTCAACGCCGACGGCTACCAGCAGGAATCGTACCCGATCAACGACAAAGCCAACCTGCCGCTGCAGTTGGTCTATGGCGACGATGGTGAACCGCTCGTGATCGAAGTGCCCGTCGCCAGCCACACCGCCAAGCTGTACGTGTGGAAGGTGCAGGTCGGGCGCATCCCGCTGTACCTGTTGGACAGCAACCACGAGTCCAACGTCGAGAAGATCCGCGACCTGACCGACCGCGCCTATGGTGGCGACAAGCGCACCCGCATTCGCCAGGAGATTTTGCTGGGCATCGGCGGCATCCGCCTGCTGGAAGCCCTCGGCATCCGCCCGACGGTAGTCCACATGAACGAAGGCCACAGCGTGTTCCTGGGGCTGGAGCGCATCCGGATGATGATGCAGGAACACCCGGACCTGAGCTTCTCCGAGGCCAAGACGATCTGCGCCGCGGGCAGCGTGTACACGATCCACACGCCGGTACCGGCGGGGCTGGAGCGCTTCGGGTTCGACCTGATCGACGAGCACTTCCCGTACCTGTGGAAAGAACTCGGCCTGACGCGCGACGAGTTTCACGACCTGGGCCGCGAGCACATGGGCGGCTTCGACCTGTTCAGTATGCCGGTGCTGGCGCTGCGGTTGTCGGATTCGACTAACGGCGTGAGCCAACTGCACGGCTCGGTCAGCCGCGCGATGTGGCAGTGGAATTATCCCGAAGTGCCCGAGCATGAAATCCCGATCAGCGCGGTGACCAACGGCGTGCACATCCAGAGCTGGATCAGCTCCGAGATGGCGGGCCTGTTCGACCGCTATCTCGACCCGGCATGGCGCGAGGACGCCGACAACCCCGACATCTGGTGGGACGTGGACCGCATCCCCGACGGCGAACTATGGCGCACGCACGAACGCCGCCGCGAGCGGCTGGTGGCGCTGGCCCGGCGCAAGCTCCAGGCACAGTTCGAGGCACGCGGCGCGCCGCAGTCCGAAGTCGAAGCGGCTGCCGAGGTGCTCAACCCGGACGCGCTGACGATTGGCTTTGCGCGCCGCTTTGCGACCTACAAGCGCGCCACCCTGATCCTGCGCGACAAAGAACGCCTGGCCAGGCTGCTCAACGACCCCGAACGCCCGGTGCAGTTGATTTTCTCCGGCAAAGCACATCCCCACGATCACCTGGGCAAGGAACTGATCAAGGAGATCGTCAAAACGGCGGAAATGCCGGAGTTCCGTCATTCCATCGTGTTCCTGGAAAATTACGACATGTCCATCGCGCGCTACATGGTGCAGGGGACCGATATCTGGCTCAACAACCCGCGCCGCCCCGAGGAAGCCAGCGGGACCAGCGGCATGAAGCTGATCTACAACGCCGGGCTGAATGTGAGCATCCTCGACGGCTGGTGGGCCGAGGGCTACGATCCGTCCGTCGGCTGGGCGATTGGCAGCGGCGAGGAGTACGAGCAGCAGGATTGGGACCTGCAAGACTTCATCGAGGCCCAGGCGCTCTATAACCTCCTGGAAAAAGACATCGTGCCCACCTTCTACACCCGCGGGCGCGATGGCCTGCCGCGCGACTGGATCGACCGCGTCAAGGCCAGCATGCGCAAGCTCTCGCCGTTCTTCAACACCTATCGCATGGTGCGCGAGTACACCGAGGACTACTACATGCCCAGCCACGCGCGCTATCTCCAACTGGGGCCGCCCGATGTCGCGCGCGGCAAGGACTATGCAAGCTGGCTGGAAACGGTGCGCGACAATTGGGACGGCGTCATCATCGAACGGGTGGCGGTCGAGCCGAAGGAGTTGAAAGTCAACCAGGATGTCACGGTGCGGGCCTGGGTCGACCTGGGCGCGCTGACGCCGGAGGATGTCAACGTGCAGCTATACTTCGGCACGTTGGACAGCCGGGGCGACATCGTGGCCGGCGAGGCGCTGCACATGGACCACTGCTGCCCCGACGACAACGGCGGCAAGGGCAACGTGCACGAGTTCTCCGCCGTGCTGACGTACAGCACCACCGGCAAGCGCGGCGTGTCGGTGCGCGTGCTGCCCAATCACGAGGACCTGGCCGATCCCCGGCTGACCGGGCTGATCGAGTGGGCCGATCTATAACGCCGCCGCAGCATAGTGGGACGTTATGCTAGTTTTACCCCTCCCCCTGGCCCCCTCCCCGCGCGCGGAGAGGGGGAAACAAACCGGGACCCAAAGTCCCTCTCCGTTCACGGGGAGGGATTTAGGGAGGGGTAAACCATCGACACACGC
>DAOTUD010000176.1:0-9691 GCA_034437275.1 Anaerolineae bacterium
AACGACCGTTGCTTCTTGCATTAACTCTGATAACTTGCGTGATCGGCCCGGATTTTACCCCTATCCCCCCGGCCCCCTTTCCCCGTAAACGGAGAAAGAGGGAGTAAGTGCGCGGTTAAGCCCCTCTCCACGCGCGGGGAGGGGTAAACACGCGAGTTTCAACCGAGTTCGATACACTACCTATTTGCCGTGCGGCACGTGCCACCATCGCCGGATGTTATATAATAGGGGCCATGTGTTATTCGAGTTGACTTTTTTACGAAAGGCGGTTGTATGGCGAAATACATTTTAGCCCTGGACCAGGGCACCACCAGCTCGCGCGCGATCCTGTTCGACGAGGCCGGGCAGCCGGTCGCGACGGTGCAGCAGGAATTCCCGCAGATTTTCCCCCGCCCCGGTTGGGTCGAGCACAACCCGCTGGACATCTGGCGCTCGCAGCGTGACATGGCGCGTGCCGTGCTCGACGAGCACAACGCCAGCGTGGGCGACATCGCCGCGATCGGCATCACCAACCAGCGCGAAACGACCATGATCTGGGACCGGAACACGGGCGAGCCGGTCCACAACGCGATCGTGTGGCAGTGCCGCCGCACTGCGCCGATGTGCGACCGCATCAAGGCCGAGGGCTTCGACGCCACCATCCGCGAAAAAACCGGCCTGGTGACCGACGCCTATTTTTCCGGGACGAAAGTCGCCTGGCTGCTGGAGAACGTCAGCGGCGTGCGCGAGCGCGCCGAACGCGGCGAACTGGCCTTCGGCACGGTCGACACCTGGCTGCTGTGGAAGCTGAGCGAGGGCGCGCTGCACGTGACCGACGTCACCAACGCCAGCCGCACACTGCTGTACAACATCCACACCGGCGATTGGGACGACGACATCCTGGCGTACCTGAACATCCCGCGCAGCCTGCTGCCCGAGGTCAAGCCGTCGAGCGAAGTCTACGGCGAGACGGTGCCGCACCTGCTGGGCGCAGCCGTGCCGCTGGCCGGGATCGCCGGCGACCAGCAGGCCGCGACCTTCGGGCAGGTGTGCCTGACGCCCGGCATGGCCAAGAACACCTACGGCACCGGCAGCTTCGTGGTGATGAACACCGGCCAGGAAGCGGTCGCGTCGGACACCGGCCTGCTGACGACCATCGCCTGGCAGCTCAGCGGGCAGCCGGTGATCTACGCGCTGGAGGGCAGCATCTTCATCACCGGGGCGGCGGTGCAGTGGCTGCGCGACGGCTTGCAGATCATCGACGACGCCGCCGAGGTCGAGCCGCTGGCCAGCAGCGTCGAGTCGGCGGACGGGGTGTACTTCGTCCCGGCCTTCGTCGGGCTGGGCGCGCCGCATTGGGACGCCTACGCGCGCGGCACGCTGGTCGGCATGACGCGCGGCACCACCAAAGCGCACATCGCCCACGCCACGCTCGACGCGATCGCGCTCCAGTCGCGGGATGTGCTGGACGCGATGCTGCACGATTCGGGGATCGAACTCAAGGCGCTGCGCGTGGACGGCGGCGCGGCGCGCAACAACATGCTGATGCAGATTCAGGCCGACGTGCTCGGCGTGCCGGTCCAGCGCCCAAAGGTGACCGAAACCACCGCGCTGGGGGCGGCCTACCTGGCCGGGCTGGCGGTCGGCTTCTGGCCGAACACCGATGTGCTCGCCGAGCAGTGGAGCATCGACCGTACCTTCGAGCCGCGCATGGCCGCGGACGAACGCGCCGCATTGATCGCAGGGTGGCGGCGGGCCATCGAGCGCGCAGCCGCCTGGGAACAAGGAGAGAATTCGTAATGTCAGACGCCAATGCACACCGCACCCCACAAAACAGCAAGTACCCGCGCTGCGTCGATGGCCGGGCCGGGGTAGTCTTCCTGGAACAGCAGCCCGACCACAGCTGGGCCGTGACGCTGCAAGGCGACGACGCCCGCGCCGAAAACGGGCCGCAGTTTTTGGGCGCGTCGCTGCTGTTCGTGCGCGCGCTGGAAGAGATCGCCGGGCGCGGACGGCTGCGCGCCTTCGACCTCGTCGAAGAAGCGTCCGAACGCGCCGGGCTGGGCCTCCAGATTCACCTGGACGACAATCACGGCGAGTACGATCTGGCGAACATGACCCACGACGAACTGGGGCTGATGGTGCAGCACCACCACGCGGGCTGCGGCTTCGCGGCCTATGCATGGGGCGACGCCGGGTCCAGCGTGCTCAGCGAGGCCAAGCGGCGCGGCTGGCACGTGCAGGTGCTCACCGGCGCGCACACCGAACAGGGCGCGGTCATCAACCACCGCGCAGGCGAGACGTTCGACACTGCCGCCGCCGTCGCGGATGGCGCGGCCCAGTTCAACACCGACGTGGCCGAGGCGCGCAAGGTCTTTGATATCCTGGAACGGCAGATCAAGCAGCCGGGCTTCGCCGACAAAGCACAGAGCTGGATGATCGACACCTATAAAGATGTCGTCGTCGCGCTGGAAGGCGTCAAATCACCGGCGGCGATCGCTGAGCGTCATTAACCGCACCGGCAGGGGCACGCGCGTGCCCCTGCTGCGCACCAAGTCAGGACAGGGTAGCATGTTTGACGCCGTACAGGCCGCCTACGAACGCATCCAGGCCTATGCCAACCGCACCCCGATCATGATCTCGCGCACGCTCGACGCGCGCATCGGGGCCGAGGTGTATCTGAAGTGTGAAAATTTCCAGCGGGTCGGCGCGTTCAAGTTTCGCGGGGCGCTGAACACCATCAGCCAGCTTTCCGACGCGGAGAAAGCGCGCGGCGTGATCACGTATTCGTCCGGCAACCATGCCCAGGCGGTCGCACTGGCCTGCAGGATGCTGGGCTTGCAGGCGACGGTCGTCATGCCGGAGGATGCCCCGCTGATCAAACGCCAGGCCACCGCCGGGTATGGGGCACGGATCGTGTTTTACGATCCCCAGACCGGCGACCGCGAGCAGATCGCCCGTGCGCTGGCCGCCGAGCACGGCTACACGGTCATCCCGCCCTACGACCACCCGCACATCGTCGCCGGGCAGGGCACCGCCGCGCTGGAACTGCTGCAAGATTTGCGGATGCTGGACTTTCTGCTGGTGCCGTGCGGCGGGGGCGGCCTGCTCAGCGGGTCAGCAGTGGCGGCCAGGGGGCTGTACCCGGCCTGCCAGGTGATCGGCATCGAGCCGAAACAGGCCGACGACGCGACGCGCTCCTTCCACACCGGGCGGCTGCACACCGTCAGCAACCCGCCGACCATCGCCGACGGCACACGCACCCCGTCGCTGGGGCGGGTGACGTTCCCGCTGGTGCTGGAGTACGTCGACGATATGCGCACCGTCACCGAGCACGCGATCATCGAGGCGGTGCAGTTTTTGTTCTACCGGATGAAGCTGGTCGTCGAGCCGTCCGGCGCGCTGGGGATCGCGGCCCTGCTCAGCGGGGCGGTCGAGGTCAACGGGCGGGTCGGCGTGATCATCAGCGGCGGCAACGTCGACGCCGCGATGATGACGCTGATCCTGAACGCGGCGGGGGACTAGGTTTTTAATGCGCGCTGCCGCTCGTTTACCCCTCCCTAAATCCCTCCCCGTAAACGGCGAGGGACTTTGAGCACGTGCCGATTTCCCCCTCTCTGCGCGCGGGGAGGGGGCCAGGGGGAGGGGTAAATCGCCGGGATCATCACCGGAACAAACCTTAATCCGTGAAAGACCTCTCCCTGTGCGGCGGGGGCGCAACTTTTGACGACGAAAGAGCAGAGACAAGGACCGGAACATGCGAGCCGAGTTTGTATTGGATTATGATGTGATTGCCGTCGCGCGCGAGCACAACCTGTACGTGATGGCGCGCATCCAGGCCGACGCGCCGCCGGAGATCGGCGACCGGCGGCCCCTCAACCTGAGCGTGGTGCTGGACCGCAGCGGGTCGATGGGCGGCGACAAGCTGGCGTATGTCAAGCAGGCGGCGGGCTTCCTGGTGCAGCGCCTGGGCGGCAGCGACCGGCTGTCCGTCGTGAGCTACGACCACCGCGTGACGGTCGACGTGCAGCCGGAGGCCGTCATCCACAAGGACCGCATCACGCAGGCCATCGACCAGCTGACAGCGGGCGGCACCACCAACCTCAGCGGCGGCTGGCTGCAAGGCTGCCAACTGGTGGCGGGCAACGTGGCCGACGGGCAGATCAACCGCGTGCTGCTGCTCACCGATGGGCTGGCCAACCAGGGCGTGACCGATCCGGTCCGGCTGGAGACGATGGCCCGCCAGAAGCGCGCCGAGGGCATCACCACCACGACGATGGGCGTCGGGATGGACTTCAACGAGGACCTGCTCACGCGCATGGCGTCCGAGGGCGGCGGCGCGTTCTACTTCATCGATAACCCGGACCAGGCCCCGCACATCTTCGCCGAGGAACTCAAGGACCTGTTGAGCGTGGTGGGCCAGAATCTCGTCATCACGCTGATCCCGTCGCGCGATGTGCGCATGGTGCGCCAGCTCAACGCCTACCCGACCGAGGATGTGCCGGGTGGGACGGCTTTCCGGCTGGGCGACCTGTTCGCCGAGGAGGTGAAATCCGTCGTGCTGGAGCTGTCGATCCCGGCGCTGGAGGACCTGGGCGAGGTGGAAGTCGCGCGGCTCAAGTTCGAGTATGACGAACTGGGCGAGGACTCCGTCACCCACCGCGAACTGGAGCTGCCAGTGATGGTCAACACCGTGCCGGAGGACGAGTTCGCCGAACAGGAGCCGGATGCCGAGGTGGTCAAGACCGCGCTGCTGCTGGAGGCGGCCCGCGCCCGCGAGCAGGCCATCGACCACGCCGACCAGGGCGCGTTCGACGAGGCGTCGCAGGTGCTCACCGACACCGCGTCGCTCATCCGCGACAGCGGCATCAACGACCCGGACCTGGAGCAGCAGCACGACATGCTGCGCGAGGAGGCGGTCGATATGGAGTTCGGCGCGGACCGTTACGACGCCTACGCGCGCAAGTCGACGCGCACCAAGTCCTTCTACACCGAGCGCCCCACCATGTCCGAGCACACCACCATGCTGCATACCCGCCTCAAGCAGTCCCGCGATGCGCGCGAGCGCGACGGCGACACGCCGGACCTGATCACCTGGGGCCAGGACGCGCTGCGCATCCCCGACGACCTGCGCATCGGGCGCGCGGACGACAACGATATCGTCGTGCGCGAAAGCGAAGTCTCGGCCTATCACTGCCGCATCACCCGCGCGGACGACGCGCTGTTCCTGGAGGACCTGGACAGCACCAACGGGACTTTCGCCAACGGCGGGCAGGTGACCGGGCGCTTCCGCCTGAGCGTGGGCGACGTGATCACGGTCGGCACGCGCCTGTTCACGCTGGAAGGGGCGTCCTGATGCTGCTGGTTGGCGACACGGCAGAATAGCTCGTTTTTACCCCAGGTTATTCGTGGACGCTGTGCCGGGTTGCCGCGGGCTGCCCAATGCCGCTATGCTCTGAGTGTTGGGGAGCCGCCTGCATTTGTGATAGGCTCTACAAGGTTTTACTTCTTTCAGAATTACCTAAACGGCGGAAAACTATGGCATACGCTGAACTACGCGATTTTATCCGGCGGCTGGAAGCCGAAGACGAACTGGTCCGCATCACCACCCCCGTCAGCCCCCACCTGGAGATCACCGCGATCACCGACCGCGTGAGCAAAGGCCCGGCGCAGCACAACAAGGCGCTGCTGTTCGAGAACGTCGAGGGCAGCGCCATGCCGGTGCTGATCAACGCGCTGGGGTCCGGGCGGCGGATGGCGCTGGCGCTGGGCGTCGAGCACCTGGACGAGTTAGCCAGCAACCTCGGCCAGTTGATCGACCCCACACTGCCAAAGGGCCTGCGCGCCATGTTGGGCCGGGGCTTCGACCTGCTCGGCGCGCTGCGCAGCGTGGGCCTGGGGCCGCAGCGCGTGCGGCAGGGCAACGCCCCCTGCCAGGAGATCGTCATCACCGACGATCCGTCGCTGGACATGATCCCGATCCTGACATGCTGGCCGGACGACGGCGGCCCGTACATCACGCTGCCGCAGGTCATCACGCGCGACCCGGCCAGCGGGGCGCGCAACGTGGGCATGTACCGCCTGCAAAAGGTGGACAGCCGCACGCTGATGATGCATTGGCAGCGGCACAAGGGCGGCGCGGAACACGAGCGCGAAGCCCGCGCCATCGAGAAGGACAAAATCCCGTGCGCGATCGTGCTGGGCGGGGACCCGGCGCAGATGTGGTGCAGTTCCGCCCCGCTGCCGCCGGATATCGACGAGTACCTGCTGGCGGGCTGGCTGCGCGGTAAGCCGGTGAAGTTCGTCCCGGCCATCACGCAGGATATCGAGGTACCTGCCAACGCCGAGATCGTGATCGAGGGCTACGTCGATCCCAACGCGCACGGCATGGAAGGCCCGTTCGGTGATCACACCGGCTTCTACACGCCGGAAGACCTGTTCCCCTACTTCCACGTGACCGCCATCACGCACAAGCGCGGCCCGATCTACCCGGCGACGGTGGTCGGCAAGCCGCCGATGGAGGATTACTGGATGGGCAAGGCCACCGAGCGCCTGTTCCTGCCGCTGATGCAGCTTTTTCAGGGCGAGATCGTGGACTACGCCATGCCCGCCGAGGGGGTGTTCCACAACCTGGTGATCGCCAGCATCAAGCCGCGCTATCCCGGCCACGCGCAAAAGGTCATGTACGGGCTGTGGGGCCTGGGGCTGATGATGCTGACCAAAGCCTACATCATCGTGGACGACGACATCGACGTGCACGACCCGCGCGCCGTCGCGGCTGCCGTGCTGAACAACGTCCACTGGCGGCGGGATGTGACGGTCGTCGATGGCCCGGTCGACCAGCTCGACCACAGCGCGCTCCTGGATTCCTACGGCGGCAAGATCGGCATCGACGCCACGCGCAAGCCGGAGCGCGGCCCGTACCCGGACATTGACCTGCCCGCCGAGGCGATTACGTCCGTCGTGGGCGACGGCTGGCACGCGCCGTATCCCGGCGTGATCCTGTTCGGGAGCGACCAGGCGGGGCGGTCGGTGCCAGAGACATTCGCCGCGCTGTGGGAGGCCGTGCCGAATACCGTCCTGGTCGCGCTCGATCATGACGTGGACCTGCACAACCTGTCCGACGCGGCATGGCGCACGCTGGGCAACGTCGACTGGCGGCGCGATATTGTGTTTGAGGGCGGCCCGATCGATCATTTCATCCCGGCGGACGGGCCGCGCGGCGGGGTTGGCATCGACGCGACCACCAAGCGCCCGGAGGACGGGCATCCGCGCGGCTGGCCGCAGGAGATCGTGATGAGCGACGAGATCGAGGCGCGGGTCGGCGAGAAGTGGCCGCAGTACGGCATCGAGTAGGAGCCAGACCACAATGGGATCATCCACACAACGCGCCAAAGACTCCGCCCGCGCGCGCGGGCTGACGCCGGGCACGCTGGCCTACAAGCTCCGCGTATTCCTGGACCTGGTGCGCTTCGAGCACACCATCTTCGCGCTGCCGTTCGCGTATATCGGCATGGTGCTGGCCGCCGAGGGGCTGCCGTCGCTGTGGGAATTCGCGTGGGTGACGGTGGCGATGGCCGCCGCGCGCACGCTGGCGTTTGCCGTCAACCGGCTGGCCGACCGCGCCTACGACGCGCGCAACCCGCGCACAGCGAACCGGCCCAGCGTCACCGGCGCGATCGCCCCGCGCACGATCATCACGTTCGCGGGCGTGTCGCTGGCGGTGCTGCTGGTCGCGGCGGCGCTGCTCGATCCGCTGGCGCTCACGCTGTCGCCGATCGCGGTGTTGTTCCTGGTCGGCTACAGCTTCACCAAGCGTTTTACCGTGCTGGCGCATTGGGTGCTCGGCTTCACGGATGCGCTGGCGGTGGGCGGCGGCTGGATCGCGGTGCGCGGCTCGTTCTTTGACGCGGACGATCTGCCCGCGTGGCTGCTGGTCGCGGCGGTGATGTTCTGGATCGCCGGCTTCGACCTGATCTACGCCTGCCAGGACGTCGAGCACGACCGCGACGAAGGGCTGCACGCCTGGCCGGCCCGCTTCGGGATCGCCAGCACGCTGACGCTCGCCCGGCTGAATCACGTCATCTTTTTGACGTTTTTGATCCTGGCCGGGCTGGCGGCAAACCTGGCCTGGCCGTACTATCTGGCGGTGATCCTCACGGCCTGGATGCTGGTCTACGAGCACAGCATCATCTCGCCGCAGGACCTCAGCCGGGTGGACGTGGCCTTCTTCAACATGAATTCGTACATTGCGGTGACGCTGCTGGCCGGGACGTTCATCGCGCTGGTGATGTGAGTTCGCGTGCTGATAGTTATTTATCTTGATAAAAGAATATCGTGCAAGTTTTCGCCGCTTTTTTACCCCTCCCCCTGGCCCCCTCTCCGTTTACGGGGAGGGATTGAGGGAGGGGTAAACATAACGTGACTACATTTCTACACAAGGAGAAAAACAATCATGCGCCGCACACTATTTGCACTTACGCTCACGCTGGGGCTGCTGGTCGGGGCCATCGCGCCAGTGTACAGCGCGCCCGACCCCCGGCAGACCACGCTGAAAATGGGGCTGCTGCCGATCCTGGACGTGCTGCCCTTCTACGTGGCCGACGAGGCCGGCTATTTCGCCGAGGAAGGCGTCGCGATCGAACTGGTGCCGGTCAGCAGCGCCCTGGAGCGCGACCAACTGCTGATCGCCGGCGAGATCGACGGCATGCTCAACGACCTGATCAGCATCGGCATCTTCAACCAGGACGCCAACCTGGTGACGGTCGTCGCCCAATCGCGCCGCGCCTACCCCGATGCGCCGCAGTTCCGCATCCTGGCCGCGCCGGACAGCGGCATCACCCGCCCGGAAGACCTGGCCGGCGTGGAGATCGGGATCAGCGAAAACTCGGTGATCCACTACATCGCGCAGCGCATCCTGGAGGAAGAGGGGCTGACGGTCGACGACCTCAGCTTCCGCGCCGAGCCAAACATCCCGGTGCGCTTCCAACTGCTGATGCAGGGCCAGCTCCAGGCCGCGTGCCTGCCCGATCCGCTGGCGCAGGCCGCGATTGAGGGCGGCGCGATCCTGGTCGCCGACGACACCACGCTCGTCGAAAGCGAATACAGCCAGAGCGTGCTCTCCTTCCGCACGACCGTGATCGAGGACAACCCGGAGGCGGTCGAGGCGTTCCTGCGGGCGTGGATGCGCGCCGCCGAGGACATCAACGCCAACCCGGAGGCGTACCGCGAGCTGTGGCTGGAAAACACCAACGTGCCGGACAGCGTGCAGGACACCTACCAACTGCCGCCCTTACCCACCTACGCCATCACCCAGCAAGCCGCCTGGGATGATACGATGGCGTGGATGCTGGCCGAGGACATCATCGACGACGCGCCCCGCTACGCCGACAGCGTCGATCCGCGCTTCGTCGCGGCCATCGCGCCCGCCGACATGCCCGGCGATCCGGCCAACGGCGAGGCGGTCTTCAACAACACTGGCTGCATGGGCTGCCATGCCGTCGACACGGATGCCGCCGGCGTTGGGCCGGGGCTGAAGGGCATCGGGGCCATCGCGGGCGAGCGCGTGGATGGGCAGAGCGCCATCGAGTACCTGCGCGCGGCGATTGTCGCGCCGAACGAGTACATCGTCGAGGGCTACGACCCCATCATGCCGCCCTACGACACCCTGAGCGACGACGACCTGAACGACCTGATCGCGTACCTGCTGTCG
>DAOTUD010000177.1:0-12263 GCA_034437275.1 Anaerolineae bacterium
CCTGGAACAGCTCGCCGGCGACCTGCGCGCGGCGTCCGGCGGGGAGGTCGCCAGCAAAGTCTACGTCGACACCGGCGCGATCCTGGAGCGCAGCCACGCGCAGCAGGCCGGGCTGGGCTTCATCGGCAAAAACACGATGCTGATCCACCCCCGGCGCGGATCGTACCTGTTCCTGGGCGAGATCCTGCTGGCGCGCGACGTGGACGACACCGACGCGCCGCACCGCGCGACGATGTGCGGCACCTGCACGCGCTGCCTGAGCGCCTGCCCGACGGATGCCTTCCCGCAGCCCTACACGCTCGACGCCCGGCGCTGCATCAGCTACCTGACGATTGAACTCAAGGGCGCAATCCCCGAGCCGCTGCGCCCGTTGATGGGCAACTGGGTCTATGGCTGCGATATCTGTCAGGCGGTATGCCCCTTTACGCGCAAATTCACCACGCCGGGGACCGAGCGCGCCTTCTGGCCGGACCACACCGACCGCGCCGCCCCCTGGCTGAGCGATCTGCTGGCGCTGGACGACGACGGCTTCCGGGCGCGCTACCGCGACTCGGCGATCTGGCGGGTCAAGCGGGCGCGGCTGGTGCGGAATGCGTGTGTGGCAGCGGGCAACAGCGGGCTGCCGGACTTCGTGCCGCAGTTGGCCGCACTGGCACAGCACGACGAGTCGGCGCTGGTGCGCGAGCATGCGGCCTGGGCGGTGGCGCGGCTTACGGCGCGGCGGGCGGGCTGAGCAGGCGGGGGTCCCCTAAACACCTCAGTGCACGACAGTTGGAGCGACTGTCGTGCACTGATGCACAAGGAGGAAAACATTGGCGCAACTCTGCACAAAGGGGGTCAAAACCCACAAGTAAAGTTTAGAGCTACATCTATAAAATACTCCAACCTGGGCCTTTTGTGGTGTGACACTATACATCAAGAATGCAGATAACTGTCATATCTTATGTGATCCTTAATGCTATCTCCCGTAACACAATACCGCATCCAGACTCCCCAGCCAGATGCGGTATATGTGTAAAGAGTTTATGGAGGCAGAAGAGAGACAAATTTCAATATGCTGAAACTTGCAAACCAGTCTGCTGTCACACATTCATAGCATACCGGATGCCCTGTTGGTTGGGCAGTCTCAAATAGGCCCAGATTGCGTGATATCTGTCACACAGTTGCCGGTTGGCGTTATAATCTGGGTGTGAAGCGTTGTTGAAGGACAGAGACTATGCTGAAAAACGTACGAGTGAAGCTCACCAACAAATGGGTCGCATTGGCCGGGACATTTGGCGCGGGGCTGCTGCCGTGCCCGGACTGCGGCGTGCCGCTGGCGGTGCACATCTGGCCGGTGGTGGGCGTGATCTGGCTGTATCGCCGCTTCCAGCGGCGCAGCATCAACAAGCTGGATCTGCTGCTGCTGGGCGATGAGCGCGGCCACGCGATGCCGGACGCCTCGCCGCCCGGCGATCACGTCCGTCCCGATGACGGCGGCGCTGCGGGCTAGCCCGCCAGTCTTTCAAGGGTAGGTTTTTTAATTGTAATTCGGAGGTTATGCTAGATATACTGGCGCGTGTGTCGATGGTTTACCCCTCCCTAAATACCTCCCCGTGAACGGAGAGGGACTTTGGGTCCCGGTTTGTTTCCCCCTCTCCGCGCGCGGGGAGGGGGGCCAGGGGGAGGGGTAAAACTAGCATAACGCCCAATTCGGGTTCTCAATGGGTTGGCCTCACCCCCTCCCGCTCTCCTTGCTCCATCCGAGACGGGCGCTGGTGCGCCCTATGGAGGTCCGGACAGGCGGCGCACCCTTGCTCCCCTGGCCCCTCTCTAGCTTGGCTGGAGAGGCCAATGCACCACCCTTCAAAGCCGTCACTGGTTAAAAACCTACCCCTGTGAGGCCAGACCGAGACTTCCCAGTCGATATCATACTTGTTGAACACGCGGTTGAGCGTATTCAATACCGGCTCGTCTTGACCGGCGGCAGGATCGATGATGACGTTCAGGCGCATGATTGACACCACCGTTTCCTAGTGCGCTGCCTACTCCGGCAGGTAGTCCGGTGAGTACGGCAGTTCCGCTGGCTCGAAATCCGTCGTGGCCAGGAACAGGTCGATATACAGCCAGGCGCGCTCGCCGTCTTCGGTTTCGACCAGCAGCCACTCGTTGTCTGGGCTGCGCGCGTAGACATCCACCGGCGAATGCAGCGGCAGGCTCAGCGCGATGTCATACGTGGTGCCCGGCCCTTCGCGCAGGTTGTTGTACTCCGAGGTGGTGACGCCGCTGGCCTGGAGCGGCCCAAACGGGCGCGACGGCGGGCGCGGCGGCGTGTCGTACGCCGGCGGCTCGACCGGCACCTGTACGTCCAGCACCGAGCGCGGCATCCAGGCGGTGGTGCCGTTGTAGGTGCGGATGTGCAGCCATGCGCCGCTGGTGTCCTGGCCCAAGATGCTCACCGGCAGCCCGGCGGCGATGGTGGTCGTGCTGTAGGCTTCCGGCTCCGGGCGGAAGTACAGGTTGCTCTCTTCAGTGACGGTCGCGTTGCCCGGCAGCGGCACGATCTCCAGGCTGGGCAGCGTTTCGGTCGGCAGGTGGGCGACGGCTGCCGGGTCGTAGGGGGCAATGGTCGGGTCGGCGTCCGGGGCGCTGAGCGTGGCGCTGTAGCCGGCAAACACGACGGTTCCGCTCGCGCTGAGAATCGTCTCGCGCGTGATGGTGTTGACCGTGAGGCCCTGGCCCTCCGGCGCGTGCAGCACTGCCGTCCCGTTGATCGCCAGTTCGACCCCGTTTACGCGGAGCAGGGTCAGGCTGTTTTCCGGCGACTGCACCAGCAGGCCGGGGCGGGCCAGGTCGTCACACGGGGGGGCGCTGCCGGTCTGGAGTGTCAAAACGTGGCCGGGTGGCAGCGTGTCGTCCGCCACCACTTCGACCGCCAATGGCCCCATCGCCAGCAGCGTGGCGAACCTGGTATAGTCCACCATATCCGTGAGGTGAACACGCACCAGCCGCCACAGATCGCCGCCGTTGGGCGGAAGCTCGAACGCGGTGACGACGCCGTAAGGCACGGTGGTTCCCGGCCCGCTGACCAGTTGGCCGGATGTGGTATCGATCACAATATCCTCGCCCACCGCCCAGCACAGACTGCCGCCGGGCAGGCCGGCGCAGTTGTCCAGCATGGTTGCGATGGATGCGAAGTAGACGTCCCGGCAGCGATCCCCGTCCTGGGCGGCGGCGGGCGGCACGAGTAAGGTAAACAGTGACAGGCTGACGATGCTGGCCAGCGGCAGGAAAGTGAGCAGCGCTCGGCGCATAAGTAACTTGATCCTCATAGGCTTCACGATAGCAGCAATACACATAACAAACACAAACATCCCTAGGGCGTTATGCTAGTTTTACCCCTCCCCGCGCGCGGAGAAGGGGAAACAAACCGGGACCCAAAGTCCCTCTCCGTTCACGGGGAGGGATTTAGGGAGGGGTAAACCATCGACACACGCGCCAGGATATCTAGCATAACCCCCGACTAGTATACCGTACATTACGCCCGCAACATGACCTGACGAACCTCCCCCCGCAGGCGCAGCGCGGGCGCGATACGGGGGGAGTTAGTCTATCGGAAAGCGTTCGCTGTTGCCAGCGCGCGGGAGGTTGGGCCGCTACTCGGCGACGGTCGCGCAGACGGCGTAGACCCGCAGCCGGAAGAAGCCGGGGCCGCTGGCCGAGGCTTCCCAGCCCGCCAGATCATCCAGGGGATAGTTTTTGTTGAGTGCGGCGGCTTCGGGCACCGCTGCGCCGCCGGATAGCGCCTGCTTGCCGTCGGGGCACAGCACCGTCACCACACCGTAATTCTCGACCAGTTCGGATGTCGTCACCGTTTCAAGCTCGCTGATCCCGGGGGGACCTTGCGGGCCTTCCGGGCCGGGTTCGCCCTGTGGACCTGCGGGGCCGGGTTCGCCCTGTGGGCCTTCCGGGCCAGGTTCACCCTGTGGACCTTCCGGGCCGGGTTCGCCCTGTGGACCTTCGGGGCCGGGTTCGCCCTGTGGACCTTCGGGGCCGGGTTCGCCCTGTGGACCTTCAGGGCCGGGTTCGCCCTGTGGACCTTCAGGGCCGGGTTCGCCCTGTGGACCTTCAGGGCCGGGTTCGCCCTGCGGGCCTTCCGGGCCAGGTTCGCCCTGTGGACCTTCCGGGCCGGGTTCGCCCTGTGGGCCTTCCGGGCCGGGTTCGCCCTGTGGGCCTTCCGGGCCAGGTTCGCCCTGTGGGCCTTCAGGGCCGGGCGGTCCCTGCGAGCCGGCGGGTCCCTCTGGTCCTTCGTCGGCGCAGCCCACTAACGCGGCGCTGGCCAGCAGCACAATGATCACCATGACAGCAACTTTACGAAACATGTTTTTTCCTCCTCCTGATGTGACAGGTCAAAAAATAGTCATCCCTAGTATAACATTGCAGCCACGCCAGCGTGAATCGGCTGCGGATTGGTCCCTCTGCCGCCAGCACAGCCGGAAAAAACGGGCTTTATGGTGCACAGCAGGCCGGGACTCGCCACAGAACGCGCAAGCGTCCGTCTCGGATGGAGCGAGGAAAGCGGAGAGCGAGCCGCGGCCAGACTCATGGGTTGCTGCAATTGCCTGCGGAGCAGGCTCGCAGTACAATGAGAGTGTAAATCGTTGTGGACATCGGGTGGGGCAATCTATGCCGACACAAGTCTTGCTTATCGATCCGGACATCAGCTTCATTATCAACCTCAAGCAGGCGCTGGAGGGCACAGGCGACTTTGCCGTGACCGTGTCTGGCAGCGGGGAGGCCACGATCGAGTTGGTCCGCGAGCGCAATTTCGACGTGGCAGTGATCGCCTTCAACCTGCCCGACATGGACGTGATGCAGTGCATCGCCCAACTGCACTACGTCCAGCCGCGCACGCCGGTGATCCTCGCGCCATCGTCGGCCCAAGAGCAAGACCGGGCACGCTTCATCAATGCGCAGGGCATCCTCCCCAAGCCGTTCAAAGCTCGCGACCTGATCCCGTATATGCGCAGCGTGCTGACGCGAACCCAAAACCTCCAGCAGCCGGGGACCGAAACGGATGATTTTGTGCCGCCCGAAATGCCCGCCGCGCTGCGCCACCTGCTGCCGGAGCAGGACGACGCCCCGCCTGCGCCAGAAGAGGACTTCGACCGCGAGGCCGTGCTCGATGAGTTTGAAGCCTTCGACCACAGCCCCAGCGACGCGCTCGACTGGGAGGAACACGACGACACCTCCAGCCTGGGCGGGACCAGCCTGATCGACGACGAGGACGAGCGGTCCCCGGCCCGCACGCGCGCCCTCGACGACATGGACGAGGACGAACCCACCACCACCCGGCTGTGGGATACGGAAACCCCGGAGGAAACGTCCAAACTCTCCAAAACCGAATCCTTGGACGATATGCTGGACCGCCAGGGCTGGGTCGAGAAAGCGGACGATGATTACGACGACTACGACGACTACGACGACCCGGTACGCACCCGCGCCCTGGACCCTTACGACGAAGCAGCGCCGCAGGATTTCGACGAGGTGCTGGACGCGGTCGCCCAGTCCCCGCCCGAGGACCGCGAACGCTCGCCGGATGATCGCGCCTTTCACGACCTGGTGGACTCGATGCGCGTGCCCGACGAATCACACCCCTCGCTGGACGATCTGCTGGAGTCCATCGCGCAGGACGTCGCCCGCGAACGTGGCGAAGAAGACGACTACGACCAGGCCAGCAGCGTGTTCGACTACGTGCTGAACGCGATCCGGCAGGGCGTCTCGCTGACCCCTTCGGCAGACGACAGCGGCGAATCGGAATTAGACGACACGACCATCGGCGATGTGGTCGAAGAACTGTTCGACCCGACCTTCCAGGACGTACTGGCGGCAATGGCCGGGGAGGAGATCGACGACGAACCATACGAGGAACCGACCTACAGCGGGGCCGAACGCGAAGGGACCGGCCAGCCCCCCGCCAAAGCCGAAGCGATCCCGGAGGACATGGAAGCCGACGAAGACGCCCCGGCGTGGCTGCAAGCCTACGAAGCCGAGGGCATCGAGCCGCCGGACAGCGTCCCCGAAGAATGGACCGACGCGGGGCCGCCCATCGACGAGCCGCCGGTGCACGAGGAAGACTCGTCGAAATACCCGGCCACCACCGCGCTCAACGCGGTCAGCGCGCCGGATGACGAATTCGATTTTTCGCTCGATGACCTGCTGCGCCAGATCGAGGATCGCCTGCCCGAGGCCCATCCTCAGCGCCCCGACCTCAAGCCGCTGCCGTCCTGGCAGCGCGAAGCCGACGCGCCCCCCACCGACACGCACGAGGCCGAACAGCTCGAAGCGCTGTTCGATCACCTGGAGCGCACGCCTCCGCCGCCGGACGACATCCCGCTGCCGGAAGAGATCGCGCCGCCCCCGGCCTCCATCGACGACCCGGACACCACCGGCTACGACACGCCGGTGCTGCCGCCGCGCGCCGAGGAGGACGCCATCGACGAGGCGGCGCGCCCGGTGGACTGGGACGAAGACGTGCCCGGCGCAGACGAATTCGCGGCCATGTTCGAACCTGAAATCGAGGAGTTCGGCCCGCCGGACGAAGAGACGACCCGCCGCGCCAACATCGCCTACGCGGCAGCCGAGCAGGAACTCGCCGGTGATCGCGCTGAGGAGCAGCGCGAGGCCATCGCCCCCCCGGCGGAAGATCATCCCGCCGGCGAGGAGGCCGAGGACTTCGACGAAACCCTGGACACGATCATCGAGGACACCTACGCTCAGGTTCAGCACGCGGAGGACACCGCCGACGAGGCCGAAGCCGGTGACGAAGACGATGCGGCAGCGCTGGCAGTGGATTGGGAAGAAGACGCCGCAACACCCGCTGCTGACGAGGACGATGACTTTGTGCTGGACGAGGACGAGCTGATCGCGGTGCCGGTCGAGACGGCGGCGCGGATGCTGGGCGGCGACGTGGACGACAAAGCGGACGAACCCGACGACGACCGCGACGACGACTCCGCGCTGGCCCAGATCGCGGTCCAGTTGACGCAGTTCTCGCTGGAAAGCTCGGCCCAGGCGACGCTGCTTTCCTACCCCGGCGAACTGCTGGCCGAAGCCGGCGATCTGCCGGAGGCGGCAATGACGCGGCTGTTCCAGATCGTCGACAAGGCGTGGCAGTCCGGCCCGTCCCACTCCGACGCGCTGATCCGCTTCGTGAACCTGCCCGAAGCGGGGGAATTCCTGCTGTACAGCAAGCTGGTCGACGAGGGCATGATCCTGAGCATGGCCTTCAACGCCTCGATGCCGGTGCGCACCATCCGCCTGCAAGCACGGCGGCTGAGCGAGTCGCTGGACCTGGTGCCCGAAGACCAGGCGCAAGCCATCATGCCCGGCGATCCGGCAGCGGCCCAGACGCTCCCCAGCCGGCCCACCGACCTCCGCCCGCCGGAGGGCCTGCGCAAGGAGACTGCCGCGCCCGCAGACGAACAGCCCGCCCCACCGCCGCCCGCCGACGAGCCGTACACCGCCTACACCTGCCTATGGATTCCGGCAGACCCGGCCCTGGAACTCAGCGGCGACCTGGCCGACGCGCTGGCCGCGTGGCTGCAGGAGATCGCCGGCGACAACGAATGGGACATCGACGACCTGGTGATCGACGCCGACTACGTGCAGCTCACGCTGAACATGCCGCACAACACGCTGCCCGCCGAGGTGATCACGCACCTGATGGACGAAACCGCCGCGCTCAGCGCCGAGTATTTCGCGGACCAGCTCGGCGACGGGCCGCTGTGGATCGACGGCTACTACGTGGTCGCCCCGCCGCGCGACCTCTCCGCGCGCGAGATATCACGCTTCGTGACCTTCCAGCGCGAAGCATAGCGCCCGCCCTCCCCGCCAACCGGCACCAGCCTGGTCCGCGTCACAACGCCTAAGCTTTCTCGCCGAGCAGCACGAACTGCCACAGCACGAACGTCGCTTCGCCGGCGTCGGGGACATGGGGCTGCATCCACGCCGCGACGGACGGCGGCGCGTGACGCAGCATGGCCCGCAGCCGCGCGATGGTCGCCGCGTCGCAGCCCATGCGCTCCGCCCAGGGGGTGAGCGCCAGCGACGTGGGGATCGCCTCGAAGCCGCGCAGTGCCAGCCCCGCCCCACGAAAGAACCCCTCCCATTCGACGCGGTTGTAGCTCCACACGTGGCTGGGATCGCGCAGGCGCTCGAAGGCGTTGATGTAGCGCGCGGTCTTGGGATCGCCGGGCACCAGTTCGTCGACGACCGCCGTCACGCCGCCGGAGCGCGTCACGCGGGCGGCCTCGCGCACGAACTGCGCGACCTGCGGGAAGTGGTGCGGCGCGATGCGGCAGGCCACAATGTCGAAGACGGCAGCGGGAAAGGGCAGCGCTTCGGCGTCAAGCTGCACGTAGTCCACCCGCGCCGGGTGCTGCGCGGCGATGTGCTGGCGGGCAGCGCGCAGCATGGCGAGCGTCAAATCTCCGGCGACGGTCCAGGTGCCGTGCTCCGCCAGCCCGAGCGCAGTATGCCCGCCGCCGGTGGCGATGTCGAGCGCGTGCTGGCCGGGCCGCGCGGCGATGGCCTCCAGCAGGTGCGCCAGCGTGCTGCCGCGTGCGTGCGTTTCCGACGTGACATAATCAGCAGCATGTGCGCCAAACTGCTGCTGTGCCAGTTTTTTAACAGACATGGGGACCAGCCTCTAATCGGCGGATGACAGATCGCTGTGCAGGGATTTGGCCAGGCCGGACAGGTCCAGCCGCATAATCGGCGTGCTGGACTGGGCCTGCTCGAAGCGCGGGTTCAGCGGCAGGTACAGCTTGAAGACGCTGCCGCTGTCGACTTCGCTGTGCACCGTCACATGCCCGCCGTGCGCCTCGGCAATCGTCTTCACCAGGCTCAGCCCCAGCCCGGTGCCCTGAATGTGGCGGGTGCGCTTGTCGTTGACGCGGTAGAACTGCTGGAACAGGTAGGGGATGCTCTCGCCCGGGATGCCGTAGCCATCATCCGCCACGCGGACCAGCACGTATTCGCCCTCCATCGAGAGCGTGACATCGACGTGCCCGCCCGCCGGCGTATACTTGATGGCGTTGCTCACCAGGTTATCGATCGCCTGCCCGACCAGCACCGCATGGCCGCGCAGCCGGCGCGGGGGGAGATGCTGTTCGTGGTAGCGCAGCGCGATGTCCTGGCTGGCGGCTTTGTCCTGGTTGCGCCGGATCACCTTCTGTACCAGCGGCGGCAGCTTGTAGGGCAGCGCGGTCTCCTGACCCAGCGCCCCGGCCATCTCCAGGTCGACCACATCCTGGATCAACTGGTCCATGCGATCCAGGCTGCTGATGATCATGGCCTTGAGGTCGGCGCGCTGCTGGTCGGACATATCCGGCTCGTCGAGCAGCTCAATCGAGCCGCGCGCCAGCCCCAATGGGTTACGCAAATCGTGCGACAGAATATGGATCATGTCGGATTTCATGCGGTCCAGCCGCCGCAGGTCGGATACGTCCTGCGCCACGCCGACGTAGCGGTCGATCGTGCCGTCCGCCTTGGTGATCGGCGCGATGTGCAGCAAATACTCGCCCACCGCCCCCAGGTTGACCTCGATAACGTTGCCGGTTTGCGCCAGCGGGGGCACGTCGTCCAGCCACTCCTGCAGCAGGTCCGGCAGCGGGTGCACCCTGACGTCGTCCAGCAAGATATCCAGCACCTCTAACAGGCGCTCGGACTCGGAATTCATCATCAGCACGTGGCCTTCCTGGTCGCACAGGGCGACAGCAGCGGCGGTGTGGTCCAGGATCGCCTGCAACTGCTGGCGGTCCTGGCGCACGATCTCGTGGAGTTGGGCTTTGGCGATAGCAGTGGCGGCCTGGGGAGCCAACACGCGCAGGATTTGCAGCTTTTCGCGCGTGCTCTGCGACTCGCGGTCGGAGGCTATCACCTGCAAGACGCCCAGCACCCGCCCGCGATAGACCAGCGGCACCGCGAACAGCACCGCGTCCGGCGTGACGGTATCGCGCAGGTCATCGTTGGCCCCTTCCCAGTTGGGGTAATCCGTGATGACGCTGGGCTGCCCGCTGAGCGCCACCTGCCCGGCCTGCCCCACCCCGGACGCTACCTGGTAGCCGACCAGGTCCTGGCTGCCGGAGCCGTACTCGGCGCTGACCAGCAGCGATTGGTCGGGCTGGACCAGCAGCACCATCCCCAACTCGCCCTGCACCAGCCGCACCGCCTCCTCGACAATGCGCGCCAGCACCGCATCCAGCGCCAGGTCCTCGGCGATCAGGTACGCCACGCGGCTGATGCTGCGCTGGTGCTGTTCCGCCCGGTTGAGCCGCCAGTACAGCCGCATATTCCGCACCGCCGCAGACACCTGGGCCGCGAACAGCCGCCCCAGCTGCAAGTGCGCGCCGTTGAACTGGCCCGGCGTCTGCGAGAACAGCGCCACCACCCCAATCAACTGCTGCTCGGAGATCAGCGGCAGCCGCATGTAGGACCACGCCCCGGCAGCTTCCGCTTCGCGCACGCGCGGGGCCGAGCGCAGCATGTCCGGCAGCCGTTCGCGCAGCAGCACTTCATCGCCCAGGTACAGTTTGCGGCCTTCTGGGGGCAGCGCCAGGAGATGATCGCGGCAGACCGCCAGATACTGCTCATCGACGCCCAGGTTCAGCGCGTCCGACAGGTCGCTGTAGTCCGGCGACGCGATCAGGATCGCCATATCGTCGGCATCGACCGCGACGCGCGCCACTTCGCGCAGGTCGCCCAGGATATCCCCCTCGGCGACCGCGCCGGAAATGGTAAACGTCGCCTGCAACAGCCCTTCCAGGTGGCGCGTGCGGGCCTGGAGCTGATGATAATCCCGGAACTGTTTTTGGTCATCATCGGGCGCGGGGGGCGCGGCCAGATGGTGCAGCACATCCTGGAGAACGCTGTCGGGCGTGTCATACGGCAAAAACTGGTCCACCTCGCTGAAGTCTGGCGGCGCGGTGGCGTTTTCGACCAGCCCGACGATGTGCACATCCGGCCATGTGTGGCGAATCTGCCGCAGCAAGGGGGCCAGGTCGAAGTCATCGCGCGCCAGGTCCAACACGACACAACCCGCCAGCCGGTGCTGGAGCGCTTGCAGCAGCGTCTTGGGGGTGTATACATGATGAATATCCACCATACGCCGCGCTGCATCCAGCAAGGCTGTATTTCTGCCCAACCAGATCACCGGCTGAAGTGGCGCTTGGGGCTGCTGCTCCATTGTACGGCTTTCTCCGCAGTTTTTAACTAGTATAGCACGCAATTCTAACCGCTGGCCGCCCGACGTGTTTGCCAGGCAGCGCCAACGGTACGTGCTGCAACGCATACCGACCCCTTCCCTTACACGTTGCCTGCTCCAAAGGTAGCAGGCTTGGGGCCAGTTGGCAACCTGTAAGTCACTTTATGACAGATTTTAACCATTTTCAAACATGTGTCGGAAAGCCAGGAGCGGTATAATCTATAGCATAACACACTACAGACTATCACAAACGAGGACACAACGTTATGGATATCTATCGCCCACAAGCACAACAGGTCGCAGTCGCCGGTCGCAGCGTCGATATGCAGGCAGTGATGCGGCAGGTGTACATGTGGATGACCGCTGGGCTGGCGCTGACCTTCGGGCTGGCGCTGGTGTTCTATACCACGGGGCTGGCGGCGGCATTGGGGCCATTGCTGTTCGTGGCCATGATCGCCGAGCTGGTGCTGGTCTTCTGGCTGGCGGCGCGCATCTTCAAGATGCCCGCCGAACGCGCGACGCGGCTGTTCCTGGCCTATGCCGCGCTCAACGGCCTGACGATGTCGGTCGTGTTCTACTTCGCCAACCTGCCGGAGATTCTGCTGGCGCTGTTCGCCACCGGCGCGATGTTCGGCGCGATGAGCATCATCGGCTACACCACCGAGGTCGACCTCTCGCAGTTTCGCGGCATTTTGCTCATGGCGTTGATCGGGCTGATCGTGGCCAGCATCGCCAACATCTTCTTCGCCAGCGCAACGCTGTACTGGATCGTGACCTATGCCGGGGTGTTGATCTTCGTCGGGCTGACAGCCTACGACACACAGTGGATCAAACGCAGTGCCTCGCAGATCGAGATGCAGGGCGTGAGCAGCGAGGCCGCCATCGTGCGGCAGGTCGCCATCATCGGGGCCTTGAAGCTGTACCTGGACTTCGTCAACCTGTTCATCTACATCCTGCGCATCGTCTCCAGCGACCGCTAAGAGGCGACCGTTGGCCAACCGGAAATAACAAAACTCAG
>DAOTUD010000178.1:0-3874 GCA_034437275.1 Anaerolineae bacterium
GCATCGCTACGTCGAATCCGGCCAAAAACGCGGCCACGTGATCATCACGCTGGCGGAGAAGGGCAGCGCCTGATCTCCCCATCTATCAAAACAAACCTGGAGGAAACATGAAAGCCGTCATCTACGAACACTACGGCCCGCCGGAGGTGCTCCGCCTCACCGACGTGCCCAAACCCACGCCCAAAGCCAATGAAGTCCTGGTCAAAGTCCGCGCGACGACCGTCACGCGGGGCGACATCCGTATGCGGGCGTTCGACGTGCCGCGCGCACAGTGGCTCCCCGCGCGGCTGTATCTGGGCATCCGCAAGCCACGCCGCAAAATCCTGGGCATGGAACTGGCCGGGGATGTCGAAGCCGTCGGCCAGGACGTGACGCGCTTCCAGCCCGGCGATCCGGTGTTTGCTTCGACGTTCGAGGCCAGTTTCGGCGGTTATGCGGAGTATAAATGCCTGCCGGAAGACGGGCTGCTGGCGATCAAGCCGGACAACCTCAGCTACGAGGAGGCCGCCGCTGTGCCGGGGGGCGGCATGACCGCCTTACGCTGCCTGGGCCGGGCGAACATCCTGCCCCGGCAGGACGTCTTGATCTATGGCGCGTCTGGCGCAGTCGGTACAAATGCGGTGCAGCTTGCCAAACACCATTTCGGCGCAGAAGTGACCGGCGTGTGCAGCACCCGGAATGTCGAGTTGGTGACATCGCTCGGCGCGGATCACGTCATCGACTACACGCAGGAAGACTTCACCCAGCGCGGGGCGATCTATGATGTGGTGTTTGACGCAGTGGCGAAGTTCCCGCCCAGGCGCGCGAAAACGGCGCTCAAGCCGGGCGGCGTGTATCTCAATGTACACACCGATTCAGGCAGCGGCACGCGGCGTGAGGAGCTGCTTTTTCTCAAGGAACTGATCGAAACGGGAAAGGTCAAACCGTTCATCGACAAGACCTATCCGCTGGAGGAAATCGTCGCGGCGCATCGCTACGTCGAATCCGGCCACAAACGCGGCAACGTCGCCATCACCATTGCCCATCACAACCACATCTGACGCCGCACGCTCCGGCGTATGGTGAGGGATCACCGGCTGGCGCGGATCAGCCCGTCCGGGGAGAGGGGGTCGGCGGCGGGCCGCAAGCCTTCGAGGTAACGCAGGCAGTCCTGCTCGCTGCCCGCGAAGCCAGCGTCTTTCCACCCGGTGGGGTTGGGCCGGTCGGTGGGCCACATCATGTACAGGTGATCGCCATTCACGATGATCTTGTACGCCGGCGCAGAACGGCGCGGGCCGGGATCGGCTGCCGAACCGGACAGCGACACGCCATCATCTAAGCTCAGCGCCAACGCCCCCACCACCAGCCCGACCATCACCACCAACATCGCCACGACCACACCCTTAACCTTGTGCTGCATCATGTCGTCCTCCTGTCGAGCGTTCCGTATGTG
Source organism: Anaerolineae bacterium (assembly GCA_034437275.1). Lineage (GTDB taxonomy): Bacteria > Chloroflexota > Anaerolineae > Aggregatilineales > Aggregatilineaceae > TC-15. Next base: position 1,433 of record DAOTUD010000178.1, read on the forward strand.
CTCACTTCTTTAGTTGTGCCCGCGCTGCGAATCGGTGGGCCATGCGCCAGTTTTTATGAGGTTTTTTACGGTCTACGGCACTGAGATCGCTCAGTCGCGCTCACCATCGAGCGTGAGCTGCCGCAGCCGGTCCCAGGCTGTGCCGCGGATGTCGTCCGGAATGTCACCGGGCAGGCAGCGCCAGCGCCAGTTGCCGGTCGGCACGCCGGGGCGATTCATGCGCGTGCTCGGACCGCCGCCCAGCACATCCTGCAGCGGGATCACGAACGTGTGCGCGATGGACTGCATCCCCATCTCGATCAGCGTCCAGTGCGGCTCGGCGATGTGGTCCGCGCCGACGTAATCCAGCAGCCGCCGGCGATCCTCGGCGCTGGATTCGCACGTCCACCAGCCCATAAACGTGTTGTTGTCGTGCGTGCCGGTGTAGACGATGAAATTCTCGGTGTGGTTGTGCGGCTGGAAGCGCGCGCGCTCGTCCGGGTTCGGCCCAAAGGCAAATTGCAGCACCTTCATGCCCGGCAGGTCCATCGCGTCGCGCAGCTTGGGCGCGTCGCCCAGGTCGTCGCCCAGGTCCTCGGCGATGATCGGCAGGCTGTCCGGCGTGTAGCCCAACTCGTCGCACAGCATAGCGCGCAGCGCGTGCAGAAAGTCCAGCTTCGGCCCGTTGACCCAGCGCCCGCCTTGCGCCGTCTTGCGGTCCGCCGGAATCTTGTAGTAGCGGTCGAAGGCGCGGAAGTGGTCGATGCGCAGGATATCGACCTGCTGCAAGGTGGCCTTGATGCGCCGGAACCACCAGTCGTAACCGGTCTTGCGGTGCTCGTCCCACAGGTACAGCGGGTTGCCCCAACGCTGGCCGGTCGCGCTGAAGTAGTCCGGTGGCACACCCGCGATAAAGGTCGGGCTGCCGTCCATCTGCAGGTCGAACAGTTCCGGGTGCGACCACACGTCGCTGCTGTCGTGCGCCACGTAGATCGGGATGTCGCCGATGATGCGGACGCCGCGCGCGTGGGCGTAGCGCCGCAGCGCCTGCCACTGCCGGTCGAACACCCACTGGCGGAAGCGGTGCTCGGCCATGCGGCACGAGTGGTTGACGCGCGCCGCGTTGAGCGCCTGCTTCTCGCGCAGGGCTTCGCCCTCGGTCCACTGCGTCCAGGGCTGCCCACCGTGATACTCCTTGAGCGCCATGAACAGCGCGTAATCGTCCAGCCACCAGCGGTCCGAGTGGGCCGTCCAGCTTTTGAACTGCGCGCAGGCGGTGGGGTCCTGCGCGGCGCGGTCGTAGGCCAGCGACAGCAGCTCGTCGTGATGCTCGATCACGTCGCTGTAGTTCACGCGGCGCGGCGAAAAATACGGCTTGCTGGCCACATCGCGCGGCGTCAGCCAGCCCGCCTCGACCAGCTTGTCCAGGCTGATCAGGTTGGTGTTGCCCGCAAACGCGGAAAAACACTGGTACGGCGACTCGGCGAACCCGGTAGGGCCGAGCGGCAGCACCTGCCACACCGACTGTCCGGCGGCGGCCAGCGTGTCGATGAACCGGTAGGCCCACGCGCCCAGGTCGCCGATGCCATACGGGCCGGGCAGCGAGGTGGGATGCAGCAAAATGCCGCTGGAACGGGGAAACAACTCTTTTTTCGATATGCTCAACGCCTAATCCTCCTGTGGGGTGCGCTGTGAGGCAGGGTCGGGCGACACGTCGATGTCCTCGAAATTGGCGAACGTCAGGTCGTGGAAGTCGAGGTCGTGCGCCGCCTTGACCCGGTCGAACAGCTCCATGTAACTCGCCAGGATGCGCGGCGCACCGGACAGCCCCAGCGTCGCCAGCGTGGCCTTGATGGCCGGCTCTGTCCCCTCGACCTCGATGAAGCTGCCGAAGGGCATCTCGTCCAGCACGATCTCGGCCTCGCCAAGCTGGTACGTGGTGCGGTATTTCTCGTACACCACGGAGGGGTGAAAGCCCAGCCGCTGCAAGATCAGGTCCATCACGTCGAAATCGTCGACCGTGACCTCGGCCTCGAAGCGCGTGAGCACGTCGTCCGGCAGGTCGGAATCCGCGCTGGGCGGCGCTTTGTATGTCAGCCGCGCGGTGTCGTCCTGGCGCAGCCGCAGCACGATGCCGTTGGGGGTCAGCGTTTCGTCGGCGTTCTCGTAGCGGACGTTGTTCTCATACACGCGCGCCCGGACGAGCGTCGCCCCGGCAGCCTCTAGCTGCCCGGCGATGTCCTCCAGGCTGTCGACGGCGATCTTGACTTCGGTTTCGACCAGGTTGCTCATGCCCACGCACCTCTGCTGTACATGCGAATCCTGCCGTCTATCGTAGTGCCGCCGGTCGGTTTGTGCAAGGGGATCAATCCTGCAAATTGTGTCGCTTCAAGTGATTGGCCAGGATCGCTTTGATATACTCGGGGATCGTAGTGTCATGAGCAGTCGCCTGTTCTTGCAGCC